>JANOFN010000018.1:0-67424 GCA_031413655.1 Sphingomonadales bacterium | reverse complement strand
GTCCCGATAATCCGTAAATCTCCCGATACCAAACCATCCGCGTTCAACGCACACAAAGACGGCAACAACATCCGCTGCGATAAATCCCCCGTCGCACCAAACACTATCAAACTGTCAGACGTGAAGGACATCAACGCAGTCCGACGGTCAATCATGGTCGACCAATAATAAAACCATTTGCCAGCACCTTGGAAGTGATAGGCCTAAGCCGCATGCGCAGTATGGGTCGCCACAGGCGCAATTTCCTGCACCGGCCGACGGAGATAAATGCCGTATGCAGCGATGATTGCATAACATAATGCAGGCACCAGCAGCGCGAAGGCCAAGCTTCCGCTGGAATCGGCAAACTGACCTGTTAGTGGCGGAATAATCGCTCCTCCAACTATGGCAACACAGATTAGTCCGGATCCCTCGGCTGCCCGCCGCCCAAGCCCTTCGCAGGCAAGACTGAAGATCGTTGGGAACATAATTGCATTCATCAATCCCACGGCCAGCAAACTATATCCGGCAAGCCAGCCGGACATGTTGGCGGAGAAAAAGATCAACGCAATTGCCCCGGATGCGACGATCGCCAAAACCTTGCCTGGGCTGACTACACGCAACACCGCGGAGCCAATGAAACGCCCGACCAAAGCGCCGCCCCAGTATAACGGAATAAGCTTGCCTGCGTCTTGTTCAGCCAGGCCCAAGACGTCAGGTTGCATCAGATAGTTGACGATCAGCGAGCCAATGGCGACCTCGGCCCCAACATAGAGAAATATGCAGGCCGCGCCCAATCCGAAACGTGGGCGCTTGAGCAGGCCGAAGCTCTTGAGTATCGAGCCGCCATCATGCGTCTCTACGGGCAACCGGTTGCGCCGCAGCCAGACCACCGCAGCCACAAGCGCCAGAGCTGCAGCCAAACCAAGATAGGCATGAACCACCGCCTGTGTCTCAGCCACCCGGTATGCATCCAGCGCCGGTCCAGACAGCTCGGAAGCACTGACTGTCGCAAGGCTGCCAAGAATCAGGATCGAACCGACATAGGGGAAAATTGTGGTCCCCAGCGAGTTGAATGCCTGGGCAAAAGTCAGTCGGCTATGTGTCGTACGCGCAGGACCGAGCAGCGAGATCAAAGGGTTTGCGACGACCTGGACGATCGTTATTCCGCTAGCCAGCACAAACAGTGCAAATAGGAACACTCCAAACGTAGCGCTTGAAGAAGCAGGAATAAACAGCAAGCAACCGGCCATCATTGTCAGCAGTCCAACGACCGCGCCGCGCATATAGCCAATCTTCCTGACGAGTGCTGCACCGGGGATCGAGACCAAAAGATAGGCACCGAAAAAGGCTGATTGAACCAGCATCGCCTGAGCATAGTTGAGCGTAAACAGCTCTTTCAGCTTGGGGATGATCACGTCGTTGAGGCTCGTGATACCACCGAAAATGAAGAACAGGGCCATCACGAACATCTGCAAGTCCGGGGCATCGACATGCGAATCTTCGTCAGTCTCAACAAAGGGATCAGTGCTACTGGCTATGCTAGGTTGAAGTGCCATCGGTTTGTCTCTCCCCGTCTGTTTTCAATCCACGTCGAATGTTCAATCTGCGCCTAAGGACAAGGCGGATTATCACCCACCGGCTCGACTTTTGCCGACAGCAGGGTAGCGGAAAAACCCGCATTTGCCGAGATGCGAAGTGCATTGCCCACCCGTGAAATATCCGCTCCTGCATTGACAAAACAGCGCAAGGGAATGCGAAGGCTGGCCAATTGCCCAATAGGAGAAGCGGCGACTACGGATGAAATGTCGAAGGTCTGGTCTCCAAATGCGATGGTTACCGGCGCTGCGCCACGGCCCTCGATCCGCCAGTCGAGGCGCAGCACAAATGCTCCTGTCAACTGGCGTGTAAGATCCGCTGGGGGGCCATCGATACTGACGTTGCCGGACCCTTTCCAGATCAGCAACTTCGCGTCTTCCTGGGCAGTCACATCGACCGAGCGCGCAACGACATGACCTGCCGGACTCGTCTGGGGAAGAGATTCAACCGGACGTGTGCCGCCATCATCGGTGATCGTCATTGTCCAAGGTGCGCGGGCGCGCCCGGCTTCAAAATAGCGCTCAACATTCATTGCCGCTGTAATGTCCACGCCGAGCTTCTCGCTCAACAAGGGCACCCTTTTGCGACTCCCATATTGCAGCCCGTAGCCAGAGGGAAACAGCGCACGAGAAACCGGCGAGCGGGCGTCGGCGGGCCAAGGAAAACTGAGCTTACCGGTAAAATTATGCTTCGGCCTATTATTGGGTCCAGCAACCAAAACATCGGCGACGCCATCGCCTTGGCTGCCTGGCAGCCAAGCAGCGACGAACGCGTCAGACGCATTTATTTCCGGGCTCGTGAACAGCGGGCGACCCGAGAGAAATACTGAAACAACCGGAATACCTGCCGCCTTTAGTCTCTTAAGGAGCGCAAGATCGGCGGCACCACTTGGCTGATAGTCAAGCGTCGGAATATCGCCCTGAAACTCTGCATAGGGCTGCTCGCCATAGACGACGATCGCGACATCGGGTTTTTCCGAGAATGTCCCGTCGGGTGAAAGCGAGGCCTTGCCGCCAGACTCGCGCACCGCCTCGCTGATCCCGTCCCAAATTGATCGACCGTTCGGAAAGTCTGCCCGCGTAAGGCCTGTTCCTTGCCAGGTGATCGTCCAGCCGCCTGACTGCTTGCCAAGATTGTCGGCTCCGTCGCCCGCGACAAGCACCTTCGCTCCCGGTTTGATTGGCAAAACCGAACCATTATTCTTGAGAAGGACAAGTGACTTGGCTACAGCCTCGCGCGCAACGGCCAGATGCGCGGGTGCACCGAGGGCATCATAATTACGACTCTCGGTACGGGCGGCCTCGAGCATTCCGAGCTTGGCCTTGACTCGCAGAATACGGCGTACGGCATCATCGAGCCGAGCCATCGGAACATCCCCTGCGCGGACTTGTTTGACGAGGTTTTCGAACAATCCCTTCCAGCTGTCCGGGGCCATGTACATATCAAGCCCGGCATTGAGTGCTTGGGGACAATCGGTGACCGAACATCCTGCAATTTGAGCGTGTGCATTCCAGTCACCCACGAGAAAGCCCTGGAACCCCATCCTGCCTTTCAGCGCATCGGTCAAAAGCGACCGGTTTCCGTGGTTTTTCACTCCGTTCCAGCTTGAAAAGCTGACCATTACAGTGAGCACGCCAGCGTCGATCGATGCGGGATAACCCTGAGCATGTGTGCCGACCAGTTCGGTTTCCGTTAGCTGTGCGTCACCCTGATCCTTACCGCCGAGTGTACCACCATCGGCAAGGAAGTGCTTGGCGGTGGCGGCAACATGGTCGATCGCCAACGGACGACCCGCCTCGAGGTTTCCCTGCAGCCCAAGCGTCATTGCTCGAGCGTATTCAGCAATCTGTCGAGGATTGGCAGAATAACCCTCATAGCTGCGACCCCAGCGCAAGTCCTGCGGTACGGCCAGCGTCGGAGCAAAGGTCCATTCAATACCGCTCGCGGCAATTTCATTCGCCGTGACTTCGCCAATTCGACGAACGAGCGCGAGATCATGTGCGGCGCCCAGCCCGATATTGTGAGGAAAAAGTGTTGCGCCAGGAATATTGTTATGGCCGTGAACCGCATCGACCCCGAAAATGATCGGAACCGCAACACCATTGGCTTGCGCAACAAGGGAGGCAGCGCGGAATTCGTTGACCATCCGATTCCAGTCGGCCGCGCTCGAACGCTCATTCCCATAAGGGCCACTATTCCCGCCGGCGAGGATTGATCCCAGCGGGTAGGCGGCAAGATCCTCTGGGCGGACCGTGCTTATGTCACCCTGGATTGTCTGGCCGACTTTTTGCTCGACCGTCATTCGCGCCAGCATTGCGCTGATGCGGTTCTCGGTGGTGACGTCGGTCAAGGTCTCCGGACTGCGCGCGCTCGGCCAGTTCGGGGCAGTTGCGACTGCGCTTTTGGCCGGACCCTGAGATGTTGTGTTTTGCGCAACGCCCGCGCTCGAAAACAGCGCAGCGGTGCCTAGCAGCACGCTTCTGACCACAGGCCCCATTCCTAAACCTTTTTTATGAGAACGTTATCAACACGGATTTCGCACCTCTCGCCAGAAATTGCAAGGGGTTAAGTCAAACGCGGGAGACTCAACAGGAGAAGGCTGGCGGCCACCGCCAGACCTGCCAGTATACACATCAAAGGAGCGTATCCAAAGGCCGGCACGATCGCGAGGGTGAGTGAGGGTACTACAAGCGACGGGACGGTGTTGGTCAGGTTGAAAAATCCGAGATCCCGCCCGCGCCGTTCTCGCTTCGGCAGTACACGCATGGTCTGGCTCGCGTGCAAGGCAAGAAACACCGTCGAGGCCAGACCGAACAGGACATATCCTGAAACAGCGGGTGCCAGATCTATTGAACTGGCCATCATAACCAGTCCCACCGCAGCGATTCCGGCGCATGCGGCGAGTGGACCAATCGGATGCGCTCGACGGTCAGCCCAGCGTCCGGTTGCCAGGGCGAGCGGCGCTGCGACCAAAAGCACCACACTGAAGATTCGCGCCACGTCGGCATCGCCGAACTTCGGATCTACTGCGCGAAAATAGAACAGCAAATAGGCGAACAGGGCCGCTTCGGCGATCTGGATCGCCAATCTGGCAAGCCACATCAGAATGAGCATTCTTGGCTGCCAGCCCCACCCGGACGGTAGAACCGAATCCTCCCTGAGTGACGGCGCGATGGACGCAGGGCGTCCCACAAGCAAAATCGGAAGCACGGCTGCTGTGACCATCGCTGCTACCAACAAAATTCGCCCATCGGGGCCGGCCAGGCCGGGGATGGTCACCACGGCTCCAGCGAGAGCGCCTGTAGCCGGCGCAAAGGCGAGGAGGCCACCCAGCAACCCTTTCTGGGAATCGGGTACAGTGTCTGCCGCCAAGGCGGCCAACGGAGCGAGCATCATGTTGAGCGCGACCTGCCAGGCCACAACAGCGGCGATCAGGTTGACAGGATCGGACAAGCGCGAGATCAGCACAAGGAGCGAGACATTCAACGCAAGGCCAGCAGCTATCCATCGGCGGCGATCGCGAGTCACGTCGCTGGCCCAACCAAAGCCTATATTGGCCAGGCTTGCCGCGATTGCTCCAAAAAACGTCAAATAGGCCAGCCACTTTACGTCCTCGGAACCGGTCATTTCTGTCAGGCGCATGGGCAGCAATATGGTCAGAAGCGGAACATAGGAAATGGCCCCCCCCGCCCAGGCAAGTGCATAGAGTAATAAGAAAATGTTCCGTTGCGTTGGCTGCTCGTTGGCTGGACGCATGCGTTCCACTTCTAGCGACTCGATCGCAAAGGCGCAGTCGATTCGCGCTCGACCAGGCTGGCGGGAACAATGGTAGGCGCTTCAGGGATGGCCCGTCCGGCATGCGCATTGATAATCTGTTCGACTGCACGTGAAGTGACTTCTGCGATCGGTTGATCAATCGCCGTCAAGGGCGGGTGAGTGAGACGGACGATCGGTGTATTGTCAAAACTGACCAACGAGAGTTCGCCCGGCACGTTCACCCCGCGCTCACGGGCACATTCGAGCGTGGCCAGCGCCATTTGGTCGTTGCTCGCAATGATGGCTGTAGCGGAGGCGGGCCCACTCAAAAGGTTCTCGGCAGCTCGTCGTCCGGACGCATAGCTAAAATCCCCTTCGAAAAAAAGGTGATCGGTCGGCAGACCTGCTGCTGCCATAGCTGCACGCCATCCCGCGATACGAAGGGCACTGATGCCATATTCCGGCGAACCGCCGATGAGGCCGATGCGATGATGGCCCAATTCGATCAGCCTTGCAGTTGCCATTCGTGCTGCGCCCTCATCATCCATCGACAATGCCATGCCAGGACCGGGCTCGAGCGAACCAATACGCGCAAATTGGACACCCTGCTGCTCGAGCAACCGAGTGATAACAGGATTGTCCGAATGCGGAGGAGTCAGGATGACACCGTCGGGCTTCAGTGAGTTAAGTGCGGTCATGATCTCCCGTTCGACATGGTCACTGTGCGTATCGACCAGTTCGATGATCAAACGATATCCATGTTCAGCGCACTTGAGCATCCCGCCGAGCAACATCTGGTCGACCCAGTCGGTTCCCTGACGCAGGCGCCAATCCTCTATCGTACGATCTCGGTCATTGAGCGCCAGAATCAGATAGGATCGAGAACCCCGCAAGCGCTGCGCACCGATCGATGGCACATAGCCAAGTCTGGCAATGGCCTCCTTCACGCGCTCGATCACGACCGGGCGAACGTTGGGTTCGTTGTTGATCACACGGCTGACCGTCTGCAATGACACCCCGGCATCCGAAGCAACGTGCTTGATCGTGACAGACTGACGGCGCCTCGGCATATGTTACTTGCTCCCTCCGCCGGATGGCGCTGATGGCGTGCTACCCGCGTCGTCAGCCTTTTGCCAGACACGAACCCAGTCGATCACAAAACGTTTCGGGAAGTCTCTGGTGGAGACGCCGCCCAGATTACGCCCTTCGGCGAGCTTGCCGCCAATCGCCAGATTCAGGATCAAATGGAATTCCCGGTCAAACGGCGCTCCGAGCGTTTTTGACCCGGAGGACCACCATTCGCTGCTGTCGCGTTCGGCATAGGTGCGGCCATCAACCTGCCAGGTGATGCGGTCATTCTGCCATTCGATGGAAAAAGTGTGGAATCCTTCAAGTATCTCGGGAAAATGTATCTCTGTTCCAACATGACGAATGTCGGGCCATTTCCCGCCAAAATGAAGGGTACCAAGGATCGTGTCTTCGCGTTCGCTGGGACAAGCGGCGCAGCCAACCCCCAAGTTGACCGCTTCGAGGATGTCGATCTCGCCCGATGCCGCCCAGGACCCATAGCTATCCTTTTCGGGCAACATCCAGATCGCCGGCCAGGTCCCTTGCCCCTGCGGCAGACTGGCCCGCACCGCGATCCGGCCATAACGCCATGCGGCTTTTCCCCTGGTGGTAAGCCGTGCAGAGGTGAAATCCCGGTTGGCCTCGGCATTTGGATCAGAGGCCTTTTGTCGCAAGGCCCTGGGCAATGCCGGACCGATCGAGCGCTGGCGAAGCGCGGTAATGACCAGTTTGCCATCCTCGATTGCCGCATTGCGCTTGCTGGCAGTATAGCATTGTCGCTCGCTATTTCCGCCGCCCCAACAATCGACGTCGAAGTCCCATTTGGCCCGGTCGATCGTCGGCGCTTCGAATTCATCCGACCAGACCAGCTGCCAATCCTGAGCACCGACAGGCTTCGCGACAAACAGCAAAAGCAGAACTGCGGCCGCCTTGCTCGCGCACGAAATCATTCCGCCACAACATCCTTCGCACCGCAGTAGCGGGCGACATAGGCGTGGTGTTCGGGCAGAGACGCGACGGTCTTGGAGACACTGTCGCGCAGGCCAGCCAACAGCTGGTCGAGATCCTCGTCCGAGAGCTTGGTGGCGACCGGGTGATAAGCCTGCGGCGTTATCCCCTGTCCCATCATCACCTGTACCCAACTGTTCTCGGCGAACAGTTCCTCGTTCTTGCGGAAAACGCGCCCGGTCTCCCGGAACAGCTCGATCTTCTGGGTCAGGCTGTCAGGGATCTCCATGTCGGCGCATTGCCGCCAGAACGGGCTGTCGCGCCGTTCGGTGGCCTTGTAGTGGAGGATCAGGAAGTCGCGCACCTGCAACATGTCGGTATGTTGCTGGTCGTTGAACTCGGCCACATCGCGCTCGCTGACCTCACCCATCGGCAGCATGCGAATAAGCCGCAAGACGGCGCGTTGGATGAGGTGGATACTGGTCGATTCGAGCGGCTCCATGAACCCGCTCGAAAGGCCGACGGCAATGCAGTTGCGGTGCCACTGCTTGCGCCGCGCTCCGGTTGTAAAACGTATGAAGTTGGGCTCAGTCAACCGCTCGCCCTCGACACTCGAAAGCAACCGGTCGAGCGCAGACTCGCGATCGAGGTAACGGCTGCAATAGACGATTCCGTTGCCCTGGCGATGCTGCAGCGGAATGCGCCACTGCCAACCTGCATCGTGGGCAATTGCGCGCGTATAGGGTATCGGCGGGCGCACGCTTGCGGTCTGCACCGCGATGGCAGCATCGCAAGGCAGGTAGTGAGTCCAGTCATCATAGCCGACGTGCAGCGCCCCTTCGATCAACAGCGCGCGAAAGCCGGTGCAGTCAAGAAACAGGTCACCCTCGATGCGTTGCCCGGATTCGAGCAGGAGTGCAGCAATGTGACCGGTATCGCCGTCGAGCTGGACCTCGGCGATCTTGCCTTCGGCCCGGCGCGCGCCATCGGCTTCGGCCAACTTGCGCAGGAAGGCTGCGTAAAGCGAAGAATCGAGCTGATAGGCATAGTTCATCCGGTTGTCTGGTAGATGCGCGAACCGGCTGGCAAAGGCTGCCTTCAGTTCAAGGCAGTAGTCGTCGAAACTCGATTTGTGTCCCTTGGTCTGTCCGTGCATCCAGAAGTGCTGGAATCCGGCTGACCAATGATCAAGCCCGGTGAGGCCAAAGGAGTGGAAATACTTCTCACCCTGAACCTTCCAGTTTTCAAATTCGATCCCGAGCTTGAAGGTCGCCTGTGTCGCGCGCATGAAATCGGCTTCACCGATACCGAGCAGGCGGTTATATGTGGCCAGTGGCGGAATGGTGCTTTCGCCGACACCGATCGTACCGATGGCATCGGATTCGACCAGGGTCAGCTCGATCGCCTCCCCCAATGTCCGTGCCAGCGCAGCTGCAGCCATCCAGCCCGCGGTACCACCGCCGGCGATCACGACGCGCCGTTTTCTATATTCACTCATCATCGGCTAAGAGTCCTCAGAAGAAAGGCACGCAAACGTCCTGCAGATTCTGCGTCCAGCGGATCGAGAATTCCGCGCGCGCCTGCTGGAATGTGGTTGGTTATCTGTGGCCCGTTATTGAACACATAGTGCTCGAACAGTGCATGCCAGATCGCCTTGTCCTCGTGCGGCAGGTCACGGATCGAAAGAATTGCATGGTTGAGCGCATCCTGTGGCTGGCCAAGGTAGCGCGGCGTGTCACGCCACCAGTAATTGAGAAGGATGTTGAATGGTGACCGACCTTCAACATGGTGCCACCACATCGAAGGGATGAAGAGTGCATCGCCTGGTTCCAACTCAGCCATCTGAGCTTGCTTGAGTGCATCCGCAAAGCCTGGATGTAGATTGAAGTCGGGCGCATGAAAATCGACCATGCTCACGGCTCGGCCCGCGGGAGTATTGTCGATCGGCCCGAGATAGAGGTTACGGATCTGGTCTGGTGGAAAGAGCGTGAAGCGGCGACTACCGGCGACGCAGCACGCCAGGTTATCGGGGAAATCGTTGTGCGCGGCTATGCGGGTCGGCGTACCGATCCATAGACTCACCAATGGATCTCGCGCGCCGAGTTCGAGCCGGTTTTCCTCGTGCACGCCATCGAAATGGGTTGGGACGTCTATCGAGCCAAGGTAGACCGCCGGTGAATCGGCGCGACCTTCATTGGCGTCAAACCCGCCGAAGATGTCGGCCAGCTTTCCACGTGCAGTGCGGAAGTTCATGTCCATCGTCGCGTCATAGAACATCCGGCCATCGTGACCCGGCGGGCCGATCGAGACGGCAAACGGCACTGCACGGGCGCGCTCAAGCAGGTAGGTCCGTGCATCGCGCGCCGAACGCAAGCCTGCTTGGACAAGCGGCCAATCGGAAACCAAGCCGCGGATGACGAAGGGAGTCCGCGCGCCCTGCAAGAGCGCATCGAGGGCCGAAGAGCCAGCCGCCTCGTGCTCAGCCACCGGTGGAATGGCGGCAAAAATTGAGGTGTCGACCTCAGCCACCAGCTACCCGTGCGTTCTTGCGCCCAACCATTTCGGAAAACTGGGCGACCGACGCCAGCGCCATGAAGATCGGCAGCAAAAACCCCTCGGAATGGAGAGCGCCAAGCGCGTCGCCATCCAGCGCAGCAAGACGGCGCTCGTCAATCGTTTGGAAGCCGACCAGCGAATGTTGGGAACCGTCATTGAGCGGCACTTCGAGGGTAAAAGGCTCCAGAAGCTCGTAGCGTTCCAGTGCTGCAAAGAAACCCACGCTCTCCCGATAACCATGATCGAGATCGCCCAGCTTTTCGGCAATGGCTTCGAGATAAGGTGTAGGCATGCCGTCTTCATCGAAGACGCGGGTTCCTTCGCCGCTCGCTGCAATACGTGGATGGCCCATGTCGATATGGACCTGTGCCTCACCCTCTTCCGTTGCCGGACGACCCACAAGGAATGGTTGGATGGTAAGCGCCAGCGGCCGATACCGTGCGTCCCAGCGTTCTCCTTCAAGGAACAGGTTCTCGCCGTTTTCGAATCCAAAAAGCGCGAGCGCGGAGAGCCTTTCGCTTTCGATGTCTCGGCGAAACACAATCGGGAAGTGCCCCTGTACCTGCAGAAACTCTGAAGGCACGGTGAGGCAGGCCATGACATTGTCACCATATTCCACCCCGGTTTCGGTACTCACCCTAAGGTCGCGGTGATCGGCGTTGTTGAGGATCTGGTGCTTGATCATGGTTAGGCAAATTCTCCATGGGCCGCTCTTGGTTCCGCTTGCACGGCAACCGCGGCGAAATAGTCCCGGTTCGCGGGCAACGCCGCAGCAAGTGCCCGGGCTCTCTCCCGCACATCGACCAGACGCGCGGCAGCTGCGGGCGTGGTCGTTATGCCTTGGGTCGGCACAGGAAAATTCATGCCGTAAAGCACATATTGCTGGCTGGCGGCGGAAAATATCTCGTTGACGCGGGGCAGGTCCCAAATCGCGGGTGGTTGCTCTTTCCACAGAGCAAGATTTTCAGCCAGACGCGGGGGGATCGTTTCAGGTGCGCGCTGCGCCTGCCAATAGGGTTCATCGCGGTGGCTGAGCACATAGTGCAGCTTGAGAAATTCGACGATCCGATCCCAACGATAGAGAAACAATTCGTTGAAGCGTGCAGCATGGATGTCCATTGTCGTGCGACTCGCGGGGAAGTTGTCCGCCAATGCCATCAGCGACAGTTCAATCAGCACGATCGCTGAGGCCTCGAGCGGCTCGATGAAGCCGGCTGAAAGTCCGACCGCCAGGCAATTGCGCTCCCAGAAGCGAGCGCGGTGGCCGGTGGCGAAAGAGAGCTTGCGCGGCGCAAGCTGGTCCGGATCGACCCAAGGGACATGTTTGCGCAGGTAATCCGCGAGAATTCGCTCCGAAGCCTCGTCCGTCAGGAAACGTGAGCTGTAGACACAACCGATGCCGCGGCGGGTGGGCAGTGCAATGTCCCAGAGCCAGCCTGCCTCATGCGCTGTTCCGATAGTCTGGGAGGCCACCGGGCTGTCAGGCGCCACCGGCACTTGCACCGCAAGCGCACGGTCGTTGAACGAGACATCTGAGCGGTCGATCCAATCAACGTCAAAATGCCTGCGAATGAGGATCGCGGCCTGGCCCGAGCAATCGAGGAAGAAATCGCCAGCAAGCGTCGCGTGGTTGCGCAGTTCCAGCGCAGCTATGTCGCCATTTTCACCTGTTGCCACGCCGGTTACCTCGGCAGAAATTCGCGTAACGCCAAGACGGTCAGTGGCGTGTCGTGCCAGCAAGGCCGCGAACTTCCCCGCGTCCAGATGGTATCCGTAATTCAAGGCTCCAGAATAGTCGGGCATGGCGCGCTGTCGAGGCGCGAGATCGCGCGCGCAGATTGCATGCTGTGCCGTCATGGCGGCAGCGAAAACGGTGTCGGCGCTTCCTGCCTGCCAGGCAGCGAGGAGATCGCGCATGTCACCCGGTGGGGGTTGGGTGAAGGGGTGAAGGTAGCTGTCGGCCGCAGACCCGGTGACCCATCCGTCAAAGCGTGAACCCTGCTTGAAGGACGCATCGCATTCACGCAGAAACTCAGCCTCCGAGATCCCTATTGTCGCCAGCGTTTCGCGCATGGTCGGCCAGGTTCCCTCGCCCACGCCGATGGTTGGGATGTCGGGCGATTCGACCAGGGTGATCGTCAGTGCCGGGTGCCGCGCGGCGAGCACGCAGGCCGATAGCCAGCCGGCAGTACCACCCCCAACAATCGCAACATGCTGCACCGAACCGTTCATCGCGCTCTCACCGGGAAGCCTACCCGTCTCCACTATGCGGAAAGAGAGCCGCACCGGCAACCAGTGCGACTCTCTTTCTTTGGACCCGATTGGCTCTGGCCATATGCGTCAGAAGGTAAACCGAACTCCCCCCGAGTAGCGGGCATAGCCAGGCGCCGCGAAGAAAATAGCGCGATCATTCCGGCGCACGCCGGAGCGGTCCGCATTGGTAATGTTGATCCCTTCCACGAACGCGGTCATACCTTTGCGGAATTCATAGCTCGCACTCACGTCGAACTGGCCATAGGACTTGATGTAATACGGATCGAGATCCTTTCCGGCGAGAAACTTGTCACGCCAGTTGTAGGCGACACGCGCCTGCAGGCCGTTCTTGTCGTAGAAGAGCACCGCATTCGCACTGTTGCTCGCGCCGGGGACGGCGAATTGTGTCACCGTCCACGGCAAGGTGTTGTCGAAAGCGGTGTCGCTCTGGACGACTGTGTAGTTGAGGATCGCGCCGAATCCGGTTTCCCAGAAGTTGTGTTGGACGGCGAACTCCCAACCCCAGAGTCGCGCCTTCTGACTGCTGTTTGACGGCTGGGTGAAGGTGAAAATCACATCTGGGTCGCTGGGCCGACCGACAATGCCACCAGCCGTCCCTACCCCTGCGACAAAGTCAGCAGGGCGGTTGGCTTGAACCCAAGTAACGATCTGATCGAATGATGCGCCCGCACCCAGGGCTGCACGCGCCGCCGTAGCAGCCCCGCCTTGCGATGGGTCGGGCAGATCAAACAACGGCGTCAGGGTGGTGTCGTTCGCGATGAAGTTGCTGACGTTTTTGGTGAAGAAGCCAATCGATACGTAGCTCGACTTATCATAGTACCACTCAGCCGACAGATCGATGTTCTTCGACTTGTATGGCAGTAGCGCCGGGTTGCCTGCGCTCGCCGTGCTACCGCCAGCGCCGACCCGCAGCGTCGGGTTCAAAGTGATACCGCCCTGCATGCTGGCATAGTCGGGGCGGGTAATGGTGTGGCTGTACGACGCGCGCAGCTTGACATTTTCCCATGGCGCAAAATCAAAATCAATGGCCGGCAGCCAGTTCTCATACTTTCCCTTCAGCGTGGAGAACCCGCTGCCTGGTGACTGCACCAGGCTGATTTCATTCGCTGCGACCCAGATTGTGCCGGACGGGATCGGGGCGAGTGCGCTCGAGACGACTTTCGTTTCCTCATAGCGCAAGCCGAGGCGCAGATTGGCCTCGGCATCCCCAAGATTGAACGAATGGAACGACTGCACCCACGGCGTGATCGACTTTTCGCTGATGCGCCGGTCGGTCGAGAATGGCGCCAGGCACGTATTGCCGGGAGCGGCGTTGCAGATCCCGAGCCTGGTGTCGAGCAGAGTGATCAGCCCGGCAGTGTCTATCCGGAAATAGGTCGGAATGATCCCTGCAGTGTTTGATCCGCTCATTCCTGCCAGATCTTGCGGAAGTGCACGCGACGTGAACAGCGTATCCGGCGTCTCCGCCGCAGTAAGCGTGCCGCCCCATGTATCATTCTGGATGACACCGAAGGCGGTACGGACCTTATTGTCGAGATAGCCCACGCCGAAGTCGAGGTTCTTGATGAATGACGTATCGAAATCAAATCCGCCGTGCAGGCTCACCTGATTGATCGTATCCTTCATGTAGGCGGTGCGGAAGGCATTACCTGCAGGGCGGATGTTCGCCGCGTCGATCTCGGAGCCAGGGAACATCGTCACCGAAATGACAGGCATATCGGTGGTAAAGTCGACCCGCTGGCTCGCGACGCCGAAGATCGCCGTTCCGACTGCGATAGCGCTACCATAGGGCGAAGTCGGCTTGGATTCGGCAGTCGAGTGATGACCGTCAAGTTCAAGCCTCAGGCCCAAAGGCGCCTCCCACTTGATATTACCGCCGATCGAGTGGTTGACGTTACGGTTGTTGGCGACTGCACCGGTAATGGCGAGATCCTTGCCAGGACCGAAAACTTCCGAGTAAAAATTGGCGCCCGCGGCGGGTCCGTTGGTCCAGCTGCTCGAGGTGTCGCCGTGGTTGAACCACACGCCGATGCTGTTCTGACGCTGGTCAAAGCTATTCTGCGAGAAGATGTAATCAACCGCCAGGTCGAGCGTATCGGTCGGCTTGAACTGCAGCACGGCCTGACCGTTGATGCGCTCACGCTTGAAATCGTAAAAGTCATACGCCGCATTCTGGGGCACCTGATAGACGTCGGTAGGCCCGGGGCGGTTCTGGATGTTTGCGAAACGCGGGTCACCCGCCTGTGCGAGCGTTCCCCAGTTATTTTCGGCGCCAGTGAAGCCCTGGCGCCAGTTGCCGACCGTAAACTGCGCCTGGCCGCCGTTGCGCTTCTGATACGATCCGGCAACCAGGATGCCGATGGTGTCGTCGGCGAAGGTCGCGCTGACGATGCCCGAAACCTCGGGGGTGACATCGGTGCCGTAGAGCTGGGATGTGTCGTAGACCCCCTTCACACCGAGACTGCCCCTCAGTCCGGCGCGATCGAGCGGGCGCGGCAGCTTGATGTTGATGACCGAGCCGATGCCGCCAGTGGGAAGCGATGCTCGGCCCGACTTGTAGACCTCGACCCCGGCGACGCCTTCAGCCGCGAGGTTACCGAAATCAAAGCTACGCGAAGAAGGCGCCGAGCCGCCGTCGCCCAACGTCGAAGTCGGCATCTGCCGACCGTTGACAACGACGAGGTTGAACTCAGGACCGAAACCGCGAACGGTAACGGTCGAACCCTCACCACTGCTCCGGTCGATTGAGACACCTGTAATACGCTGCAGCGATTCGGCGAGGTTGGTATCGGGGAACTTGCCGATATCTTCGGCCGAGATGGCATCCACCACACCTTGGGCTTGGCGCTTGATTTCCATTGAATCACGAAGGCTGGCCCGGATTCCGGAAACAATGATCTCCTCGCCTTCGTCTGAAGCCTGTTCGACCGCGGGTTGCTCTTGAGCAAATGCGACGCTGGGCAATGCGGAAAGAGCAAGAACCGATGCTCCCAACATCAGTCGTGTGGCCGCGCGATCGCTGTGAATACTCATTATTTTCCCCTCCAAAAGTGATCAGTGCTCGACATCGAATCGGCCCAATCTCTAATTGTGAACGTTCACTTCGCGCAATTGTCCATCATTGTCAAGCTCGAAAAGAACGTTCACAAAGATGTATAGCCACCCTGTACCAATCCAAGCGCCTGGAGCAATTCGCGAGACAGAGCGCACAATATCGGCGCATTGTCGAAACCTGCCACAGATAAGATCGCCAGAAATATTGAGACCTGGCCGCAAAGCGGCCATTGAGCACGAACCACAATATCGCGCGAGGGAGAGAGTTAAATGATGCCACTGTTTAAATGGATTGTCGCGCATTGGGGCCGCGATTCATTTGATCGTACGACTGGCGTCTCATCTACGCGGGCTGCGACGCCCCTCATTGTTGTGTTGTTTGCAAGCATGTCGTTTTCTGCAACGCCGTTAGATTCATTGTCGGCGAAAACTCGTTCAGCCTCAAACAGGCCCCATCTTCCTCAAGTCGATGTCGCGCTAAAACGATTGATTGATGATGGTCAGTTCGCGGGATTCGTGACTGTCGCGTACAAGGATGGAAAGTTGATCCACGAGTCTGCTCAGGGAAAGCGCGACATAGGCCTCGCCGCGCCCATGACAATGGATAGCATCTTCCGCGCCTACTCGATGACCAAGCCGGTGACCGCAGTTGCGATGATGATCCTCAATGAACAAGGGAAGTGGAAACCCCAGGATCCCGTGACGAAGTTCATCCCTGAACTCGCAAACGTGAAAGTCTTTGTAGGACCAGATGCTGATGGCAAGCCCATCTTTCGAAAACCCGCTACGATGCCCATAATGTCTCAGCTCATGAACCAGACCGCGGGCTTTTCTTATGGCTTCTTCGCTGGCGATGTTGACGACGAGTATCGTGCTGCTTCGCTTTGGACGTCGACGAGCGGAGACGATTTTGTAGCGAGAATCGCAAAGCTGCCCTTGGCCTATGATCCCGGCACGAAATGGCAGTATAGCATCGCAGTTGATCTTCAGGGTGTCATCGTGGAACGCCTCTCCGGCCAGAGCCTTGCGACATTCATGCAGCGCCACATTTTCGGGCCCCTGAAGATGCACGACACCGCATTCTATGTCCCCGTGTCAAAGCAGAGCAGGCTTGCGACTGTATATGAATGGGGCGACGGAGCCCTTCGTCCGGCGCCTCCATCTTTTGGAATGACGTTCAAGGAGCCGCCGCTCTATCATTCTGGCGGCGGGGGTCTTGTGACAACCGCAGGCGACTATGCCCGCTTTGCCCGCATGCTTTTGAACAAGGGGAGCCTCGAAGGTGTTCGGATACTTCGGCCAGCTTCCACCAAGATGATAATGACCAGCCAACTCTCGCCGGAAATCATCAATGGCGGGTTCGGAATTGGACCGGTCCAGCAGATCCGGCCGGGATATGAATATGGATATGATGGGGTGGTCGTAACCGACCCCGCTGCGGCCAAGGTCTCGCTCGGCAAGGGCTCCTATCTATGGGACGGCGCCGCCGGTACCTGGTTTTGGGTGGATCCAACCAATCACACTGTGTTCGTCGGCATGGTGCAAAGGCTGGCGACCGACACAACACCAGACCCCCAGCCCATCTCTCAGGCCGCGTTTCAGGAAGCGTTGAAGCACTGATGATACGCCAGTTTCTGCTCCGAGATCGCATGGATGCAGATAGGACGAAAAAAGGATGATTGTCGTCCTGAAGCTGTCGACCGCGCTTTTGAGCCCTTCGATCTAAGCGTCGCTCTCCGCGTCATCCCAAACGACCGTTTGCCGACAACGGGAAATATTGAGCGTGTAGCGCTGTTTCGCGTTTTCAGAGGAGTATGTCACCCCTTCGGTTGACGGGGCCTCCCACTCCGCAACAGTCATGGGCCTGTCATCCAGTCCCTGCCAAGTGCCCGGTTGAGGAAAGTGGCTGAACAAGGCGCGGCGTTTCATCCGCGTCCGGGCCAGCTCGGCGACATGGTCCTCAAGCGCGCGATCCCTATGCGCCCAGTCAAGCCAGCATGTGGGATTGTCCTGAGCGTAGGCATTGTTGTTGCCATTCTGGCTGCGCCCGCATTCGTCGCCAGCCGCAAGCATGATCGTGCCCGTCGAGGCGAACAGCGTATCGAGGAGAGCCCGCAGGGCGGCGGCGCGCTTGGCGATGACAACAGGATCTCGGCTGGGGCCTTCGGCGCCACAGTTCCAAGAGTAATTCTCGCCATGACCGTCCCGGTTTTCTTCGCCGTTCGCTTGGTTGTACCGCTCAGTATAGGCGACAGTGTCAGCCAAAGTGAAACCGTCATGAGCCGCCAGAAAATTCACGCTTCTGCTGGAATCCCCGAAGATGTCGGACGAACCGGCCAGTCGGGTGACGAATGCACCGATCGTCCCATCTCCTCGCCAAAAGCGCCGAACATCGTCGCGATACTTGTCATTCCATTCCAACCAATTGTCCGGGAAATGGCCCAATTGATATCCGCCTGAACCTGGATCCCACGGTTCGGCAATCAACACCCGGTCGGCCAATACTGGGTCGGCACCGATCTCAGCGAAGATCGGGGCTTCAATTGAGAACCCGGGGCCGCGCGCAAGCACTGTAGCGAGGTCAAAGCGAAACCCGTCCACTCCGCACTGTGTAACAAAGTGACGCAGGCTGGCGATCGTCAGGGCCCGCACCGCAGGATTGGCGAAGTCGAGCATATTGCCGCAACCGGTTTCGTTGATCAGGCTGCCATCAGGCGCATGGGCATAGACGCTATTGTCCAGTCCGCGCAGGGCAATCACTCCACCATGGACATCGCTTTCGCCCGTGTGATTGAACACGAGGTCGAGGATGACGCCGATACCGGCATCATGGAGCGTTTCGACAGTGCGTCGCAATTCCTCCACGCCGCCAGGGCAAAGTCCCAGATCAAGCGCCATCGGCACGACCGGATTGTAGCCCCAGGCATTGCAGAGGCCAAGCGGCGGCAAATGGCGCTCATCGATCCGGGCTGTGACGGGCATGAGTTCGACCGCGCCGACACGCAATTTCTTGAGGTGCGCGATCACATCAGGTTCGGCCAAGGCGGCCACAGTGCCGCGCAACGCAGGCGGCACTTGCGGGTGAAGCATGGTGAAAGCACGGACGTTTATCTCGTAGATAAGGTCTCCTCGTTCGAACCTGGGCTGGCGATGCGCAAGCTTTGGCCTCACCCCGGGCACCAGCGCACGCGGAACGAGATGCACTGTATCCACTCCAAATTGTGCAAGCGCAGGATCCTGTACAAAACGTCGATCGAGCTCAATCGCGTAGGGATCGGCCAGCAACTTGGCAGGATCAAACCACAAGCCGCGCTCTGGAGCCCATTGTCCCTCGGCGCGATAGCCATAGCCTATGCCTTCGCATTCGCCTTGCAGCTCGGCCTGCCAGTCATCGCCAGATCGCGACATGGGAATCCGGCGTTCGATCCCTTGTTCGAACAGGCACAGCCAAAGCGCCGAGGCGTCAGGCGCGCGGACGCGAAAATATGTTTGACCGCCGGAGCAACAGGCCCCGTAGGGCGGGTTCACGTCACGACATCGGGGGCTGTGCGGCCGGTATGGCGCGCAATCCCGGCAATCGCCTCTGCTGCCTCGATCAGCGCAGCGAGCATCTCCGGTGTTTCGCGGTCCAGATCACCGCCGACCGGCTCATAGCGTTCGAGATAAACCCGCAGCGTCGCGCCTTCGGTGCCGGTACCGGAGAGGCGGAAAGCGATCCGCGAGCCGCCGTCGAACAGCACGCGCAGCCCTTGGTTCGCGCTTAGTGAACCATCGACGGGATCGGTATAGGAAAAACTGTCAGCTGCCGAGACCGTCAGCGGGCCAAACGAGCGTCCCGGCAGCGCGGGCAGTGCGGCGGTCAACGCGTCAATCAGTGCGGTGGCGCGTTGACTGTCAATCGCCTCATAGTCATGCCGTGCATAATAGTTGCGCCCGAACTGTACCCAATGCTCGCGTGCAAGCGCATCGACGCTGATCCCCCGCACGACGAGAATGTTGAGCCACAATAGCACAGCCCACAACCCATCCTTTTCACGGACATGGTCTGAACCGGTGCCAGCGCTCTCTTCACCACAGATCGTCGCCTTATTTGCATCGAGCAGCGTGCCGAAAAATTTCCAACCGGTCGGGGTCTCGTAACAGGGTATTCCCAGTGCCGCGGCCACACGATCAGCCGCTGCGCTCGTCGGCATCGAGCGGGCAATGCCCTTGAGGCCGCGTGCATAGCCGGGCGCGCGCTGGGCATTGGCGGCCAACATCGCCAACGAATCCGAAGGGGTGATGAAGCGGTGCTTGCCGATGATCAGGTTGCGGTCGCCATCGCCGTCCGTGGCGGCACCGAAGTCGGGTGCGTCGGGACCCATCATCAGGTCGTAGAGTTTCTTTGCATGGACGAGATTGGGATCGGGGTGGTGTCCCCCGAAATCTTCAAGCGGGATGCCGTTGCGCACCGTCCCTGCAGGGAAACCGAGACGGCGTTCGAGTATTTCGACCGCGTAAGGCCCATTCACCGCGCTCATCGCGTCGAAGGCCATGGTGAAGCCCTTTTCCACTGCTCGGCGGATCGCAGCAAAGTCGAACAGGCTTTCCATCAGCATGGCGTAATCGGCGACCGGGTCGATCAACTCAACGTTCATGCCTGCAACATTGCTGGTGCCGAGCGTATCGAGATCGATGTCCTCCGCATCCACAGACAGCCATCGGTCGATCGACTCCGTGCGAGCAAAGATCGCCTCGGTCACCACCTCGGGGGCGGGGCCGCCGTTAGCGATGTTGTATTTGATCCCGAAATCCTCGTCCGGCCCGCCCGGGTTATGGCTGGCCGAAAGGATCAGCCCGCCGCTTGCGCCATATTTGCGGATGACGTGGCTGGCCGCGGGGGTCGAGAGTATCCCCCCCTGCCCGACCAATACCCGGCTGTAGCCATTGGCAGCGGCGATACGGATCGCCTGCTGGATCACCGTGCGATTGTGAAAGCGTCCGTCGCCGCCGATCACCAAAGTCGATCTGGCCGGTCGCTCGACCGCGTCGAACACAGCCTGAATGAAGTTCTCAGTGTAGTTCTGCTGCTGGAAGGTGCGGACCTTCTTGCGCAGTCCCGATGTGCCCGGCTTCTGCCCAGCGAAGGGCTTTGTTGCATGCGTTTGAACAGTCATCTCGGTCCCGTCAATTCGCGATAGAGTTCGGCATAGACCTTACCGCTATTCTTCCATGAGAAATCAGCCTTCATGCCGTTGCGTTGCAGTGCCCGCCAGGTTCCCGGCTGGTGATAGAGCGCCACGACCCGGCTGATCGCAGCCGCCACGGCAAAGTAATCGACCCCGGAGAACTGGACTCCGGTCGCAACGCCCGCATCGCGCGCGGCGAGGTTGGCATCGATCACCGTATCGGCCAGCCCACCGGTGCGGGCCACGACAGGTACGCAGCCATAGGCGAGGCCATAAAGCTGGGTCAGTCCGCACGGTTCGAACCGGCTCGGCACAAGGATCGCATCGCCGCCACCCTGCATCCGATGCGCCAGCCCCTCGTCATAGCCGATCCGCAGCCCGATCCGCCCCGGATGTCGCGCCGCACCCGCCTCGAGACCGGCAACTATCGCGGCGTCACCGGCACCCAGCAGCACCAGCCGCCCGCCGATCCCCGCGAGATGATCGAGCACTTCGACCAACACGTCCATGCCCTTCTGCCAAGTCAGACGGCTGACGACAATAAACAGGGGTCCGTCATCAGACTCAAGCCCGAACTCCGCTTCCAGCGCGCGCTTGTTGGCTAAACGTTTGGCAAGAGCACGCGCCGTGAAATTGGCGGAAAGTCGAGGGTCTGTCTCAGGATCCCATTCGGCTGGATCGATCCCGTTGACGATGCCACGCACCCGATCTCCCCGGCTGACGACCAAGCCTTCGAGCCCCATGCCGAACTCGGCGGAACGGATTTCCTGCGCATAGGTCGGGCTTACCGTAGTGATGATACTGGCCGCCTCCATCCCTGCTTTGAGGAATCCAACGCCTTTGTGGTACTCGACCCCGGTGATCGACCAAGCCGATTTGGGCAGGCCAAGCTCCCTGAACACTTCGCGCCCGAAATAGCCCTGGAAGGCCATGTTGTGGATGGTCATTACGGTGGGCAGCGGTGCGCTGCCCTTGAGCGGAGCAAAGCGCAAATAAGCCAGCGCCATTGCCGCTTGCCAGTCATGCGCGTGGACCAGATCGAACTTGCGGGTTTTAACCAACCCACCGGCAAGGTCCGCAGCAGCCCGACCCAACGCGGCAAAACGCCGCCAGTTGTCACTCCAGTCCTCGCCGCTAGGATCCGAGTAAGGACTGCCCTCACGCGCATAGAATCCTGGCGCGTCGAGCACGATCAGGGGATGCCCACTCAGCTTGCCGGCGATTATCCGCGCCGGCTGGCCGAGCAGGTCATCATAGGCATGCAAAACCTTGCCGCGCTTGACCGCCTGCATCACGGCCGGGAAGCCGGGTAGCAGCGTGGTCAACTCGATCCCGTGCGGGGCGACTGCAGCGGGCAGGGCTCCGACAACATCCGCCAGACCACCGGTTTTGATCAACGGAACGGCTTCAGCGGCGACGGAGAGGACGTTGAGTGGCATCGTCAGACCTTGAGCTTCTCGATCATATCGCGGGTGATCAGGCAGACGCCATTTTCGCTGCGACGGAAGCGCTTGGCATCGAGCACCGGGTCCTCACCCACCACCAGGTCTTCAGGGATGCGCACGCCTGAGTCGATGACGACCCGGCTGAGCCGCGCACCCCGCCCGATGTTGCAGTAGGGCAGGATCACCGCGTCATCGACGCTGGAAAAACTGCCCATCTTGACCCCGGTAAACAGCAGGCTACGCTTGGCCACCGCGCCCGAGACGATGCAATCCTGGCTGATCAGCGAGGAGATTGCATGTCCGCGCCGACCGTCTTCGTCGTGGACGAATTTGGCCGGGGCGGCGATGACTTGATCGGTCCAGATCGGCCAGTCGCGGTCATACATGTTAAGCTGGGGCACAGTATCGATAAGATCGAGGTTAGCGTCGAAATAGGCGTCGAGTGTACCGACATCGCGCCAATATTCCCCGATCTGCTCGGCCGCGCGGACGCAACTGTCGCCAAACCGATGGGCGACGGCCTTACCATGCTTGACGATATAGGGAATGATATCTCCCCCGAAATCGCGACTCGACTTGGGATCGGCAACATCGCGACGGAGTTGATCGAACAGGAATTCGGTTTCAAATACGTAGATCCCCATCGAAGCCAGCGCGTGGTCAGGATCACCGGGGATACCGGGCGGATTGGCGGGTTTTTCGACGAACTTGGTAATCGTGCTTTGTTTGTCGACCGCCATCACTCCGAAACCGCTCGCCTCCGCGCGCGGTACCACCAGACAACCAACCGTCACATCCGCGCCCGAGTTGACGTGCTGTTGCAACATCAATTCATAGTCCATCTTGTAGATATGGTCGCCCGCAAGGACGACCATATATTTGGGCGCATGGGACTGGATTATATCGATATTCTGGTAAACCGCATCGGCAGTACCTTCGTACCAGTGCTGTTCGTCAATTCGCTGCGAGGCAGGCAGGATATCGAAGCTTTCGTTCCGCTCCGGGCGCATGAAGTTCCAGGCGCGGTTCATGTGACGGATCAGCGAGTGTGCTTTATACTGTGTCGCAACGCCGATCCTCCGGATGCCGGAATTGATCGCGTTGGACAGCGCAAAGTCGATGATCCGCGCCATGCCTCCGAAATAAACCGCTGGTTTGGCGCGGCGGTTGGTCAGTTCCATCAAGCGGCTGCCGCGGCCACCCGCCAGCACATAGGCCATTGTATCCCGCGCTAGCGGCGATTGTCGTCTCTCAGCCATGTCTTTCCTCTCCTCTTTTTTCGCCTATTGGCGTTCATCCTTCGAATTCAAACATCAACGTCGCGAGCGGCGGCAGCACGATTTGTGCCGCGCCATGTTGAACCTCGATCACGCCAAGGTTGCCTTGACCGCTGCCGCCATAGATTTCCGCGTCCGAGTTGAGCACTTCGCGCCACTTGCCGTCATGCGGCAAGGGAAGGCGATAGTGACCATGTAACGTGGGGGTCATGTTGCTGATCACTGCGATTGGTGGTGCGCCAGGGGCCTTGCGCAGCCAGGCAAAAACCGAGGCTGCGGCATCGTCGGCGACCAGCCATTCGAATCCTTCCGCCTCGCAATCGCGAGTGTGGAGAGCGGGCTTTTCGCGGTAGAGGTGATTGAGATCACGAACAAGGCGATGAATGCCAGCGTGCGCCGGGGCATCGAACAAGTCCCAGTCGAGCGCGCGTTCCTCGCTCCATTCGCGGCGCTGGGCAAATTCCTGTCCCATGAACAGCAATTTCTTGCCGGGATAGCCCCACATCAGCCCATAATAGGCGCGCAGATTGGCAAACTTCTGCCAGTCGTCTCCGCTCATCTTGCCGAGCAGCGACCCCTTGCCGTGAACCACTTCGTCATGACTCAACGGCAGGACGAAATTCTCGCTGAAGGCATAGACCAGCCCAAAGGTGATCTCGTCGTGATGATGGCGGCGGTGGATTGGGTCACGAGCCATATATTGCAGTGTGTCGTGCATGAAGCCCATGTTCCACTTGAACCCGAAACCGAGGCCGTTCTCATGGGCCGGATGCGACACCCCCGGCCAAGATGTGGATTCTTCCGCAATCGTAACGATTCCGGCATGGCTGGCATAAAGCGACTTGTTCATCGCGCGCAGGAACGCGACCGCCTCCCAATTCTCTCGCCCGCCTTGTTCGTTGGGAATCCATTCCCCCGCCTTGCGGCTGTAATCTCGATAAAGCATCGATGCGACTGCGTCGACGCGGAGGCCATCGACATGATAATGCTCGGCCCAGAACAAAGCATTGTTGACGAGGAAGCTCGCAACCTCGTGACGCCCGAAATTGTATATTGCCGTGTTCCAGTCGGGATGAAAGCCGAGGCGGGGGTCTTCATGTTCGTAGAGCGCCGTGCCATCAAATAGAGCGAGACCATGTTCATCAGTTGGAAAATGCGCCGGCACCCAATCAATCAGCACCGAAATTCCTGCGCGGTGCGCGCCGTCGACGAAACGAGCGAATCCGTCCGGCCCGCCGAACCGTGCAGACGGGGCATAGAGGCCGATGGTCTGATAACCCCAGCTCGGGTCATAGGGATGCTCGCTCAGAGGTAAAAACTCGATATGCGTAAACCCCATGTCCACGACATAGGGGATGAGCGTCTCGGCCATCGCGTCCCAAGTCTGGAACCAGTCGTTTTCATCGCGCCTCCACGAGCCCGGATGGACTTCGTATATCGTCATGGGCTCACGTCGGGCGTCTGCGTTGGCCCAATGCGCGCGGTGCGCAGCGTCGCCCCATTCCGGCTTGCCGGGATCGGCTGTGAGCGAGGCCGTGGCCGGGCGAAGTTCCGAAGCAAAGGCGTAAGGGTCAGCCTTCAATGGCAATACCATGCCGTCGGCGCCGACGATGCGATACTTGTAGGCGCGCCCTGCGCCTATCTCGGGAATGAAGATCTCCCACACGCCAATGTCTGCGCGGCGGCGCATCTGATGGCGACGGTGGTCCCAGTCGTTGAAATCTCCCACCAGACTAACCTGCCGGGCATTTGGTGCCCAGACCGCAAAATGAACCCCGCTTGCGCCTTCATGCTCGATCAGGTGAGCGCCCAATTTGTCGAACAGCCGCAAATGCGTGCCCTCGGCAATCAGGAAATCGTCAGTCGGCCCGAGCACGGGGCCAAAGCTGTAGGCATCGGTGAGCCACCATTCGTGCGCGCCGGATTTGCAACGATACTTGACCGGCTGACGACCGCCCTTGATCTTCCCCTCGAACAGCCCGCGCGGATCTACGCGTTTGAGCTTGCCGAGCTTGTGGCCGGAAAGATCATGCGCCTCTGCCACTTCCGCTCCTGGCAGCACAGCACGGGCGAATGCCCCGTCCGGCCCCTCGTGGACGCCGAGCAGCGAGAACGGATCGGCATGGGTCCCGTTCAGCAGTTCTGCAATGGCCTCTCCCGATGGCTTCACAATACTCCCCAAATCTCCCTGGCGTATTCGCCTATGGTTCGGTCGGACGAGAACCAGCCGACATTGGCAATGTTGTGGAGGGCGCTTTTTCGCCAGCCCCACTGGTCGAGCCAGCGCCGGTCGACCTCGCGCTGCGCTGCTGCGTAACTGTCGAAGTCTGCAGCGAGCATGAACCAGTCGCTTTCATAAAGCCCGTCCATCAAACCAGTGTATCGATGCGGATCGTCGGGCGAAAATACGCCAGAAGAAATTGCCTCGATCGCCTGATGCAACTCGCGAGAGCCTTCGATCAATTCGCGCGGGTTGTAACCGTTTGAGCGCTTTTTCTCGACTTCATCGGCGGTGAGCCCGAAGATCAAGATATTATCGTCGCCGACGCGATCTTTGATCTCTATATTGGCTCCATCAAGTGTGCCGATTGTCAGGGCCCCATTGAGCGCGAACTTCATATTCCCGGTGCCCGACGCCTCCATGCCTGCGGTCGAAATCTGTTCGGACAAATCCGCAGCAGGGATAATCCGCTCCGCCAAGCTGACATTATAGTTCGGTACGAACACCACTTTGAGCAACCCGCCCACCGAGGGATCGGCATTGACACGTCGCGCGATATCGTTCGCCAGCTTGATGATAAGCTTGGCATTGTGATAGCTCGATGCGGCCTTGCCGCCGAAAATCTTCACACGCGGCACCCAGTCGCGTTCCGGGTGGCTTCGGATCTGATCGTAGAGCGCGACCGTCTCGACCAGATTGAGCAGTTGGCGCTTATACTCATGGATGCGCTTGATCTGCACATCGAACAGCGCATCCGGATTGAGGTGGATGCCGATAATATCCCTGAGGTGGCTGGTGAGTGCTACTTTGTTGGCGCGCTTCACTTCGGCAATTCGCTCACCCAGCGCCCTGTCGCCCGCCAGTTTGTCGAGCGCCACCAGTTCTTCCGCATCGTCGAGAAACTTGTCGCCGATCGCATCGCGCAGGGTCGCGGTCAGGCCGGGGTTACATTGCTGCAGCCAGCGGCGCGGCGTGACGCCATTGGTCTTGTTGTTGATCTTTTCGGGGTAAAGCTTGTGCAGGTTTGAAAACACCGTGGTCTTCATCAGTTCGGTATGCAACGCAGCCACGCCGTTGACGCTGTGCGCGCCGGCAAAAGCGAGATTGGCCATCCGCACCCGGCGATCACCATCCTCGTCGATCAGGGAGATGGCGGAGACTTCGACCGCATCCATGCCGCGCTTTCGGGCATCGCGCAGAACACGAGAATTGATCGCATAAATTAACTGCATGTGGCGCGGCAAAAGTCGTTCGAACAGCGGCAACGGCCAGCTTTCCAAAGCTTCGGGTAGCAGGGTGTGATTGGTATACCCCACGGTCCGTCGCGTAATATCCCATGCCTCGTCAAATTCGAATCCATAGACATCGACCAGCAATCGCAAGATCTCGCACACCGCCACCGCCGGATGGGTATCGTTGAGCTGGATCGCCGCCTTGTCGGGAAGGGTTCGGATGTCGCCGTGGTGCTGAATGTGCCGGCGAACTATGTCCTGGATTGAGGCCGAGGTGAAGAAATACTCCTGACGCAATCGCAATTCCTGACCCGCCGGACTTGAATCCGCAGGGTAAAGCACCCTCACCAAACTGTCCGCGCGCACCTGATCAGCGAGCGCGCCTATGTGGTCGCCGGCATTGAACGCGTCGAGCCGGATCGGGTCGAGCGCGTTTGCGGTCCACAGCCGCAGCGTGTTAACCCGTTTGCCACGCCAGCCGACCACTGGCGTATCGACCGCCGTCGCTTCGACTTGTTCAGCCGGACGCCATTCTGTGCTTGTCCCTTTGGCTAAAACTTCTCCGCCAAAGCCAATTCGATAACAACTCTCGCGACGCTCGAACTCCCACGGGTTTCCATGTGCCAGCCAGGTTTCCGGTAGCTCGACCTGCCATCCATCGTCTATTCGCTGGCGGAACATGCCGTTTACATAGCGGATTCCATAGCCGTAGGCGGGGATTTCAAGACTAGCGAGGCTCTCCATGAAGCAGGCCGCCAACCGCCCGAGCCCACCGTTGCCCAGCGCTGCATCGGGTTCGAGTTCTTCTAGCGCGGCCAAGTCAAGTCCGTGGCTGCGAAGCGCCTGCTCCATCTCGCCAGTCACGCCAAGGTTGGCCAAGGCGTCTCGAAACAGCCGCCCGATCAGAAATTCAAGGCTGAGGTAATAGACCCTCTTGCCGTTGGCTTCATAGGTTCGACGGGTCGATTCCATCCATTTGTCGATCACCTCGTCACGAAGAGCAAGCACAGCAGCGTTGAACCAGTCATGTGGCTTGGCAGCGCGCTCGTCTTTGCCAACACGATGGTGCAGAGCATCGAGTATCCGCGCTTCAAGCAATTCCGATTTGGATTTTAGACTGACCGACATGAAGCTGGCATTCCTTAATAAGAAGGAGGGCGCGAACTGTTCCTGGACAGCCCTGCACAGTGCAATTCAGTCATAATCCCCTAAGCTTCATACTATGCCTTGCAAGTGCTTAGCAGCACGCTTCCAACCTCAGGCCCCATTTCTAGGATTGTTTTTGAGAACGTTATCAAGGCCGTTTTTGCATCTCTTGCCTCAATATGCAAGGGGCTAAGTCAAGCTGCGTTATGCGGCGGAATTCGTCCCGGCAATCGGGATCATTCACGTTGGGGCCGATACAGAATTGACGATGGTCAAAGTCTCACCTTCGCTGCTGCACGATCTGGCAGAGGCAGTGGGACTTGCCCGCCACTGGCGAGACGTCAGCGGACGAGAACTGGACGTCGCGGATGACACGCTTGCCGCAATCCTGCTTGCTTTGGGGCATGAGACAAGCAGCAATCGTCAGATCAAGGACAGCATTGCCGAAATTGCTGCCGGGCAGCGTCGCTTGCCGCCGATGCTTGTTACCGAAGTCGGTTTGGCAACCCCGATCGGCATCCAAGCGACCAACGCAGAAGTGACCGGCGAAGATGGTGTCAGCAGCCGCGTCATGATTGACGGCGGGATATTGGCGCCCATCGCCGATCCGGGATATTATGATCTTTCGCTTGATGGTCAGATGCTCCAGCTTGCGGTTGCGCCCCGACAATGCCCGTTTCCCAATTCGCAGGGGCGGCGAATGTGGGGGACGGCCGTTCAGATTCCGAGCCTATGCGGCACTGCGCCTCGCGCCTTTGGCGGCTTTGGTGAACTTGCCGCATCGGCACAGGTGCTCGGCCAAGCAGGCTGCGATGCCTTGGCGATCAATCCAGTTCATGCGCTGTTTCCCGGATTTGGCGGGGACTATAGCCCCTATTCTCCGTCCAGCCGGACGTTTTTCAATACGGCCATGGGCGATCCAACCCTACTTGGCTTGCCGGCCTTGCCTGAGGGGAAGGCCGAGGCGTTCATCGATTGGCCGTCAGCTCTGCCCAAGCGTCTTATCGAACTGCGCCAAATCTATGCGGCTCTTGATGCCGAGCACCTGGAGCAGATCAGACAGGCCAACCAGGCCGAGGGCCCGGCATTGCATCGGCATGCGCTCTTTGATGCGCTGGACTGCCACTTCCGACTCAAGGGTGCAAACGGCTGGCGCGATTGGCCCGCCGCGTTCCAGGATGCCGACGGTGCCGCGGTCGCCTTGTTTGCCCGGGAACATCGAGACGAGATCGATTTCCACCTGTTCGCACAGTGGCTTGCCCGAGAAGGGCTTGGCGCGGCTCAACTTCAGGCGCGCGACGCGGGCATGGCCATTGGCCTGATTACCGATCTTGCGGTGGGGGTGCATACTGGTGGCAGTGACACCTGGGCCTTGTCAGACACAATGCTGCAAGGGTTGACGATCGGAGCCCCGCCCGATCCACTCGGGCCGCTTGGGCAAAATTGGTCAATCACGGGATTTTCTCCGGCGGGCCTGCGCGATAGCGGCTATCAACCCTGGATTGCGATGCTGCGATCTGCGCTACGATCGGCCGGCGGCTTGCGGATTGACCATGCCTTTGGCCTCGCAAGGCAATGGGTCATTCCCGAGGGCGGCAATTCTTCGCAAGGAAGCTATCTGGACTATCCGTTTCTCGATCTTGCGCGACTGGTTACGCTTGAAGCGCACCGGGCCTCTGCGCTGATTATCGCCGAGAATCTCGGCACAAGTCCAGAAGGCTTTACTGAAGCCATTTCCGCGCGCAACATGCTCGGTATGCTGGTGCTCTGGTTTGAGCGGGCACCCGACGGCGGCTTCATCGGAGCGCGGGACTATCCTTCAAACAGCGTTGCAATGACAGGTACGCACGATACGCCGACAGTCGCCGGATGGTGGACCGGACGCGACCTTGATTGGGCAGACCGGCTCGGACGCCTGACGGATGGTATTGATCGCGCAGAAGCGGAGAATATTCGCGATTGGGATCGGGGCTTGTTATGGTCAACCATAGGCGAAAGCGGCCTTCGGCCTGCGCCGGACGATCCACAGCCGGTGGTTGAAGCCGCACTGAAACATGTTGCGAAATCGCCCGCGGTCTTGGCAATTGCGCCCATTGAAGACCTGCTTGGTGAGGTGGAGCAACCCAATCTGCCGGGAACAACGAGCGAGCACCCCAACTGGCGCCGGCGTTTGCAAGCACCTCTTCAAATACTGCTGGACAACCCAACCGTCGCACATCGCCTAAGAGCAATTTCAAATCGAAATCACAACAATTAGGGCTAAGCGGGAAGTATTAAGGGGCAAACGTTCCGAACTTTCAGCCTTTAACCAAACAGTCAGCAACGCCCCTGGTTCTCGACGTTACGGCCGTAATTGGACATCAGCAGTCTTGAATTCCTTGCAGATATCGGCGTGAAACTCGACTATCCCTTTTATTGACATCGCAGGGGTCGCAAGTTCAATCCTTGCCACGCCCACCAGTTTCTTCCTCAACTCCCCAGCGTGTTGATCGTGAAGGCTAGAATCCCGATATTGAACACGAATGCGGCAAGGCATTGTGCCAGCACGACCCGGCGAATCGGGCGACTGTTGATCGAGACGTCCGATGTCTGGAACGTCATCCCCAGCGTGAAGGCGAAATAGACGAAGTCCCAATAATCCGGCGTTCTTGTATCGGGGAAATTCAATCCTGCGGCACCCTTGCCAGTGCCGTAGAAAAGATGGGCGTAGTGGAGCGCATAAAGAGTATTGGCGAAAAGCCAGGCGATACCAAGCGTCGCGATGATCAGCGCCGCCATCGGTTCGCCTGGTCCGGTCAGTTCCGATTCAATCGTGACCAAGAGCACTGCGACGATCATCGCAGTGATGATGAGCAGGGTGATGCGATTTGCATCATTTTCAGCCGCGTGCCGCTGGATCGATGCGGCATCGCCATCACGCAGGATCGGCAGCAACAGGAGGAAAAACAGCAAGGCTGCAAGATCGAACCCGCCCATTACGGCGTAGTGCCATTGGCCGGTCCCGAACTGGATCGCCGCGCCGAGCAGCGCGAACGCGAGCATAAACAGGATGAAGCGCGCGGGCGCGATGCGATTGCCGATTGTGCGTCCGGGTTGGGCGGCCATGCCGCAACGGTAGCGTTTTTGAATCCACTCGCCTAGAGACCGCCCGCTATGGCCAAGATCGAAACTCCACGCCCGATACGCGGCACACAAAGCATGCTCGGCGAAGAGGCGGACCGCTTCCATCATGTCGTGGAGACATTCGATCGCGTGAGGCGGCTCTATGGCTTCAAGCGGATCGAAGTACCGGTTTTCGAGGCAACCGCAGTGTTCGCCCGTTCGCTGGGGGAATCGACTGATGTGGTTTCGAAGGAAATGTACACGTTCGAGGATCGCGGCGGGGATTCGCTCACCTTACGCCCGGAGTTCACCGCCGGCATCGCGCGAGCCTATCTCACAGAGGGCTGGCAGCAATATGCGCCGCTCAAGGTTGCGACGCACGGAGCGGTGTTCCGCTACGAGCGGCCGCAAAAGGGGCGGTTCCGGCAGTTTCACCAACTCGATGCCGAAGTGATCGGTGCGGCCGAACCAGCGGCGGATATCGAACTGCTCTGCTTTGCCGACCAGTTGCTAAAGGAGCTGGGAATCAGCGAAGGCGTGACCCTCCAGCTCAACACGCTGGGCGACGGCAATTCCCGCGAGGCGTGGCGCGCCGAACTGATCGCGCATTTCGAGGCGCATCGGGACGAGCTTTCGGAGGACAGCCTTGAACGGCTCCACAAGAACCCGTTACGGATCCTCGACAGCAAGGACCCACGCGACCGCCCGGCAGCGGACAGTGCGCCGGACATCGATACCTTCCTGACCGATGAGGCGCGGGACTTTTTCGATACGGTGACGGCGGGACTGGATGCTGCGGGGGTCGCGTGGACGCGGGCTTCGCGGCTGGTGCGTGGGCTGGATTATTACCGACATACCGCATTCGAATTCATCACCGACCGGCTCGGCGCACAGGGGACTGTGCTGGGTGGCGGACGCTATGACGGATTGATTGAAGCGCTTGGTGGGCCGCATACGCCTGCGGTTGGCTGGGCCGCGGGGATCGAGCGGCTGGGGATGTTGGTTGATGGGAATTTGGAAGATTGCCCTCTTGTCTCCGTCATTCCTTGGCTGCCAGACGCAGAGCTAACAGCCAGCCAAATAGCGGCTGTTTTGCGTCGCGCGGGCATAAAGGCGCATATAGCCTATCGTGGGAACGAAAAGCGGAGATTCGAACTGGCTGGTAAAAGCGGCGCGAAGGCACGCTTGGTAGTTGCGGGAAAAGACAATCCGGAAGCCATCCCGTCACGGCGTGGCATTCCAATTAGGATCAACGAAGTAGGTTCTGCTGGTCGAGCGGAGGCAGCTATAACCAATCAAATTCTAGCGGCCTTAGGACATAGCTTTACCGTGATTCGTATGCCGGAGACTGACGGAAGCTTCAACCCAGACGCGCTATTGCGCCCGCTGGCACGATGACCACCATCTCGGCATCTAAAATCCTCCCCATCGGGGGAGGTGGCAGGCGTTGCCTGACGGAGAGGGTCCTGGAAATAAAGGCCGCGACAGCGGCTGCACGCTCCCGCGTGCTTTATGCAAGGACCCCCTCCACCGCTCCGCGGTCCCCCTCCCCCGATGGGGGAGGATTGGCTCTGTGACCACCATCTCCGCAGAACGGATCGCCGCCTTGCTGGCGAAGCGCGAGGAATTGTCTTCGCAGCTTGCCTCCGGCGATTTGCCGCGTGACATCTTTGTCGCGCTGTCCAAGGAATATGCCGAAGTCGAACCCGTCGCCGCCGCCGCTGGCGAATTGCAGCGGTTGCGCAATGAATTTGTCGAGCTCGAAGCGATGCTCGACGATCCCGAAATGCGCGAGATGGCGCAGGAAGAGGCCGACGCGATCCGCGAGACGCTGCCTGCCGCCGAACGGGCGCTGGCGCTTTCGTTGCTACCCCGCGATACCGCCGACGAACGCTCGGCGATGCTCGAAGTCCGCGCTGGCACTGGCGGCGACGAGGCGGCCCTTTTCGCGGGCGATCTGTTCCGCATGTATTCGCGCTATGCAGAGGAAAAGGGCTGGAAGATCGAGCTGATCTCCGCCTCTGCTGCCGATATGGGCGGATACAAGGAAGTCGTGGCGTCGATCACCGGCAAGGGCGTGTTTGCGCAACTGAAGTTCGAAAGCGGCGTTCACCGCGTCCAGCGCGTTCCGACGACCGAAAGCGGAGGGCGCATCCACACATCTGCCGCCACGGTGGCCGTGCTGCCCGAGGCCGAAGACGTCGATATCCAGATCGAGGACAAGGATCTGCGGATCGACATTTACCGTTCGTCGGGGCCGGGGGGCCAGTCGGTCAACACGACCGATAGCGCAGTACGGATCGTCCATATCCCGTCCGGACTTGTGGTGATCCAGCAGGACGAAAAATCGCAGCACAAGAACAAGGCCAAGGCGCTGCGTGTATTGCGGACGCGGCTCTATGAACTGGAGCGCGAGCGGCTTCATTCGGAGCGAGCCGGTGCGCGCAAGTCTATGGTCGGATCGGGTGATCGTTCGGAGCGCATCCGCACCTATAACTTCCCGCAGGGCCGCGTGACCGATCACCGCATCAACCTGACGCTCCACCGCTTGCCCGAAATCCTCGAAGGGCAGCTGGATGAACTGCTGCGCGCGCTGATCGAAGCCGACGAAGCCGAGCGACTGGCAGGGCTGGATGAGCAATAATCCCGCTCCCGCTAGCCGGAGGGATTAGGGGTGGGCATGTCCGACACCGCGCCAGATCAGGAGCAGCCCCCACACCGGCCCCTCCCGCAGGCGGGAGGGGAGAAGGTTCGCACCGCCCTGACCAATGCCGCTGCACTGCTCGTTCCAGTCAGCGACACGCCGCGTCTCGATGCCGAACTGTTGATGGCGCATGCGCTGGGCGTGTCGCGCGAGACCCTGTTGCTCGGGCATCTCGACGACGATGTGCCCAATGGGTTTGGCCCCCTGCTCGCCCGCCGCCAGTCGCATGAACCATTGGCCTATATCACCGGTTCACGCGATTTCTGGACGATAAGCCTTGCCGTCGCGCCCGGCGTTTTGATCCCGCGTCCCGACAGCGAAACGCTGATCGAAGCGGCGGTCGGTTACTTCGGGGCGGATGGCCCTAAAAGGATTCTCGATCTTGGCACGGGCTCTGGCGCGCTTCTTCTCGCGGCGCTTTCCGAATGGCCCAGTGCAACCGGACTGGGCATCGATGCGTCACCTGCAGCGCTGGTTATTGCACAGGAAAACGCCGCGAAGCTCGGTCTGGTGGAGCGCGCACATTTCCTCCCTGGAAACTGGGCAGAGGGCATTGAGGAGAGCTTCGACCTGATCCTCTGCAATCCGCCCTATATCGAAACCGGCGCCAATCTGCCGGAGCAGGTTCGAGACTATGAACCCCCAACTGCGCTTTTTGCAGGTGTCGATGGGCTCGACGACTATCGCGAACTGATTCCCCACCTTCCTGCCCGCCTTGCGCCCGGTGGCATGATCGCGCTCGAAATCGGGTTCGCACAGGCGAACAGCGTGTCTGGCTTGTTCCGGGCATCGGGTCTTTATCCACAAGTTCGGCAGGACCTGGGAAGCAGAGACAGGGCGATACTGCATTTTTCCCTTGGAATTGGCCAAAAGGCGAGCTAAGGCCCCGTTTCAAGAGTGGAGGGGCGAAACCATGAGGCCGCCATCCCGTTCTTACCCCCACTACCTGAGGCTGTGACTAGGATGATCCGGCTTTGGCAGGCGAAAGATGTGCTGCGGCACATCCCGGTCGGGGTCATGCTGGCTTGAAACACGAAACACAGGCTTTACCCCAGAGAAAAGGGACATTTCTTGCTCAACAATCGTCAGGCTGGCCGTCGTCGCGGCCGGGGTGGACAGCGCCCACAAAATGGTGGCCGCGAACAAGGCAACCGCATCGATAACCGCGCACGTGGCAATGCGCCCCAGCTTCTTGAGAAGTACAAGAGCCTGGCCCGCGATGCCCAGCTTGCTGGCGACCGTGTGATGACCGAATATTATCTCCAGTTCGCCGACCATTATTTCCGTGTTGTCGCCGAAACCCGAGCCCGTTTCGAAGAAAGCCGCCCGCAGCGTGACGAATGGTCAGGCGACGAGGGGGACGATCAGGGCTCGTCCGAGAGCATTGACGCCGAACAGGGTGACGAGGATCGTAGCCCACCGCGTCGCCAGGACAATCGCGAGCGCAACGATCGCGGCGACCGCGGCCCACGCCCGGACCGGAACAACAATGAACGCAACAACAATGATCGTGACCGGAACGATCGTTACGCCAATGATCGGGGCAATGGTCGCTACAACCCGAACCGTGGCAACGTTGATGATGATTCGGTCGAACCGGCAACGATCGATGTAAATGTGCTTCCTCCATCGTTTGGCAGCGACGGCATGGTCGCTCCGATTCCTGATTTTGCGATTGAAACGGAAGAACCCGCCCCCGCTCCGCGCCGTCGCGGCCGTCCGCGTCGCGTTGACATCGATGAGGCTCCCGCCGAAACCGAGTAAGTTCATGGCTGGCCCCACAGCGCTGTCACAAATCTGAAACCTGATTGTCACGGAACTGGAATGTACGCCGCCTAATGCGGCGGTGGTCCGGGCGAGCGAGTCGCCAGGAACATTATCCAGTTTCAGGGGTTATCATGAAAACATCCACCAAGGTGATCGTTGCTGCGCTTGCTGTGAGCGTTACCGCCGTTGCCGCCGTTCCCGCCTGGGCGCAGATGCGCCGCAACATCCGCATTGTCGGATCCTCAACGGTATATCCGTTTACCAAGGCCGTTGCCGAACGATTTGCCCGCGCCAATCCTGGCGTGCCATCGCCGATCGTTGAATCGACTGGAACCGGGGGCGGTGCCAAATTATTCTGTGGCGGCGTCGGCGCAGCCCATCCTGATATCCTTAACGCTTCACGCCGGATCAAACTTTCCGAGTTCCGCCAGTGCGCTGCCAACGGCGTAACGCAGATAACGGAAATTCAGGTTGGGCTAGACGGGCTGTCACTGGCAACTTCAAAGGGTGGCCCAATTCGTGCGGTCTCACTTCGCGATGTCTATATGGCAATCGCCAAGACGCCGTTTGGCAAACCCAATACCGCCAAGACCTGGAAGGACGTGAATAGCGCCCTTCCCGCCACGCCCATTCGTGTCTACGGCCCGCCAACGACAAGCGGCACGCGATCCTCGCTTGAGGATCTCATCCTCGAGCCGGCCTGTTCGGCCAATGCCAGCGTCACTGCTCTCAAGAAAACCAACGAAGCCAAATACAAGCAGATCTGCCTGGGCCTGCGCGAAGATGGTGCCTACATCAACGCTGGCGAGAACGACAATCTGATCGTCCAGAAGCTTGAGGCCAATCCCGGCACGGTCGGGATTTTCGGCTATTCCTATCTTGAGGAAAATGCCACCCGGCTGAGCGGCGTTGCGATCAACGGTGTCGCACCAACTGCAGCGTCCATTTCCTCGTTCAAATATCCCGGGGCTCGTGCGCTCTACATCTATGTCAAGAACGCACACCTGAAGGCCATTCCCGGCATCCGCCAGTTTACCGCAGAATATGCCAAGGACTCGACGTTCGGTCCGCGCGGCTATCTGCTCCAATATGGCCTTCTTGCCAGCCCGGATGCCTCGCGCAAGCGGGCTGCTGCTTTCGCCACCACGATGACACCGATGAACAGCGCCGGTCTCAAGTAAGTTTAAAAAGAAATTAAGGGGCATAAAATGAAACACTTTACCCTGTTGCGGGTCCTCCTCTGGGCCAGCGCGATGGCATTCTCGCCGCAAGTCAATGCACAATCCGCCGACAAAGAGGTCGAACCGCCTACGGACGCACCATCGCCGGACGATGTATCGACCACTGTATCGGCAGAAGAAGCCAATATGAATGCGGCCGATGCCCGGGCGGAACTACTGGAGGCCCAGATTTCCGGTCTTCAAGCACAGCTTGATGCTCTCAAGAAGCAGGTCACCACAGCGACACCAAGCTGGAAGGGCGCTCCGCAATTTAGTGACGGTTCGGGTTTTACTTTCAAGGTGCGCGGGCGATTGATGCTTGATGCGAGCTATATCGACGAACCGAAGGGGTTTGTTGCCAACAGGAATCTTGGCTTCAATACCCGTGTCCGCCGCGTCCGCCTCGGTGTCGAAGGCACATTGCCTGGGGATTTCGCTTACAAGGCTGAAATGGATTTCGCCAATAGCGTGGTCGGCTTCGGCGATGTGATCCTTACGTACCAACGCCAGGGCAAACCCTGGAGCATTGCCATGGGCAATATGGAAACCAATAACGGTCTGGAACAGATCACCAGTTCGCGCTGGGTGTCGTTTATCGAACGCTCGCAAATGAACGATGCCTTCGGGAACACGCGCCGTTTGGGGCTTAACTTAGGCTATGTCAGTCCAGACTCGTTGCTTCGCATCAATGGAGGGCTTTTCGCAGCCCATTCGATCGACGCGTCGCTCGACAATGATGGTTGGATTGCCGCTGCTCGCATGACCTATGCGCCCAACGTCGGCAATGGCTTTGTCCATCTCGGTGCGAATTTCCAACATCGCTCCTTCCAATCAAACGCAAGCGGTGTTGCATCCACGTCAATAGGCGCGCCATCTACGAACCAGTTGGCACGGTATCGGGCTCGCCCGTTCCTGCAAACGACAGATGTCCGTTTCGTTGATACCGGCAACTTCGCCGCAACGAGCGACAATATCTTCGGCGCCGAACTGTTCGGTGTATTCAAGTCATTGCACGTTGGTGGTGAAGCGCAGTACACCAAGGCGAATGCCTATAGCGCAGGCACGCAGTTGCTCAATCCGCGCGATTTCTTCGTTGGCAATACGGCGATTACAACGGCGACTGGTGATCCATCTTTCTTCAGCGCCTATGCCGAAGTCGGGTTTTTCCTGACCGGCGAAACACGTGGATACAAGAACGGCACTTGGGATCGCACCAAGGTACTCAACCCCTTTGACAAGGGCGGCAAGGGTGCAGTGCAACTGATCGGTCGCTTGGACTATCTTGATCTTGACACGGCAAAGCTCAAAAACGGCCTTACCAACAATTTCACGACCGGCGCCACATCGCTCGCTGCGATTAACACGCGACTCGGACGTGGGGGCAAGCAGACTGGATATCTGTTCGGCCTGACGTGGATCCCGACCGACTATGTCCGGTTCCTTGTGAATTACATCCACACCGAAGTTGAAGGGGGCCCGTTTGCGGCAGCGTTCAAGCCGCTATCGACCAAGCCGGTCGATCAGCGGACCTACAGCGTCGATGGATTTGCAATCCGAGCACAGTTCGATTTCTGACAGACAGAAGTCAGAAACACCGTCCTGCCACCACTCCTCCCGGCGCAGGGCATACAAAAGAGCCACTCCTTCGTTTCAGTCGAAGGGGTGGCTTTTCATTTCAGGAACGCGGACGCAGCAGCACGTCGAGGCTCGTTTCGCCAGTTCCGGTTTTCTCCAGCCTGGGATAACGCAGGCCGCCGTTCCAGGCGATGGCGATCTCGCGAACGCGGTTTCCGGATTTCACGATCAGGCGGATCGGGTCGCTCCCGCCTTTTGCCGCAGAAATCGCCTCGGTCATTGCGGTTTCCGAATAGACCTGCCCGTTCACGGCTATGACTTCCGCAGCCGAAGTGAGCCCGGCATTGAAGGCCGGACTGTCCCAGATCACCGTATTGACCTTTCCACCCTTGCCAATGGTCAGGCCAATCGAAAAGCTGAGGTCCTGTTCGGCGGCGCGCTTTTCCTTGTCCCTGAAGAAAGGCGTCGGTTCGTCGCCATAGACAAGGCGATAACCGCCCTGCGTGATGCCTCCCATGGGCGCACTGGCCGCCTTTTCGGTTGTTCGCCGCGCGAGAAAGCCCGCCCAATCATAGGGTGAAAGCGTCTTGAGCGTGGCCGCGACCTCATCAAAGGCGAAACTTCTCGCCGCGAAGTCGCCCTGAGAACCGCTGAAAAAGGCAAGCGCGAAATCGTCCATGCCCTTTGCGCCGCCAGTCTGCGCACGCAGCATCGCATCGACTTCAAGCCAGATCAGCAGGCCTTCATTGTAATAATCCTCGCTGCGCTGGTAGCTCACCCAACCTTTTGGGCGACGTGCGGAGATGATCGGGTCGTACGTCGTGTCAGCCAGATCGCGCCATTCGCGGGCGCGGCGGATATCGAGACCGGCGGCGATCGAGGCGAGCGCATCGAGCGTTTCGGCCTTCGTGAACAGGCCGGATCGTGCGCCAAGCACATAGCCCCAGAACTGATCCTGCCCCTCATAGACCCAGAGCAGGTCGTTGACGAGCGGCGTTGCAAAATCCAGCACCATCTGGCCTGCCGGGCGCCGGTATTTTCCAACCCAGCTATGGCTCAATTCATGTGCAAGCAGGTTGCGGCGGCCAGGGCCCGCGGCCCATTCGGTGAAATATTCCGGATTGGCCACATTCTCGGATGAGCGGTGATGTTCGAGCCCGATGCTGCCGATACGGTCGGTCAACCCGAGAAGCAGGTCATAATGGTCGAACGGGCGCGTGCCGAACAGCCTGACGGCCTGATCGACCAGCTTGCGGTGCACCTCGATCTGGGCCGGGGTTGCCGCCAGATATTTGGCCTCATCGGCGACGATGTTGAGCGTGACATTCTGCCCGAGCGGTTCGGCGCGGAAATGCTTGCCAGCGAATATGGGCGAATCAACCAATGTTTCATAGTCGACGGTTGCATAGGCAATGCGCGCGCCAGTTACAGGTCCGGGCTGCGGGCGAAGCGCGGTCGCGGCGCGCCAGCCTGTTGGCAGGGTGACGCTGGCCGAGACCGGAATTCGTCGCGTCGCCCAGCCCGCCGGATAGAGCGAGACAGACTGCCACTGAAGGTTGATGATCTCCGGCGAAACAACAACCCGGCCCTGATCGTCTTCGGTTGCGGACAGGAATTTGAAGGACAGATCGAGTTGCCGCGCCCCTTCCGGCACGTCGACATGGAAGGCATAGACGTCCACCGAGTCACGCTTCCAGACCAGTGTCTTGCCGCTGGCCCGGATGATCAGCCCCGCCAGCTTTTCAATCTGTCCGCGCGCCGCGTGATTGCCGGGCAGCCATTTGGGAAAGTTGAGCGTCATCGGCCCGGAAGCCGCAACGGGAATGGATTGGGTGACGTGGAAAATGCCCTGCACCGTATCGGTCGCATCGACGTTGAGCGTCATCACCCCCGGATAGGGCGTATCGCGCGGGGAAGACGGTGTTTGGGCAAGGGCAGGAAATGTGGCCATCAGGACGAGGCCGGAAATGATAGTCCGCATTGATATCCCCGGATATTTTCGCCCTGATAAGGCGTTCGCCGGGCCGTTGTAAATCAGCGGCTCGACCAAAGGCTGAATTCGCCCTTACGAACGACACGTCCTGTCGTGCCAACGGGTTCTGTCTTGCCTGATGTCAGAAAGGCAATCATCGCCTCATCTTCGGCCGGCACGCGAGCAATCGCGCGGCGACTGTCTGGCATTTTGGCAAGCACCACGCCGAACCGGGGCTGTGCCTCACGGTCGTAGATGACGGTATAGGTCTCGATTTCGGCCGGGCCTTCATAGCCATCAACCAACTCGGGGATCGGCCCGCGCCGCGCATCGGCTTCGGCCTGGCAGTCATAATCCTGCGGAAAGGTCCCGGCAGGTTGGGGGCGCGTCGTCAGGATGATCGCGTGGTTATGAGTCGCAAAGCCGCCATTGGCAAACAGCAATCCGTCGCCGGGCTCGACACGAAGCTTCTCGACCATCGAAGCGGCTGCATGCGCCATGTAATTGCCGATCGGCCCGCCGCCAAAGGTCAACCCGCCGAACACCGTCGCGGTGCGGTCGGCCGAAAGTCCCAGCACGCGCCGCGCCATTTTGGGGACGCAGGGAAAGCAGGAATAGAGTTCGAGATGGTCGAGCCTTTGGGGATCAATCCCGTTGCGTGCAATGGCCTGTTCGAGCGTCACGGCCATGCTGGGCGATTCATCCCAGCGCTCACGATCAAGGACATGACCTGCATCCGCCCCGATGCGTAATGGGGCATATTCGTCCGCCTCATGCGCGGCCGCGCCCTTGCCAACATAGATGATGCGGTTCTCAGAGACGCCTGCGCCGCGCGCAACGGCAAGGCTGGTCACGAGCAGCGCCGCGCCCTGGTTCACCGACGAATTGGCCACGGTCAGCTTGGTATAGGGAAAGGCAATCGGCCGGTTGGACGCAGAGGGCGTGATGATCTCGTCTGCCGACATCGGCTTGCGGAGCCATGCCGCGTGATTCTCCGCCGCGACTTGCGCGAACCGCGACCAGATCACGCCGGTTTCCGCCTGGCCCTGAGCGAGCGTCTGCCCCCAGGCCTTGCGGCCTGCATTTTCATAAAACGGATAGATTTCGGTCGGCGTCCGCACGCCATATTTGACATGGATCGGGATGGTATCGGGCATGCGGAGATTGCGCCCGATCCCGCCGCCATCGGGCCGTTTGGCTGCCGTCCGCAAGGCTTCACCGCCAACGATCACCGCCACCTGCGCGCGACCTTCGCCAATCGCATTGGCAGCATCGTTCAGATATTTGATCGGCGTATCGCCATTGGGGCCCTTGCTCTGTTCGGCATGCGCAGGAGCGATGCCAAGCGATGTGGAAAGCCCTTCAACCATTGTTTTGTCGAGCGAGGGGAAGGAAATCTGGCGCGTGATCCCCAGCCAGTCGATCCGGCTGATAAAGCCGCTGCCAGCATCGGCGTCGGCCGCCCGGATCGCCGCTTCCATCAGCTGACGCGAATCGAGCGCGTCTGCATCGTCAACTGGCCGGTCATTGACCTGACCGACGCCGATGATCACGGGAATGCGGGTTTCGTCCTGAGCTTCTGTCATTCGCGAACCTATGCAATACACGCCTCAACAGGGCAAGCACCCCTGTCGCGCGACGGAACCTGGCGGGTTTCCGGGTGATTTGACAGCAAAACGGCCAAACCGCCGCCATTTATTCAAGCCGAACGCGAAACCTGCCGCAGGACGTTGCCCAACCCATCCAGCAGATGATCGGCGTCCGCCCGCACAAAGCAAAGCGGCGGGCGAATTTTGAGCACATTGTCATCCGGCCCGTCCGAGCCGATCAGGATACGGCGATCACGCAAGCCGTTCACAACATCGGCAGCAAGTTCGGTTGCTGGTGTGCCGTCTGCGGCCGTCAGCTCAACCCCTATGAACAGGCCGATGCCGCGCACATCACCAATCAAAGGATAGTCAGCCGCCAGCCCCTGCAAGCCTTGCAGAAGATAGGCGCCCGTATGCTCAGCGTTACTCGCCAATTGCTCATCATCCAGCGCGCGCAGAACGGCCAGACCGGCGGCGCAGGACGTGGTCGACCCACCAAATGTCGAGAAAAACTCCATACCATTCGCAAAGGAGTCAGCAATCGCGCGCGTGGTGACCACCGCACCAATCGGATAGCCATTGCCGATCGGTTTTCCCAGAACGACCATGTCCGGGACAGCTTGTTGCTGTTCAAAGCCCCATTGATATCGGCCTAGCCGGCCAAGCCCGGTCTGCACTTCGTCGGCAATCGCAATCCCGCCCGCCGCCCGGATCGCGGCGTAAATTTGGCCAAGATAGCCCACAGGTGGAATGATCTGGCCACCGACGCTGGGCAATGGTTCGGAAATGAAAGCTGCCATTTTTCGTCCGAGCGCGAGCTGTCCCTTCAGCGCCGCCTCAAAATCAGCAGCATAGCCAGCTGCAGCGCCCTGCCCGCGATGCTTGCCGCGATATGTATCGGGCACATCGACGACATGCACCCAATCCTGTTGGCCACCACCGCCTTTGCCGGAAAATTTGTAGTGGCTGATATCAATGTCGAGCGAGGTGATGCCGTGATAGCCATAGCCCGATACGAACACATCATTGCCGCCACTATGGGCCCGCGCAATGCGAATGGCGAGATCATTGGCTTCGCTCCCCGAATTGACGAAGAAGCACGCATCCAGACCGTCGGGAAGTCGGGCTGTCAGCGCATCGGCATAGTCGACCAGATTCCTGTGGAGATAGCGCGTGTTCGTCGACAACAGCCGCATCTGTTCGTGCACCGCAGACACCACCATCGGATGGGCGTGGCCAACATGGGGGACATTATTATAGGCATCGAGATACGTGCGGCCCTGATCGTCGAACAGATACTGCCGCCACCCGCGAACGATAGGCAGGGGCGTTGCATAAGATGTTTTGAGATTGGCGACTGTTCGTTCACTTCGCCTTTGCGCCAACGCCAGATTGTCTGGCGCCTGATAGGCGATTTCGCCATCGGCCAGGTTAAGCAAGGCTGCCGGATTGGGAAACAAATGCCGCCAGACATCGGCCTCGTCCGGGTAGGCGACTCCCGGCCAGGATGTTCCGGCGGGCGCCTCCAGCCCCAGCTGAAAATGGAGATGCGGCGGCCAGTTGCCATTCTCCATGCACTCACCCAGCTTGGCAAAGGCTTGTCCGCCTTTCACGTGATGACCTGTGGCCACATCGGCGACGGAGGCTTCGGATAAGTGACCATAAAGCGTAAAGAACGGCAAATCGATGATCGGAACACGATGCTCCAACACGACGACCCCGCCATAATCGCCGCTGTCCCGGCAATAGTCGGCAAGGACCACTTTACCGTCGAGCGGCGCATATACGGCAGTACCGGCAGGTAGAAAAACATCTGCCCCCAAATGAACAGTTCGCCGGTCTGACGCCCTGTGCTTGCCCCTTTGAAATGCGGGTTCATTGTAAATGAGACGCGGCTCCAGATAGGATCCGAGCACAGGGCCATTATCCGACGTTTTGGAAATACGCCGTTCGAGCCTGTTCAGATCAAGCACGAAGGGATCATCGGGACTATCCGCTCCCGCAGGTGAAAGATCCAGCACCGGAGCACCGGCAAGGTTGATCCCGAAAATGGGTGCAAAGCCACCCCGGTGCTGCTCAAGAAATGCCGCCACTACCGCTTGATTCTGAACAGGCTCATGGCCGCACGCTTGCCGTATGGCCGCCTTGGCATATGCGGGATCGGTCTGCATCGCCCGGTCCAATATCGCCCATGCAGGCCGTTCTGATACCGTGACATACGGATCATCGGGCCGTTCCTGCTTTATCATCGCGCAATTCACGACGCTGACTGCGAGTCGCGTCAGAACCAGAGGCCATAATGCGGCGGCTTCGACTTCCGAAATGGGCCTAACTTCCGCATATCCGGTAACCAGCGCAACAAGACCCTGCAAAGGGTCAAGCATATCCATGATGCAATAGGCACCGGCGATTGCCAGATCGGCGATCGTCGGGCAGGCGATCATGTCGCCGAAATCAAACAAGCCAGCAACGTGCTGGCCACCCCCGGCATCGGTTTCGACAAGCAGGTTATAGTCGTTGATATCGTTGTGAATCGCCTGCGTCGGCAGCTGCGCCAAGAGCGGGCCATATTGCGACGAAAACGCATCAAGCAGCGCGCCCAGAAACGCATGACGTTCCGCATCCTGAATCAAAGGGAGGTGCGGCCTGATCCATTCGGCTTGGCGGATATCCCATTTAAGCGCGCGTTCGAGAGACGAATGCTCAAAGCCTGCCATCGCTTGATGCAACCGCGCCATCAGACTTCCGATTTCAGTAAGCAATTGCGGCGTGCGAACAGGTACATCGCAGAGCAGCGTGCCCGGCAACCGGCTGATCATCCATGCCAACCTGGGTGGGCCGTCATCTATCTCGAGCGCAATGATCGACGCCCCGTTGAGGGCTGGGACAATGTTCGGGAGGAACAAATCCTTGGTCTGCGCCAGAGTTTCAAGAAGCGCGACCTGCATCTCCACGTCGCGGCGCACGCAGCCGGCATGCATGATCTTCAACACTCCATCGACGCCGCCACTGACCAGAAAATTGAGATCATACTCGCCAGGCAAAGGCGCCAGCGTCGCATCCACGCCCCAATGCGTTCGGACAACGTGCCGCCAAAAGTCCGCATTTGTTTCCTGAGTCATTGCTGCCCCGCCGTCCAGTCAAACTTCACGTCGCAACCACCGCCCTTGCCCGGCCGAGTGGCGCAGATTTCCGGGGAAGTTGACAGTAAAATGGTCCCACCTCCGCCATACGCCCAATTATGGCATCCGGGGACCGGTGGCTGGAGAGTCGGAAGGGTCGATGGAAACATCAAAGGAACCTATGCGACCGGTTGGGATGTAGGAAAGGGGAAATTCGTCATGGCGCAAATCTCCATTGCTTTCGTTACGGCGGACTTCCCTGCTAGGGGTTCACACTGGAAGGTTTGCGGCGACGGTAATGTTGTGGATTCCGGAACGGCAGGTTTTGCGCAAGGAAATGCAAAAGCCATCAATCCCCGAACACGATTGCAGACGATGCCAGCGTATCCTTGGATTCAATTGGGTGAGATCGTATTTCGCTACCTGAAGGTGGTCAAACGATCAGGTCTGCCCCTAACTATACTCCGTTTGCGGCTCGAATTTCGGCGGACTTAAACTAGACTCGATTTGACGGATATTTTACTGCCCCGCCATGGACACACTCGACATCGCCTTTGCTGAAGCCCGCCGCTACTTGGCCTCACTCGACACACGACCAGCCGCGTCGCGTGGTACACCCGCTGAGATGCGGCTGCCTCTGCCAGTTCAGTTTCCCGAGCGCGGAATTCCAGCGAATGATGTGGTCCGCGCAATTGCGGCAGCCGCAGACCCGGGGTTAACAGCCAATGCTGGCGGACGCTTTTTCGCATGGGTGAAAGGCGGCGCGCTGCCAGCCGCGCTGGCAACGGACATTATGTGCTCCGCATGGGATCAAAATGCGGTGCTTGCATCCACCAGCCCCGCCGGCGCGGTTCTTGAGGAGGTAGCGGGCCGATTTCTGCTTGACGCCCTCCGACTGCCAGCCGGCGCCAGCTACGCCTTTGTCACGGGATGCCAGATGGCACATGCGACGGCGCTGGCCGCTGCGCGTCACGCCGTGCTGGAGCAAAGGGGTTGGGATGTCGAGGCGAAGGGCCTTCAGGGAGCGCCTGTTATCCGCGTGCTCGCCAATGCCCACCACCATTCGTCGGTTACCAGGGCGTTGCGGCTGCTTGGGCTGGGCAGCGAGTGTATCGTGCCCTTGGGCGGGGACAAGCCCGGTCAGGTGGCACCAGAGGTGCTACGCGCTGCGCTCGCGGAAGCACCTGATGCACCAACGATCCTCATTCTCAATGCGGGCGATCTCAACATTGGCGCTTGTGATGACTTCATGGCGCTATGCCCGATTGCCCAAGCCGCAGGGGCCTGGGTTCATGTCGACGGTGCCTTTGGGCTTTGGGCCAATGCCAGCCAACGTCTGGCATCGCTCGTTGCAGGGGTGGAACTGGCCGACAGCTGGGCTACCGATGGCCACAAATGGCTGAACACACCCTATGACTGCGGCATGGCAATCACGCGGCATGCAACTGCGCACAGTGCGGCGATGCGCATGACCGCTGCATATCTGACCAGTGGCGGCCTGGTGCGCGATCCAATGGATTTTACACCGGAATGGTCACGCCGCGCTCGGTCCTTGCCGGCGTTGGCTGCTCTGATGGAGCTCGGCCGTGATGGACTTGCTGCAATGATCGAAAGGTGCTGCGATCACGCCACCGCCATCTATGACGGCATTGTGGCCTTTGAGGGTGCAACTGGCATCGCGCGTCCGACAATGAACCAGGGCCTGATCCGCTTCGATGCGAAGAGCGGTGACAATATCAGCGACGCGGTTATCGCGGCGATCAACGCCAGCGGGGAAGCCTTCCTCAGCGGTGGCAGCTGGGGCGGCGAGCGCGTGATGCGGATCAGCGTCTGCGGCTGGAATACGAGCGCCGACGATGTCGCACGGACGGTTGCTGCAGCAGGTGAGGCGCTATCCAGCATTCGATGACATCAGCCAGCCCAGATCCATCAATCAACTGAGCGCGGACATGGTGAGCAACTTCTGACTGAATGACTGCTTAAAGGTGCCGTTAACGGGTCTTCGGGTGACGTATTTGTTGTCGGAAGCAGTACTAAACTTCTTTCAGCCGCGGCATCAGTTCGACGAAGTTGCAAGGGCGGAAGCGGCTGTCGAGCTGGTTGACGAGGATCTCATCCCAGCCATCCTTGACCGCGCCGGTCGAGCCGGGAAGCGCAAAAACATAGGTGCCACGCGCCACCACCGCGCAGGCGCGCGACTGGATCGTCGAGGTGCCGATCTTGGCATAGCTTAACCAGCGGAACAGTTCGCCAAAGCCGGGAATATCCTTGCCGCCGAGCCTGGCGAGTGCTTCGGGCGTCACGTCTCGGCCGGTGACGCCGGTTCCGCCGGTCGTGATGACGCAATCGATGTTCGGATCATCAACCCAGCGGTGGAGCAGCGCGACGAGATCGTCGGCGTCATCCTTCAGAAGCGCGCGTTCAGCGAGGATATGGCCGGCCCCGGCGATACGTTCGGCTAGGGCATCGCCGGATTTGTCTTCTGCGAGTGTGCGGCTATCGGAAATGGTCAGGAGTGCGATGCGAACGGGCACAAACGCCCTTGTCTCATCAATCGGCACTGGCAAGGCCGCCCGTCGAGGTCAAGCGGACGGCCGTCGCGCCGGGAAGGCCGGGGAAGCGCGGCCACAGGCCCTGAGACAAGGCAGCAAGGCTCTTGGCCGGTTGCCCTGCCTGCAGCTCGTACATCCAGTAGTTGCGCAGCACGATCGTGACGTAGCTGCGGGTTTCCCAATAGGGGATCGATTCGATGTAGAGCAGCGGATCATTATTGTCGCGGGCGCGTGCATTCCATTCGCCGACCGGTTGCGGCCCAGCATTGTAGGCTGCGATGACCTTGGGCAGCAGCCCGCCGGTTTCACTCATGTCGCGGACCAGTTCGATAAAGCTCTGGCCATATTCGAGGTTGATCGACGGATTGGTGAGCGGGCCGACCGAGGTTTCGCCCTTGCGACGTGACAGCATTGCGGCCGTGCCGGGCATGACCTGCATCAGGCCGCGTGCACCCGCCGGGCTGGTAACCGTTGTACGGAACTGCGATTCCTGAAGGGCATGCGCAAAGACCAGCGCCTTGTCGACGCGCCAGCCGCCGGCCGGGCGCCATCCTTGTGGGGCTGGATAACGCGCGCTCACGGCCGCCTGCGCACCAGCCGGGCCATTATGTGCCAGCCAAAGCTGTGTTGCGGGCAGATCCATCCGTCCGGCAATTGTTGCCAGTCCGGCATGATCGCGCGCGTCTCCGATTCGTGCCTGAAAGCGAATCAACTGGTCAGCCAGATCCATCTCGCCAATCTCGGCAAGAGCGAGCGCAGCACGGACATTGGAACGCGCTTCGATATTTCCCAAAGCCGATTGATCAATAGGTTTGGTTCGAAGGCCAAGGCGCTGAAGCGCCATCAGGCCGTAAAATGTCTCTGAATTGACTGCGGTAGCTTTGAGTCGGGCCTCGACCCTTTCTGGATGTCCCGCCGCCATATCGGCACGAGCTGCCCAGAAATGTCCGGCCGACACCATCTCGATATCACCGCTGCGTCGCGCGGCGGACGCGAAGGCATCGCTCGAAGCCTGCCAATCCCGCTGCCGCCAGGCGGCAAGCCCGGCAACCCAATCGGCCTGTGCAGCCCAATCACCATATCCGGCGCGGGCCTTGTCGGCGAGACGTCGCGCCGCCGCATCGTCACCCGTCAGATAATAGGACCAGGAGATCCGGTGCTGCCATTCGGTCAGCGTGTCGGGATCGAGATCGAAGCTGGCGATATCGAGAACCGATTGGGCCTCATTCGGGCGATCTGTTTTCAGGAGCGGAACGATCCTGCTGGAAAGGGCTGTGCCGCGCGCTTCGGAGCCGGCGACCTTGCCGCGGCGAGGCGCGGAGCCCAGCCAGCGGAGTTCCTGGGGGCTGGGCAGTTCGAGAACAGCCGTCACGCCGCGCGACTGGGCAAGGCGAACCAGCACCTGGGCTTGCGGCAGTTCGGGGGCCTTTTCGGCCAGCGCAGCGAGTGCTTCGCCAGAAACCTTGGGGCTGCCCTTGGCGAGATAGAGTTCGGCACGGGCCACTGGATGAAGCGGGCCTTCAGGCATCGCATCGAGTTTGGCGGCAGCATCAGCCCATTGACTGTCATGGATGGCTGCAAAAATCTCAGCGTATTTTTCGCGCGCATGCGGGCCAAGCTGAGCGGCGTAAGGCGCACGGGCCATGGGCGCCGCATTATCGGATACCGCATAGGCCGGGGAGGTCGCAGACAAGGCGAGAAATGCAGTAGCGAAAAATACCGTCTTGATTGTCACGCCTGGTTTTCCCCGATAAGCATCTGCATGTCTGCCCAAGCATCGGCCTTGCGGCGCGGGCTCTGGAGCAGAAAGCGCGGCGAAAAGCTCACCACAGTCTCAACACTGCCCCACTCATGGTTAAATTTATGCAAAGTTCCACGGGCCTGGGTGAGTTCCATCCCCAGGATCGCACGGCTCACCGCACTTCCCATCAACCAGAGCTGTTTGGGCGCAGCAAGGCCGATGTGGTGGCGGGCAATCTCTCCCAATCTGGCAAGGCTTGACGGCGGCAGCAGGCCTGTTGGCGCCCGCCCCGGACACAGGGCCGCCAGATAGGTCGATTGGCGGTCAAGCCCGAGCGCGGCCAACATCCGGTCAAACAGATCGCTGACGTCTCCGGACAGCAAATGTCCGGCATCGACATCACCCAGTTCAGGCATGTCGATCATGACCATCAGCGCGGCCTCGGGATTTCCGGACACCGCAATTCGTCGGACGGGCGGGCCTGCTTCGGGTACTTCTGGGCTGTCCAAAAGCCAGCGCGTGAGCGCCGCAAGGGTTCCGGGCATACGGATTTCTGCGGGAGCGGCCGGGACATCCGCGACTGGTGTTTTTGCCCGCCCACGATCGAGCCAGGGAACAGGCCGTTCGTCAATCAGCGTGTCGACGCCCATTTCCTGCCACCACGACAGGAGGCTTGCTGCGCCGGATACTGGAATCACCGTTGCGATATCTGCCATAGCAAGAGATAAAGGGCTCTGGAGCGTCTTGGTCAACGGCAGCGCGTACGCTATCTGGCCAGCCGGTATGAGCGTGCGGTGAGTGAAGGCCATGAGCAAAAGTGAAAGATTGGGGAACGATCGATGAGTGAACGTGAATCGATGGAGTATGATGTCGTTATCGTAGGCGGCGGTCCGGCAGGTCTTGCAGCATCCATTCGGCTCAAACAGCTCAATCCGGATGTTTCTGTCTGTATTCTCGAAAAGGGCTCTGAAATCGGGGCGCATATTCTTTCGGGCGCCGTCGTTGACCCCAAGGCGCTTGACGAACTGATCCCGGACTGGCGTGAACAGGGCTGCCCGATGGCCGAAACGCCGGTCACCGACAATTGGCACTGGGTGTTGTCAGCAAAGAAGAAATACCCGCTGCCCCACGCCTTCATGCCGCCACTCATGAGCAATCATGGCTGTTACACAGGCAGTCTGGGAAGTCTGTGCCGCTGGCTGGCGGGGCAGGCGGAAAATCTGGGTGTCGAAATCTTCCCCGGCTTTCCCGCAGCCGAGATTCTCTTTGACGACAAGGGTGCGGTGCGTGGTGTTGCGACCGGCGACATGGGCGTCGCCCGTGACGGCAGCCGCAAGCCGGATTTCCAGCCCGGCATGGAACTCCACGCCAAGTACACGCTCTTCGCTGAAGGTGCGCGCGGGCATCTGACCAAGCTGCTCAAGCCGAAATACGATCTCGAGGCCGATTGCCAGCCGCAGGTCTACGGCCTTGGCATGAAGGAGTTGTGGGATATCGACCCCGACAAGCATGTGCCGGGGCGCGTGCTCCACACCCAGGGTTGGCCGCTCGACGATACCTGGGGCGGCGGGTTCCTCTATCATCAGGCGAACAATCAGGTCGCCTTGGGCTTTGTTGTGAACCTCGACTATGCCAATCCGCACCTCTTCCCGTTCGAGGAATTCCAGCGTTGGAAGCAGCATCCCGAGATCCGCGCCATTCTGGAAGGCGGCAAGCGCGTGTCATATGGTGCGCGCGCAATCAATGAGGGAGGCTGGCAGTCTGTTCCAAAGCTTGCATTCCCTGGTGGCGCACTGATCGGCTGTTCCGCTGGCTTCGTGAACGTACCCCGCATCAAGGGCAGCCATACCGCGATGAAATCTGGCATGCTTGTCGCCGAGAGCGTCGTTGCCGCGTTGGCATCGGGCCGTTCCGGCGATGAGCTTTCGGACTATCAGACGAATCTCAAAGCAAGCTGGATCGCCAAGGAACTGAAGCTCGTCCAGAATGCCGAACCGGCGATTGCAAAATTCGGCGGCGATTACGGGACGATCATTGCCGGCATCGACATGTGGATGCGCACGTTGAAGATCGGTCTGCCGATCGCGATGAAGCATCATACCGATGCGATCGCCCTTCAGCGCCAGGATCTTTATGCCCCTATCGCCTATCCCAAGCCGGATGGCGTGATCAGCTTCGATCGACTGTCCTCGGTGTTTCTGTCCAACACCAATCACGAGGAAGACCAACCCGTCCATTTGCAATTGCGCGATCCTGACGTTCCAATCACGGTCAATCTTGCTCTCTACGATGCGCCCGAAACGCGCTACTGCCCGGCGGGCGTTTATGAAATTGTCGGTCGCGAAGAAGGCAATCCCAAGCTTCAGATCAACGCCCAGAACTGCGTTCATTGCAAGACCTGCGACATCAAGGATCCGACCCAGAACATCAATTGGGTGACCCCGGAGGGCGGCGGTGGCCCGAACTATCCGAATATGTAGCGTTGCCGCCGTCATGACGGTGCTTTCGTTTGCACCGCCCGCATCGGCAAGGTCGGTTCAGCCGTCGGCACTTTCGCGTTATGTGTCCGCCCGGATCCTCGATGCCAGCGAAGCCAATTCCAAGGCTGCCGAAATATACGCGCAGGCGCTGACAGGCGCACCGGACAATGAACGGATCGCGCTGCGCGCCTATCGTGAAGCGGTTGAGGCCGGTAACAAGCCGCTTGCCATTCGGGCGGCGCGCGCGCTCGAAGCATTGCAGCGATTGCCTCAGGATGCCCGACTCCTCCTCTTTACGGAATCAATGGCAAAGGGCGATTGGCGCGGCGCCAAGCTTTGGCTCGATCGGATCGAAGAAGCACAAGGGTTCGATTTCATTGTCCCGGGTTTACGCGCCTGGACGGCGCTTGGCGCACGAGACAGTGATCCGCTAGCGGAATCGGATCAGCAAACGAGCGATGTGCTGGGATTCGCCTACATGCGCGAACAACGCGTCCTTTTGCTTCTTGCGATCAGGCGTGTGGACGAAGGTTTGGTCGCTGCGAAGGCGCAGACAAGGATTGACGGCCGCGGCCTGCCGTTGAGACTTGCTGCAGCAGCGCGGTTGGTCGCACTCAAGGAACGGCCAAAGGCGCTTGAACTGCTTGGCGGCACCGATCCTACGCTCCGTGACGCCCGCGCCATCGTCGAAGCCGGAAGGCCGCTTCCGGGCGCGATTGATTCAGCAAGCGCGGGCGCAGCCAAGCTTATCGCGCGGGTTGCGAGCGATCTCGTTCGCGACAATGCCTCGCCGGCTTCGCTGACGCTTGCGCGCATTGCCAGCTTCGCCGCACCCGCCGATGATGCGATGAAACTGACACTCGCGCAAACGCTTGCCAACAATGGAAGGGCCGGCGAAGCCTTGGCCGTGCTCGACAGTATCGGGCCACCATTTGAGTCGGCCGTACGCGAGATCCGGATCGCCACCCTGCAGCGGATCGACCGGCTTACCGACGCTGTTGCCGAAGCGCAGGCGGCAATCACCCTGCCCGATGCCAGCCTGTTCGATTATGCACGGCTTGGCGACGCCCATGCCCGCCTCAAGCAATACAACGATGCTGCCAATGCCTATCATGAAGCAATCAAGCGAGCAGGGGATGATCCTCCCTGGAATCTCTGGCTACTCTATGGCGGGGCTCTTGATCAGGCAGGCGATTGGATGAAGGCCAAGCCTGCCCTCGAACGGGCCGTGGCATTAGGCCCTGATCAACCCGCCGCGCTCAACCATCTTGGTTATGCCATGCTCGAACATGGCGAGGATCTGGTCGAAGCGACGCGATTGATAGCCAAGGCCAGTTCGCTCCGTCCCGATGATGCCGCAATAACCGACTCACTCGGTTGGGCCTTTTATCTGCGGGGACAACCCGAACAATCCATTCCCCTGTTGGAACGGGCCGTAGCTGCCGACCCGACCGAGGCCGCTCTGGGCGAACATCTGGGCGACGCCTATTGGGCGGCGGGACGGCGGGTCGATGCCCGTTATGCCTGGCGTGCCGCTCTCGTTCAGGCCGAGGAGGACGATGCCACGCGTCGGATTGAGCGCAAGATTACCGACGGCCCTCGCCCGCCCGCCAAATGACGAAGACGCTGGTCGAAACAGCGTATGCGAAGATCAATCTCGCCCTGCACGTTCGGGCGCGGCGAACCGACGGTTATCACGAACTCGAAACGCTGTTCGCCTTTGCCCGCGACGGAGACCAGCTGAGCGGCGCGCCGGCAGATGGCCTTTCGCTCACGCTTTCAGGGTCACATGCGGCCGGCCTTGAGGGCGAGAACGACAATCTTGTCCTGCGCGCGGCACACGCCTTGCAGGTTGCCACAAAGACTCGCCAGGGTGCAGCGCTTCACCTCGACAAGCACTTGCCTGTGGCCGCCGGACTCGGGGGCGGATCGGCCGACGCCGCCGCAGCCTTGCGGCTTCTGGCAAAGCTCTGGGGCATCGATCCAGGCGATCCGGCAATCATGGCCGTCGCATGCACGCTGGGCGCTGATGTGCCTGCCTGCGTTCGAAGCGCAACCTGTTTTGGCGCGGGGCGCGGGGACGAACTCACACCGTTTAGAGACCCCGCTCTTTCCGGCACACCCCTGCTGCTTGCCAATCCAGGCATCGCCCTGTCGACGGCGCCGGTCTTTGCTGCCTGGGACAGGATTGACCGGGGCGCACTAGATCCTGTGCATTGGCGGAACGGACGAAACGACCTTTCACCTGCGGCAATCGCGCTCGTACCAGAGATTGCCGACCTGCTCGCGCTGCTTGAGGGCCAACCAGGCGCGAATTTCGTGCGAATGTCAGGATCGGGAGCCACCTGCTTTGCGCTTTTTGACAGCCTCGAGGCGCGCGATGCCGCCGCACGGCAAGTCCCGTTTTGGCACATGTCGACCGTTCTCAGGTGACCCACGCGTGCCACGATGGCACGGATCATACTGCCAATCCGGGCAGGAATCCCGAAAATCCGGGCTTGGCACGGTCGTTGCGGAGCAAAGCCAACGGGTCATGCGCAATGCGTATCATCCGCTCATGGCCCGCATGGCCAATGCGCACCATGAACGGGGCGGCAGCCGACGGGTTTGCCGCCCCATTTCCTTTTTGCAGCCCTGATGGTCTATGTGCCCCCGAACAGGCTGAAAAAGGTTGGTGCATGCGGATCGTGATGACAGGGGCAAGTGGACTGGTCGGCGGATTGTTGCTTCCGCGCCTTGCCGGACACACGCTGACGCTGGTGGGTCGCCGCAAGGTGCCCAACCCCCCGCAAGAGGCTGAAGAGCTTGTCGGTCCGGTAGAGCGCTGGCCAGCACTTGTCGCACAATCGACTCATGATATGGCGATTTGCTGTCTTGGTACGACGATCCGGGTCGCGGGGTCGCAATCTGCATTTGCTGCGCTCGATCGCGATGCTGTCATTGCCTTCGCCACAGCTGCGAAGGCGGCTGGTGCGCGGCGGTTCCTGGTCGTCACATCGGTCGGCGCCAACGCAGACGCACGAAATTTCTACCTGCGAACCAAGGGCGAAGCCGAGGCTGGCGTAAAAGCAGTGGGTTTCGAACGGATTGATATCTTCCGCCCCGGCTTGCTGCGCGGGAATCGCGAGGGAACCAGCCGCCCCGGTGAAGGGATCATGATGGCACTCAGCCCGATTACGGACCTGCTGACACCCCATGTCTTCGACCAGTATCGCTCGATCGCGGCAGAGAGTGTGGCGAGTGCTATCGCGGCGTGTGTGGGCAAAAGTGAGGGTGGCGTTCATGTGCACGAGAATCGCAGCATAATTCGCCTGAGTGCGCGTGATTCCTCCGCTTGAGGCGCAGGTCCGCGCGAAGAGAACCGCCGTCATGTTGCACCCACGCCCCTGCTTCGGATAAGGGCCGCTTTCGCCTGACATTCTGAGCCTGTTTTGAAAGTCCGCCTTGTGACCCTTTATGCCCGTTACGCAGCCCATCTCGATGCAGCCCTCGATAGGCTCGAAGCCGAAGGGGCGCTTGTCACTGAGCTTCCGCGTAAGGCCGTGACGGTCGAGCCGCCGCGCGATCCGGCGCATGGCGATCTTGCGACCAATGCGGCGATGGTGCTGGCGAAGGGCGCAGGGCTTAATCCGCGCGCGCTCGCTGAACTGCTGGTGGCAAAACTCGACGCACTCGACGACGTGGCCAGCGCGAGCATTGCCGGGCCGGGCTTCATCAATCTGAAGCTGGTCGATCAGAGCTGGCGTGACGAGCTTTTGACGATCGCCGATCTGGGCAAGGATTATGGCCGCTCGACAACGGGCGCGGGCAAGCGGGTCAATGTCGAGTATGTCTCCGCCAACCCGACCGGCCCGATGCATATGGGCCATTGCCGGGGAGCCGTCGTTGGCGACGCGCTGGCCTCGGTGCTCGAATATGCGGGCTATGCCGTCACCCGCGAATATTATGTGAATGATGCTGGTGGGCAGGTCGATGTCCTCGCACGCTCGGTCCATTTGCGTTACCGCGCGGCGCTTGGCGAGGATGTTGGAGAGATCCCCGAAGGCCTCTATCCCGGCGATTATCTGATCCCCGTGGCGCAAAAGCTGGCCGCCGAACATGGCAAGGCGTTTGTCGGAAAACCCGAAAGTGAATGGTTGGCGCTGTTCCGCGAAACGGCCGTCGCCGCGATGCTGGTCATGATCCGTGAAGATCTAGCCCTGCTCGGTATTCATCATGACTTGTTCGCCTCCGAGGCCGAGGTTCAGAAAGCAAAGAAGCCCGAAGCGGCCGAGGCGACACTGCGCGCGCGCGACCTGATTTATGACGGGATGCTCGAAGCGCCGAAGGGGGAGACGCCCGAAGATTGGGAACCGGTCATGCTCCCGCTTTTCCGTTCAACGAAATATGGCGACGACCAGGATCGCCCGATCCGCAAATCCGATGGCAGCTGGACCTATTTCGGCGCCGACATGGCCTATCACTACCAAAAGGCCGAAAAGGCCGACATGCTGATCGACATCTGGGGCGCCGATCATGCCGGGACGGTCAAGCGGATCAAGGCAGCTGTGGCGGCATTGACCGAAGACCGAGTCGAGTTCGATGTCAAAATTGTCCAGATGGTTCGGCTTTTGCGCGGCGGCGAGCCGATCAAAATGTCCAAACGGGCAGGCAATTTTGTGACGCTCGCCGATGTCGTCCGTGAAGTGGGCAAGGATGTCGTCCGCTTTACGATGTTGTCCCGCAAAGCCGACGCCCAGATGGACTTCGACTTCGCAAAGGTCGTGGAAGCGTCAAAGGACAATCCGGTCTTTTATGTCCAGTATGCCCATGCGCGGATCGCATCGCTGAAGCGCAAGGTCGCAGAGGCCGGAATCTCTGGTGAAGCCGATTTGCAGCTGCTCGACGCCGAAGATCTGGAGTTGGCGAGATTGGCCGCACAATTCCCTCGGATTGTGGAAGCGGCAGCGGCGAATCATGAACCGCATCGTATCGCATTCTACCTCTATGATCTTGCTGCGAGCTTCCACGCACACTGGAATCTGGGCAATGATCGGCCCGATCGGCGCATATTGATCGTTAACAACCCCGGATTAACGCTTTCGCGGCTTTTCATCGCATCAGCAATCGGGCAAATTATAGCTAACGGCTTGTCAATCATGGGAGTGACAGCGGCCGAGGAGATGTAGGACAATGTCAGAGACCGAAAATGAAATGACCCTCAAGGATGAGGATCGCCTTCCCTGGCTCGAAGCTGTCGAGAACGACGACGATGACGATAGTGTCTCCCACGGAAAGCTGATCGGATTTCTGCTTGTCGGTCTCGCTGCTTTGGGGCTCATTGTCGGCGGTGTTTGGTGGTTGCGAAGCCAAAGCCCAGGCGCTGAAGGCGATGGCACCCTGATCGCTGCACAGCAGGGCGATTACAAGGTCAAGCCAGACGCTCCGGGCGGAATGAAAGTCGAGGGACAGGGCGATTCAACCTTTGCCGCCTCGGAAGGTGCAGAAGCCAATGGTAAAGTTGATGTAACAGCCCAGCCTGAAGCTCCAGTTGCCAAACAAAAGCCGCTATCTGCGGCGCCGGCCAAGGCTGTTGTGGTTGCCAAGCCGGCCGTGACGACTCCGATGCCGCCATCTGGTGGCAAGCTGACGCCTCCCGCCCTGCCCGGAACGCTGATCCAGTTGGGCGCATATAATTCGGAAGCAACCGCCAACGATGCGTGGAACACGCTTACGCAAAAAATGCCGTCGCTGGGCAAATTGCCCAAATCGATTGTTGCTGCTTCGGTAGGAGGGAAAACTTACTATCGCCTGCGTGCCAACGCTGGGAGCGCTGGCAACGCGGCCGCGCTTTGCGGGCAGGTCGGCAATTGCATGGTTGTGAGGTAGGTCCGCAATCAGGCCGCAAGCATTCGCGGGATTCCGGCGTCACCTTCCGAGGTGTCGTCGAAATCCAGCGCGAACAGCTTCGTTGGCACCGCGTGCCCGCGAGCGCGGCACATTCGGGCAACGATTTCCCCTGTCGGCTTGAACCCGAGCTTGGTCAGAACGCGACCCGAGGCCGGGTTGTCGATAAAGTGCGCCGACACGATCCGCGACCTTTTGAGGCTATGGCGGGCAATATCGATCACGGCGCGTGCCGCTTCGGTCGCGAACCCGAGCCCCCAATAGGGCCGCGCGATCCAGTAACCCAGTTCCAGTTCTTCGCCATCCGGTTGCAGGCCGACGCCGCCGACCAGGCGCGGCGCGCCTTCGGTCCGTGCGATGATCAGGAAGTCGGCATCGCCTTCACGACGCTCCATTCCCAAAAAGGATTCAGCATCCGACAGGCGATAGGGTGAAGGCGCCTTGGCCAGCTTGGTCAGGATCGCTTCATCACCGATCGCTGCGGCAAGTGGCGCGGCATCTTCTGCCCAGCCGGGCCTCAACAATAGTCTTTCAGTCCGTGCAAACATGAGCACTCTCCTCGTTCGCGCCGTTACCGCAGCAATATTACGCGGAAGCGACAAAGTCTTTAAGGGAGAGTTAAACCGCCATAAAAATAAGGGAGGCGGGGGTGGCCCGTCTCCCTCAAATCTGTCTGGCTTGCCAGACCTTCGGGCCACCCTATGGGCAACCCGGTTAAAGATCGCCTGATTACTCGGCCGCGGCCGCCATCACATCCACTGAACAATAGGTTCTGCCCTGTTTGCCCGAGTGGAAGGTCACGCGGCCTTCGGCGGTTGCAAAGAGGGTGTGGTCAGTGCCGATGCCGACATTGCGGCCCGGATAGAATTTCGTGCCGCGTTGGCGGACGAGAATATTGCCCGGAATGGCGAGCTCGCCACCGAACTTTTTCACGCCAAGACGACGACCGGCCGAATCACGACCGTTACGCGATGAACCGCCTGCTTTTTTATGTGCCATGGTTCAAAACTCCTTATTCGGCCGCGTCGGCTTTTTTGGCCGCTGGCTTTTTGGCGGCCGGTTTTGCAGCTGCCTTGGGAGCTGCAGCCTTTTTCGGCGCGGCTTCTTTGGCAGGCGCGGCGGCCTTGGTTTCTACAGCGGCCTCGACCGGCGCAGCTTCGGCCTTATTCGGCGCGGCCTTCTTTTCTGGCACCCCAACGCTCAGGATTTTGAGGATCGTGTGCTGCTGGCGATGCCCGGCCTTGCGGCGATAGTTGTGACGACGCTTCTTTTTGAAGACGATGATCTTGTCAGCCTTGGCCTGCGCAATGATCTCTGCGGATACGGCGAGACCGGCGACGCCCTTGGCTTCGCTGCCATCGGCCGCGAACAGGACATCGCCCAGCGAAACGGTGTCACCGGCATTGCCCGCCATCTTCTCGACGACGATCTTGTCTCCTGCGGCAACGCGATATTGCTTGCCGCCCGTGCGCACGACTGCGAACATGGCGTAAATCTCTTTTTCTCAAATGCTTGCCCGCGCAACAGATAACGCCAGAGGCATACCCCTCGCGCGGAAAGCAGCCCGCTAAGCGACGAGAGGCGCGCTGTCAACCGATTCTCGCGAGTCTCGCGCACAAAAGGAGTCCCAACTTGCGACGTCGGTCAAGCCCTGCCTGATTGGCTCAGATGGGTGGCCTTGTGGCAAGTACGCTAGCCCGCTGGCCAGTCTCATCCCACCACATTGCAAGCGACGGTGCGTCAGCCTGCCAATCGATATCCGGCAGGCGAAAGCCGAGATAGCCCAACGCGGCTGCCATTGCGATCTGCCCAAGATCAAACCGATCAGTCAGTTTGGGAAAGTCTCGATCGGCGTCAATCGTTGCACGCAAGATAGCCGCATGCCATCGTTCACTCCATTGGCTGGAGCGCTCCGGCGCGGGGCGCAACCGTTCCATCACGATGGCAAATGCGGCATCCATGATCCCGTCGGCAAGCGCCTGGACGCGCAGGATTGCCCACCGGTTTGTGCCACTGGCAGGAAGCAAGGGTTCGCCCGCCAGACCATCAAGATATTCGCAAATAACCGGACTGTCATATAGCGCGCCGGCATCGGTCAGCAGTACCGGGATCTTTCCGAGCGGATTGGCAGGGATCACCTTTTCAGGCTCAGCGAGGGGACTGGCGATCACATGCTCGATCATCGCGTCGATCCCCTTTTCGATCAGCAGGATGCGCACCTTGCGCGCATATGGAGAGGTGAGCGAATAGATCAGCTTCATGATGTGCGTTCTTCCTGGCCAGGGGATTGCGCCTGACGCGCCTTGGCGGCTGTGAACCCGTCACGCGACGACAATTGCTCCCACCACGCAAGCGTATTTGGACCCAGATCGTTCTTAAGCCCAAGCGTCAGCGCGAGCATCACCGAATAGCCGATGCAGATGTCCGCCATCGTGAATCGCCCGGCGACCAGCCACTTCCGGCCATCGGACAGCGCGGCTTCAATCGATTTGGCGCGGCCAAGGAAAAACAGCTTATAGTCTTCGGCAATCTCAAGTTTGCGGTCTTCGGGCTTGGGAAAGACGCTGTAACGCAGCATGATTGCCAGTGGAAACGTAAGTGTTGCGTCCGATCTATGGAGCCAGTTCAGATAGGCCGGGTAGTCGGGCTCGTCGGGTGTGACGTCAAGCGATGATCCGCGCGCAATCAACTGGCAAATCGCGGCGGACTCGGTCAGTTTTGCCTCGCCATCCACCCAGCACGGAATGGTCCCGAGCGGATTGACCTCCTTGTAGGCCGGAACGTGAAAGCGAGGCGGAAAGGGCATGGTGACAAGATCATAGTCCAGCCCCAGTTCCTCGGCCGCCCAAAGGCAACGGAACGAGCGTGCGTCGCGGCAGTGATAGAGTATCGGCTTCGTCATGCGATGATCCCGGTTGTCGATGGTCTGCTCAGATGATGCTCACGCCAGGCAATATAAAGCCCACTGCCAATGATGATGGCCGCACCGATCCAGGTTGCGGGTCCCGGAACATGGCTCCAGATCAGCCAGCCAAACAGGGTCGACCAGATCAGTGCGACATAATCCATTCCCAGCACGGTTGACACCGGTGCGAGACGCAGCGCCCCCGTTAGGCCGATCTGGCCGATTCCCCCGAGGACGCCAATGCCCGTGAGCAGAAGCCATTCACGAAGGTCATGGCTCGTCATGAAGAAAGGCAGAAGGAGGCTGAGCGGCAGGACAGACAGGAAAGAAAACCAGAAGACCGTCGTCGCTGCGGCTTCGGTGCGGCCCATTTCGCGAATCTGCAGGCTGGTGAACGAGATCATGACCGCCGAAGTCAGGCCGACGGCAGCGCCGATTGGCGGTATATGGCTGCCTCCGGGCTGAACCACGACCAACACTCCGACAAAGCCCAGAAAAACAGCGCTCCAGCGATGCCGGCCGACCGCTTCCTTCAGGATCAGGGCAGACAGGATCGTCGCAAAGATCGGAACGGCAAAGCCCAGCGTGGTCTGTTCGGCCAGCGGCAACAGGATGATCGCGCCAAAGTTGAGCGCCATGCTGGTCAGGCCCAAGGTGCTCCGTGTCAAATGGGCACCAAAACGCTGCGTGCGAAGTGACACGAGTCCAGGCCCTGCAAGAACCCAGGCCAGGACGACCGGGACGGCCAGCGCCTGTCGCCAGAACATGATCTCTGGCAATTTGACTTCGGCTTCACTCGCCAGCTTGATCAACACCGTCATGACCGAAAGGCAGGAGATCCCGAACAGCCTCAGCCCAAGCGCACGAAGCCGGTTCTCGGGATGGGCTGGGAAATTCATCAGGAGTTGCCCTAACCCGTCTTCGGTACCCGGGCAATGCCAAGTCGATTTTCTCTATTGCTATTAATAATGTTTCGCATTTAAGGGTTTATTGAGAATCGTTATCAATTATAAGACTAGAAATGGACGCCAAATGCCCCTCAAGCCTTCCCTCGCCGCGATTGCCCTTTCCCTCATTTTCCAGAATCCGGCGTTTGCAGACGATGGCGCGGAGGATGAGGCGGGTACGATTATCGTGACGGGGCAGGTCGACGGCTATCGCACGATTGAAACCACAAGCGGAACCAAGACCAACACCCCGATCCTCGACGTCCCGCAGTCCATTTCAGTTATAACGGCCGAACAGATTGCCGACCAGCAGATCCGTTCGGTGGCCGACCTTGTCCGTTACATACCCGGCGTCTCTTCAGGGCAGGGCGAAGGCAATCGCGACCAAATCACCTTGCGCGGCAACAACACGACGGCCGACTTCTTCGTCGATGGACTGCGCGACGATGTCCAGTATTTCCGCAGTTTCTATAACATTGACAGGGTGGAGGTGCACAAGGGCGCCAACGCAATGGTTTTTGGCCGCGGTGGCGGTGGTGGGGTCATCAATCGCATCACAAAGGGCGCCATTGCCGACCGCAACCTCTATGCGGGCACCGTGTCGCTCGACACGTTCGGCAGCTATTATGCCGCCGCCGATGTGAATGTGGCGTTTGGCTCGGCCGCGCTGCGCGTCAATGGTTTTTATGAAGACCTCAACAGCCATCGGGATGCCTTCAAGGGCGAACGCTATGCTGTCAATCCAACCATCGGAGCCGAGTTCGGCGGCACCCGGCTCGAACTCGGGTATGAATATGTGCGTGACAGTCGCGTGGCTGATCGCGGCATTCCTGCGGCCTTCGCCGGAACAATTCCGAGTCCGGCCGGGCCAGCCAAGGGATTGCGCGATACGTTTTTCGGTAAGCGCAATTTCAACGATTCGGATTTCGAGGCCCATGTCCTGCGCTTCCGCAGCAAAACCAGCCTGACCGGCAACCTTACCTTCACAACCCAGGCGCTTTATGGCGACTATGACAAATCCTATTCAAACGTGTTCGCCGCGACCGCCATTGGCGGCACGGCAGTTGCGCCGACCGTGGGAATCGAGGCCTATATCGATCCCACCAAGCGCAAGACTTACGTCGGTCAGGCCAATATTGAATGGCATGTGTCGACCGGCCCCTTTGATCATGTGATCCTGTTCGGCGGGGAAATGACCGGCCAGAATTCGAGAAACGAGCGGATCAACGGCTTTTTCGATCCGGCTGTTCTTTCATCTGCCAACAGGCGCCGCACTGTTGCCCTGACCGATCCATTGATCGTTCCTGCGGTCTTTTTTGTTTCCGGCCCGACCGGCAACAGCAACCGCAAGATACGGAGCGATCTGGACCAGGTCTCGGCCTATCTACAGGACCAGATCAGCCTGGGCGACAGTTTCGACCTGATTGGCGGCCTGCGCTACGATCGCTATGAAAATGACATCATCAACGTCTTCACCAACGCCACCGTTGCGCGCGTCGATGATCTCTGGTCGCCGCGCGTGGGACTGGTTTACAAACCAGGTACCGCAGCTTCGGTCTACGTCAGCTATTCGAAATCCTATTTGCCGCAAGGAGGGGATCAGTTCGTTACGTTCGATGCGACCAATGCCGCGCTGAAACCCGAAACATTCGACAATTACGAAATCGGCGCGAAGTGGAACATCAAGCCTGACCTGACGCTGACAGTTGCCGCGTATCGGCTCGATCGCGGCAATACACGGGCGACCGGGCCAACGCCCGGCACGATCGTGCAGACCGGCAAGCAACGCAGCAGCGGGTTCGAGCTCGGGCTGGCCGGGCGCATCACGCCGCGCTGGATGACGAGCCTTGGCTATGCCTATACCAAGGCTGAAATCCGTGAAACGACTATGGCTGCACCGGCCGGCCGCAGGGTGGGACAGGTACCCCGCAACCAGATCTCCTTGTGGAACCGATATGATGCAACCGACAGGCTGGGGGTCGGGGTGGGCCTCTATTATCAATCACGCCAGTTCACCTCGATCAGCAATACAACTGTGCTTCCGGCCTATACCCGGCTCGACGCGGCGCTGTTCTACAAATTGACCGACACGATCGAAGCCCAGGTCAATATCGAGAATCTGACCGGCAAAACCTATTTCCCGGTTGCCCATAATGACAATAATATCTCGACCGGCGCGCCTACCAATGCGCGTTTCACAATCAGCGCGAAATTCTGAACGCATCGCTTCTGCTTGCGAGCAAAGTCATGCGTCGGCATAGGGACGGCCATGAAACACGCTCTTTCCGTCACCCGCGCCCAGAATTTTGCCGAATGGTATCAGGAGGTCATTGCCGAGGCTGACCTTGCCGAGGAATCGGGGGTGCGCGGCTGCATGGTAATCAAGCCCTGGGGCTATGGCATTTGGGAACGGATCCAGACCTTGATGGATGCCCAAATCAAGCTGGCCGGGGTCGAGAATTGCTATTTCCCGCTCTTCATCCCGCTCTCTTATTTCGAGAAAGAGGCGGATCATGTCGAAGGGTTCGCCAAGGAAATGGCGGTGGTCACGCATCACCGGCTGAAGTCGGTCAATGGCAAGCTGGTCGTCGATCCCGATGCGAAGCTCGAAGAGCCGCTGGTCGTTCGCCCGACATCGGAGACGGTGATCGGGGCCGCCATGAGTCGCTGGATCCAGTCCTGGCGCGACCTGCCAATGCTGACCAACCAATGGGCCAATGTCGTGCGCTGGGAAATGCGCACGCGGATGTTTCTGCGCACCAGCGAGTTCCTATGGCAGGAGGGCCATACCGCACATGCCGACAAGGCCGATGCGATGGCCGAAACCTTGCGCGCGCTCGAAATGTACAGGGCCTTTTCCGAAGGCCCGCTCGCCATGCCCGTCGTCGCGGGCGAGAAGCCGGAGAATGAACGCTTCCCCGGCGCCGATGCAACCTATTCGATCGAAGCGATGATGCAGGACGGCAAGGCGCTCCAGGCGGGCACTTCGCACTATCTGGGTACGACCTTCGCCGAAGCGGCGGGCATCCGCTACCAGGACAGGGACGGCGGCCTTCAGCTTTGCCACACGACCAGCTGGGGCACCTCCACCCGGATGATCGGTGGCGTCATCATGACGCATGGCGATGATGACGGCCTGCGCTGCCCGCCCCAGATCGCGCCGCACCAGATCGTGATCGTACCGATGCTGCGCGACAATGACGAGGATCTGGCGGTGCTCGACTATTGCCGGACGCTCGCTGGCGAACTGCGCGGGCAGATGGCTTTCGCGGAACCATTGCGCGTGCTGCTCGATACCAAGGCGATCAAGGCCTCCAACAAGCGCTGGAACTGGGTGAAGAAGGGCGCACCTGTGATCGTCGAGGTCGGTCCGCGCGATGTGGCAGGCGGCAACGTCTCGGTGTTGCGGCGTGACCGGCTCTACAACGCAGACGGCAAGCTGGCGACGGCGATCATGGCGCGTGACGATTTTACGGGAATCGCGGCCAGCCTTCTTGAGGATATTCAGACTGCGCTCCACGCCGAGGCCAAGACCCGTCTCGTCGCCAGCATCCGCCGCGACGTGACCGACCTCGCCGCCCATTATGCAGGCGATGACAAGGTCGTCGGCTGGGTCGAAGTCCAATGGGCGCGGCCCACCGGCGAGGCGCTCGAAGCGATTGTCCAGCAATTGAAAGCGCTGAAGCTGACGATGCGCAATGTGCCTCTCGATGCAGTTCCTGCGGATGGGGTGTGTTTCTTTACCGGCGAGACGGCCGTTGAGCGGATCTTGATCGGGCGGACCTATTGAGCGTACGCGCCAATTGAGAGAAATCCGTCGGAGTTTTTTACACCAACCCCAACAGGTTAATTTCCCTTCACCACCGTCTTCCGCAGAAATCTGGGATTGGCACGGTTTGGCACGGGCACTGCATAGTTATGAGCGTTCCCCCAGAGCGTTTCAACGCTACAGAGTGGCGGGTCGGTTGCTTCCCTGGTCTCGCACCGACCCGCCCTCACCCGGGAACCCTCCCCAACCTCAATTATTCGCCAAGGCTCTCAACAATTCTGCGCTTCTCGCGTCTGCCGGGAAAAAGGCCTCGATCGCCAGCTCTGACAGTGTCACATCAACAGGTGTACCGAAGATCGTGATTGTCGTGACGAACGCGATCCGTCCAACCACCGTATCAAGCAGCAGCGGCACCGCAATCGCGTTGCCGTGCGCGCTTTCATTGTCGTTATAGTTTGACGGATAGGCCGATACCTCCGCCAGCAACGCGACGAGGCTGGCATCCGCACTGGCTTCGATCTGGCGATCAAGCCGATCGAGTATATGGCTGCGCCACTCCGCAAAATTGGCGATTTGCGGGGCGAGGCCTTCGGGATGAAGGGCAAGGCGAATCACATTGACCGGAGGGGCAAGCAGTTCGGGCGCAATCTGCTCGACCAGAATCCCGATCGCGCCGTTCGCGGCAATCATGTTCCAGTGTCGATCGACGGCAATCGCTGGATATGGCTCATGGCCTTTCAGGATATGATCCACCACGGTCCGGACACCCGCCATTTCGGGGCTATCGAGCGGCCGCTCCTGATAATTGGGCGCATAGCCAGCCGCGAGCAGAAGCGCGTTGCGGGCACGGTGCGGAACGTCGAGGCGGTCCGCGAGCCGCCGCACCATGTCAGAACTCGGCCGGGCCCGACCGGTTTCAATAAAGCTCAGATGCCGCGTAGAAATATCCGCATCAAGCGCCAGGTCCATCTGGCTCAGGCGACGACGCGCGCGCCATTCGCGAAGCTGGGTGCCGATCGGTGCTGCTTGCATGGGCGCTCTCCTCGAACGCCGGACTACGCCATGTGGTGAGGCAATTCCATTACCTGCAAGGTAATCAACGCCGCTAGGATGTGGCCTTGGCTACGCCCTTTTCCGCGACGTACTGGGCAAGCTCGCCCGCTTCGAACATTTCCATCATGATGTCCGATCCGCCGACAAATTCGCCTTTTACATAAAGCTGGGGAATCGTCGGCCAATCCGAGAATTCCTTGATACCCACACGAACCTCTGGATCCTGCAGCACATCGACGCTGGCAAACGCGACATCGAGATGCTCGAGGATCGCAACCGCCTTGCTCGAAAAGCCGCATTGCGGAAAATATGGCGTGCCCTTCATGAACAGCACCACGTCACTGCCGTTCACAATTTCGCCGATTCGGGCCTGGGTCGCGTCGCTCATGCTGTATCTCCTTGGAGGGCTCCCTTAAATCTGGGAAGGCGCATGCGCAAGATCAAGGGGCGCCAGGCGCTTGCCCTTGGCAAACGACGCGCTAAAGGCCGTTCATGGACAGGATATTGGTTCGCGGCGGCAATCGCCTCAATGGCACCATCCCGATTTCGGGAGCAAAGAATTCGGCGCTGACTCTGTTGCCCTGTGCGCTGCTGACCGACGAGCCGCTGACGCTCAGGAACCTGCCGCGCCTCGCCGACGTGGACACCTTCGGCCATCTGCTGAACCAGCTGGGCGCCTCCACCCACACCCGCGGCAGCCGGCCCGAGGATTTCGGCCGGGTGATGACGGTGTCGGCCAGCCGCATCACCTCCACCACCGCGCCGTACGACATCGTGCGCAAGATGCGCGCCTCGATCCTGGTGCTGGGGCCGCTGCTTGCGCGCGAGGAGGCTGGTGCGGGGCCAGGACCTCGGACGCTGCGGGCGCATGGCGTCGCTTTGCGCCGCCGAGGCCATTGCCCATATCGGCGCGCGGCCGCAAGTCAGCTTGCGCGAACTCGAGCGCCGGAATTTCGGCTGAGGCATTTCATGGGGCGCTTCAACCTCGCCCACCGTGTGCGGCTGGCCAGCGGCCTGGTGCTGTTCGCCTATGTGGCCACGCATCTGGCCAATCACGGCCTGGGGCTGATCTCGCTCTCCGCCATGGAGGCGGGGCGGAGTGTTTTCCTGAGTTTCTGGCGCGCGCCGGCGTTGACGGCGGCGCTTTACGCCAGCCTGGCCGTCCATCTGGCGCTGGCCTTGTGGGCCTTGTACCGCCGGCGCACCTGGCGGGGCATGCGAAGGGCGGAAGTGCTGCAACTCATCTTCGGCTTTACCGTGCCGCCGCTTCTGGCTGGGCATATCCTGGCGACGCGCGGCCTGCACGAACTGCATGGC
>JANOFN010000017.1:0-180346 GCA_031413655.1 Sphingomonadales bacterium | reverse complement strand
GCGCCTGAGCCCAGCCGACGACGTGATTATCCGAGTTGAACGACTGCTCGACGTCGATTGCGAAGCCCAGCTCATTGCTTCGGTCTTGTCCAAGAAGCTCGCAGCCGGGGCGACACATGTGCTTATCGACATCCCGGTCGGACCGACTGCAAAGGTGCGCAGCGACGAAGCTGGCCAATCGCTTGCGAGAAATCTTGAAGCGGTCGGCTTGCGGCTCGGTTTGATGGTCAGGACAACGCTCACCGATGGGAGCCAGCCGATCGGGCGAGGAATCGGCCCTGCGCTCGAGGCACGTGATGTACTTGCTGTCCTCCGCCTGGAAAGCGAAGCGCCCACAGACCTGAGGGACAAAGCGCTCGACATTGCCGGGCAGTTGCTCGCGATGGTCAGCGGCAAATCGCTGTCGACCGAACGGCAACACGCGATGGAGCTGTTGGACAGCGGTCAAGCAGGAGCAAAATTCCTCGCAATCTGTGAGGCACAAGGTGGCTTCCATGAGCCTCCGACAGCACCCTTTAGCAAGCCAGTCATTGCCGATGATAGCGGATTAGTGTCACATATCGACAATCGCCGTGTCGCTCGTGCTGCCAAACTCGCAGGTGCCCCGGTTGCGGCGGCAGCGGGCCTGAAAATGTGCGTTCGGCTGGGCGAGCAAGTGCTGCAGGGTGATCCCTTGTTCATTCTTCACAGCGAGACTCAGGGCGAGGCCGCTTACGCTCTCGACTACATTCGGGCGAACCGCGACATGATCACGGTGAGCGCTCCATGAGGCCCATCGCCTTTCAAATGAACCTCGCCGACGACCTCGCCAATGAGCTCTTCCAAGGTGAACTCGAAGCCGGGGAACTCGAAACCCGGCGTTTTCCGGACGGCGAGAGCTATGTGCGCTTTCTAACCCCCGTCAGGGACCGGGATGCCTTGCTGCTGTGCTCGCTCGATCGACCGGATGACAAGTTGCTGCCACTGCTGTTTGCAGCCCAAACTGCACGCGAGCTGGGCGCGAGCCGGGTCGGACTTGTCGCACCCTACCTCGCATACATGCGCCAGGATAAGGCGTTTCATGCCGGCGAGGCCGTTACTTCGACGTATTTCGCCCAGATTCTGTCCACCGCGTTCGACTGGCTGGTTACTTGTGACCCTCACCTTCACCGACATAAATCGCTCGGCGAAATATATTCGATCGACACGACGGTGATTTCGGCCACGCGGCCGATTGCCAGGTGGATCGCTGCGCACGTCCGCTCCCCGATTCTCTTCGGACCTGATGAGGAGAGCGAACAGTGGGTGTCCCAGATCGCTGGCCAGATCGCCGCGCCATTCAGCGTCTTCAGCAAGCAACGCAGCGGCGATCGGTCCGTTACGATTTCAGGGAGCGCAGACCTGGCTGGCCGCATCCCGGTGATTATCGACGATATTGTCTCAAGCGCTCAAACCATGGCTGAAGCAGTAAAGTTGGTACGGACGTTGGGAGCGACCGCCCCCATCTGCCTTGGCGTCCACGGCCTGTTTGCAGGGGACGCAATGGCAACGCTTCTGGAAGCAGGGGCAGGCAAAATCGTCACAAGCAATACCGTCTATCACGAGACCAATGGCTTCTCGGTGGCGCCGGAATTGCTAGAAGCCACTGCGTCTTGGCTGGGTAATGCGCCCCGCAATTGATCTGGACCTTATGGAGGCTGCGTGAATGGATGGTCTCCTGATCAATGTGATTCACTGGATCACTCGCGCCATTGAAGTTACGGGCACGGGGATGATTGTGATCGGGGCCGCCGCAGCGCTTTTTAGGTTTCTGGCACAGGTCTTTAAAGGTTTGCTCGACGAGCAGGCCGTTGGGGGATTCCGGTCGAACCTGGGGACGCAATTCTGCTGGGTCTCGAATTCCTCGTCGCACCGGACATCATCAACACGATTGCCATCCAGCCCACCCTCCAGGGCCTCGCAGTCTTAGCCGGCATTGTACTGATCCGGACCTTCCTGAGCTTCTCGCTCGAGTTCGAGATAAAGGGCCGGCGGCCCTGGCAACGGGAAGCAGGTTCACACCGCGACGCCTGATTGGGCCGTGGTGGCGATGGCAGTCAGGCTCCGACAAATTATTTTAGATTTGTTCGAGGGCTTCGTGTAACTCGCGCGTATTCTAGTAAGAGGGCTATCTAGGGGTAAATTCGAGCGATGCGTGCCCACCGTCTTACTTGTGGCCGCGCCGGGATGCCGGGGGGCACTTGCGATTACAATGTGACATTGTGGTTTGCGCACACCTCGTCCCAGAGCCCGAGAACGCATTAGTATGGGCACTGGAAATAAGAACGCGCCTGTTCATACTCATATTGGCGCACTTGAGCAGTTCATCGACACTGCGGACAATTATGGATTCTTTGTGCTTGATGCATCCGGCTGTGTAACGCTTTGGAGCGCAGGCTTCGAGAACATGAGCGGCTGGACCAAGGCGGAAGCGCATGGTCGGCCGATCGCTTTTCTCTATCCTCACGACGAAGTGGAGAAAGACGAGCCCGCAAAAGAACTGGGTCGGGCTTTGGCGACCGGGAAGCTTGAATTTGAGGCTTGGCGCGTGCGCCGAGACGGCTCCGAATTTCTTGCTCATATCACGCTGACTGCGCTCAAGGATGAACTGGGCGCGCCCTTGGGATATGGCGGGATCTGTCGCGACATTACGGACGAGACTGCGACGGAGGGGGCAATCCAGGCGCGAGAACAGCACTTGCAATCGATACTCGACACAGTCCCCGATGCGATGATTGTCATCGATGAACGGGGGCAGATAACGTCGTTCAGCGCAACCGCGGAGCGGCTGTTCGGTTATTCCGAACAGGAATTACTTGGACAGAACGTGAGCTGCCTGATGCCCTCGCCCGATCGAGAAAGGCACGACACCTATATCGATCACTATCTTGAGACGGGTGAGCGCAGAATTATCGGAATCGGGCGCATCGTTGTGGGGCTGAAGCGGGATGGCACGACCTTCCCGATGAAACTGTCCATCGGCGAGGCGCGCGCGCGCGGACACAAGTTGTTTACCGGTTTTATAAGCGACCTGACTGAACGGGAACACAATGAATTGCGCCTAAGGGAACTGCAATCAGAATTGATCCATGTCTTACGGCTTGGTGCGATGAACACGATGGCGTCCACCCTTGCCCATGAACTGAACCAGCCACTGACCGCTGTCGCAAATTACCTCGAAGCAAGCCGGGATCTGCTCATTGAGGGCGATAACAATACTTTGGACATCGTCCGCGATGCACTGGATGAGGCGGCAAAGGAGGCGTTGCGAGCGGGCAGCATCGTTCGGCGGCTTCGCGACTTTGTGGCTCATGGCGATACAGAAAAGCACATCGAAGATCTCCCGCAGATGATAGAGGACGCCAGCGCCCTTGCGCTCGTTGGTGCTCGCGAGCGGGGCGTGCGTCCCTTCTTCAAACTCGATCCGACCGCAACGCCGGTTCTGGCCGACCGGGTTCAGATCCAGCAGGTTCTGGTCAATCTCATTCGCAACGCTGTTGAGGCGATGGTTGGCTGCGCCGTGCGTGATCTCGTGATCTCGACCGAAATGAAGAGCGCCGGTACCATTATCATATCCGTTGCTGACACTGGACCGGGCATCTCTCCCGGCATTCTCCCCCAACTGTTCGAAACTTTCGTCACCAGCAAGGCGGATGGCATGGGCCTCGGCCTGTCGATTTGCCGCACTATTGTCGAGGCGCATGGCGGACGGATCTGGGTCGAAGAAGCACCTGGTGCCGGCACGGTCTTCCATTTCACGTTAATGCAAGCGCAAGTGGGGGACGACCATGTCTCCTAATAGGATCATTCATCTTGTCGACGACGACGAAGCCATCCGCAAGTCGGTGGGTTTCATGCTCAAGACGATTGGGCTCAAGGTGATTATCTATGCGTCGGGCGCTGAGTTTCTCAAGACGGCCCGGTCAGCGGAGGCAGGTTGCATCCTGCTAGACATTCGCATGCCCGAAATGGACGGCCTCGAGGTTCAGGCCGTATTAGCGAAGCGCGGAATTACCATGCCAGTGATCGTGTTGACCGGGCATGGCGACGTATCGATCGCGGTGCGTGCTATGCGTTGTGGTGCGGTCGATTTTCTGGAAAAGCCATTCGAAAAAGCGGCTTTGCTCCGGGCCATCGAAGAAGGTTTTTCGAGGCTCGACGACACACATGGCCGTTCGGCCCGTGCTAACGAGGCGGCCGTGATGATCGCCGGTCTGACTGGCCGGGAGCGTGATGTGCTCGAAGGGTTGGCGAAAGGCTATCCCAACAAGACGATTGCCTATGATCTTGGTATCTCGGCGCGCACGGTCGAGGTCCACCGCGCGAACCTGATGACAAAACTTGGCGCAATCAGTTTGTCCGAAGTTCTGAGAATTGCGTTCGCTGCCGGCCTCGGTCGTTCAGGTGATGCGGTCGCCCAGCAAAACGACGACAGCGACGAACAGCAATCGGACTAGAATCGGCTGACGGGGCGCGTCCTCCTAAACCTTGGGATCAATACGTAACGACGCCGCCACCGCATCTTGTCATTCCACGTGATACCAATAAGCAAATTGACGAGGCAACGCGGTCATATGCGCTCTAGCACCAACCACGGCAAAGTGTGTGGTTGCAGGATTATCCTTTCGGAGGACGATGTCGGCGTACGGCGCTCGCTGCAACTGTTGCTCAGATCAAAAGGCTACGAGGTACGGTCATACACGACGGCCAAGGCCTTGCTGCTCGATCCCGGCGCGTACCAGAGCGATTGCCTCGTGGTTGATTACCGCATGCCCGATATCGATGGCATTGCCGTGCTGACAGCCTTGCGCGCTGCAGGTTGGACGAAGCCCGCGATCTTGATTACGGGGCACTATTCGCAGGAACTGGCGGATCGGGCAATTGCTGCCGGCTTTTCCAATGTCCTGGAAAAGCCCTTCGGCGAACACGTGTTGCTGGCATCGATCAGCCGCTTGCTCGACGACGCAGCGAACAACCAATGCGCCTGCTGAAACCCAGTCACATCAGAACGCGGAAAAGCCGAACTCAATTTCGGTTCTGTAAACTCCTCACATCCGCATGCTTGCCATATCGCGGCAGGCAAGGGCGCAGTCGCGGCATGTAGTGGCGCAACTGCGCATCGCGGCATCGCTGTCTTTCGACAGGCATGCCTCAGCACAGTTTTCGCAGAGGCGGGCGCAAGCTTCGCAAAGCAGCGCGTGCTGCGACGATTTTCGAAGCATCGAATTGGCTGTTGCCTGGCAGAGTTCGGCGCAATCGAGCAAGATAGCAATGCGGCGGACCGAATCCGTCGTGCGATCCTGCCCGATCACATTTGCAGCAGTTTCAAGGCAGTGGCGATGGGCAGCGATACACTTGTCGATGCACGCATCGGAGGTCATCGCCCCCATCGCGCTTCCCTCAGGCGCGGTAGCTTCAGCCGCCGCCGATGTGGCCAGAGCCATTCCCGCCAGCGCTGCACCCAAACCTATTACCGAGCGACGATCGAGCATATATCCCTCCCTCTTCGAGTCACGTGAATTTATCCCCTGCTTAGGGCGCCAACGCGCTGCAGATGCAAATGTGGCTGCGACCCGCGCAGTATTGGCTGGCTTTCACATGTGTCCCATCGGCATCGGAGAATTGCCGGAATTCGGCGCCATCGATCCGCTATCGCCGGTTGTTCCCTTGGGCATGCCTTTCGAACAGCCAGGCTTTCCGCCGCATTCGGATTGCATCCCACCTGGGCCCATTGGCTTCCCGTTCGATCCCATCGGCATGCCGGGCGACCCCATAGGCATGCCCCGCGAACCACTCGCACCCATCTGATGGTCATCCATCATCTTGCCGTGCATGTCGCGTCCGCCATGGCGCATACCTTCCTCGTACGCTGCCTGGGTCGCTGGGCCACACGGGTTGGACCCGCTCGCATTTTGCGCCGACACCTGTGGCGACTGTTGCACGCGCGTTGGCACCGGCGGAGCTTCGTCTGCGACGGCGTAACCCGCGGTGAATGCAACAAGGGCTGCAAAAATTAGGGTAACGATATTACGATTGAAAAACTTACTCACGTCGGTGCTCCTCTGGTCGCCCAGTGGCCAAGATTGTCCTCGGCCCGGTGTCTGGTTCATCTCGACGATGCAGCGTTGCGCTGAACATCGGTATCCGGTTAGTTACGGATACCGATGTTCAGCGAAATCAGCGGAAGAAAAAGTCGCGGCATACCCTTCGTGTTGATAGGTAGACCGTCAACTTCAATGCGACTTGGTCCGGCGACGCTTTCGTGGCCAACGAAAATAAAGCAACATGGTCCCACAGATAGCCAGAATCAGTCCGCCAGATGCAAAGGCCATTAGCCAGGGTGTGTTGAAGTCCTCGTGGTTCTTCCAATCCATGATGTGGAGGCCCCAAAAAAAATCATAGAGCCGCCACGTTCCATTTCGGACGGCAGTAATCCTTCCGGTGTTTGCCACCACATAGATCCGCGTCGATTCTTTATCCGTAAAAGCCAGCTGCCAGGCCGGAAGCGGTCCCCGATATTCGGTCGACGCCGCATCGATGCGTGCAGCCTTGGGGGGCTGTTTTCCTTCGCCGCGATAGGCCCGTGTGGCGATCATCCGGACCGATCGCTCGCCAAGCGGAGAAATGCGCTGACCGCTGTGCGCGTCTAAGAGTTGTTCGGTACCATCGGCAGCCTCAACTTCAACCACATCCCTGTCGAGCAAACTGCGCAAGCGCACTTCACGTACCGGACTGCCCAATGAATGCAGGATCTTGTCGATGGATGTGTGATCACGACCGATGGTAAGTTGCGGTGCCGACCGATCGACGAGATGATCTCCCCGCACACGTTCAATCGGCAGGATGCTCATCAGCAGACCGCTTGCAAACCATAGCAGCAATTGGAGACCAATGATCAGGGCGAGCCGGCGATGGATGCGGCTCGCCCTGACATGGAAGCGATGACGGACGGTGCTCAGAACCAGGTCCGAACGCCAATGACGAAACTTGTCGCCGAGACATTCTCACCGTCTGCCCTAGCGTAATCGGCCGTTCGACCCATGCGGCGATCGTAGGATATCCCGATGTAGGGCGCGAACTCGCGCTTCAATTCGTACCGCAGTCGCACACCAAATTCGGCATTGGAGATACCGGCCCCGATGCGGGTTTCCGGGACATCCTGCGCCGACAAGTTGATCTCGACCCGGGGTTGAAGAATCAGCTTTTGGGTAATTCGCTGATCATAGTAGCCCTCAATGCGGCCTAGGACCTCACCCTTGTTGGACAGGAAAATCGCTGCTTCGGTTTCAAACCAATAGGTTGCGACCCCCTCGATGCCGAGCGTTGCATAAGTCCGTGAAGGATCTGGTTTGAAATCATACCGAACACCGGCCTGCAGGTTCCAGTAGGGATCGATCGCGCGGCTGTAGAGTGCCTGAACCTCGGCGGTTTCCATGAAGATGTTCCCGCCCTTGATCAGGCCCTCACCCTCACTCTTGATCGTGAGCCGGTTGATATCGCCGCCAAACCAGGCCTCCCCGTCCCAACGGTAGCCGTCCTCACCATTGCGGAACTGGTATTCGGCGACATTCAGAGACACAAACGAGGTCTTGGTGCCGCCGTGTGCCTTATGCAGACGAGTCCGGGAATCGGCCATTGCGCCAGGGCCAAATACACGATCGGCATAATGATCGGATGGTGGCGCAGGCGCGGGGGCGTTGCCGGGGGCAAGGCTCGTTCCCCCGCTTCCGTGATCGGACCTCCCCGGCATAGCCGTCATTTCTTGGTCCTTGGACATGGAGTTATCCTGCTGCGACATGTCCATGCCGGACATGTCGCGGGCTGGCGCACTGGCGGTGTTATCCGGCATCGTCTCGCCGGGCATGCTCGACATATCGTGGCCGGAATGATCTTGTGCAGCAGGAGCCGCCGACTTACCTTCCTGCGCAGCGCTTTTCGACGCGCCCGGGGCCTTACCGCTGCGCTCTGAAGGCGCGCGGATAGGCGGTGCCGGGCGGGTGGTCGGAACCTGGGCCGGCCGTGCACGAGGCCTTGCGGCCAGATTGCGCGGCGCGGGCCGGGTTGCCTTCTTCGCAGGCTTGCGCGGGGGCGGCGGCGATGCGCGCGGCACCTCCATGCCCGGCATATTGGCCATCGGCTGCGCTTGCGCCGGTGCGGGAGAAATCACCGTCAGCGCCGAAGCGCCAAGCATGAGGAAAAGCGCGCGCATCAGGCTTCCCCTCGCGGCCGGACCGAGACTACCCGCATCATCCCGGCATGCATGTGATAGAGCATGTGGCAGTGGAACGCCCAGTCGCCGACAGCATCCGCAGTAAAGTCGAAGGTCACCTTGCCGCCGGGAGCCACATTCACCGTGTGCTTGCGCGGCGCGTATTCGCCGTGACCCGTGACGAGCTCGAAAAAGTGTCCATGCAAATGAATGGGGTGCGCCATCATGGTGTCATTCACCAGCGTCACCCGAACGCGTTCGTTTTCGAGAAATGGAATGGGTTCGCGCTTGTCGCTCATCTTCACGCCATCGAACGACCACATGTAGCTTTCCATGTTACCGGTCAGATGAATCTCCATGGCCCGGTCCGGCGCGCGGACATCGGGATTTCGCTCCATGGCCATTAGGTCTCGGTAGACCAGCACCCGGTGACCGGCATCCTCCAGGCCCTGCCCGGGTTCTCCGGTTCGATCAGCCGGCATCGGCGAGATTGTCTGCACGCCCGGGCCCATCTTGACTTGGGGAGCATTGGCCGGGTCGCGCATGCTCATCGCGCCCATAGCCATTCCGGCCATGGCTCCGATCGCCGACGCGTCCGGACTCGTGGTAGCCCCGGTCCCATGGTCCATGCCGGGCATGACCGCACCAGATGCCATGTCCGTCCCGGCCATACCGCCGGCGGTGCTGGCAGACACATCAGGGCCCGAGGTAGCCTGGTCCATGCCCGGCATCGCTGGCGCTGTCGCTGGTGCCCCAGGCTCCATGCTGCTCATATCCATGCCCATGTCCTTCATCGTGGCCAGGGGCCGCTTGCGCAGCGCCGGCACTTCAGCGGCCATGCCCTCGCGCGGTGCAAGCGTGGCCCGGGCCATACCCGAGCGATCGACGGCTTCTCCTACAAGCGTATAGGCGCGTTCGTCGATGGGTGTGACAATCACATCGTATGTCTCGGCCACCCCGATCTGGAACTCGTCGACTTCGACCGGCTTGACGTTCAGGCCGTCGGCCTGGACGACCGTCAACTTCAGCCCCGGAATACGGACATTGAACGTGGTCATAGCCGAGGCGTTGACGAAGCGCAGGCGTACGCGCTCGCCCGGCCGGAACAGGGCGGTCCAGTTATCCTTCGGACCGTGACCGTTGACCAGATAGGTGTACGTCGATCCGGTGATATCCGAGATGTCGGCGGGGTCCATCCGCATCTTGGCCCAGTCCAGTCGTTCTTTCAGCGGCTGATCTTCTCCAGCGAGGAGGCCGCTCAGCGTCTGCCGCTGGTAATTGAAATAGCCGCCGCCGACCTGCTTGAGTTTGCGATAGATGGTGTGCGGATGCATCGGGCTATGGTCGGACAATACCACGACATGCTCGCGGTCGGATTGGATCGGATCGTCCCCGGCGGGGTCGATCACGATGGGACCGTAGTGACCTGACTGCTCCTGCAGGCCCGAGTGGCTGTGGTACCAGTATGTGCCTGCCTGAATGATGGGAAATTCGTACACGAAGGTGCTTCGCGGCTTGATGCCCGGGAAACTGACCCCCGGCACGCCGTCAAACTGGAAGGGTACCAGCAGACCGTGCCAGTGGATCGAGCTGTCTTCATCAAGGTCGTTGGTTACGGTCAGGCGAACCGTCTGGCCCTCACGCAACCGGATCAGCGGCGCAGGCACGGTGCCGTTGATCCCGATGGCATGGCTTTCGCGGCCATCGATCATCATCATCTGGTGTGCAATGCGCAACGCAATATCATTGCCAGCAAGGGTCGGAAGCGGCCTGACTATGCCGGCAGATACCGGTTGGGCCCAAGCCGGGAACCAGGCAGAGGCTGCAAGGCCGCCACCAGCCAAGGTAGCGTCGCGAATAAAGGCACGGCGATTAAGTGCCAGGCTCATGTCATTCCTCTCGATCGATTCCGACGATGTGTCCCAAGTCGAGCAACGCGGGTTACTCGTAACAGTATTACGCACTAATACGGGATTCCCCTCACCTCTCCGCAAGAAACCCTGCAAGACAGACGCGGGCACGATGCAAACGCGTCTCGACTGCTTTGCGACTGACTGACAGGACCGCAGCTGTATCGGCCTGACTTAATCCTTCCACAGTACGCAGCAGAAGCACCTCCCGAAGCGATGCAGGAAGTCGCTCGATTGCGGTGGTCAGGCGGTCGAGTTCGCGCTTTGCCGCCAGGGCCTGATAGGCTGAGGGCGCATCATCGGGAATGGCATTCACTACCTCGTCGCTGTAGGCTCCATTCCCGGAAAAGAATTGCCGCACTACTCGCCGGCGGCGCCAATCGCGACATTTGTTGATTGCGATACGCGACAGCCATGCACGCATTGGCCGGGTCCCGTCATATGTTCGAAGATTTGCATAGGTCGAAACAAAGCAGTCCTGCGTTAGATCGAGCGCTTCCTCGCTATCGCTAACCAATCCGCGGACCAGCCGATAAATCGGCTTGCGATGTCGTTCCATGATCTCAGCAAAGGCCCCTTGGCGACCCGCAAGAGTCAGTGCAGCAAGTTCTCCGTCCGAACAGGCCGTGAAGTCGATGCTCACCGCACTTCGTCGGTCAACGCATGGACAACGGCACGATCAAATTTTTCCGCCTGATCTGGACGAAGCACCTTTCGCATCGCGAAGATATGACCCAGCGTTTCTATTTGCAGCTCGCCCATGGCCTCGTGAGTTTTGGTGATCGCCGCGACTACACGAGGGCCGTTGCCGTGCTCGGCCTCAATCGCCGTGGCGAGCCGGGCATTGTTGGCCCGCATCTCAAGTTGCAGGGCTTGCATCTTGACTGAGAATTGTCGCTCAAGCATCTCAATCTGCACATTCTGACGCGCGTCGAGTTCCAATTCCCGGTGCAAGAGCCGATGCAATTCCGCGCCTGCCTCGGGCGGCGTGGAGAATTGCCGTCCAACAACTACGCCGCCGAGCGCGCCGATAAATCCAGCCAGCACGATCAGGAATAGTGCTCGCGTATTCATCGGGCACCCAGGAGCAGCGTTGACGGCGCGAGCGGATTGGCTGTTGCGAACGAGGTCAAAGGTGAATGCGGCGCCGTCTGCGGCACAACTGTGTTACTCATGATGCCCAGCAGCGCCGCGCCGACTGCGGCAAACGTGCCCGCCCGCCAAAGTGTTTCAGGAGAGAAGTACTGGATCGACGCCAGTTTGCTGAAGACTTTTTCGTCAAGTCCCTCAAGCCCAGGATGAAGCGGCTCATCGCGCCAACGGCGGAGCAGAACATCAAGATCATTCGTCATTGCCTGTACTCCCATCCTCAAGGGCTATGTCAACATTGCCCGTTCAGTCGCACCTAGAGGCCAAAGCTCGATGGACCTATCACACCGAACCTGAGATATAGCTGCCTATAAGCGAATACGCGCCGCGGCAGCGTAACCCTCAAATTTTTCGTTTTTTCTGACACTCATCGCAGCGCTTGTCGATCAAGTCGGACTTTTTTACCCTCGCCATGAGGGGCCATGCTTCGGCGCGCGTAAACATTAAAGAAGGCGGTAGCGTCCGCAAAATTTGGAGAATGAGATGTTTCGGAAAGCAGCCTTTGCCCTCGCGCTCACGGTTTCGGGTTTCTCGGCCAGTGCCGCGATTGCACATCCGCGCCTGACAATAGCGTCGCCCGCCGCCAACGCCACGGTGGCCGCGCCCACCCGAATTCAGCTGACCTTCTCGGAGAGCCTCGTCGGCCAGTTTTCAGGTATCGATCTCATCATGACCGAGATGCCCGGAATGAAGATGCGGCCCATGAAGATCGGCGGAGTTACCGCAACGTTGGCACCTGACGGGAAGACCCTCGTGGCTACACTTGCCCTTCCGCTAGCAAGGGGAACCTACAAGTTGGATTACCATGTTGTGTCGGCCGACACGCACCGAATCCAAGGAAGTTATACCTTCAAGGTGCGGTGATTCGATGCCGGACACGGTAACAATTGCTGTCCGGCTGGGGCTCTATCTCGACTTGATGGTTCTCTTTGGCCTTCCGCTGTTCGGTCTCTATGCTCTTCGCGGGGCCGAGAGGGAAACTGGTTCGGTGCTGCCATTTAAGTCGCTTCTGGTTCCCTGTGTGATCATCGGGATCGTGCTATCTGCTATTGCCATGTTGGTTCTGGCCGACTCCATGTCTGGCGTGCGCCTGGGCGAAGTGGATCGTTCGACTTTAGCCATGCTGATAACCGGGACGTCGATCGGCACGGCATGGCAAATTCGACTGGCAACACTTCTGGTCAGCGGTCTCTGTGCGGTCTCATTGTGGCGCCAGCCAACGCTTGTACTTTGGCTGTTGTCGATTTTTGGCGCGATCGCCTTGGCCACCCTTGCGTGGACCGGGCATGGCTCTGCGGATGGGGGCCTGGCCGGGTGGGTTCATTTAGGCGCAGATATCATCCATCTTTGGGCAGCGGGTGTCTGGCTCGGTGCTCTCCTGGCACTGATGCTCTTGCTATACGCGCCTGCTATGCAGCAGACTCCAACTCGTGTGTTCCTCCTGCATAGGGCATTGCAAGGCTTCGGCGCGATCGGATCGGCAGTGGTCGCCGCACTGATGGCATCTGGCCTTGCCAACAGTTGGGCGCTTGTCGGCCCTGCGAACCTCGGCACCCTGTTTACCACGCTTTATGGACAGCTGTTGATCGCCAAACTTGCGTTATTCGGGCTGATGCTCGTCCTGGCGGGCACCAACCGGCTTTATCACACTCCAGTGCTCGCCCTCGCCCTGGCGACTAGCGACATAGGAGTTGCGCTGCGAGCCTTGCGGCGCAGTCTCGCATTGGAAAGCGCGTGCGGGCTGACCGTGCTCGGCCTCGTTGCTTGGCTTGGGCTACTCGCCCCGCCGGCATCGGGCTTGTAGGTGAGATCAGGGCAAGGCCCGGGCAATCGACTTCGCCCTGCTTGACGGGATCCTTATCCAGGGTTCCCGCTTCGGGGCGGGCATGTCCTAGCCGGGCTGGCGGACGGTGATTGCCATGATCAAACCGCTAGAAATCACCTACCAATGCGGTTGTGCTAGTTCCGGAACATTACGGATATTGATCCGTGAGTAAGGTCCATAGTCTCAAGGACGAAGAGCAGGTTCTTCCCCGCCAGACCCCTTGGCGGTTGATAATCCGGAAAGGACACCGAAAATGAAGCTCAAGACCAAGATTTCTTTCGCCATCGCCAGCATCGCCATGCTGGCTGCCGTTCCTGCAGCCGCCGCTGGAATTGGCCACTCGTGGTTTATGCGGGGATCAATTGTCGCTGAAGATGCTAGTGGCAAAGTTGTTTGCATCGGCAGTGACGATGGCGCGACCGTTGGGCAGGTTCTCGACGTGTACCGCACCATCATCCATCCTAACCCCGGTGGCAAGGGCGCTGGCCCCACTTACCATCGTGAACGCACTGGTCACGTCCGTATCGATCATGTGTATGACACTCACTTCGCCCATGTCAGTGTAGTTGATGGCGCACCAGCCTTGCACAACATCGTCGAGCTTCGTCGCAACAAACGACGCTGAGCGGAAGCGCGCGGACATGGCGGAGTTCGCGGTCTCAATGCCGGTTTAACGTGTGTTTCGGCTCGGCGTGTTCTCTAGAAAACCGGAGCAAATCCGGAAGAGGGCTCGCTGGAATTCTTTCTCGACCTAGGACCATGGTCCTAGGGCTATCCTTAGGATGAGGGCTGCTATGTCTCGGTTCAAAATTGGTGAATTGGCGCGGGCTGCCAACATTCCCAGGGATACCGTTCGCTATTATGAGCGCACAGGCTTGCTGTCTCCGCCAGAGCGCACAAGTTCAGGATACCGGCTCTACGACCAGTCGGATGTCGATCGGATGATATCAATACGCGCGGCCCAGTCGCTCGATTTTACCTTGGCCGAAACAAAGTCGCTGCTCGAACTTCAGGCGAACGATCATGCCAAGGCCTCGGATATTCTCGCCGTGACCTTGGTCAAACTCAGCCAAGCCGAGCGCAAGGTCGCGCGGCTCAACCGCATTCGGGACATCCTGCAGCCATTGGCGGACGCGTGTCCGCAGGATGCTGCGACGGATGCCTGTCCCATCCTCGCCTTTCTCTCAAACGGGGACCACGGCGCATCGGGGGACGAAGCAAGAAAAGAAAACTGAGGTTGGAGAGGACAACTGCTACTCTGAAACAGAAAGGAATCTAACATGAAATATGCGATGATCTTGGGTCTCTTGCCCGCCACCTTGGTTGGTGCCTGTGCAACCATTCCACCGACGAGTGCAGAACTCGAAAGTTGCCGAAAGATGGAAAGCAGGATGGGCGTTGATTATAAACACGACCATGGGGAATTCAAACGGAATGGAATGAACCCGATGAATCTGTCGCATTCCCGCTGTCGGCAGATACTCAAGCATTAGTAACCATAGAGCCGCCGAAGCTGGCAGCAGTTTACTGCCTCAACTCGGCGGCTCCTCATTTCCACAAGGAGAGAACGTCATGAAAATATCTACGAAGATTATTGCATCCGCATTGAGCGCAGTAGCCTTGCCCGGTTTGCTAGGCGGATGTGACAAGAAAGTCACCGACTCTGCTACCGCTCCTGCTGCATCCGCATCGACCGATGGTTCGGCAGCCTCTGACGCGTCAACTGCGAATACCAGTGGAGACGATACGAGCGAGGCGGATCGTAGGCATGGCCCCGGCATGGCAGACGATATGGCAGAGCGCCACCGCCAGGACATGGACCACGATTCGATGCGCCGAGGTGATCAGATAGGCCCGATGGGTCCCGGCGGAACGCCAGCTGCCACTGACAGCCCGGCAACGGCACCGATGAAGGACATGTGAGCTGATCGCAGATCGGCGGGTGGGATGACTTCCACCCGCCGATCTCCATGCGAAACCGGACATGGCACCGCACCAGACCTGCGATCTGTGTCACCACTCAGGAGAGTCCCGACAACCTTGCAGAATAGAACCGGTGTGCGGATCGCCTTACCAAAGGTGATCATTGCCCTACGGATCATTTCAATTCGAGCAATCTGTGCTCTGCAAGCAGGCAAATGGACGAAAAGGAGCTGGGAGTTGCCGGGCCGATCCAACCAACTGACCCGAGCACATTTCGGCAGCAGTCAACGGCTGACGAGGGTTCTGAGCTTGATGGTCACCATCTGTGCGCCTGGGCCGCTTTTGGCTCAGGATGCAGCAGTTGACCACGCAGAGCATCATCCTGTCGCGGCCGATAGTCCGCCAAAGGCGGTGTCTTCGGCCGGAGCGGCGATGCCGAAGCCAAATAGCACGACCAGCCCTGCACCCGGCGGCGCGATGGCTCAAATGATGAAAGGCATGATGGCACCTTCCGGTGCGACTGCCGGAGGAGCAGCTGGTTGCTGCGGCATGAGCGGTCCGAAGCCCTTTTATACTTCACTGATGGAATGGCCTGTCCTGACCGATGAGGCGCGCCGGGCGGTGCGGCCCCAGGCTCTCCAACGCTTAAATTCCGGGATGGTCGCGCTGTCCGCACAGCAGACGCGTATCCACCATGCAATGGCGATGAAGGATTCTGCTGCCACTACCGATGCAATAGCCGACGCGCGCGAAAGTCTGGCGCTCGCGGAGAGCGGATCGGGGGTACTCCAGGGGCTCGCCGAGGGGCGCCCGCCCCGGGAAATGGCGCTCAACTGGTTCAAGCGCGAGACGGCGATTGCTGGAGACAAGCAGATGACCGCGCAAGGCGATCTCGCTAGTCTGTCCTGGTGGCACGTGACGGCTATGGCGATACTTGCCGCAGCCGTCGTCGCAGCGCTGATATCATGGCGGGCTCGTCGCCGTCGTGTCGCCAGTCTTGTCGAGCGTTTGACTTCGGCGACTCCCGCTGCCGGCAGTGCAGTGGGCCCGGTATCGCCAACCACCGCGCCAACCGCGCCGGGTATGACAACGCAAAAGCCCTGGAAGGGCATCTTACGGATCAAGGCGATCTTCCAGGAAACGCCTACCGTGAAGACTTTCCGGCTGACGGAGCTGAATGGCGGGTCCATTCCGTTCAGCTTCCTGCCGGGGCAATATGCCACGATCACGTCGGAGGTCGACGGCCAAAAGGTGCGCCGGTCATATACGATCTCCTCCTCGCCAACCCAGCGCGACTATATCGAGCTTACCGTGAAGCGGGAGGACCAGGGCCTGGAATCCCGCCATCTTCATGATCATGCCGAAACTGGCGACCTGCTTGAGATAAGTGCGCCGGCGGGGAACTTCTTCTTCACCGGCAAGGAAGCCGACGGTATCGTCCTGATCGCCGGCGGGGTCGGAATCACGCCGATGATGAGCGTGCTGCGATACCTTACGGATCGGTCCTACGCGCACGAAATTCACCTCATCTACGGTGTGCGGACAACCGCTGACCTGATCTTCCGCGAAGAGTGCGCGTTCCTTGCGAAGCGGCACCCGAACGTCACCATCCTGTCGATCGTCTCGTCGGCCGAGGGTACCGACTGGACAGGCCCGGTCGGCTTCATCACGGCGGACTTCATCGCCGGTTGTGTCGACGATATCGCGAAACGCCGCATTCATCTTTGCGGCCCGCCGCCCATGATGGACGCGGTCAAGGCGGCCCTGGCGGAGCTCCAGGTCCCGCCGGACCAGGTCAAGACCGAGGACTTCGCGCCGCCCAAAGGTGGCCCCGTTCCTGACAAGGAACCCGAAGACGAGCCACCGGCTCTGCCCGTAGTTGCGGCTGACGGTGATGCGGCACCACCTTCGGCGCAGGCGACCATCAACTTTTCCAAGTCTGGAAAGTCCGGACGCCTAGCGCCGGACCAGTCCGTGCTCGAAGCTGCCGAGGCGATCGGCGTCGTGATTGACTTCGAATGCCGGGTCGGGACCTGCGGGCGCTGCAAGGTGCCGCTTACCGAGGGCACGGTGACGATGGAAGTTGAAGATGCTCTGTCGGCTGACGAGAAGGCGTCGGGGATAATTCTTGCCTGCCAGGCGAAGTCCACTGGGAACCTGGCGGTGGATGCTTGAGATGACCGAGACCGAGAAAGTTACGATTGGCGGGCTGATCGGGACACTGGCACTACTCGTGTCGGCATTTGTCATTCATACCGCGCCGCGGTTCCCGGGCAGCCTGACCGGCAGCGTCATCGGAATTGTGGCGGCGGCGCTCTTCCTCCTGTTGCTGCTTTACACCGCGGTCAAGCACCAGCCCCGGCTCAAGGAGCGCCTGACTGGACGGGTCTCGCTCAGCGGGTTGATGAGCTTCCATGCTTATGCCGGAAGCATCGGGGCGGTGCTCGGGATAATCCACTCCGGCCACAAGTTCGAGAGCCCGCTGGGCGTGGCGCTCGTCGTCACCATGCCGATCGTCGTGTTCACTGGATTTATCGGCCGGTACTATCTGTCCCAGGTGGGACAGGAACTGAGGCTGCAACAACACGAACTGAAGCTCTTGCGCGATCGGTTCGACGCCTTCGCGCTCGCCGCGGCGAGGCAACCCCCTGGCCTGCCCGCTAGCGGTCCGGCGGGACTGCCCTTGGGTCATCTGGTTGGTGCAATATCGGACCTGGAATTCGCCATCATGGCCCGCGACGCGATCAAACGCACTCTTTCGCGCTGGCTGGTGCTCCATATCGGCGCCGCAATCGCGATGTACGGGCTCTTGGCGATGCATATCTGGAGCAGCGTCTATTTCGGCCTGCGGTGGCTCCCATGAAGCCGAGCAGCCTGTTCTATCTCGCCTTGGGTGCCATCGCCCTGTTTGCGGCGATCGCGATCCCGGTCAGCGTCTATCGTTCGGACAGCGCAGCAGTTCCGCAATGGGTATCGGCGGTCAAGCCTGGACCCCTCTCAAAAGCCCATGCCTTTCTCGAGAACAAATGCGAGAGCTGCCACACGCCCAACCGCGGCGTGAAGGCGCAAAGCTGCATCTCCTGCCACGCTTGGGCGCCGGCATTACTGATGAAGCCTTCGACAGCGTTTCATGCAAAAATTGGCGAATGCGCGGGTTGCCATATCGAGCATCAGGGAGTCACCGTCCGTCCTGTTCGTATAGATCATCAACTTCTTGAAGAGATCGCGCGACGACAAGGCGGCGCAGCAGCGAGCCTCGATTGCCAGTCGTGCCATGCGCCCCGTGACCGGCACAAAGGCTTTTTCGGCAAAGACTGTGCAAGCTGCCACTTGACGACCAGTTGGAAGATATCGGGCTATTTACATCCAAGCCCGCGGTCGACCGAATGTTCGCAGTGCCACAAGGCCCCCCCGAGCCACTACATGATGCATTTCGAAATGATGGACAGGCCGATCTCCGGCGAACACAAAGCTCGGGTCGATCAATGCTTCAGTTGCCATCAAACTGATTCATTCAACAACATCAAGCGAGCCGGCATGGTCAAGATCCATTGACCGAGCCTCACACCTTGAGCTGTCCTCTCCCGGCAGTTCGGCCGGGAGACCTGAATACTCGGGAGGGAACCGAACATGACGGACTATGAAGCACATACCCGCGGCAATATGCCAGTCGGAGCGAAGCTCGTTTTCCTCGGCTTCGCCATTGTCGCTGGCTATTATCTCTTCACTGAGCACGCCGCCCATGTCCTGAGCGCGCTGCCGCTCCTGCTCTTCCTGTCCTGCCCGATCATGCATCTGTTCATGCACCACGGCCACAATCACGGCCGCGGGCATGGGATGCCACCGGCCGGAGGGCCGCTGATACCAGAATCCGAAGAAGGAGGACGCAATGGGAACGCATGACATGCAGGGCTTCGGTCTGTGGGGCCTCGCTTTTGTCAACTCAGTGCTGTTCATCCTGTTCGCTCTGAGCTTCTTCAAGCCGCAGTCGGCAAGGGACTGGCGCAGCTTCAGCGCGTTCAGCGCCTTTCTCGTCGCCCTCTTTGCCGAAATGTATGGCTTTCCACTCACCATCTACCTGTTCTCTGGGTGGCTCCAGTCGCACTTTCCCAGCGTCAACTGGTTCTCGCATGACGCCGGTCATCTGCTCGAGATGATGTTCGGGTGGCGGGTCAACCCCCACTTCGGCCCATTTCACATCGCCAGTTTTGTCCTGATTGGCGGCGGCTTCTGGATGATTTCGGTGGGCTGGGCCGTGCTCCATGCAGCGCAGCAACACCGCGCAATGGCGACCACTGGCATCTACAAGCGGCTGCGGCACCCGCAATATGTCGGATTCATCCTGATCCTGACCGGATTTCTGGTGCAATGGCCAACGCTGCTGACGCTGGCCATGTATCCGGTTCTGGTCGTCATGTATGTCCGCCTCGCCCGGCATGAAGAAAAGGACGCGATTGCCGAATATGGTGATGCCTATCGCAGCTATATGGCGCGCACGGGCAGTTTCTTTCCAAATTGGCGGGCCCGAAGCTCAGGTTGAGCAGTTTTCCTTGCTACAGACAAAATAGTCGCTTGATCCTGACATACGGTCAGACCCCACATGATGGTGCGTTGAAGGAGAACCCATATGGCATCGACTGATCACAAGGCGCATCACCATGGCGCTAGCTGCGGCGGCGGCGGCGACGGGGCGAAGGCAGGCGGCACAGCCAACGTGACTGACCCGGTTTGCGGTATGAAGGTCGACCGGTCGGCGACCGAGCACCACGCCACTCATGCGGGTCAGGACTATCATTTCTGCAGCGCCGGATGCCGGGCCAAGTTTGTTGCAAGCCCGGAGCAATATCTGGTCAAGAAAGCTGCGCCGCCGATGCCGGCCAGCGCCAGCGACGTCATCTATACCTGCCCGATGCATCCCGAGGTGCGTCAGGTCGGTCCCGGTTCCTGCCCGATCTGCGGGATGGCCCTTGAGCCCGCAACGGCGACGCTCGACACGGGTCCGAGCGCAGAACTGGCCGACATGACCCGCCGCTTCTGGGTCGCGCTCGTTTTGACGCTGCCGGTCTTCGCGCTGGAGATGGGCGGGCACCTTACCGGCCTTATGATGTTCGTCGGCAAACTGACATCGAACTGGATTCAGTTTGTCTTGGCGACGCCGGTTGTGCTGTGGGCGGGCTGGCCGTTCTTCACGCGGGGATGGGCTTCGCTCAAGTCGCGCCATCTCAACATGTTCACGCTGATCGCCATGGGTGTGGGCGTCGCCTATCTCTACAGCCTCGTCGCCCATTTCGCACCGTCGCTGTTCCCGCCCGCGTTCCGTGACGCAATGGGTACTGTGCCGGTCTATTTCGAGGCAGCCGCCGTCATCACCGTGCTCGTCTTGCTAGGGCAGGTTCTGGAGTTGCGCGCGCGTGAGCGCACCTCAGGCGCGATCAAGGCGCTGCTCGACCTCGCGCCCAAGACCGCGCGCAGGGTTACTGCCGATGGTCAGGACGAGGAAGTCACGCTCGATCTGATCATTGCGGGCGACCATCTGCGCGTCCGCCCTGGGGAGAAGGTGCCTGTCGACGGCGTGATCGCCGAAGGACGGGTCTCGATCGATGAATCGCTGGTCACCGGCGAGTCCATGCCGGTCACAAAGGAGGCTGGGGCCAAGGTTATCGCCGGATCTATCAACAAGACCGGCAGCTTCGTCATGGTCGCCGAGAAGGTCGGAGCCGAGACGCTACTTGCGCGCATCGTCCAGATGGTGGCTGAGGCGCAGCGCAGTCGTGCCCCGATCCAGCGCATGGCCGATCAGGTCTCTGGCTGGTTCGTGCCGGTGGTGATCGCGGTTGCACTGGTCGCCGCTGCTGCATGGGCGCTGTTCGGTCCGGACCCACGTCTAACCTATGCGCTAGTCGCTGCCGTCTCGGTGCTGATAATCGCCTGCCCCTGCGCACTGGGTCTCGCCACACCGATGTCGATCATGGTCGGCGTTGGACGCGGCGCGCAAGCTGGCGTTCTGATCAAGAATGCCGAAGCACTGGAGCGGCTCGAGAAGATCGACACGCTAATCGTCGACAAGACCGGGACGCTGACCGAAGGGCGTCCTGCGGTCACCGGCATCCGCGCCGCCATCGGATGGGACGAGAACGAGATCCTGCGCCTCGCCGCCAGCCTTGAGCGCGGGAGCGAACACCCGCTGGCCGATGCCATTCTGCGGGCAGCGCAAGACCGCAAGTTGGTGCTGGAGCAAGCGAGCGATTTTGATTCTCCTGTCGGTCGCGGCGTGACCGGCACGGTGTCGGGCAAGCATATCCTGCTTGGCGGCCCGCGCTTCATGGCTGAGCAGAAGATCGACACAACCAGCCTCAACGACGAAGCCGAAGCAATGCGCGCCGAGGGCGCGACCGCAATCTTTGCCAGTGTCGATGGTAAGCTCGCCGGACTTCTGGGCATTGCCGATCCGATCAAGGAAACATCGGCTCAGGCGATCCGGGAGCTGAAGGCCGATGGCATCCGCATCATAATGATGACCGGCGACAATCGTACCACCGCGCTGGCCGTTGCGGCCCGTCTCGGCATCGACGATGTCGAGGCCGAGGTCCTACCCGAGGAAAAGGCAAGCGTGGTCCAGAAGTTCCGTGCCGAGGGCCGCAGCGTCGCCATGGCCGGTGACGGTGTCAACGATGCGCCAGCCCTTGCCGCAGCCGAGGTTGGCATTGCCATGGGAGCCGGCGCTGATGTTGCTATCGAGAGCGCGGGCGTGACCTTGCTGCAAGGCGACCTCAACGGCATCTTGCGCGCGCGGCGCCTGTCTCGTGCGGTGATGCGCAATATCCGCCAAAACCTGGTCTTTGCCTTCGCATACAATGTTGCTGGCATTCCGATCGCCGCAGGCGCGCTTTATCCGGCCTTTGGCTGGATGCTCTCGCCAGCCATCGCGGCGGCCGCGATGGCCTTGTCTTCCGTAAGCGTCATCACCAATGCCTTGAGATTGCGCATGGTTCGGTTGTGAGTCCGTGAAGCCGATTGCGGACAACTACGTATGGAAGAGGTCATTTTTTCGTCCGACTATCTGTTCCTGAAAGGAGCATATCATGTCCAATGGAGATACTAACGCGCTTGTAGTCAGCCAGACCCCGATTTTCCGAAGTACTATTGTCGGGGCCATTGTCGGCGGCATCATCTTTTTGGGGTGTTGGCTTCTGGCATTTACGCCGCTGACCGCCACGCACGCGCTAATCGCGATGTTCACCACGTCGCCAGCCACGTCATTGACCGCGCTTGTGCAAGGCTTGTGCTGGTCGCTTACTTTCGGAGCTTGGGTCGGTTTCCTGATTGCCGCCGTTAGCAAACTTGTATCCGGCACTGCCAGGCGCGGATAACCTCGAGATAGGCAGACAACCAATGTCCGATCGCTCAAAGAGTGTTTCATCCATGGTTCTTGTTGGCTCGGCCTCCGGGGCGCTATTTTATGTGCTGCGGGAACACTGGGCGCATATGTTTGGAATACTGCCCTACGTCTTGTTTCTCGCCTGTCCACTGATGCACTTTTTCATGCACGGCAACCATGGTCATGGCCATCATCACGATGAGACTAGATCGAATATCACCCGCGATCATCCTCCAACAAATATTGTTACAAGGGAAAAAACGTCATGAAAAGCGCCATACTTCTCACCGCCTTAACATGTCTCACCGTGAACGTTCCACTCACCTATGGGGCTCCACCGGCAACCGAGGCACATCAACACGAGCATGAAGGTGCCGCGTCGAAACAACGCGCCGATATGAATGGGATGATGGCGCGAGCACAAGCCGCCAAAAGTCCGGCCGAACGCAGCAGGCTCATGGCCGAAAATATGGCGACGATGAAAGCACATATGGCCAAGATGAATGGAATGATGAACATGAGCACCATGATGGACGGAAAATCCATGCCGATGCCGATGGATGCCGCGCACATGGAAAAGATGCACGAACACATGGCTATGATGCTCGACATGATGGAACGACTGATGATCCAGCAGGATCTGATGATGAGATCGACCAGGTAACGATCGGGCGTTGACTTGTCAGGAACGTTTGCAAGCGCCCAACAGCATTGCTTTCATTCACTTTCGCTGTGAATGAGCACGAGCTCAATCGGATGTAACCTGCGTCTCTTCGCTCGCGAATTGACTCCCGAAGGTCCGAAGGACATACCAACTCCGTGCTCAAACTGTTGCTTCGCCACCTCCTCTTGCTGGGGGTTATTCTCGGCCTTGCCGGGCAGGGTGTGGCGTTTGCGTCGAGCCCGTGTGATGCGATGGTTCAGCAACAAGCGTCGGCAATAGCCGGGATGCCCGATTGTATGTCGGGGCAGGATAAGTCCGGTAAACCATCGGCACCGTGCAAGGAGATGACGCCCGGTTGCATGGCGATGGCGGGCTGCGCCTCGCTTGTTGTGCTCGACACGCCTTATTTGGTCGTCAGCAAGCCCCTTGTCATTGCCGCAACGGCAACGTGGCCTGCGACGCCTGTCCTGATCGGGCGCAGCATCGCGCCTGACCCCGACCCCCCTTCGATCCTTGGCTGAACCGATTGGCGCTTCGCGGCCTTAATGGGTCGCGGAACGCTCCAATGCGTTTCAATCAAGGAATTTCGACATGAAGATTATTATAACAATCGCTGCGACCCTTGCGGTCTTCGCTTCCTCGTCGTCCGTATCGGCCATGGCGCCCTTGGGCGGCCATTATAAATGGCAATACAAGCCGCACCCGGGCGCCAACAAATCGTTCCAGTCGGACTATAACCGAGTCTGGATCAAGGATGCGCCGCGTGTCGCCAATTGTGATTGTGCAATGATGCAGGGCAGCGCAACTGCGGCCGATTGCATGGCTATGCTCCACAAGGGCGCCATGCCCTCCAACGGCTGAGCACCTTCGCTCCCTGCTGATGCGTTGGCGTCGGTCGGGAGTGGTCATAGTGGCGCTGTCAATCTGGGGGATTTGCCATGAAATTGATTTTGTGCGCCGGGATGGCGCTGTTTCCGGTTTCGGCATGGGCCGCGCCGCTAACGTTCAACGCCGCGCTGGAACGCGCGGCATCAGATGCGCCTTCCCTCAGAGGGAGTGCAGCAGGAGTCGACGCTGCACAATCGGCAGCCACTGCCGCAGACCGGCTGCCCGATCCCACACTCGATCTGGGTGTGAAGGATTTTCCGGTGAGCGGCCCCGATGCCGGACGCTACAACCGCGACAATTTCACGATGACGACCATTGGCGTCAGCCAGCAGTTCGTTAACCCGGCCAAGCGGCATGCGCGGGCGGCGCGGGCGGAGGCGGAGATTGGCATCGCCCAGGCCGATGTCGCGGTCGAGGCCCGGAGCGTCCGGCTCGAAACTGCACTCGCCTGGGTTGATCTCTACTATGCCCAGAAGCGCCTCGACCAGTTGAAGTTGCTCGACCAGAGTCTTGGCGAGTTGCAGGCGACCGTCAACGCTCGGCTGGCTTCGGGGAGCGCGCGACCGTCGCAGGCGCTCGAACCCGACCAGTTGCGCGCACAGGTCAATGACCGCCGCGCCGATCTGGTCGCCGAAGCTTCCAAGGCCCGCGCGACCCTGGCACGCTTTACAGGTGACCCCGATCCTCAGGTTGCGGGCGCGCCGCCTGACCTGACGGTCAATGCAGCCAGGTTGAAGGCAGCAGTCTCGCAATTGCCCGGCTTGCGCGCGCTCGATGCACAGACCGTGGCAGCGGACGCCGACACACGCCTTGCGACTGCCGACAAGAGGCCGGATTACACCGTCAGCGCCTCTTATGGCCGTCGTGAGCCCAACTATGGCGATCTGGTATCGGTCGGCGTGTCCATAGACCTGCCGTTTTTCGCGAAGCGCCGCCAGGATCCGAAAATCTCGGCGCGGGCGAGCGAGGCTGCGCGCACCCGGTTCACGCGGCAAGCAGCGGAGCGCGAAGTCGTGGCCGCACTCGATGCCGACCTTGCCGATCATCTGATGCACCACCAACGGCTGGAAAATGCACGACAATCGTTGGTGCCGCTGGCGCGCAAGCGGGCCGAACTCGACCGCGACAGCTATGGGGCCGGAACGGTCGATCTGGGCACCGCCCTGCTCTCATCGCTGGCGCTTGCCGAAGCCGAAGTCGACGCACTGACGCGTGAGGCGGACGTCGCCCGCGATGCGGTGCGGATCAATCTGATCTATGGGGAGGACAGCGAATGACCGAGACTCATGTGACCGCTGCGCGCTGGCGCGCGGCCTTGCTTGGAACTCTCATTATAGCCGGCGGCGGCGGATATTGGCTGGGGCAGCGCGGTTCTGGCGAATCCACCACAATCGCCACGACCACTGATGGCCGGAAGATCCTCTATTATTACGACCCGATGTTTCCGCAGCAGAAGTTCGATAAGCCGGGCAAGTCGCCGTTCATGGACATGCAGCTCGAACCCAAATATGCTGATGACGGCGCTGACGGAGCCGCACCCGGCGTCACAATCGACCCTTCCGCAATGCAGAATCTCGGCATCCGCGTGGTTGCGGCACAAATGGGAAGTCTCGCCTCCACCCTGAACGTCACCGGCAGTATCGACTTCAACCAGCGCGACGTGGCGATCATCCAGGCGCGATCAGGCGGGTTCGTGTCGCGCGTCTATGACCGCGCACCCGGCGATGTGGTGCAAGCGGGTGCAACGATTGCCGATGTTCAGTTGCCGGAATGGGGCGGCGCGCAGACCGAGTTCCTGAGTGTAAAGCGGTTGGGCCGTCCTGCGATGACCGCTGCCGCGCGCCAGAGGCTCCGCTTGATGGGGATGTCCGACGGCCTGATCGCCAGCGTCGAACGCTCTGGGGCTACCCGAGGCACCGTGACAATCACCACGCCCATCGGCGGTGTCATCCAGACGCTCGATGCTCGCGCAGGCGTCACACTGGCGATGGGACAGACGCTGGCGCAGGTCAGCGGTCTCGGGACGGTATGGCTCAATGCCGCGGTTCCCGAAGCACAATCGGGGACGGTGCGGATCGGGCAAGCCGCGACGGCAAGCCTTACGGCCTTTCCGGGCGAGAGTTTTGGGGGGCGTGTGATCGCGATCCTGCCGACCGCCCAGGCCGACAGCCGCACTCTGACCGTCCGCATCGAACTGGCCAACGCACAAGGCCGCCTGCGCCCCGGCATGTTTGCCAGTGTTGCACTTGGTGAGGATGCAAGGCCCGCGCTTCTTGTTCCTAGCGAAGCCGTAATCCGCACGGGCACCCGAACACTGGTCATGCTCGCGACCGGCGACGGGCGCTATCATCCTGCCGAAGTTCGCGTCGGTCGCGAGGGTGGTGGCCAGACCGAAGTGTTGCAAGGCTTGGCCGTCGGCGAAAAGGTTGTTGCTTCGGGCCAGTTCCTGCTCGACTCCGAAGCCAGCCTTACCGGCATAGCCGTTCGTCCCCTATCGGGGGCCGCCAAATGATCGAATCGATCATCCGTGCCTCAGTCAAGGCACGCGGGCTGGTTCTGCTGGCTGCACTCGTCCTGACGGTCATCGGTATCGGTGCCGTTCGCACGACGCCGGTCGATGCCCTGCCAGACCTGTCCGACGTGCAGGTCATCATTCGCACCACCTGGCCGGGCCAGGCGCCCCAGATCGTCGAGAACCAGGTCACCTATCCGCTCTCAACGACCATGCTCTCTGTTCCGGGCGCGCGCGTGGTTCGGGGATACTCATTCGTGGGCGATAGCTTTGTCTATGTGCTGTTCGAGGATGGCACCGATCTCTATTGGGCGCGCAGCCGGGTGCTCGAATATCTGAGCCAGGTGCAGGGACGCCTGCCAGCGGGCGCGACCGCTTCGCTTGGCCCCGATGCAACCGGCGTGGGCTGGATCTACGAATATGCGCTGGTCGACAAGACTGGCCGGCACGATCTGGCGCAATTGCGGAGCATCCAGGACTGGTTCTTGCGCTATGAGTTGAAATCCGTTCCCGGTGTGGCCGAAGTCGCGAGCATCGGCGGAATGGTCAAGCAATATCAGGTCGTGGTCGATCCGCAGAAGCTGGCGTCTTACGGCGTCACCGCGAGCGATGTCAGCGACGCCTTGAAGCGCGCCAATCAGGAAACCGGCGGCGCTGTCGTCGAGATGGCCGAGGCCGAATATATCGTGCGCGCCACCGGCTACCTGAAGACGCTCGACGACTTCCGCGCCGTTCCGATCCGCACAGCGGCAGGCGGCGTGCCGGTGATGCTGGGGGATATCGCGACCGTCCAGATTGGCCCTGACATGCGGCGCGGGATTGCCGAACTGGACGGCAAGGGAGAGGTCGCGGGCGGCGTGATCGTCATGCGGCAGGGCAAGAATGCCCGCGAGGTCATCGAGGGAGTCCGCATCAAACTGGCCGCGTTGAATGCCAGCCTTCCGCCGGGCGTCGAGATCGTCACCACCTATGATCGTTCGGGCCTCATCGACCGTGCGGTCGAAAACCTGACCAGCAAACTGTTCGAAGAATTTGCCATTGTGGCGCTCGTCTGTGGCCTGTTCCTCTGGCACGCGCGCTCGGCGCTGGTCGCAATCCTGACGTTGCCGCTCGGTATCCTGTTCGCCTTCATCGTCATGCGGGTGCAAGGGTTGAACGCCAATATCCTCTCGCTGGGCGGGATCGCGATTGCCATTGGCGCGATGGTTGATGCAGCGGTCGTCATGATCGAGAATGCCCATAAACATCTTGAACGCTGGACGCATGACAACCCGGGCAAGGAATTGGCGGGTGCCGAACGCTGGCGGGTCATCACCGACGCTGCCGCCGAAGTTGGTCCTGCGCTGTTCCTCAGCCTTCTGATCATCACTTTCTCGTTCATCCCCATCTTTTCTTTGCAGGGGCAGGAGGGGCGTCTGTTCGCGCCGCTCGCGTTCACAAAAACCTATGCGATGGCAGGGGCGGCACTCCTGTCGATCACGCTCATCCCAGTACTGATGGGGTGGCTGATCCGAGGTCGCATCCCGAACGAGGATGCCAATCCGATCAATCGTTGGCTCACCCGCATCTATCGCCCTGCGCTCGATTGGGTGCTGGCCAAGCCCAAACAGGCGTTGCTGATCGCCGCACTGGTCTTTGCTTCAAGCATCTGGCCGATCAGCCAGACGGGTGGCGAGTTCATGCCGCAAATGAATGAGGGCGATCTACTCTATATGCCCTCTGCGCTGCCGGGCATTTCGACCGCGAAGGCATCGATGCTGCTCCAACAGACCGACAGGCTGATCAAGACCGTCCCCGAAGTCGAAAGCGTGTTCGGGAAAGCGGGCCGCGCCGACACCGCGACCGATCCGGCGCCGCTTGAAATGTTTGAGACGACGATCCGCTTCAAACCAAAGAGCGAATGGCGCAGCGGCATGACGCAGGACAGGCTGATTGAGGAACTTGACCATGCCGTCAAAGTCCCCGGCCTTGCCAATTTCTGGATACCGCCGATCCGAAACCGGATCGAAATGCTCAGCACCGGGATCAAGAGTCCCATCGGCATCAAGGTCTCGGGCGCGAACCTCGACGAGATCGACCGCACCGCGCGCGCGATAGAAGGGGTGGCCAAGACCGTGCCGGGGATCAGTTCGGCGCTGGCCGAACGACTTTCGGGCGGGCGCTATATCGATGTCAGCATCAATCGTGCAGCGGCGGGGCGCTATGGCCTCAACGTGGCCGATGTGCAGGCGGTCGTCTCCGGCGCGATTGGCGGCGAGGTGGTCGGTCAGACGGTCGAAGGTCTGGCGCGCTATCCGATCAGCGTCCGCTACCCTCGGGAAATCCGCGACAGCCTGGACGACATCATCAACCTGCCGGTTCTCACGCCATCGCGGCAGCAGATCACCCTCGGCACAGTCGCCGATGTCCGCATCACCAATGGCCCGCCGATGCTCAGGAGCGAAAATGGCCGCCCGGCAACCTGGGTCTATATCGACGGGCGTGGAAGGCCGCTGACCGCAATCGTCGGTGATCTGCAACGCGCCGTGGCGGAGAAGGTCAAGCTGCCGCCGGGCATCAGCGTCGCTTACACCGGCCAGTTCGAATATCTCGAACGGGCGACCCAACGATTGAAGATCGTCGTGCCCGCGACGCTGCTGATCATCTTCGCGCTGCTTTACGCGACATTCCGGCGCTGGGATGAAGCCGCGCTTGTCATGGCAACCTTGCCATTCGCGCTCACAGGCGGGGTCTGGCTGCTCTACCTGCTGGGCTACAACCAGTCGGTGGCAACCGGTGTTGGGTTCATCGCCCTGGCAGGCGTGTCCGCCGAGTTCGGGGTGGTGATGCTGATCTACCTCAAACACGCGCTCGCCGAGCATGACACAACACAGGTTCAGGCCGCTGTGCGTGCTGGCGCGCTTCTTCGCGTCCGTCCCAAGGCTATGACGGTCGCGGTTATCCTTGCGGGCCTGTTTCCGATCCTGGTCGGTACTGGCACCGGCTCGGAAGTCATGAGCCGGATCGCTGCTCCCATGGTCGGCGGAATGCTGACTGCTCCGCTGCTGTCGATGCTCATTATCCCCGCAGCCTATCTGCTCATGCGTCGTCCGCGCGCCGATGTTCAGTCCTTAAACGAAGGAGAAGCACAATGAAGAAGAATGCGATGATGATTGCCGCGCTGATCGTGTTGCATGCTGGCCTTGCGGCGTGCGGGAAAAAGGCGGAGGCGCCCTCAGCTGACGCAATGGCAAATATGTCCATGCCAGCAAACGCCAAGATGGGTCAATCCAGTGGCACCGTTGTCGCGGTCGATCAGGTGGCGGGCAAGATCACGCTTGATCACGGGCCCATCCCCGCCGTTGGGTTGCCGGCCATGACGATGGGCTTTGATGCGAAGCCCGATCTGCTCAAGGGCATTACGGTCGGCGACAAAGTGTCTTTCGATATTGAATGGAACGGCAAGAGCGGACAGATTGTCAAATTAGCGAAGCACTATGGTGGATAGCTGGTTACGAGCACCTTCAACAAAACACTCAATTTTAGCATGTGGGTGCAAAGGTTAATGTGGCTATGGCCGCTTTCGGGATGCGGGTATTGGCCGATGAATGGCGGCAATGTTGTCGCTTGCTGACGTAGCATACTGATGGGGCCAAAGACGGCTTGGTTCGTCATCACTCCCAAAACCCTATGGTAGAAAGCGGACAAACATTGCCATCCGGCATATGTCCGCATTCCCCATATTTGCGCCGAAAAGCGGCTAGGCAGTTAACCACCCTACGTAACACGTTTCCATCCGACCGTTGATGGAATTTCCTATAATTGCATCGAAAGACGATACTCGCAGTAGCTACTGAGCGTCCGATACAGAACGGCTGGAACGGGACCAACTCTAGAAATCGTTCCGTTCAACGGGTCGGAGAATCGTTGTTGCACGGCTGGAACGGTCGGAACGGTGCCAAACATGATCGGTTTTCAAGTAACGCGCCTCAACTGGCAACACGACGATCCCCAAAATGCAGGATTTCAGCACCTTCGCGAAGCTTGTCGAGATGGTCAGACCACCATTGCGCCATCTGAACGCGCTCGTTCCAATGCGCGCCGCGATGATAGGCTGCGCGCACGTTGTCGCCATCTTTATGGGCAAGTGCACGTTCAATGGCATCTGGATGCCACTTGCCAGATTCATTGAGCAAGGTGGATGCCATCGCCCGGAAGCCATGCGCGGTCATCTCGTCGCCCGTGAAGCCCAAACGCCGCAAGGCTGCATTGATCGTGTTTTCAGACATGGCTCGCGCCGTGGACCGGATCGATGGAAAGACATAGCCCTTGGGCTTGCCTGTTACCGTCTGGATACTGCGCAGCAAATCCAGCGCCTGTGTTGAAAGTGGCACCCTATGGGCTTTTCGGCTCTTCATCTTGTCAGCTGGAATCGTCCAAAGGGCCGAATCAAAGTCTATTTCCTGCCATTCAGCGTGACGCATCTCACCTGGTCGCACAAACACGTGCGGCGCAAGCTTGAGTGCAATCTGTGTCACCCATTGCCCGTCATACCCGTCAATTGCTCTCAGGAGTTCGCCAACCCCTTTGGGATCAATCACTGCGCCATAGTGTTTGGGCTTTGGCGCGATCAGTGCGCCCCGCAAATCACGGGTGGGGTCAGAGCCAAGGCGCGCAGTTGCTACCGCATAGCAGAACACACTGCTCGCGAATTGCAACGTCCGGCGTGCTGTTTCAAAATTACCCTTGGCCTCGATACGTTTGACGACCGCTAACACGTCTCCTGGGCTGATTTCTGTTATGGCCAGACGAGAAGTATTCGTTGGAAAACGAGTTAAATAGTATTCACCCTTGGACTGCGTTGAAGCAGACCACCCTTCTCGCGTTCGTTTGTCGATGTACTCCTTGGCAATATCGACAAATGTGTTGCCTGCATTGACCTTAGCCTGCTGTTTGGCTCGTTGCTTTTCAACAGCAGGATCAGCCCCCGTCGCGAGCTTTCGGCGAGCCTCGTCACGGCCAGCTCGGGCCTCGTTCAAGGTTGTGGCAGGGTAAGTTCCCAGTGACAGCTTCTTCTCGACACCATCGACCCTGAATTTGAGCCGCCAGAGCTTTCCACCCGACGGCTGGACAAGGAGAAAAAGGCCCAGGGAGTCTCCAAGCTTGTAGGGCTTGTCCTTCGCCTTCGCATTACGGATCGCGGTATCGGTCAGTGCCATCTGGGGGCCACGCCTTTTCTCTTAAACCGAATGGCCCCCAATATGGCCCCCAAACCATGCGACTGCAGATGAGTGTGGGCGAACAATCACGGTCAATTCATGATCATAAGTATAGCATTTCTGCCCTTTGTAAAGACAACGGCGAATAATGGCGAATGAAACTGTGGTGCCCGGGGGCGGGATCGAACCACCGACACTGCGATTTTCAGTCGCATGCTCTACCAACTGAGCTACCCGGGCATCTGGCGCGAAAGCGTGTCCGCGCCGAAGTGAAGCGCGCCTATAGTCAGGCTTCGGGGGTACTGTCCAGCCCCGTCCCGTCCTCTTCCTCGTCAACACGGGCCGGCACCCGATAGGCTTCTCCCAACCAGTTGAGGAGGTCGCGATCCTTGCATCCGCGCGAGCAGAATGGCCGGAATTCATTCCTTGCCGGTTTGCTGCAAAGCGAGCAGATGCCGGATTCGGCCGTCACGGTACGAGCACTGTGTCGACGGCGTTTGCCTGCAGATCGGGATAATCGAGCGTATAGTGAAGCCCCCGACTTTCGTGACGATGAAGCGCCGAGCGGATAATGAGGTCCGCCACTTCAACAAGATTGCGAAGCTCCACAAGATCGGGCGTCACGCGAAAGGCGCTATAATAGTCTTGAACTTCCTGCCGTAGAAGATCGATGCGGTGCTTTGCGCGTTCAAGCCGCTTCGTCGTCCTTACAATCCCCACGAAGTTCCACATGAAATGGCGGATCTCGCTCCAGCATTGTGCGATCACGACTTCCTCGTCCGAATCGGTGACGCGACTTTCGTCCCACGGTCGGATTGGAGGCGCCAATGGCAATCCATCCCGGTTGGCAAGGATGTGACGAGCGCACGCTTCGCCAAAGACCAGGCATTCGAGGAGCGAATTGGACGCCAACCGGTTTGCACCGTGGAGGCCAGACTGCGTCACTTCTCCTGCGGCGTAGAGTCCGGGCGCGTCTGTCCGTCCGTCGAGATCAATCAGGACGCCTCCGCAGGTATAGTGCTGCGCCGGCACGACTGGAATTGGGTCCGTTGTGATATCGATTCCAAGCCCCATTAGCTTGGCATAGATGTTGGGAAAATGTTCGCGGACAAATTCAGGCGGTTTGTGACTGATATCCAGATGGACATAGTCAAGCCCAAGGCGCTTGATCTCGTGGTCAATCGCGCGCGCGACCACGTCGCGCGGCGCCAGTTCCTCGCGCGGATCGAATCGGGGCATGAAGCGATCGCCTCCTCCGGGATATCCCACCGGTATCTTGAGATGCCCTCCCTCACCTCGCACCGCTTCGGTGATCAGGAAATTCTTGACGTCGAGATTATAGAGGCAAGTCGGGTGAAACTGCATGAATTCCATGTTCGAAACCCGGCAGCCGGCGCGCCATGCCATCGCAATGCCATCGCCGGTCGCTCCGCGCGGCGCTGTCGAATAAAGATAGGTCCGCCCTGCACCGCCAGTCGCGAGGATCGTTGCACGCGCCGTGAAGGTTTCGACCTTCCCGCTCGCGCGGTTGAACGCATACACACCGTGGATACGACCGCTTGTGGAAAATCGCTGTTGATGCCGCCCCATGATGAGGTCGATTGCGACCATGTCCGGGATAAGCGTGATGTTGGGATGGTCGTGCGCGGCCTTTTCGAGCGCCTGCTGCACCGCCCAGCCAGTCGCATCATTCACATGGACGATACGGCGATGTGAATGCCCGCCCTCACGAGTAAGGTGCCATTGCTCGTCATCCCCCGCGTTGAAGGGTACGCCAAGCGCCGCAAGCCGTGCTATCGCACCGGGTGCATTCTCGATGACAAACTCTACGGTTTCGCGATTGTTGAGGCCTGCCCCCGCCACCATCGTGTCCTCGATATGGCTTTCAAATGTATCGCCCGGTTCCAGGACGGCCGCGATCCCGCCCTGTGCCCAACTGGTTGCACCATCGGACAGCGCTCCTTTGGCCAGCACAGCGACCTTGCATTCCTGCGCAAGGGTCAAAGCTGCTGTAAGTCCGGCCGCTCCCGATCCGAGGATCAGGACATCGAAGCGGTCTCGATCAACCATTGACTGTGCGGGTAAGGTTCAGGAACACATGCTCCAGATCGGCTTCGCGTGTCGAAACATCGGCGATACCAAGCCCGGCTGCCTGTACGGCGCCGAGCACGTCCCCGGCATTGGCCTGCGCCTTGTTGTAAGTGATCGTCAGCACCCGTCCGGCTTTGAGCTCGATCTTTTCGAAGATCGGCGAAGCGGGCGGATTGGCAAGGTCGCGATCGACCGTAATTTCAACGACCTTTTCCTGTGCCATATCAACCAGCTCGCGGGTCGGCTTGTTTGCGATCAGCTCTCCGTTGTGGATGATCGCGATCCGGTCGCACAACGCCTCTGCCTCTTCGAGATAGTGGGTCGTCAGGACAATTGTCACGCCTTGCGCGTTGAGTTCGCGGACATAGGCCCAGAGTTGCTGCCGCAACTCCACGTCGACACCAGCGGTCGGTTCATCGAGCACCAGAATTGGCGGCGAATGAACCATGGCCTTTGCGACGAGCAAACGACGCTTCATCCCGCCTGAAAGGGTGCGCGAATAGGCATCGGCCTTGTCTTCGAGGTGGACCGCCCTCAGGAGCTCCATCGAGCGTCGGCGCGATTTTGGCACACCATAGAGTCCAGCTTGCAATTCCAGCGCTTCGAATGGCGTAAAGAACGGATCGAACAATATTTCCTGCGGCACGATTCCGATCGATGCCTTTGCGTTGCGAGGGTGGGCGTCAATATCAAAGCCCCAGATGCTGGCGCGCCCCCCAGTCTTGTTTACAAGACCGGCCAGAATGTTGATGATGGTCGACTTGCCCGCACCGTTCGGCCCAAGCAGGCCAAAAATCTCGCCGCGAGGCACGTCAATACTGACGCCTTTGAGAGCTTCCTTCCCGCCTTCGTAAACCTTGCGAAGGGAATCCAGTGAAATTGCCGCCTGAGTCATGCTCACGCTTTAGCGGTCAGGCCGATCAACGCAATGCACCAGCGCCTAAGCTTTCTTTAACTTGGCGCGGTTAGATCGGTACGAGGATCAGTAGAGGATTGGCGAGTGGGGAAAATAGCCAATTCCGTTTTCAAGAGCGCGTGCACTACGGGTATACTGCTTGTCAGCGTATCGATGGGTGTCCCTGCGATTGCAGCCGGAACAGCAGGAAACGCCGGAGCTGTGACGCTGCGGCCGCTTTCTATTGTCAACACCGAGGATCTCAATTTCGGGACCATGCTGCGTCCGACAACTGCCGGAACGGTGGTGATCAATCCAGCGACCGATGCCCGCTCTGTCACCGGTGGTGTGACGGCCGCAGGGGGAACTCCACGTGCTGCGCAATTCTTCACTTATGGCGGACCTTCGCAAAATGTGCAGGTCAATCGTGGGCCGCTACCCGTGCTCAACCGCGTTGGCGGTGGTGCCTCGATGAATGTGACTGGATTGACACTGAACGGCCCGACATTGCGATTCCTGTCTGCGGCTGGGCTTTTGGACCTTCGTGTCGGCGGAACGCTCGCGGTCGGTGCCAATCAGCTGGAGGGTGATTATTCAGGAACGTTCCAGATCATCGTCACCTATTTTTGATGGCAGGCTTACCGGGTTGTTTACCTTGAGTCTTGAGCGGCCATTAGCGCGCCGCGATCTATTGCTCGCGATATGAAGGGGACAATCCGAAAATTTTGGCCAGCGGGTCTGGCCGTCTTGGCTTGCTGGGTTTCCCCTGCCCTTGCGGCCGGGATTGGCGCGCCAACAACGGCCAAGACACTTTCACCTTTGGCAATCGCGAGCACGCAAGACCTCGACTTTGGCACAATCCTGCCAGGCGCGGCTGCCGGAACGGTTACAATCAACCCCAACAGCGGCAATCGTTCCGTTTCCGGCGGGGCTACCGCTGCAGGCGGAACGCCGCAACGCGGTGAATTCGTGGCGGTTGGAAATCCCAACGCGCAGGCCGTGTCCGTCCTGGATCCCGGCCTGACGCTTACCAATGGAAGCGGGGGAACGATGACCGCAAGTCTGACACTGGGTGGCGGTGGCCCGGGGACTTTCAATTTCCCGGGAACCGGAATCAGAAACTTTCGCGTTGGCGGCACCCTGGCCGTCGGTGCCAACCAAACGGACGGAGTTTACACGGGGCTTTATAAGCTCACGGTCAACTATTTCTGATCCGGTTGCGCCTCGCTAGCGCGATTGCTAATGGCGCGAACATGATCAACCACCCTGAAACCGTAACCGTCAAGACAAGCCGTGTGGCCTGCGACGGTGCAAGTGACATTCCCGGCGGGGCGGCCCTTGGCCATCCCCGAGTTTGGCTGGAGATAGACGACCGGGGCTATGTGGATTGCGGATATTGCGATCGTCGCTTTGTCCTGTCGGGTGGGCCCGCCGACGCGCATTGATTCCTTCAGCGTTACGGCGCTGTTAACCATAACTCGTCAGGCTATGGCGACAATTCCGCGCTATCTGCGGAACAATGACAAACGGTATAGCAATCAAGCTTTCGTTGCTGGGGTTCACAGCGCTAGCCTCGCTTGCCGTTCATCAGGCCGTTCGGGCGCCGGGTGCAGGTGCGCCTCAGACATCTTTTACAATCGTGCCTGCCCGATAATCTTTCATTGGTGAAAATGCCCTCCTATAGGGAGGCCATGACAAACCTGACTGACCCGCGCCGTTTCCTCTATCGTGACGGCAATCTCGACCCCGCAACTGCCCAGCGACTGACGTCCCAGTTATTGAGCCGTTGTGACGATGGAGAGCTTTTTCTCCAGTATCGCGCATCCGAGGCCTTTGGCTTTGACGACGGCCGTTTGAAAACTGCCGACTATTCAACCGATTCAGGTTTTGGCCTCCGTGGCGTTTCGGGAGAGATGACCGGGTTTGCACACGCCAACGAATTGAGTGAGGCAGCAATCCGTCGGGCCGGTGAGACGCTGACGCTTCTCGATCCGGCGAAGGATCCAATGGCGCCTGCACCCCGTCTCAACAACCGTCATCTCTATACTGAAAGTGATCCGATAGGATTGGTCCCCTTTGCAGAAAAGGTCGCCCTCTGCCAGCAGGTCGATGCCGCAGCACGCGCACGTGACCCGCGCGTGGCCCAGGTTTCGGTCAGTCTGGCGGGAAGCTGGAGCGTGGTCGAAATCGTTCGCGCTGACGGATTTGTGGCGACCGATATCCGGCCCCTCGTCCGGCTCAACATTTCCATCGTCTGCGAACAGAATGGCCGGCGTGAAAGCGGAACGTTCGGGATTGGCGGGCGCTACCTCTATGACGATCTGTTCAGGCCGGAAACCTGGAATCGGGCGATCGATAAAGCACTCAAGCAGGCGCTGGTCAATCTGGACAGCGTGGATGCGCCGGCAGGGGAAATGACTGTCTTGCTTGGCCCAGGTTGGCCGGGAATCATTCTCCACGAAGCGATTGGCCATGGCCTTGAGGGGGATTTTAACCGCAAGGGAACCTCTGCCTTTTCCGGCCGTGTCGGCGAGCGCGTGGGCGCTCCCGGCATAACTGTCGTCGATGATGGCTCAATCCCGAACCGACGCGGCTCGCTCTCGATCGATGACGAAGGCACGCCGACGGGTGAAACCGTCCTCATCGAAGATGGCATCCTCAAGGGCTATATGCAGGACCGGCTCAACGCGCGGCTGATGGGCGTTGCAGCAACCGGCAACGGACGGCGCGAAAGCTACGCTCACGCACCGATGCCACGGATGACCAACACCTTCATGAAGGCTGGCAAGGACGATCCAGCCGAGCTTTTATCGCGCGTCAAGAACGGCATTTTTGCCAAGAGCTTTGGCGGCGGGCAGGTCGACATCGTCTCGGGCAAGTTCGTCTTCAGTTGCACCGAGGCCTACCGCATCGAGAACGGCAAGCTGGGAGCATCACTCAAGGGCGCCACGCTGATCGGTGACGGGCCAAGTGTACTGACCAAGGTCACCGGTATCGGCAATGATTTCGCGCTCGACGAAGGCATCGGCGTTTGCGGCAAGGGCGGCCAGAGCGTGCCCGCTGGCGTCGGGCAGCCGACCCTGCTTGTCGAGGGGCTGACCGTTGGCGGAACCGCAACATAGAAGGGCCACACAATGTCTGAATTCACGCCCTCGCTCAGCGAAGAGCATACCGCCTTTATCGCCAAACAACCGGTCTTCTTTGTTGCCACGGCGGCTGAGGAGGCGCGGATCAACCTCAGCCCCAAGGGGATGGACAGTTTTCGCGTGCTCGGCTCCTCGCAGGTCGCCTATCTCGACGTCGGCGGATCGGGCAACGAGACGCACGCCCATCTGGCGGCGGACGGGCGAATCACGATCATGTTCTGCGCGTTCGACCGGCCCGCGCTGATCATGCGCCTTTATGGCCGCGGCCGCGCGGTCCTGCCGCAGGACGCGGACTGGGAGGCCACCGCCAGCCCGTTCGCCTTGCTCCCCGGCACGCGCCAGATCTTCATCATCGAGATCGACAGCGTCCAGACAAGTTGCGGCTGGGGCGTTCCGTTCATGGCGTTCGAGGCCGAGCGGCCGACGCTTTCCAAATATCACCGGCAGGACGATCCGGTCTCGCGGCTCGAAAAAATGCGTGAGCGGGACACGAGCATCGACGGCCTGCCCGTGCGTCCCGCGACCGTGCTGCCGTGGAAGGCAGACAATGCCGCTGGTTGAGGCTGCCCGCTATTACAACAGTTTCGAAGCCGGACTGGCGCAATCGAGACTGGCCGATTGCGAAGTCGAATCGGTCATCTTCGACCTTGAGATGTCAAACTATGCCGGCGGCCTTTCAATCCCGATCCGGCTGATGGTGCTTGAGGAAGACCTCGCCGCCGCACGCATGGCGCTGACCGTCAGCGATGAAGCGGGCTGAGCGGAACGCGGCTGGACGAACCGTCCTCAACCATCTTCCTTGCCGGTGCAGGCACCCGTGCGACGTGCATCGATTTCCATCTTCATCGACATTCCTCCAGCCGGCCCTGCGCCGCTACCAGAGGACGCCATCGCCATATGATAACGATCGGGGCTGTACGTGCCCTGCATCGTCATGGTCCGCGCGGCCCCTTCGCTGCTGCACTTCATCGCGGCATCGATCCGCCCGCCTGACATGGTGAAATGGTCATAGCGACAGTCACCATTGCCGCCAAAAAAACCTTCCTTGGGCTTGCGTGCTTCAGCTTCGGTCAGGCAGGATGAAAAGGTCTTGGGCTTTCCCATCATGGCTTGCATGCGTTCCGCCGCTTGGGGTGGCATCCCCGGCATGCTCATTTCCTTCATCGTCATCGTCGATTCCCAACGGCCCGGCGCGACGAACTGGCCGTCGGTCGCCGCGGCGGTCACCTTTTCGGCCACATCCTCAACCGAAGCATTCTTCAGCTCGACGCCTTTGTTGCAAGCGGAGAGCAGAATGGCCGGAGCCAGCAACAACAACACACGCTTCATGATATTCACCTTCCCGGTTCCTGACGATTGCGCCCAGCATCCCGATTGCGCAGCGAATGTCCAGCCCGGCTCATGAAGCCCGCGTCGATTGTTTGGCTGCCATCCCGAAACCAGCAGAAATCTGGGCAAGTTGACGGTAAAACGGTTGCACATCCTCTGCCTCGCCAGACAGGGCAATGCCATCCAGGAATGCATCGGAATCTTCAAGCGCAGCATAGGCCCGCGCCGCGCGCACCGGATCGGCAAGGATCGGCGCGACCGCCTTGTCCATCCGTGAAAGCGGGCTCATCCCCAATCCCCGGCCCAGCCACGGATCGGCGCGCCGCCACATCATGCGGCGGGTTTGGGGGTGCCGCACGCCATCATAGGCAATCGGTTCGAATGCGTGACCCATCATCGTATCGGCATGTTGCTGGCGAAACGCGATCAACGCCGCATCCCAACCCGTGGCAAAGCCCAGCCCGCGAGACTGCCTGCGCAGCGCATAAGCTGATTCCCGCGATTTGGAGACGGCGACACACGCCCGCCCGATGCTGCCCGTGGCAAAGAGCACAGCAAGGAAGCGCCGCTGCGTGCATGGTGACCAGTGGTAGGTGGAGGGCAGAAGGGTCGGCACGCTAGTCCCCGATTCCGGAACGGAGAACGAACGTACAGGGCCTTGGCGGGTGTAGGAAAGTGAAAAGTTTCGGGGGTTGGATGTCTTAAATGTTGTGGAAAACTGTCTGTCCGGTTTCGAATGCGCAATAAGCCGAAGCCGCCATTCATTGACGAACGATGCACGACATACCCCAATAGCCGCTAAACATTTGGCCGATCCCCCAGAACGTAGCGTGGCCCGGCACCTTTCCGCGCCGCGCGGTCTTGTGGATTATAGAGGGCACATTTTTTGAGCGATAGACAGCCACAGCCAATGCACCCGTCGAGCAGGTCGCGCGTGCGAACGAGGGCATCTATTCTGTCATTCAGTTGAGTTTTCATTGCGCGACTGATCTTGGCCCAATCAACCGCATTGGGAGTTCGTCCATGCGGTAGCCTGGAAAGTTCGGTTGCAATGCTGTCAATTGACAGCCCCAATTGCTGCGCAATTCTGATGAATGAAAGCCTCCTGATGTCGGAGCGCAGGAACCTGCGCTGCCCGCCACTGCTGCGAAATGGCTCGATAAGGTCGCGGGCCTCGTAGAAGCGGATTGCCGAGACAGAGAGACCGGTTCGTGCGGCCAGTTCACCAATGGAAATAACATCATTTGCATGCATGCAATAAATCCTTGACCTCACCTTAGGTTGAGGTTGCATTGAGGTGGCGTCAACCCCTTAAATGATTCGTGAAGGAAACTAAATGATGGCGCCAACTTCAATCGAACACGTTAATCTGTCGGTTAGCGACCCTCAACATAGTGCGGCAATGCTCAGCGCACTGTTTGGCTGGAACATTCGCTGGCAGGGCCTCTCGGCATCGGGTGGACGGACGATTCATGTCGGATCGGATGACCATTATATCGCCGTCCATCAGCGTGAAGGATCTGATGGTAACCCGCGCAACCATGCGAAAGGCCAGCCGCTCAACCATGTCGGTTTATTGGTAGAGGATCTGGATGACATTGACCGGCGAGCCATTGCGTTCGGGCTCGTCCCGTTCAATCATGAGAGCTATGAACCCGGCTCCCGTTTCTACTTCTTTGACCGCGATGGCATTGAATATGAAATCGTCAGCTATGCCAAAGGCATCAAAGCATGAGCGCGCTGATAAGGATGGGAAGTTATGTAGCCATAGGCAGCGGCGTGCTGAAACTCGTTGTCGCTTTCATCCCCTACACGCACCAATCGGCGTTTCTTGAGGGACTGTACGGGGTGATCGACGCGGGGCTTCTGTTCGGCCTGATCGCGGTCTACCTTTTCGCTGCCAGCAGAATTGGCTGGGTCGGACTTGCAAGTTTTGTGATCGCACTCACAGCGCTGGCCAGCATAGTAGGGCCAGACGCCGAGATGTTTGGCATCGATTTCTATCAAACAGGATCGACGGTTTTTGCCCTTGGCCTGACGGCGTTGTCACTCCAGTTCCTCTATAGGCGTATATTGACTGCGGCTGCCACACTATGGATAGCAAGCGCCGTGATCGGGGTGGTTTTGTCATCGGTCGGCAGCCCATTTGCATTTACGGCGGCTGGTATCGCCTTGAGTGCTGGCTTCATCCTCGCGGGATATCGGATTCTGAGCAAGCCTTGCCCGGGCACGAACGTGACGGTTGGACCATCGCTCAACCAGTTGACATTGGCTTGCCGCGATTTTGCTGCGTCGTCAGCATTTTATCGGGCGCTCGGGCTGGTCCAAATCGTCGACAGCCCTAACAATGGCTATGCTCGGTTTGAAGCACCAAATGGCGCAACATTATCGATCCATCGCTCAGATGATACTACAAATACGAACGTTACATACTTTGAACATCCTGCACTTGATGAATGGTGTGCATCGCTTGCGGCGCAAGGGGTGGTTTTTGATCAGATGCCACGGAACGAAAGTTGGGGATGGCGTGAGGCGAGGCTGCGTGATCCGTCGGGCAACATAGTCTGCCTCTATTGGGCCGGGGAATATCGCCGGTTTCCACCCTGGAGAATTTCGCAATGAGACCCCACAAATTGAGGCTATGATGTTCACACCATCAGTTCCAGGGACACAATACTTAATTAACTAAGCGTACCCTTGATCGTCGCTATCGGCAAAACCTGCCAGTCCGCTTCCCCCCAAAGCCCGCCGATCCACCAAGTCAAAACTGCATTCAAGTTATGTCCGCTTTCATATGCCGCCATTCGATGGCGCAACGTCCGCAATGGGGTCGGAAGCAGACATCACCACAGCAATTGACCGCGAATTAAACTTCAATCCGGTAATTCGCGCTGGTAGCAGTAAAAGCCGCTAACCCCGGCCCTTTGGCGGCAGATCCCATAAGGTGCGCCCGTAGTTTTCCGCTGCTTCCTCCCAGACCAGCGAGACGTGCGTAATGCCGACATCAATGTCGCGTTTGAAACGCTGGATCGGATTAGTGAGGTAGACCGAGGTTGCGCCGGCCATCAGCGAGAGGTTGCTGGCCACCTTGCCCATCAGCCGCGACACATAGGCGGCATCGCGGTGCGAAGCGAAGGCATCTATGGGCGCAGGTGCACCGCCCGCTTCGGCCCATTTGTTCAGCTCTTCCATGCGGTGACGCATGATCAGTTCGGCGGCGTGGATGTCGGTCAGTGCCTCGGTCAGCCGGATCTGGTTGGCAACCCGATCCACCTGCATCTCCCCAGTGAACAGGCCCTTCTTGCCGATCAGCGTCGTGCGAACAGCCTCTGCCATGCCCGCCGCCATGCCGACGAGAGCCGCCGGAATGCCCCAGACCGCCGGCCATGCGAAAGGCAGCCTGCCCATGGGAATGCCAAGGGCCTTGCCGCCTGCCGTCGTGCCCATCGCGATATCCATGCCCGGCACACGACGGTGCGCCGGCACGAACACATTGTCGAGGATCAGATCCTTGCTGCCGGTTCCACAGAGGCCCGACACGAACCAGTCATCCTCTATGCTGACATCGCTGCGCGGGATCAGCATCCAGTCAAAACAGGTCGGGCTGGGCTTCATGATGAGGAACCAGTCGGCGAAATCGCAGCCGCTGGAGAATTTCCACCGGCCCGTCAGGCGGGCGCCGCCTTCGACCTCTTCCATCTGGCTCTTGGTGGCGAACGATACGGTGGAACACAGCCGATCGTCGCTGCCGGCCCAATATTCCTCCTGCGCCTCGATGGGAAAAAGGCTAACCTGCCAGTTGTGGACGACAAACAGGTTTGTCACCCAACCGCTCGAGCCGCAGGCGGATGCGATGGTCCGGATGACTTCGACAGCCGTGTCCGGGGCCAGTTCATAGCCGCCGAACCGTTTGGGCTGGAGAATCTTCGGCAGGCCGGCGGCGCGGAACGCGTGCACCGTCTCGTCGGATAAACGCCGGTTCTTCTCGGCGTCCGCCGAACGCTCTCGCAGCGCTGGCAGGAGCGTTTCTGCACGGGCGATCATTTCCGCCTTGGTGGGGATAATCGATTGCACCTTTGGTGTTCCGGCTTCGATGTTCATGGCCGCATCCTTCCCTGCACGAGGCGGCCCGTTCGTGCCGACTTTGCCTTGTTTACCAGAGGCCGCCTGTTTTGAACATTGCGACAATTGTTAGGAGGCTAGGCCGCAGCCTGACGCGCATAGTCGTCAGCATCGAACCATCCCAGCGAGCGTCTGATGCGACCTTCGCCATCAAGATCCCATTCCTCCCACCCTGTGACGGTCAGGGGGTTGCCAGTACCTGCGTGCGTCCCCTTGAACGTCCACAGATACGCGACATGATCGCCCGCCAACCTCAGGCCGTCGCAGGTCAGGCAAAGATCGGGAACGTCGGCAAAGAACCCCGCGGCCATCCGGGCAACCCCTTCCCGTCCCGGCCAGGGATTGCCCCGATTGATGGTGATCGCGCCATCTTCTGCGAAAAATGCAGCCACAGCCTCTGGCCGTCCGGTATTCCATGCTGCCGTATAGGCCGACGCAAGCTTGTTCGGTTCCATAGGGGCTGCCCTCGCTCTCATCCCGATTGATTGACATGCCTGACATCGTGAAATGGTTCAAGGAATGACCAGCATCCGCCATTGCCTCTTCACCCCCAACCCCCTATCGTTCCCGATATGTCCATCCAGATCCGCACCACGCTTGAGGAACCCGAAACCGGGCAGGCGTTCGTCCCGCACCGGCCCGAGCGACCGCCCAAGGTCGATGGGGGGAAGCGGTTCCGGATCGTCAGTGATTATTCTCCGGCGGGTGACCAGCCGACGGCGATTGCCGAACTGGTCGAGGGGATCAATGCGCAGGAGCGCGATCAGGTGCTGCTGGGGGTCACGGGTTCGGGCAAGACCTTCACCATGGCCAAGGTGATCGAGGCGGTGCAACGGCCCGCGCTGATCCTTGCGCCGAACAAGATCCTCGCCGCCCAGCTTTATGGCGAATTCAAAAGCTTCTTTCCGGACAATGCGGTCGAATATTTCGTTTCCTATTACGACTATTACCAGCCCGAGGCCTATGTCCCGCGCTCCGACACGTACATCGAGAAGGAAAGCTCGGTGAACGAGGCGATTGACCGGATGCGGCATTCGGCGACCCGTTCTTTGCTCGAGCGTGACGATGTGCTGATCGTGGCATCGGTCTCCTGCCTTTATGGCATCGGCTCGGTCGAGACCTATTCGGCGATGATCTTCGACCTGAAAAAGGGCCAGAGCGTCGACCAGCGCGAGATCATCCGCAAGCTCGTCGCGCTTCAGTACAAGCGCAATGATGCCGCCTTTGCGCGTGGCAATTTCCGGGTGCGCGGCGACAATCTCGAACTCTTTCCCTCCCATTATGAGGATACCGCCTGGCGGATCAGTTTCTTCGGTGACGATATCGAGGAGATTGTCGAATTCGATCCGCTGACGGGGAAGAAGGTCGCGTCGCTGGACTATGTACGCGTCTATGCGAACTCGCACTATGTGACGCCGGGCCCGACGCTCAAACAGGCGATGGAAGCGATCAAGTTCGAACTTGAGGTGCGGTTGAAGGAACTGGTGAGCGAGGGCAAATTGCTCGAGGCGCAACGGCTCGAACAACGCACCAATTTCGATCTGGAGATGATTGCCGCGACAGGGAGTTGCGCGGGGATCGAGAATTATTCGCGCTTCCTGACCGGGCGCCTGCCAGGCGAGCCGCCGCCGACGCTGTTCGAATATCTTCCTGACAATGCGCTGCTGTTTGTCGATGAAAGCCATGTGACCATCGGGCAGGTCAACGGCATGTCACGCGGCGATCACCGGCGGAAACTGACTCTGGCCGAATATGGCTTCCGCCTGCCCTCGGCCATCGACAACCGCCCGCTGCGTTTCAACGAATGGCAGGCTATGCGCCCGCAGACCACCTATGTCTCGGCGACGCCCGGAAACTGGGAAATGGAACAAACGGGCGGCGTGTTCGCGGAACAAGTCATCCGCCCGACCGGCCTGATCGATCCGCCCGTCACCATCCGCCCGGTCGAGGACCAGGTGCAGGATTGCATCAGCGAATGCCGCAAGGCCGCAGCCGACGGCTATCGCACGCTTGTCACTACGCTGACCAAGCGGATGGCCGAAGACCTGACCGAGTTCATGCACGAGGCGGGCCTGCGCGTCCGCTACATGCATTCCGATGTCGAGACGCTCGAACGTATCGAACTGATCCGTGACTTGCGACTGGGCGTTTACGATGTGCTGGTCGGTATCAACCTGTTGCGCGAGGGGCTGGACATTCCCGAGTGCGGGCTGGTGTGCATTTTGGATGCGGACAAGGAGGGATTTCTGCGTTCGGAAACCTCGCTGATCCAGACCATCGGCCGCGCCGCGCGCAACGTCGACGGCCGCGTGATCCTCTACGCCGACCGCATGACCGGCAGCATGGAACGCGCCATTCGGGAAACCGACCGCAGGCGCGAAAAGCAGGTGATCTACAACACCGCGCACGGCATCACGCCCGAGACGATCAAGCGCGCCATCGGAGACATCATCAAGGACGTTGCCTCACGCGACCAGGTGACGATCGAGATCGAGGATGGCCCGGCCCACATGGTCGGCCACAATCTCCGCGCTTACATCGAGGATCTCGAAACGAAGATGCGCGCCGCCGCCGCCGACCTGGAATTCGAGGAAGCCGGACGCCTGCGTGATGAGATCAGGATGCTGGAACAGAGCGAGCTTGGCATTCCCGTGCATCAGCAGAAACTGCCGATGATGGGGCGGAGCAACGAGGGAAAGCCGGGGACACGGAAGACACGGTTCGGGAAGACGCAGCGGAAATTTGGGCGCTAACGCACCGCGCCCTTCACCAACAATCTCGGCACCAGCACAACCGCTCCCAGTAGGGGCCAGCGGCGTTGCCAAGGTTTGATTATGATCTTTGTCCCGGCATGGCGGTTAATCTTCCAGGCGAGGTAATCGACCCCGCCGGCAAAGGTGAAGCTGGCCTTGGCGAGCCGTAGCACTGACATCAGTTTGCCCCGGCGCTGGAGCTTGCTCCAGCGTGCTTGCGCCTCCGACCTGTTAAACGCGGTTTCAGGAATCGCATCACCAAACTGTCGGTAGCGCTCCGTATCAGCGTCGACGATTGCGCCTGACCGATCCTCGCGCTCGGCGCGCAGTTCAGCACGATAGGTCTGAGCAAAGCCTGCCCGCCAGATAGCGAGGGTGTCGGGCAAGTCGGACATTGGCCGGGCGAGGGCAAACAAGGTTGGCGCGGCAGTGGCAATAGCGGCTACCGCACTCGCGCGGGCGCCTTCGTTGGCCGCCCAGACCAGCCGCGAGGGCTGGGCAAAGCGTGCCCATACCGAAACCGTGCTCGCTTCGAAACCGTTGAGCACAGCAAAATCGGCCTCACTCAGAACCGCATATTTGGCCGCCAGCCCGTCATGCGCAAAAGGAAAGACATTGGGCGGGATCAGCCGGTTTGCTGTTGCCAGCCAGCGTCTGGAATAAGCCGCATCATAGTCCGAAACGATCAGGTAGAAATCGAGCATCAGCCCGTCGAGTTCGCGCTGGCGCAGGCACGATCCGTAAAACATCACGGCCCGGGAGGCAGCGCCATGCTGCGCCGCAATCGCTGTGGCGATCGCCGTCACGCGGGGATCGACCGGTTCCGCCAGCTCAGCGGCCACCAGCGCGGCAAGCGCAGTCACGCTGCGAGGCGGAGAAACGAGACCGGTGGGGTCGAGCGCAATACGATCGGCCGCCCCGTCAAGGCGTGGAATTCCTCGCCGTCGAGGATGACGCTGGACCGCTCGCTTTCGATACGAATGACATCGCCCTGCTCAACATGGACGCCAGTCACAGGCCGGTTTCCCAATTGTCCGAGAATACTCGCTACGAGTGCCTTGACCAATGCAAGCGGGGATTGATCAACCGCCATGAGTTTAAGGCCCGTTGCGCGCCCGCCGGATTTCCCACCTAGCAGCATTTTTTCGAGGGTTGTGACGATCAGGAAGGCAAAGCGCTGTGGCGTCTGTCCGTCCCGGATCAGGGAAACCCGCACCGGTTGCGGTTCGGGCGGAAAGAATCGGCCGCGCACACCAAAGATCGCGGAAAAAAGCACCAGTATCCCGGCGAGAGCATGGCTCAACCCGTTTGGCAGACCAAGCGGATAGATTTTGTGCCGACAGTAAAGGATCGTGTCCGCAAAGCCTGCACCACCAAGGAACATCCCTAGGACGGGACGGTTGATCGCGGTATCGCCTTCGGTCAGAGCTATCAATTCACGCTTTACCAGATGGCTCGTCAAGTCGGTGCGGGCAAGATGGACGATTCGTTCAAGCGCGATCAGCGGATCTCCCGATGAACCGAGATCAAGCGCAATCAGATTGGTCTTGCCATTGGGCAGGACGGCTACGGGCGGCGGCTCTCGCCCGAACTGGCCGCCATTGTAGAGCTCGGTCAGCGCGGCCTGAACAGTGCCATCCCCGCCATTGATGATCAGAACCTTCGGGCGGACACGCGCGATTGACTCAAGTGCTTCCGCGATCTGGCCGACTTGTTCGACTTCATAATGAAAAACATCGGGCTGGGCGGCGCAATAGGCGCGGATCCGGGGCAGCATGCCGCGATTTCCCGTCGAACGCGGGTTCGACAAGAGCGCGACTGCCACCATATCAGCGGCCCGAACTCATCTGGACGGGCTTCACCGAGCCACCGGAGAGATATTTGAGAACGACCGTGATCGGCGTCACGCCTTCGCCAACCTGGACAGCAACCTTGTTTGCCGGGGGACGACGGCCAAAGAGGATATCGAAAAGCGAAATGGGCGGATTGCCGGATGCGCCCGCACCGTCGGCACGGTCCGTATCACTGTTGGCGTTGATATCGTGCCGAATATCGACCGCGTAGGTTCCGGCGTGCGGAACAGGCATGCAAATTGCTACAGAGCCTGACGATGGCACATCGGTCAGGGTTCGCTTCAGATAATGCTTCTTGTCGAACCATGTCGACGGGCTCCCGCCAAAAGTGCGGGCGCGTACGGTCCCCGCCCGATTCTTGAAACCGACCACGTTGACGAGGATGGCGGGACCGTCGCCGCGTTCGCACACCGTCGCGTCCGGCCCCAGAACCGTCGCGTCGGCCGGCGCCGCGAACGCTAGCGGCAGGCCAATAAGACAGAAGCGAAATTTCGACATGACCAAGTGACTCCTCAAGGCTATATCCGACGAAACAATGTCGGAAACTCCCTGTCTGACGAACACTATCGAGGGTCTTTGCGGCGAAATGATGGTCACGGGATAAACAGAAGCTAACATTATGCTCTCAGCCACTGACCGCTATCTTGCTCGGCTTATCGCCATTCCACTGATCTCGACTCTCGTCATCGCGGCGATGCTGCTTGTGCTCGACAAGATGTTGCGGCTTTTCGATTTCGTTGCGTCGGAAGGTGGGCCGGTAAGCGTCGTATGGCGAATGTTGGCTAATCTTCTGCCCGAGTATCTGTCGCTGGGTATCCCGATCGGACTGATGATGGGCATCCTGCTCGCCTTTCGGCGTATCGCCCTTTCATCGGAACTCGACGCCCTCAAGGCAGTCGGCCAAGGATACGGACGGCTGTTGCGCACACCCTATCTCTACACGATCGCCCTCGCCCTCGTGAACCTCGCAATTGTCGGCTATGTCCAGCCCTATGCCCGCTATGCCTATGAGGGACTGCGTTTCGAATTGCGGTCGGGCGCGTTGGGGGCGTCGATCAAGGTGGGCGAATTCACACATCTTGGCAAACGCATGACAATGAGAATCGAAAAAAGTTCGAACAATGGTCGTGATCTCAGCGGCATATTCGTCATGGGCGAAGGCAAAGGCGGCAAGACTTTGGCCGTGACAGCCCAAACCGGCACATTCATGGCAACCGACGATCCCGACACCATCATTCTCAGACTGGCAAATGGCGTGCTCGTCCACAACGCTCCTAGTTACAAGACGCCGCGGATCTTGAGCTTCACGGGCCACGACTTGCCGATCGACCTGCCCAAGATCGAGGCCTTCCGAAATCGCGGCGGCAAGGATCGGGAGCTGACAATTCCAGAACTGGCGCGGGTCGGCAACGATCCAACAGTATCCAAGATGATCCGTGACGAAACGCGCGCGAATTTCCATTTCCGACTGGTCGAAGTCGCGATGATGCTTCTCCTGCCATTGCTGGCCATCGCGCTTGCCGTGCCGCCCAAACGCTCCTCGTCGGCGCTCGGCGTGTTCCTCTCCATCGTGATGGTTGTGGCCTATCACAAGGTCAATGAATATGCCGAAGGGATGGGAGCTCTGGGGCGGATTGATCCGTTCTTTGCGCTCTGGGTGCCGTTTCTGGGCTTTTCGGCTTTGATCTGCTGGATGTTTTACATAATCGCCTATGTTCCGGGCGGCCAGCCAATTGGCGCGCTTGAGCGCTTCTTCTCCGCTGCAGCGTCGACAATCCGGCGACAAATGACCCGGCTCGTATCCGGCATTTCGGGCGCATAGTCATGTCGAACTCCTTTTTCCCGTCGAGCACTATCACCTGGTACATGGCACGCATGTTCCTGCTCCGCAGTTTCGCGGTGCTGTTCGCGCTGGCACTCGTCCTCCAGACACTCGACCTGCTTGGTGAATCGGGCAACGTCCTTGCGCATCCCGGCAATGGCAGCCCTGAACTGTGGAAATATCTTTTTCTGCGTCTGCCGCAGATCGTTGCGTTCCTCTTGCCATTTTCGATCCTTCTCGGGACGCTCATTACACTCGCAACGCTCAACCAGAACAGCGAGGTCATATCGATGAAGGCGGCTGGACTATCGGCACACCAGGTCCTTGCTCCGCTGTTTGTTGCTGCTTTCGGAGTCGCGGTCCTCTCGTTCGCCTTCAACGACCGGATCGTATCACGCGCGAGCGCAACGCTCGACCTTTGGCAACGGGCGGACTACGGGCCTATTCCCGTTGATCGCAAAAGCGCGAGCAATGTCTGGGTGCGCGACGGCGATCATCTGATCCATGCCGGTAGCGTGACGGGTCGAGGGCCCGAAACACGTCTTTTCGACGTCACGGTGTATAACAGGGCCGGCGGATCTCTCTTGGCCATTGTTCGCGCACCTCGGGCAGTGCCAAATGCCGGCGGATGGACGTTGATCGATGCGAGCCGCTTCGATGTAGCGCGTGGAGTTCAAACGCGCTTGGGCGATGTGGCCGCGGCAGGCGGCGTGCGGCCCGACCAGTTTACATTGGCCAATGTGGATTCCGATGGCCTGTCATTCCTCGGGCTTTGGAAGGCGATCGGGGACCTGCGCGAAGCCGGGCGACCCACCAGCACCCTCGAAGCCGGACTGTGGCACAAATTGGCGGGCCCGCTTTCAACGATCCTGATGCCGCTTCTGGGTGCGGTCGCAGCCTTTGGCATTGCGCGTTCGGGCAGGCTGTTTGTCCGTGCCGTCATCGGAATGGCTCTTGGGTTTGCCTATTTCGTTGCGGATAATTTCGGCCTCGCGATGGGCAATCTCGGCGCTTACCCTCCATTGCTTGCTGCGTGGGGGCCCTTTTTCCTCTTCCTGTTTATCGGGGAAGCAGTCCTGATCCAGACCGAGGAATGACCTTAATTACTCTTGGCCGTATTGCTCGCCAGCCGCACAACGAGCCCGGGAAGCCCCGCATAGCTGGCGCGATAATAGGTTGATTCAGGGGCCAGTGCCGCGCTCAAGCGGCGATGCGCTTCACCAAGCGCATGATAGGGAACGCCGGGGAGCAGATGATGCAGGGCATGGTAGCGCAGGCCTACCGGCGCCCAGAGTGCCGGGAGCAAAGCCGGTGGCGGGACATTGACGCTGTCAAGGAACTGGGCCGTTACGCTCATCACTTCGCCCTCATTTTCCCAGAGATGCGCGACGAGCGTGCGGATCTGGTTGAGAACAACAACACCCGACGCAACACCGAGAAAGATCAGGAAGCTGCGGAGCGGCACAATCCCGGCGACGACGGCGGTCAATAAACCGATTGCCCACAGGCAGGCGGCGGCTTCCAGCCAAAGCCACTGGCTCCGCGCTTCACCTTCGGGGTGGCGGCGGCGAAAGCCTGGGTTGATAACGAGGCCCGAATAGCGCTCTACGACGAGTGTCCGAAGCGGCCGGAACAGCAAGGACAAAGGCGTGAGCAGGGCATAGCGGAAGAAAAGCGCCACTGGCCCCAGCGCGGAGACAAGGACAAAGAGTGGAACGGTCCACGGCTTCATGAGTGCAAGCGGCAGATATTCTGGGTCTTCTGCGGTTCCATAGCGGGTGCGGGCGTGGTGGAGATTATGCACGCCTTCATACATGAATGACGGAACGAGAAGCGGAATACCGATAATCGCGTTCCAGCCAAGGTGAAAGCCCGGTACGGATGCACGCTTGATATGGGTCAGTTCGTGGATGAAGCTTCCCGCGCGATAGAGCGCAAGAATTGCAACGATCGCAGCAATGATCGCTGGAAACACTGACGAAGCGGCGATTGCGATGAGCAGCGCAGCATAGCCAATGGCCGCGGACGCCAGAAAATCCAACCAGTAGATGCGCGAATCCGGCGCGTTCAGATCGCGAGTGAGTTCGGCGGCAGTCCGAATCATATCCATGTCGTCGGCCACACGCGCCGTTTTCAAAGCGGAGACCGAACTGGCGTCGCGACGTTCTTCGACACTGTCGGAGGGGAGAGCGGCTGATTTCATGTCGTTGGCCATCACCAGAATATAGTGGCAGGATGATGGCGCATCCAGTCCGCACCCAATTTCCGTATTCGGTTGGGGATTCCCGCATTGCCATCAATCACGTATAGCGGCTGGCAAAGGAGACGCCTGTGGCGCAAGACACACCCACCATCCGCCCGGTCACTTCCGGTGCTGACCGCAAGGCTTTTGTCGATCTGCCTTTCCGCCTCTATGCAAACGATCCCAATTGGGTGCCGCCATTGAAGGGCGAGGTCCACGGGCTGATTACGCCGGGAAAGAACCCGTGGTTCGAACATGCCGAAATGCAGCTTTACATGGCCGAACGCGATGGCCGGGTCGTGGGGCGCATTTCAGCGCATATCGATCATCTTGCGCTGAAGCAGCCACCTGAACAGGGGATGGGGCCCGGCGTCGGCAATTGGGGACTGTTCGAGGCTGAGGATAGCGAGACGGCGACTGCACTGTTGGCGGCTGCCGAAGCCTGGCTGCGCGACAAGCAGATGACGCGGTCACTGGGCCCGATCAGCCTTTCGGTTTGGGACGAGCCCGGGCTTCTCGTCAGCGGGTTTGAGCGCGCGCCGACGGTGATGATGGGCTTCAACAGCGCGCGCTATGGCGAATGGATCGAAGCCGCCGGCTATGCTGGCGTGCAGGACCTGCTCAACTATGCGCTGCCGATTGCCGAAGGCCTTCCCGAATTGACCAACCGGATCGTCGCTATGGGTGAGCGTAACAATCGCATCCGCATCCGCAATGTCGACAAGCGGAGGTTCGATGAGGAAGCGGCGCTGATTATCGGAATCCTGCAAGATGCGTGGAGCGACAATTGGGGCTTCGTACCTTTCACTCCAGCTGAGATCGCCTATGCTGGCAAGAAGCTAAAACCGATCGTCTATGAAGATCTGATCCGCATTGCGGAGGTGGATGGGGAGCCGGTTGCCTTCATGATGACCCTTCCCGATCTCAACGAAAAGATCCGGACATTCAACGGATCGCTCCTGCCATTCAACTGGGTGAAGCTGCTCTGGTGGCTGCGCGCTCCGAAAGTGCGGACGATGCGCGTGCCCTTGATGGGCGTGCTCAAGAAACTCCAGTCGAGCCGGATGGCAAGCCAGCTGGCCTTCATGCTGATCGAATATATCCGCCGCGCGGCGATCAGCCGATATGGTGCCACCCATGGCGATTTTGGATGGGTGCTTGCCAGCAACGGTCCCATGCGATCGGTGGGCGAAGCGGTTGGCGGGTCTGTTGACAAGACCTACCGCATTTATGAGAAGATCCTGTGATGAATGACTTGACCACCCGACGCGCCAGCTTCCGCGCCCTCCATGCGGACGGCTGCTTCATCCTTCCCAATCCATGGGACGCCGGAAGCGCAAGGCGGCTGGAAAGGCTGGGCTTCAAGGCGCTCGCCTCCTCCAGTTCGGCCGCAGCCTGGACGCTGGGCCTGACCGATCACGAGATCACACTTGAGCAAATCCTCGATCATCTGACGCGGCTTTGCGCCGCAACCGACCTGCCCCTAAATGCCGATTTCGAGAGCGGATTTGCCGACACGCCCGAAGAGGTCGCCGCCAATGTGGCGCGCGCTATCAAGACGGGCATCGCCGGATTGTCGATCGAGGATCAGTGGAACGACGGACTCTATCCGCTCGATGATGCGGTGGAGCGCCTTGCCGCTGCCCGCGCCGCAATCGACGCCTCGGGACAGGATGTGATGCTGGTGGCGCGGACCGAGGCCTATCTCAACGGCATCAAGAATGTCGATTTCGTGATTGAGCGGTTGACCGCCTTTTCCGATGCGGGCGCCGATTGCCTGTTCGCGCCGGGGATGACCGACCTTCAGGAGATCGCGGCGACTGTAAGGGCCGTTGCTCCCAAGCCAGTGAACGTCCTGATCATGAATCCCGAGATGCACGTCGCCGATCTTGCTGCTGTAGGCGTCCGCCGGATCAGCGTTGGCGGTGCGCTGGCTGCAGCCGCATGGCGGGGTTTCGACAAGGCAGCAGCGGCTCTGGCCGAGCAGATCGCCTAATCGAGTTCGATCCAGGTCGCGGCATGGTCGCTGGCCTTTTCACGACCGCGATGCTCCTTGTCGACGCCGGCATAGACCAGCCGGTCGGCCGCTTCGGGCGAAAGCATCAGGTGATCGATGCGAAAGCCGGCATCGCGCTGCCAGCCGCCCGCCTGATAGTCCCAATAGGTCCATAGCGGGCCGGTTGGATGCCGCGCACGCAGCGCATCGGTCAGGCCCAGCGCCGCCAGCCTGCGGAACGCGGCGCGGCTTTCGGGCTGCATCAGGGCGTCGTCCTGCATCGAACGCGGGTTGGCGATATCGGCATCGGTCGGGATGACATTATAGTCGCCAGCCAGCACGAGCGGTATTTCGAGTGCCAGCAAGTCGACAGCGCGCCTGTGCAGCCGTTCGAACCAGCGCAGCTTGAAATCGAACTTCGGCCCGGGTTGCGGATTACCATTGGGCAGATAGATACTGGCGATTCGCACGCCCATCACATCTGCTTCGATATAGCGGCTATGTTCATCCTCCGGCTCACCGTCGAGGCCCCTTTGCATTTCCAGGGGCGGTTCACCGCGCGACAAAATGGCGACCCCGTTGAATCCCTTCTGCCCATGCCAGACCCCGCGATATCCCGCAGCTTCGATGTCCGCTACCGGAAGTGTTTCATCGCTGGATTTGAGTTCCTGGAGGCAGACCACATCCGGTGCGGTTTCATCGAGCCATTCGATCAAACGCGGGAGGCGCGCCTTGATTCCATTCACATTATAGGTGGCAATCCGCATTTATCGGACGGTTAGAATGTCGAACGAAAAACCGGTGCCCACTTTTTCTGCCATCTCTTCTAGACTGAAAAACTCGCACCACATCCACAGCCTGACGCCGCCTGAGGATTTGTAATCCGGAACGCCGATCCACCCAGTGATTCAACAAAATCGACTTCGGAGCCTTCGATCAGGTCAAGGCTCATCGGATCGACAACCAGCCTGACATCGCCATTCTGCGTCACGATGTCGTCGTCCTCGACCGAATCAGCCAGACCATAGCGATACTGAAAGCCCGAACAGCCGCCGCCTTCGACCGAAAGCCGCAGGATCGCAGCCTTGCCTTGCCGTTTTGCAATCCATGCGACGCGCGCCGCCGCACTGTGGGAAAGTGTAACACTCACAGGATGAAGATAGGCATTAAGCGAGCCCGCCGCAACCGGCGGGGCAGAAAGGGCCTATTTTGCCGATGTATCGAGTGGGCCGCCAACAGCCACCTTGGCCGTTCCATTGCGACGCTGCATCGCCACCAGATAGTCGGAGGTCTGGAGAAACGGCACCGGATTGACAGCGCGGCCATCGATCCGGACTTCATAATGAAGATGCGTGCCAGTCGAACGTCCGGTTGAACCCATCAACGCGATCAGTTGGCCACGCTTAACGCGCGTGCCGGGCGAAACAAGCAGCGATGAAAGATGCCCATAGCGTGTCTGTATGCCGCGCCCGTGTTCGAGCTCGACAAGATTTCCGTATCCACCGACCCACCCCGTTCGCCCAACAACAGCGTCGGCCGTTGCATAGATCGGTGTTGCATAGGCGCCCGGAATATCGACCCCGGCGTGCATGGCGGCACCGCCCCGGAATGGATCGGTGCGAATGCCGAAATTGCTTGTAAAGGTCAGGCTATGGACAGGACGCATCGACGGAATGGCGACGATTCCAGCCTGAAGCTGATCAAGCCGCTTCCAGCTATTGAACAAGGCGCGAAACTGGGGGTCAGCCTGGCCCGGCTTGACCGGTGCGATCTGGGGCCCGGCCGCAACAGGTTCATAAGGCCCGCCGACTCCGGACAGGCGGCGCACACTGAGTCGCTGGGGTGACAGGCCGAGGTGGGAGACCATCTGGGCTGTCTGCTGGTAGCGTGCTTCTGTTGAGGCGCGGACCACGGTCGCCATTGCCATCTGGTCATGTTCGACCGCTCCGAATGCAGCTGCAACCTCGGCATCGACTGACTTTGTATCGAAAGTGAGCATGGCGCCAAGCTTGGCTGGATCGCCTTCACCTTTGAGCATCGCTGCCAGGAAAGCCTGCCGTGCTTCGAGCTTTGCGGCATGTTGTTTTGCAGAAGTGCGGATCACCGAAACCTCGGACTGGAGCGCATCAACCCGGCTTTCCATCATTGCCACTTCGGACTGGCGCGACGCGAATTCGGTGATGGCCCCTGAAATTGCAGGAACGCCGACGACAAATTGGGTCAGCCCGAAGGCTGAAAGAGCGCAAACGAAAGTTGCGAACGAAGCAAACACGAATTGAGCCCGCGACGAGATATGAACGCGACGCATTGCGTTGCCGTCAAGCACGAACAAGTCCCTCGCACGAAACAGCTCACGAAATTTGGGCAACGGCCCAGACCTATTCGACAACAGCAAAGAACCCATGATTCCCCCGACGACCCGATACTCGGACGCGTCGTTTACGACCCGACGCTATGTGATGCAGATCACTGGGGCAGTGTTTCAGGCGACGCAAGGGAAGCATAAAATTCGCGGGGCAGACCGGCTTTTGCGCGCGCTGAGTCGTTGAAAGGAGGCTTTAATCGGCCTTTAAAATACGTCCGGACGAGCAGTTGCCACTGTTCGCTGGCCTCAATTTCCGCAGATTCGCAAAGCCTGGAAAACCAGTAAGATCCAATGCCAACATGGCGGATCTCGTCGAAATATATCCGCTTGAGAATGGCAGCGCTCCGCAGATCTCCCGTCGCCTGCAGTCGCGCGATTGTCGCTGGACTGACGTCAAGGCCGCGTGCCTCGAGCACCATCGGGACGATCGCGAGTCGCGCAAGGACATCATGGGATGTCGCCGCCGCGGCCTCCCATAATGCGTCGTGTGCGGGCAGAGCGCCATAATGACTGCCCATCGCAACCAGCCGACGGTCGAGCAGCGCAAAATGCATCGCCTCATCAGCACCAACTGACAGCCAATCGGAGACAAATTCCCGCGATTGTCCGGCCCCAAATCGCCCCGCTGCGTCGAACGCCAAGTCGATCGCCACGAATTCGATATGGGCAAAGGCATGGAGCATCGCGATCCGGTTGGCCGCCGAACCACCTTTGCGACGTTGCGGCATCTGCGTGGGGGAGAGTAGTTGAGGCGCATCGGGTCGGGCCGGACGATCGGGCATGGCCGTATCGAAGTCATGGGCCAGCCGCCCAAGCCTCCAGTCCCGCGCCACCGCCCGGGCGCGCATTGCCTTGGTTCGAGGGTCCGCGGTCAAAAGGACAGCACAAATGGCCTTGGCAATGCTGGTCACAGTCCGAGCTGCGCCGCCTTGAACAGGTAAATCAGCCCGATACCGGTCACGATCCAGGCAGTCCAGCGCTTGAAATCCACATCGGAAATACGGTCAAGCACCCAGCCACCGGCAGCAGTACCGAGCATGGATGCCGGAATCGCAAGGCCAAACAGCCACCACGGTGGCAATGCGCCTTTCGGTGCCGCGAGCAGGGGCGCGCCATAGACGATGATCTTGGCAAGATGGCTGAACACTTGCGTCGCTGCCTTTGTCGCGACGATCTGGTGGCGGGTGAGCGCGGTGCGGACGAAAAAGATATCAAGCAATGGTCCAGCAACCCCCGCTGTGAGATTAACGAGCGTCACGAGAAAGCCCGACAGCAGGGCATGTCCGGTCTTCGATGCGTCAAGCTGGATCCAATTCTTGGGCAGCCAGACCAGCATCGGTACCAAGCCGAGCAGGAGGAAAAGCACGGGGCGCGACGGCACAAGGGCAATCAGCGCAATAAACCCGCCCGCGACGGCTGAAGCGATCGCATAATTGGCAATGATCCGCCAGTTCACATGCTGCCGGTGCAAGATCGCACGCCAGCCATTGGCGACAAGCTGCAAAATCCCGTGCGTTACAAAAGCAGCAGAAACCGGCAGGACAAAGGCCAGCGCGCCCATGAGCACGAGCCCGCCTGCCATCCCGAAAATGCCCGATAGCGTCGCCGTCAGGAACGCCGCAGCGATCAAAAATGCCGAAACCCCCGCCCCCATGCCTAAAGCGCCCTGGCAGCTTCCAGAACGGCAGCCGCATGGCCCGCGACCTTCACCTTGCGCCAGATCTGCGCGATTTTTCCATCGGCACCGATCAGGAAGGTGGCGCGCTCAATGCCCATATAGTTGCGACCGTACATCGATTTTTCGACCCAGACTCCGAACGCTTCGCAGACGGCTCCACTCTCGTCGCTGCCCAGCGCAACCTTCAGATCATATTTGCCAATGAACTTTGCATGGCTTTTGACCGAGTCCTTCGAGATGCCAACAATATCCACCCCGGCCTTTGCGAAATCCGCGGCAAGCGCCGTAAAATCCTGCGCCTCGCGGGTGCAGCCGGTCGTATCATCCTTTGGATAGAAATAGAGTATAAGCTTGCGGCCCTTGTGACCGGCAATCTCGGCGGTGTGACCCTCAATCGTGACGTAGGAAACATTCGGCGCATGATCGCCCGGCTTCAGCATGTTCAATCTCCTTTTGGGGCGGCAGAAATGCCCTGCCAGAACCTCGAAACGTCCTGCCTCACAGCATCGAGTGCTGCAAGAAGGCTTGGCCAATCCGGCTGGTTGCACGCGCTGGCGATCAGGGCACAGGTGGCATCGGACGGGCTTTGAAGATCGGGCGCGACCAGTCGCGCAGTAACCAGAATGCGGGTTAGCAGGCGATACGCCGTAGCGATTCCTGGCGAAACCAGTCCCGCCTCAATCAGTAAGGCAATGGCCGTTCCGATGTGTGGATCAAGTGCCTTGCCCGAGCTTAGCTGGGTAACATGGAGGGCAAATTCCAGATCAACGAGCCCGCCTTCACATAGTTTCACATCAAGCAATCCGGTTGGCGGCTTATGCAGTGCAATATCTTCACGCATCTTGGTCGCAGCGGCCACCAGCTCCTGCCTGTCGCGTGGGTGCGAGAGAATAGCATTGATGATCGCCTGTGTTGCGAATCGCGCTTCGATCGAGCCAAAGACGACCCGCGCCCGGGTCAGCGCCATGTGCTCCCATGTCCAGGCCTCTTCACGCTGGTAACGTTCGAAACTGTCGAGAGTCACGACCAGTGGTCCCTGTGTGCCAGACGGCCGCAAGCGCGTATCGACCTCATAGAGCGGTCCGGCTGCGGTTGCGACTGAGAGCCCGGCAGTCACGCGCTGGGCGAGGCGGTTGAAATAATGCGTGGCGCCAAGTGGCTTGAGACCGTCCGATTCGGCAGCGAAATCACCCGTGAAAAGATAGATCAGGTCAAGATCGGATGCATGGGTCAACTCGCCCCCGCCCATGCGGCCCAGGGCAAGGATCACAAGTTCCGCGCCTGGAACCTTGCCATGTGTCCGCTCGAACTCGGCGATCACCGTTTCACTCACGACTCCGATGGCGGCTTCCGCCACACGCGCATAGTCCGTCGCAACATCGATCGGGTCGCGTGCTCCAACGACAATCTGCGCGCCGAGAGCAAAGCGCAATTCTCCCACGATCTGGCGGACGCGATCGAGCCGCTCTTCAATCCCCACCCGTTCGTCGTCTTCGCGAAGGCGTGCGGTTATCTCGACGATGGATCCAGGGGAATTGAACGCCGTCGCATCGATCAATCCGTCAAGCAACGCGGCGCGGCGCGAGAGTTCCAGAGCGAGTGTCGGAGCAAGGCACAGGATATCCGTCAATATTCTAAGAAGCGGCGGCCGCGCCTCCAGCAGACGAAAAAGGTTGATGGCACTGGGCAGCCGATCGATCATCCCGTCGAGTCGGTTGACGGCCGAAATCGGATCCGGTGCGCCGGAAAGCGCATGAATCAGCTTGGGGAGCACAGCTTCGAGCGCCTCCTGCGCTGCAGGACTGCGCAAGGCGCGAGACTGCCCGCTGCGCCAACCACCGATTCGTTGGATGACAGACGCCGGTTCGCTAAACCCAGCCGCGACCAGCATCGTTTCCAAAGCCTCCTCGCGGACGGGCAGGGCTTCGGCGCGCCCGGCATCAAGGCCGTCATAGAGCAGCCCTACCGCGCTTACATGGGGTTCGAGCAGGTTAAGCAGCGCCCGTCCGCCTTCTAGCCCGTGCAACCGCGCCACCCCGTCCATAGCCTCGGTTTGCCGAGGGAGAGCGTGGGTCTGCTGATCATCGACCATCTGAAGGCGATGCTCGATCGTGCGGTAAATACGGTAGGCGTCAATCAATGTCCGGGCGTCGTCGGCTTCGACCTGTCCCGACGTCGCCAACGCAGTCAGCGCATCGACCGTGGCTGGAACACGCAGTGAAGGATCCCGCCCGCCGTGGATAAGCTGGTGGATCTGGGCAAAGAATTCGCACTCACGAATTCCGCCTCGTCCCCGCTTCAGGTCGAACCCGGGGCCGAACGCCTGCCCCCCGGCATAATGATCCCGGATGCGATGAGACATGCCCCGAATCTCTGCAATCGCCCCAAAATCCAGCCCGCGTCGCCAGACAAATGGCTTTATGACGTCAAGAAACCCTTCGCCCAAACCGATATCGCCGGAACAGGCGCGGGCGCGCACAAAGGCGGCGCGCTCCCAGGCAAGAGCGTTGGATTCATAATATGAAATTGCCGCCTCGATCGGCAATGCAATGGGCGTCACTTCCGGATTCGGCCGCAACCGCAGGTCGACGCGGAAGACATAGCCGTCTCCATCCCGGCTTTGCATGGTCTGCATCATCCGGGTGGCAATCCGCACGGCCGCTTCGGCCGGCTCATCGCGCGGGCGGTGAGGCAGGGTTTCGGGATCAAAGATCAGGATCGGATCAATATCCGAACTATAGTTCAACTCCTGACTGCCGTGTTTTCCGAGCGCAATTGCCGCAAAGCCCCGTGGTTCCTCCCCTGGGGTCAGAGATTCGATCGCATCGCGGATTGCAAGATCAAGGGCCAAATCGGCGAACGTGGAGAGCTCGGCCGTCACGTCCTCAAGGCTCAGCAGTCCGGCCAGATCGCCAATTGCCACGACCAGCGCCAGCCGCGCCTTGGTGCGGCGCAGGGCGGTTGCAACCGGCAATTCGGCATCGACTGCCCTCGCCAATTGCAGCGCGCCGGACAAGTCGCCAGAGACAAGCTGGTTAGTCAGCTCCTCAAAGCGGGACATCAGCGTCCGGAGGTATGGCGAATCCGCTTCGGCTCGGCCCAGCGCTTGGCTGAGCGCCGAAGCTGTCATTCGGCGGATGCCGCCACTTTGCGTGCACTTCGCCGCTGGGTAAACCAGATGGCAACAATCGCGAATTCGTAGAGCAGATAGAGTGGCACTGCGAGCAGCACCTGGGACAAGATGTCGGGAGGTGTGAGAACGGCAGCGACCGCGACGATCGCAACGATCGCATAGCGCCTGCCCTTCTTCAGCTGATCGCGTGTTACGATTCCTGCGCGTTCAAGCAGCATCAGTACGACGGGCAGGAGAAAGGCGACTCCGAAACCAAAGATGAATTTGGTTACAAAATTGAGATAATTGCCAACACCTGGAAGCGCCTCCTGTTCGACGCCCCCGACATTGCCGCTATACCCCAGCAAATAAGTGAGCGCGATCGGCATCGCGACATAATAAGCCATCGCCGCACCGGCCGTGAACAATATTGGAGTCATGAGCAGGAAGGGCAGGAATGCCCGCTTTTCCTGCGCATAAAGGCCAGGCGCCACGAAACGCCAGATTTGGGTAGCCAACACCGGGAAGGCGATCATCAAAGCGGCGAACAGCGCAACCTTGAGTTCAACAAAGAATGCCTCAAAAATATCGGTATAGATGATCTTGCCTTGCCCCGCCCTGAGCAGCGGCTGCACGAGGAAAGCAAAGATCGGTCGCGCAATATAGAGACAGCCGACAAAGGCGACGCCCAGCGCCGTCACGCTCCACAAAAGGCGGCGACGCAACTCGATCAGGTGATCAAGCAGTGGCGCTTTGCTTTCATCAATATCTTTCAAGGTTTGGCGCCTTCAACTGCAGGCGGATCAGGCGGTGTTGCGGGCGGGTGCTCTGCCATGATCTTGGCGTTCTCCTCAGCCCATTTCTTTTCCATCTCGGCAAGCTCTGCCTCGCGGACCATTTCGTCAAAACCCGAACGAAACTGCCCGGCAACACTTTTCGCCTTCGCAACCCACTGTCCAAGCACCCTGAGGACGCGCGGCAAATCCTTCGGGCCGATCACGACAAGCGCGACAATAGCCACCAGCAGCAATTCGGTGGGCGCGACGTCAAACATCGGTTTTCAGCTCAGTCTGGCTTGTCAGCCTGCTTTTCGGGCTGTTTTTCGGCTTCAATCACGGTCGGAGCCGGTTGCGCCTCGATCTTGGTCATTGGCTTGGGTGTGTCATCCTCATCTTCGGCCATGCCCTTTTTGAAGCTCTTGATACCCTTGGCAACGTCGCCCATCAGGCCAGAAATCCGGCCACCGCCGAATAGCAGCAATACGACAAGCGCCAGCAGGAGGATATGCGGAAGACTGAGGCCCATGATGTATCTCCTAGAGCGGCCAAACTGGCGCGCATGGGTGTTACCGGAACCCTCCGGCATTGGATGCATGCTAACCTATTTAGTCGCTCTCATCGACAGTTTCCAGTTGATCTGCATCATTGCCCTGCATTTCGAGGGCATCGAAAGCGAGATCGACCGGATCGAGGAGCCCGGCAGCCCTCAAATCGTCGATTCCGGGCAGGTCTCTCCGGTTCTCCAGACCGAAATGGGAGAGGAAGCCGGATGTCGTCGCATAGGTCAATGGCCGGCCGGGCACCTCCCGTCGACCGGCAGGACGCACCCAACCTGCTTCCATTAAAACATCGAGCGTTCCTTTCGAAATCTGGACGCCCCGGATCGCCTCAATCTCTGCGCGGCTGACCGGCTCATGGTATGCAATGATCGCAAGTGTCTCGATCCCGGCGCGCGACAATTTGCGCGCCTCCGCACGCTCGCGGCGCAAGATGTGCGCAAGGTCGGGCGCGGTCTGGAACAGCCAGCGTCCGCCACGTTCAACGAGGTTGATGCCGCGCCCCTCATAACGTTCACCGAGATCGTGCAGAGCGACTTTGACATCGGCATCGGCCCCGACATAGGCCGCAATCTCGACAATTGTCAGCGGTTCGGAAGCTGCGAACAGCGTCGCTTCGACAGCGCGGGTCAGGTCTTCGGCCGGATCGATCATGCCGCCTTGACCATCAACGGAGAAAACGCCTCTTCCTGGCGGAGCTGGAGCTTGCCCTGGCGTGCAAGTTCGAGCGCGGCGACAAAACTCGATGCCAGCGCGGATCGTCGGAAACCGGCGTCCTCGGTTTCGGGAAGAAAACGCTCGATGGACATCCAGTCGATTGCGGATCCTACCATGCGAGCAATCCTTTCAATCGCATCCTCCAGGGTCATCACATGGCGTTTTATTACGACATGAAACACAGGCATGGCGCGTGCCTTAATCTGCCCATAGGCCTGGATCAGGTCAAATATCTGCGCATCCCATTGCGCCTTGCGGACCACGCGCAGTCCTTCAGGCACGCCGCGGGCAAAAACATCGCGGCCCAGCCTGTCTCGCCCCATGAGCCGCGCCCCGGCCTCACGCATTGCATTCAGACGTTCGAGCCGCAGTTGCAGGCGAAGTGCCAATTCCTCGGGACTGGGATCGACATGTGGTTCGCGCGGCAGAAGCAGGCAGGATTTGAGATAAGCCAACCAAGCCGCCATCACGAGATAATCGGCCGCAATCTCGAGCTTCAGTGCTTTCGCATTGGCAATGAAATCGAGATATTGCTCGACCAGCGCAAGGATCGAGATTTCGCGCAGGTCAACCTTTTGGTTCCGCGCAAGTGCCAGCAACAGGTCGAGCGGCCCTTCCCAGCTTCCCAGTTCGAGCGTGAAAGCGGCATCGTCCGGCGGCCCGGCGAATTCATCGATGATGAGCAGTTCTTCCATTCAAGCGACAAGCTGCAACAAGGCGTCGCGCTTGGCAAGCAGATCAGGCAATTCCGTCACATCCGGCGCCGCGCCGATCGTCGCCATGGCATTTGCAAGCCGCGTGATACCCGTGGAAGAGAGTTCGCCGACCTTGTTTGCAATCGACATCATTTCTTCCATCCGACCCCAGCAATTGAGCGCTGCATCGCATCCGGCCATCACGCTTGCTGCAGCCAGGGCCCCAATTTCGCCATTTAGCGCCTTCATGTCGAGGTCGTCGCTCATCAGGAAACCGTCGAATCCGATCCGGCCGCGAATGACGTCATGAATGATCGCGGGAGAGAGCGTTGCACAGCGTTCGGCGTCCCACGCTTCGAAGATGATATGCCCGGTCATCCCCATGGGCGCTGCGTTGAGCGTGCGGAACGGTTCGAGGTCGTTTTCAAGCGCGGCAGCGTCAGCACTGACGACCGGTAGCGACTTATGGCTGTCAACCACGGCGCGGCCCTGGCCCGGCATATGCTTCACAACCCCGACAACGCCGCCCGCGCGCAGCCCGTCGATCACAGCGCGGCCAAGGGCTGCCACTTGCATCGGTTCGGCGCCCAGCGCCCGATCGCCGATCGCCGGGTGCGTTTCCGGTACGCGAACATCGAGCAAAGGGAGACAATCAACCGTAATGCCAACCTCGGCCAGCGTCAGCGCAATGGCCTTCGCGTTAGCGCGCGCGGCTTCGATCGCGGTCATCGGTGCGATTCTGTAGAGCCGGTCAAAGGCTTCGCCCGGCGGAAAGGCCGGCCAAACCGGCGGCTGCATCCGTGACACCCGCCCGCCCTCCTGATCAATCAGGATGGGCAAATCATCTCGGCCATTCAACGCCCGCAAACTGTCCGTCAACGCGTGAAGCTGGTCGCGGTCCTCGATATTGCGTTTGAACAGGATATAGCCAGCAGGATTGCTGTCCTTGAAAAAGACAATTTCGTCAGGCGTAAGTGCAAGGCCGGACAGGCCGAAGATTGAGGCAAGCATGGACTTCCATTAGCGACAGTTGGATCACGGGGAAAGCGCTGCCAAGGGGTTGCCTTTTGGCGGTTTGCTGCTTAAAGGCGCGCGCTTCACGCGTCACGATACAAGCGATCTGCCTGGCTGAAAGGGCTGCCATGGCCGATCAAGATCGTCGCACTTTGAAAGGACGAAAATGCCCAAACTGAAGACCAAGAGCGGGGTGAAAAAGCGTTTCACCTTGACCGCTACCGGCAAGCTGAAACACGGCGTTGCCGGAAAACGCCACCGGCTCATCAGCCACAATGGCAAGTATATCCGCCAGAATCGCGGCACCACTGTCCTGTCCAAAGCCGATACGGCTGCGGTCAAGGCGTGGGCGCCCTACGGCCTGAAATAAGGAGGCCGGATAAATGGCTCGCATCAAACGCGGCACGACCACTCGTGCCAAGCACAAGAATATTCTCGAACAGGCCAAGGGCTATCGCGGCCGTCGCAAGAACACGATTCGCGTCGCTCGCCAGGCCGTCGAAAAGGCCGGGCAATATGCCTATCGTGACCGCAAGGCCAAGAAGCGGACATTCCGCGGCCTTTGGATCCAGCGCATCAACGCCGCCGTCCGCGTCGAAGGGCTGACCTACAGCGAATTCATGCACGGGCTGAAGCTCGCCGGTGTCGAACTTGACCGCAAGGTCCTGGCCGATATCGCGATGCACGAAGGCGAAGTGTTTAGCACCATCATTGCGCAAGCGAAGGCGGCTCTGCCAGCAATGGCAGCATAAGGCTTCCACTTTCGTAAAAGCGCAAATGGGCGTGGGCGGCATTGCCGTTCGCGCCCATTTGCTTATTGGGCTAACACGATGAACGATCTGGCTACACTTCAAACCGAAACACTTGCTGCCATTGCAGCGGCGGACGATATCGACGCGCTCGAAGCTATCCGCATTTCAGCGCTCGGCAAGCAGGGGAGCGTGTCTGCACTGCTCAAGACTCTCGGGGGCATGACGCCGGAGGAACGACAGACTCAAGGCCCGAAGATCAACGGACTGCGCGAAGCCGTGATGAGTGGAATCGCGGCGAGGAAGGCAGCACTCGAAGCCGCCGAACTCAACCAGCGCCTCGCGACCGAACGGCTCGATATGAGTCTGCCCGCGCCCGCAACCCCGCAAGGCTCCGTCCACCCGGTCAGTCAGGTGATGGACGAGCTTGCCGAAATCTTCGCCGATATGGGATTTGCCGTCGCGACAGGACCCGAGATCGAGGATGACTGGCACAATTTCGGCGCGCTCAACATTCCCGAAACGCACCCGGCCCGGGCAATGCACGATACTTTCTATTTTCCGAACCAGATGGCGGTCGATGGAAAGCAGATGCTGCTGCGCACCCACACTTCCCCTGTGCAGATCCGCACGATGATGACGCAGGCACCGCCGATCCGTATCATCGCGCCGGGACGGGTCTATCGTTCGGACTCGGACGCCACCCATACGCCGATGTTCCATCAAATCGAAGGACTGGTGATCGACAAGGGCATCCATCTTGGCCATCTCAAATGGACACTCGAAACCTTTCTCAAGGCCTTTTTCGAGCGCGACGATGTCGTGCTCCGGCTCCGCCCCAGCTATTTTCCGTTCACCGAGCCGTCGGCCGAAGTCGACGTGGGCTATTCCGAAGTGAACGGAAAGCGCGTGATCGGTGGAAGCGCGCGCTGGATGGAAGTGCTGGGTAGCGGCATGGTCCACCCGCGCGTCATTGCGGCCTGCGGGCTTGATCCCGATGTTTATCAGGGCTTTGCGTTCGGCACGGGGGTCGATCGGCTCGCGATGCTCAAATACGGGATGGACGATCTGCGCGCCTTTTTCGACGGCGATCTGCGCTGGCTGAAGCATTATGGCTTTTCCGCGCTGGATGTGCCCACGCTGAGCGGGGGAGTGGGCGCATGAAGTTCTCGCTGAGCTGGCTCAAGGAGCATCTGGAGACTGATGCAACCATCGAAGACGTGGCCGCCATGTGCAATCGCATCGGACTTGAGGTTGAAGGCATTGAGAATCCGGCGGAACGCTTACGCGGATTTACGGTAGCAAAGGTACTGACCGCAGATCGCCACCCGCAGGCCGATAAACTTCAGGTGCTGACGGTCGATGCCGGCATCGGACCGACACAGGTCGTCTGTGGCGCGCCCAATGCACGGGCGGGTCTGATCGGCGTGTTCGGCATCGAAGGCGCGGTGGTGCCTTCGAATGGCATGGTGTTGAGGAAGGCGTCCATCCGGGGCGTCGAATCCAACGGCATGATGTGTTCCAGCCGTGAACTGGAGCTGGGCGATGACCATGAGGGGATCATCGAACTTCCTGTCGATGCGTCTGTCGGCACCGCGTACAGCGACTATGCTGGTTTGAATGACCCGGTAATTGATGTCGCAGTCACCCCCAACCGACAGGATTGCATGGGCGTGCGCGGTATCGCGCGCGATCTGGCCGCAGCGGGGTTGGGTACGCTCAAGCCACTGGCTCAAGTCTATCGTATGCCCAACAGCCCTGTAATTGGGGATCGCCCTGGGCCCAATGTTCGCACGGACGATGCGCAGGGCTGCCCAGCGTTTTACGGTCTCGAGGTTCGTGGCGTCAGCAACGGAACATCACCAAAATGGATGGTGCGCCATCTTAATTCCGCGGGACAAAAACCCATTTCTACGCTCGTCGACATAACCAATTTCGTTATGCTCGATCTTGGTCGCCCTTTGCATGTGTATGACAAGGCAAAGCTGACGGGCGGGCTTGTTGCAAGGCTGGCCCGCTCGGGCGAGCAGGTCATTGCACTCAATGGCAAGACCTACACGCTTGATGCGACCATGACCGTGATCGCCGATGATGTGCGCGTCCATGATATCGGTGGAATCATGGGTGGCGAGGATTCGGGTGTGAGCGACACCACAACCGATATACTCATCGAATGCGCCTATTTCACGCCCGAGCATATCGCGAGGACAGGGCAAAAACTTGGGCTGACCAGCGACGCGCGACAACGCTTTGAACGTGGCGTCGATCCGGCCTTTCTCGACGAGGGCATCGCGATCGCAACCTGGCTGGTGACCGAGCATTGCGGCGGATCGCCGGGCGGCATGACCCGCGCAGGCCAGCCGCCGATTGAGACCCGGACGATTGCCTATGACACCGGCCTTTGTGCGCGACTGGGCGGCGTCGATGTTGCGACCAATCGTCAAAAGCAAATCCTTGAATCGCTCGGTTTCAAAATCGCCGCAGACTGGACTGTCACCGTTCCCACATGGCGGCGCGACATTGATGGCCCCGCCGATCTGGTCGAAGAGGTCGTGCGCATGGTCGGGCTCGACAATGTCCCCTCGACCCCGCTTGCGCGCGCCGACGGCGTTGCCAAGCCAACTGCAACCCCGGAGCAGGCCATTGAGCGAAGGGTCCGGCGGACGGCTGCCGCGCGTGGCCTCAATGAAGCGATCACCTGGTCCTTCCTCTCGGAAAAAGAGGCAGCGGCATTTGGCGGCGGCGTGTGGTCGCTCGCCAATCCGATCAGCGAGGATCTGAAAGTCATGCAGCCGTCGTTGCTGCCCGGCCTGCTCTCGGCGGCGCAGCGAAACATGGATCGCGGGGCGGATACGGTCCGTCTGTTCGAGGTCGGTCGCCGCTATCTTGCTGATGCCGAACGCCCGACGGTGGGCGTCGTGTTGGCTGGAGACAGGATTCAACGTGGCTGGGCGAGCGGCAAGGCCCAGAAATTCGACGCGTTCGATGCCAAAGCAGAAACAATCGCTCTCCTCGAGGCCGCAGGTGCCCCTGTTGGCAACCTTCAGGTGCTGGGCGAGGCAGGGGACCATTATCATCCCGGCCAATCGGGTACGCTGCGATTGGGGCCCAAAACGGTTCTTGCAGCCTTTGGCGCTCTCCATCCGGCCACGGCCAAGGCGTTCGACCTTGATGGGCCTGTCATGGTCGCCGAAATCTATCTCGACGCAATTCCCGCCAAGCGCACGAACGGATTCATGCGGACAGATTTTACGCCGGCTGCGCTCCAGTCAGTAACTCGCGATTTCGCTTTCCTCGTGCCAGCAGATCTATCAGCCGACGCGCTCGTGCGCGCGGTACGCGGAGCGGACAAGGTGCAGATCGCCTCCGCTCGCCTGTTCGATCGATTCGCCGGACAGGGCGTGCCGGAAGGGCAGGTGTCTCTCGCCATCGAAGTCACGCTGCAACCGCTGGAGAAAAGCTTTACCGAAGCCGATCTCTCAGCGATCAGCAATGCGGTGGTGGTGGCCGCTGAAAAGCTGGGCGCTGTGCTGCGCGGCTGATCAGCGGCTCAGCAAAAATACGGCATGCTCCGCCCGAAAGTTGGCGGCCGCATCGCTGGTAAGCCGGTCGCCGGTCAGGAACCACGCGCCTTCGACCTTGATCCCGCGTTCGGCCACCAGAGCGCGGAAATCGTCAATTGTGACGTGGTGGATATTGGGGGTTTCATACCAGGCGACCGGGAGCAACCGCGTGACCGGCATCCGTCCGCCCCACAGCAGCGAGAGCCGCACCCGCCAGTGCGCGAAGTTGGGAAAGGAGACGAACGCCTTGCGCCCGATCCGCAGCAATTGCTCGAGGACAAGGTCGGGCCGCATCGTCGTCTGCAAGGTCTGGCTCAGAATCGCATAGTCGAACGCGGTTTCGGGATAATCGGCAAGGTCAGTATCGGCATTGCCCTGCACGACCGAAAGCCCGCGCGCGACGCATTCGGTTACATTGCCGCGATCCAGCTCCATCCCGCGCGCATCGACCTGTTTTTCTTCGCGCAGCGCCGCCATCAGCGCGCCATCGCCACAGCCCACATCGAGAACACGCGTCCCCGGTGCTACTTCGCGGGCAATGATCGCAAGGTCAGGGCGAAGGAGGCTCATTGGTAGATGTCCTGAAAAGCCCGTTCCATGAACCGCTCGGGATGCGCCAGCCCCGTCCAGCCCTGTTTCTCATAGACTGCGTGCGCATCGCGCGTGGTCAGCATCCAGCGTCGCAGGCCCTGCAAGCCGGGATGGCCCTGCAGATGCGCGAGCATCGCTTGCGAAAGCCCCAGCCCGCGATGCGCCTCAAGCACATAAACATCGGCGAGATGGGCGAAGGTCGCCCAATCGGTTACCAGCCGTGCCATGGCTATTTGCGCGCCGTCCTTGAAAACCGCGACTACGAAGGAATTGGCAAGCGAGCAAAGGACGATTTCGAGCGGAATGCCTTCTGCCCAATAACTCGTTGTCAGATAGGCATGTGCTGCAACGGGATCGATCCGCGCCTGGTCGTCGGTCAGGACATAGCCTTGAGGAAGCGCGCTCATGGCGCACCCGCTTTCAGGAAACCGCTGATGACGCGATCGAGTTCGGGAAGTTCGAGGAAGAAGCTGTCATGCCCAAACGGCGATGACAGTTCGACAAAACTCACAGGCGCTCCACTGGCATTGAGTGCGTGGACGATAATCCGCGATTCCGATGTGGGGTAGAGCCAGTCACTATCGAAGCTGATCACACAGAAGCGCGTTGTTGCACCCTTGAACGCATTGGCCAAATGACCACCATAGTCTTCGGCAAGGTCGAAATAGTCGGTCGCCCGGGTGATGTAGAGATAGGAATTGGCATCGAACCGATCCGTAAAGCTCAGTCCCTGATGACGCAAATAGCTTTCGACCTGGAAATCCGCATCAAATCCGAACGTCTTGACGTCACGATTCTGGAGCCGCCGGCCGAATTTTTCGGTCAACCCCTGTTCGGAGAGATAGGTGATATGCGCGGCCATGCGCGCGACCGCGAGCCCGTCATCGGGCGATTTGCCATCAGCGTAATAGCCGCCCTCTCGCCAATTGGGATCAGCCATGATCGCCTGCCGTCCTACTTCGTGGAAGGCAATATTCTGTGCCGAATGCCGCGCGGTCGAGGCGATGATCACCGCCGAAGCCACGCGTGTCGGAAAGATCGCCGCCCAGTTCAGGGCCTGCATACCGCCCATCGAGCCGCCAATCACAGCATTGAGGCGCTCGATTCCGAGATGGTCCAGCAGCATCGCCTGTGCCCGCACCATGTCACTGATGGTGATGACCGGAAAATTCATGCCATAGGGCTTTCCGTCGGGACCGATACTTCCCGGACCTGAAGACCCCATGCACCCGCCGATCACATTCGAACTGATCACACAGAAGCGGTTGGTGTCGATTGGCTTGCCGGGTCCGACCATCCGTGTCCACCAGCCCGGCTTGCCCGTGATTGAATGATTGCTCGCGACATGCTGGTCACCGGTCAGCGCGTGACAGATCAGGATTGCATTGGATGCGTCTGCGTCGAGTGTGCCATAGGTCTCATAGGCAATCTCCACTGGCGCCAGTTCGCCCCCGCCATCGAGCGCGAGTGGCCCGGGCAAAACGATTTGACGATTGAGACCGAACAGTTCCGACATCGCGGCGGGGCTAGGGCGCGCAGCCCTGCCTTGTCAATCAGCCGTGTGCACCCTAGAGCCGCGCCCATTATGGCAGGACCCCAACCAAAAGACTGGATCGCAGCGATCCATCCCTATGTCCCCGGCAAATCGACGACTGACAGCGGCGCCAAAGCGGCCAAGCTTTCGTCGAACGAAAATCCTCTCGGGACAAGCGACAAGGCACGTGCGGCCTTTGCGGCGCAGGCTAGCAGACTCGAACGCTATCCAGACGGGGGTGCCACGGCCCTGCGCGAGGCGATCGCGGCCCATTACGACCTTGATCCTGCCCGGATCATCTATGGTACGGGATCGGATGAAGTGCTCCATCAGGCAGCAGGCGCATTTGCCGGGCCCGGAGACGAGATCATTTATGTCAAATACGGCTTTGCGGTTTACGATATCGCGACGCGGCGCGTTGGTGCAACGCCGGTCATTGCAGCGGACAAGGACTATGCAACCGATGTCGACGCTGTCCTTGCTGCTGTCACCGAGCAGACGCGGGTTGTCTTTATTGCCAACCCCAACAACCCGACCAGCACATACACCGCGCACAACGAGATCGCGCGCCTTCATGCCGGATTGCCCGATAATGTGCTTCTCGTGCTGGATCAGGCCTATGCAGAATATCTCGAGAGCGACGAGGATGATGGTGGGATGGCGTTGGCCCAGACACAGTCGAACGTTCTGGTCACGCGGACTTTTTCAAAAATCTACGGGCTGGCCGCCGAGCGGATCGGCTGGGGCTATGCCGCGACACCAATCGTCGGTGCGATGCAGCGGATACGCTTGCCGTTCAACATCACTATTGCCGGGCAGAATGCGGCCATTGCAGCGCTTTCCGACAAAGATTTTGTCGGTAGGAGCCGCACACACAATGCCCAGTGGCGCCGCTGGCTGACGGGCGAAGTTGCCAAGCTGGGCAATGCGGGTCTTCGCACCGTCGAGAGCAAGGCCAATTTCCTGCTGGTTCTTTTTGAAGGCGCGGTCACAGCCGAGACCGCCTATCTCCGGCTCATGGACCTCGGCTATATTGTCCGCTGGCTTCCCAACCAGGGCTTACCTCAGGGATTGAGGATCACGATCGGCACCGAAGACGAAACGCGCGGTCTTGCCGCCGCGCTCAGGCAGATTGTGGAAGAGCAAGTCTGATGCTTCCATTCGCGCGAGTCTCGATCATAGGGCTTGGCCTGATCGGTTCGTCTATAGCGCGCGCTGTGAAGGAGCATATGCCCGGCGTGGCGCTGACGGGACATGATGCAAATGCCGAGGTCCGCGAAACCGTTCGCGCGCTCGGACTGGTCGACGATGTCACTGATACTGCCGGTGCGGCAGTAACCGATGCCGAACTTGTTATCCTGTGCGTGCCTGTAGGAGCGATGGGCGAAGTTGCGTCCAGCATTGCCGAAGATCTGCCGCCGGAGACCATCATCAGCGACGTGGGATCATCCAAGGCAAGTGTTTTGTCTGCTTTGTCAGCGGCGCTTCCCGGACGAATCATCATTCCGGCACATCCAGTCGCAGGCACCGAGCGTAGCGGGCCCGAGGCTGGATTTGCCGCATTGTTCCACAACCGCTGGTGCATCCTGACCCCGCCCGAAGGCTCCGATGCCGCAAAAGTGGCGCAACTCCAGGCTTTCTGGGAACGGTTGGGCGCCAATGTTGACGTCATGGACGCACAGCATCACGATCTGGTTCTTGCTATTACCAGCCACCTTCCACACCTGATTGCCTATACAATTGTCGGCACGGCATCGGATCTTGAGACCGTAACCCAATCGGAAGTGATCAAATATTCGGCCGGCGGGTTTCGCGATTTCACCCGTATCGCAGCGTCCGACCCGACAATGTGGCGCGATGTCTTCCTTTCAAACAAGGACGCGGTGCTTGAAACGCTCCAGCGGTTTTCAGAGGATCTGACCGCCTTGCAGCGTGCGATTCGCTGGGGCGATGGAGATGCCTTGTTCGACCTGTTCACGCGCACAAGGGCAGTACGTCGTTCGATCATCGAACAGGGGCAGGATGACGACAGGCCCGATTTCGGACGCGCCGACCACTGACCGCCGGTCAATCGTTCAGGGCATTGATCGCGGTATGAACCCGGCGTTCGGCCTCTTCGCGAGGCAGGCCGGGCGGAATGGTCTCCCCGACCTTCAGGGTCACAACGCCTCGATGTTTGATCAACCCTCGCGGCCAAACCTTTCCGGAATCCAGGGCCACAGGCACCACTGGCAGGCCCAGCACCTTGTAGAGACCGGCAAAGCCTGCTCTGAGTTCGGGCCTTTCGCCATGCGGCACACGGGTTCCTTCGGGAAACAACACGACGGGGCGATTGCTCTTCTTTGCAACCTTTGCAGCGGCAATCATCCGTCGCATCGCGGCCGCCCCGGCTTCACGATCAACCGGAATGACTCCCAATTTTCGCGCAACATGCCCCCAGCCGAACACATCCAGCAGCTCCTGCTTCATCACAACTACGGGTCGATCAAAAATGACGAGAGTCTCGATCGTTTCGAACATGGACTCGTGCTTGATCGCGTAGAGCACGCCTGCCTGGGGCAAATCACCGCTGACTTTCACCCGGATCCCCAAGATGAACCGGGCGCAAATGCGGTGCCACAACGCCCAGCGCCGCGAACTGACAATCACGGCCTCCTGCCCGAACGGAACCGACGCTAAAGCCGCAAGAACCATGATGACGCTGCCCGGATAGAAAATTGCAATAAAGAGCAGGGAGCGAACAAGGGCCATCACTTATATGCCCAGCAACGCCGAGGCCCGTCTCAGCAAGTATTTGTTATATTCCGCAAAAAGCGTCACCAACCCTGGGGCGCTGTCTACTGCATCCGCAGTCACGGCCACATTATTTCCAACTGCCCGTTCGAGTTCGAACCGTGCGCGCGGCATGTGCCAATCGGTCGTTACAAGCCGAACCGATCGGAAATTTTTCCGCTTGAGCCACTGCGCGGCCTCAACGGCATTCGAACGCGTATCAACTGCGTCCTTGCCGAGATCGACACAACATTCAAAGAGGTGCGCGGGCGCTTTTTGGAGCTGGGCTAGTTCATCAAGCCGTACAGCGGGATCAACGCCTGAAACAAGCAGCCGTTTGGCCTGTCCGCGGGCGAGATAGTCGAGTCCACGCTGGATCCGCCCCGGGCCCCCGGTCAACACCACAATGGCATCGGTCTTCAGATCGCCGGCAGGGCGTGGGAGGCTCACGACAAACCAAGCCAGACCAAGCAACCAGACAATAAGTATCAGCGAGACGAGCCGGCGAATCATAGAATGCGTCTAAGGGCAAATAGGATTGTAAGGCGCGCAGCGAGTGTCGCCAGTATCGTTCCGAGAAGCGGCAGAGCGAGAATCATGACCCAGTCAATCCAGTTGAGCCCCGTCGAACCGAGCAAATCTGATCCGATCGCGTTCATCCGCTTGCCGATCAGCAGCATAACGAGCAACGCAAACACCAGCCCGGCAGATCCTCCAAACAACGCGTCAAGGCCGATCCGTCTCTGAAATAGTCCTGCAACCTGACTATCGGTGGAGCCGAGCAAATGCATCACCTCGATCACCGATTTGTGCGTGTTCAGTGCGGCGCGGGCGGCAAGGACGACGGTCGCAGCCGTTGCGGCCGTCATCAGCAGAACCAGGGCTGCCGATAGCCACTTTAGCGATTGCAGGAGGCTGGCAAGCGGAGCGAGCCAGCGAGCATGTTCGTCAACACTTGCACCGGGAGCAACCCGTTGAACAGCTTTTCGGACCTCTTCAACGTCGGTTTGCGTTGCGCGGCGCAACTCCACGTCGATCAATGCGGGCATCGGTAAATCGGCATCCTTGCTTTCCGCCCCCAACCAGGGATCAAGCAAGGCGGCAAGCCGATCCTCGCTCACGGGATCAATCGCGCGGACAATAGCCAAGCGGCCAAGTTCGGACACAATGGCTTGTTTGCCGGTTTCGCGCAGAACGGGGTTGGCCTCGGAAAACTGCACGGTCAACCGCCCGGCAAGATCCGCACTCAAACCCTGTGCAGCCGATCCCAGTGCCAGCCCGGCGGCGGCGGCAAGAACCGTAAGAAACATCATGATCGCGATGACCCAAGGCATTGGCCCCGCGAGCCGTCCTTCCTGCAACAAGCGGCGATCCGCCTGATTTGCCTGGAACAATTTCATTTCTCAGGCGTTTCCGTCCCGGCGCGGCGGATAACGCAATGCACCTGTCGGATCCTGCAAGCGCCCTTCCTCGAGGTGCATCATGGTCGCCGTGCCGATCCGGCTCAACAAATGAAGGTCGTGAGTGGCAACAACCACAGTGGTTCCAAGTTTGTTGAGGGCATCGAACAGATAAAGCAGGCGCGCCGCCATTTCCGGGTCGACATTGCCCGTTGGCTCATCCGCGACAAGAATATCAGGCCGTCCGATCACCGCCCGGGCAATCGCAACGCGTTGTTGCTCACCGCCCGAAAGCGTCGCAGGCCGTGCACTTGCTCGGTCTCCCAGGCCAACCCAGGCGAGCATTTCGCTGACAGGTTGTTCAATCTCGCGTTCGGCAGCGCCGGCTACCCGCAGCGGAAGCGCGACATTGTCGAAGGCCGAAAGATGCGGGATCAAACGGAAATCCTGGAAGACGACACCGATCCTGCGGCGGAAGAGCGGAAGACGATCGCGTGGCAGCGTTACCATGTCTTCACCGAACAATCGGATGAGGCCCCGGCTTGGGCGCTGCGCAAGAAAGAGTAGCCGGAGGAGCGAGGTTTTCCCTGCTCCGGATGCGCCGGTCAGAAAGTAAAAACCACCCTTTCCGAGCGAAAAACTCACATCGGAAAGCGTTTCGGTTCCGGTTCCGTAACGCAGTCCGACATTTTCAAATTGAATGATCGTCGCCATGGCCCAGTCGCAGAGTTCCCCACTGACTCCATTGCCCTGCCATAACCCGCAGGTAAAGCACGACTTGCCGATGCGATGCGCGAGAAACACCATCTAGGCTTGCAACCAACCATGGTTCAGTGCTTAGGGCAGGCTTTCCCGGGGTACATTATTCGCAATGATCCTTTCCTGTCCGGCTTGCAAAACCCGCTACCTTGTGCCGGACACGGCCGTAGGTCCCAATGGTCGCCAGGTTCGCTGCGCATCGTGCAAGCATAGCTGGTTTGCCGAAGGCGCGCCGGTTATTGTTGCAAGGCCTGCGGAATTGCCGCTCGCCGCCGCGCCGATTGCGACGCCTCGGGTCGCGGAAACACAGCCCGCTCCGCCATTTGGTGTCGAAACCTCTGCGCCAGCCGCGCCTTGGCAAGCCAGTTCGGACGATTCCGGGCAATATCCTGATCCCTTTGCCCATCGCCCGCCATTTAGGCCCCGCGCCAACCCGACGCGACGCTGGACCATAGCAGCAGTCTCTGCGGCGATTCTGCTCTTTGGCGGAATCATTGCGATCCAGTTTTTTGGTACGCCCAGCTTTATGGCGCAGCTTGGGTTGCCAGTTGGATCCGTCGATGTACCGCTCCTTCTTGAGGTCCCACGAAAGCCGGAACGACGCACTCTCGAAAGTGGCAATGAACTGTTTGCAGTCAGTGGAAGAGTGATCAATCCGACCAGCCAACGCCAGCGAGTCCCGGATATCCTGGCCGAGTTGCGCGATGCGCAGGGTCGTGTGGTCTATAGCTGGACGATCACTCCACCCAGACGTTCGATCGGGCCCAATGGATCCGCAGAGTTCAATTCGGCCGAGGTGGACGTGCCAAAGGGTGCGCGCGAACTCAATCTGAGCTTTTCAGGCGCAGCGGCGAACTGAACCACGCCAATCGACCGCCTTGAAGCAGCGCACAGACGAGCATGCTGATTCCGATGCACCACACGAGCGCCAATGCGCCCATCCCGCGCGCGATCAGCCAAGACCCCAGCGCAATTGTGACGATGAAAAAGGCTATGATGCTGTTGAGTCCAGCGACAACCTGATCACCCAGTGAGCGCAGAGCATAGGTGAAAACCAGTTGGAGGCCGTCAAACAGCATGAATGGCGCCCAGACGAGCAGCATGACTACAGAAAGCTCGCGTACGGCGGCAGTTGCCGGATAAAGGCCAATGATAGGCTGTGCAAAGACCATCAGCAGGATAGCAATCGGGACAAGGAGAACCGTCGTCATCGTTGCGGCAATCTGCGTCCGGAAACGTGCTTCTTGCGGGCGTCCCTCGCCAACTGCGTTGCCAACGCGAATCCCTGCCGCTGCGCCAAGCCCCATCGCAAAGCCAAAAGTCACGTTGTGCATCGAAAGGACAAGCTGGAACGCATGCGCGGCGACCAGTCCGAGCTGGGTCGATTTGACCATGACCCAGGAAAATCCTCCCAGTTCAAGCGCTGATGCAATGGCCGGTGCAAGCCCGAAACGCGCAAGCGCACCAACCCCGTGCCAAGCCTTTCTCCATTCCGCCAGCCCCAGCCAGCGCACACGACGTTGCTCGGCATCCGGCAAGAACCAGACTGAAATGCCGGTAAGGATGAGCCCAAGGGTCGACGCCACAAAGGTTGCAGATGAGGCGCCGACCGCCCCTGCATGCGGAAAGCCGAGATGCCCTCCTGCCCACGCCCAGGCGAGCAGGGCATTGGTGGGTAGCGTCACACAGTTGATCAGGAGGGTTCGGCGCGCGCGATTGATCGCCTGCAGAACGTTCGCTAGCACAAGCGACGACAACTGGATTGGAAATGCCAGCCCCATGATCGCCACAACTTGCGTCGTAAGCGGGACAAGATGACGTTCCACACCGAGTGCCAAAAGCAGCGAGTGGCCAAAGCAGAGCATGATGCCGCCGATCGAAACGCCGAGAGCAAGCGAAAGCAGCAAGCCTTCCCGCATCGCATTACCAGTTTTTTCCGGTGCGCCCTCTCCCTCGGCCCTCGACACATTGACCAGCACGCCTGAAATCCACCCCATCGCCGTCACGATCGCAATAAAGGTGATGGTCCTGCTGGCCCCGAATGCGGCAACTTCAAACGTTCCAGCCTGTCCGATAACGGCGACGTCGGTCAGCTGCATTAATGTCCAGCTCAGGCTCGACAACGCTATCGACCAGGCTAGGGCCGAAATACGGAGCGCTTCGTCACGCCATTTTTGGGCTGTTTCGGACATAAGGCGCGGGGCGATAGCTCAATCGAACACGTGACGCAAAGTGCGCCTATTGAAACTCGATCAGCCCGGATTTGCTTTTCGCGGCGTTACGGGGAGGTTTTGAAAAGCTGATCCGGGCGCCACTGATAATCCGCGCACGGGCAACGGCGGTTGCCTGCGTTGCAGGCACGGGCAAAGCGAGCGCGGTCGCAGCAAGGATCAGAGCGGTCACCACAGGAAACGTTAAGACTTTGTTTACGAATTGGCTCAACCCGTAAAGGCGGTTAACGCGCTGTCCGGTTGCTTACAGGAGTGGTTGCAGGCCGCAGATCGCTCTGCTAGGGGCGCGTGCCTACCAAGGCTGGGCTCTGCCCGGCTCTTTCATGAGCGTGCGGCCGTGGCGGAACTGGTAGACGCGCAACGTTGAGGTCGTTGTGGGCGAAAGCCCGTGGAAGTTCGAGTCTTCTCGGCCGCACCAGCTCTCGCCGCCCGGTCAGGGCACAGAGGCCTGCCGTGTTTCCGTTTCGGCAGCAACGGTGCCAAGGTGGACCGAAGGCGTTGCCCCGCTGACTACCGCGAGGCCATTCAACACGGTCATCACGCGCGCGGCGCTCGCCGATAGTGTCGAAATGCGAATCGTATAGCGACCGTAGGGCACGCCCTCGAACAGGAAGAATCCGTCAAACTCGCTGCGCGTTCTGGCCACAACCCGGTTCTCCACATTGACAAGTTCAAGCTCGACCCCCTGAAAACTGCCTCCGCCTGCGCGCACAAGCGTGCCGTCGATATCACCCGCGCTTGCGAGAGGGAGCTCAATTGAAACAGCAATGCCCGGACGAGGCGTTATGACCACCCCTGGCGTTGCCGGCTGAACCAGCGGATCCGGTAGTGAAGATGCATCGACTCCGATCAGGACTGGCTGATAGGGTTCAAGCGCATCGATCAAGACCTGTCCGTTCTGTCCGGTCAGCCGCTCAACGGGAACACGGCCAGCGGCAAGCTGCACGTCTTTTTCAACCGGTTCGCCAGCCTGGCGCACGCCGTCGCCGTTCAAGTCGCGAAAGACCCTGGCTACGGCCTGTCCCTGGGTTGCAAGCCGATCGGATGTCATGCGGATTCCGCCCGTGCGCGTCGGATCCGGGCCAAGGCTGAACGCCAGATTGAGCCCGCCCGCCAGCGAGCCGTCACTCCCGGCCTCGACCGATGCCGTCAGCGCCAGTTTCTCAAACCGGCGGATATAGCCCATGCCAGCCCGCGCCCGCCGAAGCGGCCGATCATAACCGATTTCCGCGCGCCAGTCATTGCGATGACGATCGTCACCCTGGCCTGCCGACCATTCCGCAACCAGCGTTGCGCTATCCAAGCGCGATTCCGGCCTCAGCCGATACCGCGTTTCGCCCCGGAACCTGACATTCCCGATCCGGGCATTGGCAAGCAACGACGCCTCCATGACGCCAGGCGGATCAGGCCCGAATTTTCGTCGTTCGTCGCGCCAGCTCAATTCGCCCGTCAGCGACATCCTCCCGATGCTCGTCGAAACGCGCGCGGCCGAATCGAGACTGTCCGAGCCTGTTGACCGGCTTGTATATCGCGATTCCAGATGGACCGGCAGGAAAGTGCGACCGAGTTTGAAGCTATGGTCGAGCGAAAGGGTGTGGAGGCCTGTCACGTCGCGAAGAATCCGATCAGAACGGAAACTGCCGAAGGCCTTGATGGTTTCGAGACTGAAATATGTATCTTTGAACTCACCCAATACCTGGGCCCGCAGCGATGCAGCGCCACCGCTGGTTTGCGACCCGGAGAACTCGGTCAAAGTTGGGCCAACTGCCCTGCGTAGCGCCAATTCCGCGTAATTCCGCCTGAGTCCGTCCTCCAGGACCAGGCTGTGCGCCAATACCGCAACCGAAGTTTTGGCATTGAGCCCGCGCTCAAGCCCGAACGTGCCACGCCAGCCGGTCTGGCCAAAACGCCCGCCGCCGCCAATTCCGATCAGGTCATGGCCATCCTGATAACCTCCAGCCCAATAATAGGTTTTTCTCGGTGGAATGCTGTCCAGTCCGACCGGAACATTGCGGGATTCTCGACGAATCTGGCCCTGAGGACCATAAAGGACGATTTCGAAGCGGTTCTGCCCGTAAAGCAGCGGCACATCGAGGAAATCATAACGGCCGTCCGCGCGATTGTTCGCAAACATCAGCAATTGGCCGTTGCGATAAAGTTCGGCATCCCAACCATTGGGCAATTCGCCCCGAAAATCGGTGCGGTCGAAATTATCTCGCCGTTCGACAGGACGATTTGTGATCATCCCACCGCGACCGGCGCTCGATTGCGCCACAAGCGGCGTCGAAAAGCCCGAAACATCACCCGCGGCAACCGTCGTCGCCCGCAAAGGCCCGAGGAGTTTCGCATCGGGATCGGTACGATAGGCCTGAAGCCTGAGGCTTTCCGGAACACCCTTGCGGTTCGAAGACAGCCTCGCATTATAGGCAATTGGCCCAACTTCTCCGGCCATATAGAGTTCGTAGGTCCGGTTGATCTGACCCGTGCCGCGGGCACGATCCTTCAAACCGCCTAGGCTAACGACCGCATCAACGGATGGCATGCGCACTCCGTGGAATGGTACTTTTGCGTGCGGAAGGCTTTTAAGGTCAAACGTCGCGATGTTCTGGACTTTGCTTGCGCGACCGCGACGCTCCATCTGCGACTCGACCGGCAATTTGGTTGCAGACTTGATGATCAACAGCGCGTTGCCCTGATCGGCCTGCAGGCTTATCCCGAGCCAGCTTCCGAGCTTGGCCGTCGCAACGCACCAGCCTTCCGGCGTGTCAAAAATATCGTTCGCGTCCAGCGTGAAATCATTGTTCACGATTTGTACTATGTTGGCTTCGCGGTCGATCGTCAGAGTATGACGTTCATCAAACGCCCAACCGGTTGCGCGGCGCAACTTCTTGTCGAGCCGTACTGGAATATCGAGCGCCATGATCATATCGGCAAGATCGACACAGGTTCCACCCGGAACCTGGTAGCCCCGCACGCCATCACCCAATCGGTACTGTCCCAACCGGACATCGAACAAGAGCGCATCATCTGCATTGGCCGTCCAACGCGCCTGTGCGTGCGCGCCGCCGGGCTGGCCAAGCCCAAACAGCGCAGCCACGCCCATCAGGGCGCGGCCGAATAGGGTGGAAAGGCGCTTCATCGGTTTTCCGGACTGGCTCCAGCCGGCCCTAGCGAATGACCGCGTCAAGCGAGGCGATCATGCCACCGCCTGCGTCATTGTCTTCAAGATAATCGATCTTCACCGGCCCCGGCAAGGTCGTTGCCTGCTCTTCCGAAATGGGCAGTATCACTTCGCGTTGCGCCACTTCAGCATAGACGGCGATCCCGCGCACTTCGAATACCGGTTTGCTCACACCCGGCTTGGTGATGCGAATTCGGCCATAAACCGAACGCGTCCCGCTGCGGGTGAGGGTTAAGGAGAGCACTGGGCCATTCTTGTCACGCCCAATCGTGGGATTCGCGATGGCGGCCGTCGCAACCAGGCTGCCCTGGCGAACAATGATCGGGATCGTCACTCCGTAGATGGGGGTCAGTGCGATTGATACGCCCTCCTTTGCGCTCGGCGTGGGCGTAACGGGCTTTGCATCGGGAATCGCACGAAACAGCATATGGGCCCGGTACTCGCCATCAGGCAGTCCCTGAGGCGCGCGAACACCAATCCGGATTGATTGTGGCTGGTTCGGTGGGAGCACGACCTTGCGCGGCGCATAGCTGATCATGCCCAGTGTCGTCGTGTCATGCGAATCCGCATTGGCCGGATCAACGTCTTCAAGCGACCCGTCGGGGAGCATGCGGCGCAGTTCGAGCGAGATCCGGTAGGTCGCCGGCTCGTTGCCGATATTGTTGAGAATGACTTCGGTGCCACGCGATCCGTCAAGGATCACGCGCGTCGGGGCAACCAGAAGATCCCCCGCAGCAGAGACAGGTCCCGAAAAAAGTGCGGACAGCCCGGCGAACCAGGCAAGGGCACGGCGGCCCGGCAAAACGGCCATCAATCTGTCTCCAAGCCCAACGGTCCCCACGACCTGGTGTCGAATGATCATGCCCTGATTTGGTTTACATTCCGCTAACCACGCTTGCGGCGCAGGCAAAAAAAGAGCCCGCCGGCACGATGAGGTGCCGGCGGGCCGATTGGCCTTGGTCAGCAAGGCTTATTGGTAATTGACGGTCGCTGTGAAGGTGCCCGTGTAATCGCCATCTTGCTGGTTCGCCGCAACTGAAAGCGTGCCGCCGACGGTGAAGGCGCCGGCATTGGCAACAAGCGGTACAGTCGCCGCGCTGGAAACCAGCGAAGCCGACATCGTGGTAAGCAGCGCATTGGTCAGCGTAACGGAAGCGGGGACCGAGATCGTCGCGACCTGGCCAGTCGTACCGCCGATCGTGAAGCCGGCGGCCGTCGTCGTGCCGGTGCAGACAAGGCCCGCGCCGCAAGTGACAACACCAGCCGTCGAAACGGCAACGGTCGACGCGGCGGCACCGGTCACAATCACACCGAACTGAAGGTCGGACGTGTTGATCACGGTAAGCTGGCGCAGGATCTTGGCGCGCGCTGTGGCGTTGGCGGTGGCAGCATTGGCCGCTGTCGCGCCGAGGCCGATGGCAGCCAGCGTTGTGGTGGCAACAATGGCCTTGAGCATCTGATTTTTCATCGAAATAGTCCCCTAAAGAAATTCGCGTTTCGGTCGTTCATGAATGGAAAAACATCCATCCCGGAATTCGCCGTACAGTGGGAGGTTTTCACAATTTGCTGCCTTGCGTGGTTAACCGACCGGTAACACAACGCAAAAGATCGGAAATATTGGCTATTCGTAGTCCGCCGTGATCGGGATGCGCCCGCGGAAGTCTCCGGCTGCTTCGTCTCGCACGGTCAACCGGCCACCAAAGGTAAAAACCAGCCGACCATCCTGACCGATCATGGGATGCGGGGGCAGATCGCTGCGAATCTGCGTCACATCGGCGACCGCGCCCAGATTCGAGTTCAACAGGATCGAAGCCGGCATATCGACGACAACCCGGGCGAAGGGTTCGCCCGTAATCGTGACGGTGCCGACAAGGGCAGGGCCGCCAAGAGAAACCAGTCCGATCAACTGTCGGCGCCCCGTCCTGGCATCAATCGTGATGCTGCCAGCCCCGCGATTTGTGTGAACCGCCGTGCTGAAATCAAGCGTCGCATCAATCGACACAGCCAACGGACGCAGAGGCACTTTGGCCGCGGATGGCACCGATTCGCACAATTGGCAGGTCTGTGCTTCCGCCGTCGATCCCGACAGCGAAAGCGCGAAAGCCAGCATGGCCGATATGAGCGTCCCCACGTTCATCATGCTGAATCTAATCTTAAACTTTCAATATGTTCTTAACTGCTCCATGATTGAGGTCCGCGCAAACCCCCTCGCGGCAAAACGAAAGCCAGTAGTGTCTGCACCAATTGCCCGCATCAATGCCATCGGAACGGCAATACCCGACCATGACATCCACCAAGCCTTTATCGACTGGGCCAACCGACGAGTCGCCGATCCGCGTGAGGCCGGCCTGTTTTCGCGTATGGCCGCGCGTTCGGGAATTGCGCATCGCTACTCTGTCCTGCCAACAGGTACCGACGGTGGATCTCCGGTCGCTCCGGGGGGATTTTACGCCGACGATATTCTCCCTCCCACCTCCGCACGCATGGCGCTTTATGGGGATCACGCGCCCAACCTTGCGCTTGATGCGATCCGACAGCTGGAATCCCTCGATGAAATCAGCCATCTGGTCGTTGCAAGCTGTACCGGATTTACGGCGCCGGGGATTGACCAGATCATTGCAGACCGGCTGGGTCTTTCGCCGTCCGTCGAGCGGTTGCTGGTCGGGTTCATGGGCTGTTACGCGGCGATAACGGCGCTCAGGAGTGCTCGCCACATTGTGCGTTCGGATCCAAAAGCGCGTGTTCTGGTAGTCACTGTCGAACTATCGTCGCTTCATCTTCAGCCCGAATCCGCGATCGAACCCTTGCTGGCGATGCTGCAGTTTGGTGATGGCGCTGCGGCTGCGCTTGTGACTTCAGAAGGCCCCGGTTTGGCCATTGATCCGCCATTTGCCGCGACATTGCCTGATTCGGCGAACCTTATCCGTTGGAGTATCGGCGATCAGGGCTTTGCCATGCACCTGTCTGGAGAGGTACCGGCACGTATTTCCGAGGCGCTGCGCGATCCGGGGTTCCGGCGGGTCTTGACGGGAGGAGTTGAAGCGCAGGAGATCGATGCCTGGGCGGTGCATGCCGGCGGGCGTTCGATCCTCGACGCGGTTGCGCACGCGCTCGGCCTGAATGACGAATTGCTGACGATCTCGCGCGGCGTGCTGCATGATTATGGCAACATGTCCTCATCTACGCTGATGTTCGCGCTGGCCGGGTTCATGAATCTTGGCCCCGCGCGCGGTGTTGCCCTCGCTTTTGGACCTGGCCTTGCTGCCGAAGGCTTCGGCTTTCATGGCGTCAGTTGAAATGCTGAAGTCTCGCTCGCATGCCGATGAAATGATGGACGACCCCGCGCTCGCCCTGTCGACCTATTCTGCGGTGCTCCACGACCTCGCGCAGGTAAACACAATCACGCTCGCGCGCCGTCCTACCCTGCGCTTCCTTGATCGTGCGCTGGGCAGCGCAAAGCGGTTCCGCCTGCTTGATGTCGGGTTCGGCGATGGAGATATGCTGCGAGCGATCGCGCGCTGGGCCGCAGAACGCGGCGTCGATACCGAACTGGTAGGGATCGACCTAAATCCCAGGAGCGAAACTGTTGCTCGCGCTGCAACGTCAGATTCGATGCCGATCGACTGGCGCACCGGAGACTATAGCGATTTAGCCTACGAGCCTTGGGATTTCATCGTCTCCAGCCTGGTCGTGCATCACATGACACTTGGACAACTGATCGGCTTCCTGCGTTTTATGGAAGCGCACGCACAACGCGGATGGTTCGTGAATGACCTGCATCGCCATGGCTTTGCCTATACCGGCTTTCCATTGCTGGCTTGGCTCATGCGCTGGCACCCGATTGTGCGTCATGACGGCCGATTGTCGATTGCGCGATCCTATCGTCCCGCCGAGTGGCCGACGATACTCGCACAAGCAGACATTTCGAGCGCAAGAATTTTCCGTACCTTTCCTTTCCGGCTATGCGTCGAATCGATCCGCTGATCGCCGGGGGCGGTCCGGCGGGCGCTGCCGCTGCGATCATGCTTGCCCAGACTGGTGCCAGGCCGGTCGTGCTCGAACGCCAGCGCGAGACGGGCGATGCGCTTTGCGGCGGCTTTTTGAGCTGGCGCACCCTTCAGACTCTCGAAACGCTGGGCTTAGGCGCGATTGGCGGGCACCGGATTGACCGATTGCGCCTATTTGCGGGAAACAGTTTTGGCGAAGCCTTGTTACCCCATCCGGCAATGGGCGTGTCCCGCCACCGACTTGATTCACTGTTGCTTGCACGGGCCGAAAGTCTGGGCGCAGGCGTTGAGCGCGGGGTGACCGTGCGCGGATGGTCGGAAGGCCGGATCGAGACCGGAGACGGGGCAACCCTGACACCCGAAACGCTGTTTCTTGCGACCGGTAAACATGATTTGCGCGGGATGGGCCGTTCTCGCGACGCTTTGGAGAACCAGACGATCGGTATTCGCGTCCGGTTGTCGCCGCATCCCGCCCTTGAGGCATTGGCCGGTAACGCCATTGAATTGCATCTTTTCGATCAAGGCTATTGCGGGCTGGAACTTCAGGAGGGCGGGCGGGGAAATCTGTGTCTTGCGGTGCGTAAATCGCGCCTCACCCTGGCGGACGGCGATCCTGACCGGTTGTTGGCGCAATGGGCGGCGCAAAGTCCGGCTTTTGCCGAAAGACTGGCATTTCGCGACAGCGGATCGGAAGCCATCGGCGCGGTCCCCTATGGCTGGATCGCCCATCACGCTGTACCGGGAGTCTTTCGCTTGGGCGATCAGGCGGCGGTGATTCCCTCACTCGCTGGCGAAGGCAACGGGATTGCAATGGCCAGCGGGATCATGGCCGCCCAGGGCTGGCTGGCCGGTGAAACGCCCCAAGCCTTCCAATCGCGACTCGCGGATGCAACATCGCGTCCCGTGACCATCGCCCGCTGGCTCTGGCATTGGGGAGAACAGCCCAACAGCGCGCGTTTGCTGACACAAGGAGTCCGCTTTCTGCCTTGGCTTGCCGGCCGTTTTGCCGAATGGACGCGGATTCGCCATTGATTGCGGCGAATTCCCGCCCCACATTGGCTCCATGGAACGACTCGATCTCAGCGAAACCGAATGGCGTACGCGCCTGACTCCCGAACAATATGCCGTGCTGCGCGAAGCCGGCACCGAGCGCGCGTTTGCGGGGAAACTGAACTATAACAAGGCATCCGGTCGCTACGACTGCATGGGCTGCGGCAATCCTTTGTTTGAAAGCGATCGCAAGTTTGATTCGGGTTCGGGCTGGCCGAGCTTCACGGCCCCAGTCAGCCCCGACGCCGTAGTCGAGCACCGCGACATCAGCCACGGGATGGTCCGGGTCGAGGTGCGATGTGCGAATTGCGATGGCCATTTGGGCCACGTCTTTCCGGACGGGCCGCGCGAGGACACAGGCCTGCGCTATTGCATGAACAGCGTTGCGCTCGATTTCAAAGGCGACGAAAAGGCCTGACTCTTGCGAGGGCGACTCGCACCCCCTATCATCGTTGACCAATGGCTCGCCGCAAAACCGCCAAATCTCCTAGACCCTGGTATGTCAGGGTGTTTCGTTACAGTTTCTTTGCCGGACTGGCGGGGCTCTTTGCGCTTATCGTTGCCGTCTCCGTTGCTTGGTCGACATTGCCATCTTACGAAGAGTTGAAGCAATCGCCCAACGGACAGATGATCCGGGTCCACGCGGCCGATGGCACTGTCATTATTTCTCTGGGCCCCAGTTTCGGTGCATGGCTTCCCTATCGCGCAATTCCGAGAGTGATGACTGACGCCATGGTGTCGGTCGAAGATCGACGGTACCGCATGCACCCCGGCGTCGATCCGCTTGGCATTGCCCGCTCCTTTATTGTCCGCTTTCAAAAAGGGCGATTTACGCAGGGCGGCTCAACCATCACCCAACAGCTTGCCCGCAATGTCTTCCTGACAAACGACAGGACCTGGACACGTAAGTTTCGCGAGATCATTCTCGCCCTCGCGCTCGAACGAAAATTTTCCAAGGACGAAGTCCTCGAGCTTTATCTCAATCGCGTTTACTTCGGCGGCGGTGCTTACGGAATCGATGCCGCCTCACGCAAATTCTTCGGTCACCCAGCCACCGAGCTAAGCCTTGCCGAGGCCGCGATCATTGCCGGGCTCGTCAAGGCGCCATCGAACTATTCGCCGACAGCTGATGCGAAAGCCGCCATTGGCCGTGCGGGAGTCGTTCTGGCCGCAATGGAATCAAACGGGGTGATCACTCCATCCGAAGCGCGCGCCGCCGACCCGGCCAATGTCAAACTGGCGCCCGAACAGAACAGCACATCCGTTCGCTATTTTACGGATTGGGCGTTGCCGCAACTCGATACGATGATCGAAGAAACGGATGCCCCGATCGACGTGTGGACGACGATAGACATCAAGATGCAACGCGCAGCCGTGGAAGCCATCCGCGCCAATGCTCCCGCCGGCACGCAGGGAGCGCTGGTGGCGATTGATCGCGATGGTGCTGTCCGGGCGATGGTAGGCGGCACCGATTATGTAACGTCGATCTATAACCGGGCGACCCAGGCCGTCCGCCAGCCGGGTTCGGCGTTCAAGCTGTTTGTTTACCTTGCGGCGCTGGAGGCCGGTTTCACCGCAGAATCGAGCGTGGTCGATGAGCCGATCGAGATCAATGGCTGGAGCCCCCGCAATTCCAGCGGGCGTTTTACCGGCGAAATCAACCTGCGCACCGCCTTTGCCTATTCGGTCAACACGATCGCAGCGAAGATCGGCGCGGAAGTGGGCACATCGGCAATCGCTGGAATGGCTCAACGGTTCGGCATCACAACCCCGGTCAATACCCATCCGTCGATGGTTCTGGGTACATCGGATGTTCGACTTATCGATATGACCCGTGCTTATGCTTCCGTTGCATCAAAAGGCATCGCGATTGTTCCTTATGGTATCGTCAAGGTCACGACCGAAAAGGGCGAGTTGCTTTACCAGCATGAGGCAGATCTTTCGCGGGTCCTTATCCCGCCACAAGTCGCGGCTGGAATGACCGACCTCCTGCAAACCGCCGTCAGTGTCGGGACCGGCAAGGCGGCTCAGATCGGTCGGCCGGTCGCGGGGAAAACCGGAACAACGTCTTCGAACAAGGATGGCTGGTTCATGGGTTTTTCGAGCGGGCTAACGACTGGCATCTGGATGGGTCGTGATGACGCGCGCACCGTGCGAGGGCTTCAGGGCGGCACCGCGCCTGCACGGGCTTTCTCAGCGTTTATGCGAGTCGCTGTTGCGAACCGAAATGTTGAGCCCTTCGACACCGAGGTGACTCTTCCCGAATGGCAACTCGAGCCAGACGCGGAGGCCTATTTTGGCACACCCGACAATGGCGTCTTTGTCGATGCTGACGGAAATCCGGTCGGCGAAGTTCCGAACACCGCTGAAGACATGGTTTCAAATCCGGGAGCCCCCGACGAAAGCGGCAATCCGCCATCCGAACTCCTGCCTCAGGCTGCGCGCCCGAACCAGTGAAGTTCGGTTCCATGCGTCCGCAACCAGCGCCGGGCTGGTGCGGGATCTTCACCGTGCAGTATAGCCACCAGTGCATGGAATTCTTTGCCATGATTCATGTGAACACGGTGCGCGACCTCGTGCGCGACAGTCGCCCGCCGCACATGCTCGGGCGCCAAAATGAGTCGCCAGCTATAGCGAAGATCTCCCGATGCGGCACAACTGCCCCAACGCGATACTGGATCTCCAACGGATACACGGCCAAGTGTGACACCAATTTGTGCTGCACAGGCGCGACTTTCTTCTTCAAGCAGAATACGGGCCTCGGCCTTGATCCATCGAAGCAGACGAGACTCGAGCGAAGCGTGCGGCCCGCCGACACGAAGGTTGGTCCCGATGCAACAGGGTTTGCGAGGATAGCTCTCGTCCCATTCAAGCGTCAGCATCTTTCCGGCAAAAGCTATGCTCATGCCGGGTTGAACTGGCTGAGGAGAAGGAAATGCAGCCAGCTGCGCCTCAATCCAGCCTCGCTTGGTTTCAGCCCAGCGGTAAGCCTCCACAAGCCCCGCGTGCCTTGGAATTGTGAGGCGAACGCATGCGTCGCGCGGACTGACAACAAGTCGCATCTGTCGCGCGCGCGCAGACCTTATCAGGGTCAACGGCCGTATGTGGACCCCTCCCGAAAAAACCGGCTCAGTCCGAGGTGTCGAGGATATGATGTTCCAGATCGCCCGCATCATCTTCCGATATCGTCCAGCCCCTGACAGAGGCGCCCGCGCGGTGAATCGCGTCGCGATCTCCGCAAACTAGATAATGCCATTCCGGCAAAGGCTTGTTTTCAGCACGCAACACATAAGCGCAGGTTTCAGGAAGCCAATCCATGGTCACAAGCTTGGCCGGCGTCAGCCTGATACATTCGGGCACGTGTGCATGGCGATGTTTGTAGTCTGAACAGCGGCCGGTGGCCCGATCGAGAAGTCGACAAGCGACATTGGTTGGATGTAGCTCCCCTGTATCTTCATCTTCGAGCTTGTGGATACAGCATTTTCCGCAACCGTCACACAAGGCCTCCCATTGCGCCCTATCGAGCCGGGCCAGTGGTACGTCCTCCCAAAAGCGCCCGCTCATTTGACCCAGCGGCCAAGCTCGCGGGCAATTTCATCGGGTGAGCCGCTTTCAGGAATGAACGCAATCGGATCTCCATCCGGCCCATACAGGGCTGTCGCCCGGCTGTGATCGACCAGATAGGTGCCTGGAGTCACCCCCGGGACCATTTGGAAATAGACCCCATAGGATTTCGCCACATCTGCAATTGCCGCAGACGATCCGGTCAGGCCGATGAGCCTTGGATGAAAAGCGTTTGTGAACGACTCAAGCGCGACCGGTGTATCGCGTTCAGGATCAACCGTGATGAAGAGTGGTTGGACCTTTGCCGCTCGGGCAGGGTCCTCCCTCTCAAACGCCTTGAGTCCAAGCATCAGTTTCTGGACATCAACTGGGCAGACATCGGGGCAAAACGTATATCCAAAATAGATGAGCCGGTATTTGCCTTTGAAATCAGTATCGCGAACAGTCTTTCCGTCTTCGCCAACCAACGTAAACGGGCCACCCATCCGAGCGCCCTCCAAAGGCGCTTTTTCGGGTTGGCCTTGGCCACACGCCGCAAGCAAGAACAATAGTAACAGAAAATGCAGCTTGTTCATCATCACGCCAGCCTTGCTTTGTTATCGCGCTCTGCGCAAGAAGCAGGGCAAAGGCAACAGGGCATGATAATGGCAAGATCCTTCAAAACGCTGGCGCTCGTCGGCCTTCTGGCTCCCGGAATCGCATTCGCCCAATTTTCGGACAGCTACAATTTCCTGAAAGCGGTGCGCGACCGTGATGGCGCCAAGACGACCGAGATCATCTCCAAACCGGGAAATGTGATCATCGATACGCGCGACCAGTCCAACGGAGAGACTGCGCTTCATATCGTCACACGCGAACGCGACGCTGTGTGGATGCGCTTTCTGCTCGCGCGAGGAGCCAAGGCCGACATGCGCGACAAGCAGGGTAATACTGCGCTGATGCTTGCTGCGCAGATCGGTTTTCTTGAAGGCGCCCAATTGCTGATTAGTCACAAGGCTGGCGTCGATCTTGCAAACGGATCAGGAGAAACCCCGTTGATTCGCGCCGTACAGAACCGCGACACAGCGATTGTCCAGCTGCTTATGACCAATGGCGCAAACCCCAACAAGGCCGATACCGGCGCCGGGCTCTCCGCACGTGACTATGCTTTGCGCGATCGGCGGTCGGCAGCGATCCTCAAGATCATCGAGACCACGAAACCCGCAACGACCGTATCAAAGACAGTGGGCCCGAACTAGAACGCATTTTCGTCCTCTGCCTCGATGGAGACAAGAAGCCTGCGGGCGGCACGCCTGGCAAAACGGAGCGTTTCGACCTTGCGACGGGCCGGTGCCAGCATCGTGCTCTGAGCCTCTCGAAGGATGGCGGCATCATAGCGATCCGCAACAATCAAGCCGGTCCGTTCGGGCAACATCGCTGGCCGATCCAGCAAAGACGTATCAAAACCTTGCGGGACCGCCCAAAAGAAACGGTCGCAATAGTCGAGATAGTTGGGCCATTTTGCATCCCCCAGCAGGTCGGCCTTCGAAACCTTGATTTCGACAATCGTAACCAACCCTTTGGGCGAAAGCGCAAACAGGTCGACCCGGCGGCCGTTGCCTAGTGGAACTTCGGCGATACTCAACAAGTCATGCCGAAGAAAGAGACGAGAAACACCGCGCGCGACGTCCCCCGACACCAGCTTTTCTGCCAAGGTCTGACCGGCAATATCCATGGCCTAGGCTATAGAACAGGCCATGAACAATGGCGAGGAATTATCGGGGAATCAGCGATAGAAAACGTGATTGCCGATTGTGGCGATCCGGTTGAGGCGCCAACCCGGAGAGACGCGACGTGCGTGGAAATACAGCGCGTTGTCTACGCTTGAATCCCACATATCATTGCTAGCGATCCGGGCAATGGCGACGGCCTGACGCCAATTCTGGCTGCTGCGCGCGATCTGGGGGAAGCCGCTTCCACGGACAAAGGAAAACTGGCTGCGCTGGAAGATGACACCGCAAACCGATGAGGGAAACCGTCCCGAGCGGGAGCGATTCATGATCACTTTTGCGACCGCAAGTTGTCCGTCCAGCGGTTCGCCCTTGGCTTCAAAATAGACGGCTCCTGCGAGGCACTCTTCTTCGCGATCGGTGGTTTCAGTCCCCAAATGCATCGAGACAAGCTGCGAAAGCGACCTTGCTGCACCGGAATCGTCCAACCGATCATCGGCAACAATCGGTAGTTCAGGAATAATGGTATAATCGACGGGCGTTTCGCCCTCATTCTCGGCAGCCTCATAGACTGCCCGGGGAAGCAGCGAACTCTTCTCGGCTTCCGCAATATCAGCCGCCCCGAAAGCCGAGGCAGCGCCCGAACCACTCAATGCGGTTACGGCAAACAACGATAGCGCCGCACAAGTGGCGGTCCGCTTGGCCTTACTCATATTAACACTTGCTTGTGCAGTGAACGGATCAGTCGAAAACCCCAAAACTCGGCTCTCGTGATTGTTCCCTGTCTACGTCCCTGTCCAAAGCCCTACAACATTTTGGGTGACAACAAGGCTGCGCGCCTAAATATGGTGCGTTGGTTGATTGTGCAGCGCAACAAAGTCAAGCAATATTCAATCGGTGAGCGATGAAACGTTCTGCATTCGGGACGTCCAGTTCAATTAACCATAAGTCTGGATCTCGGGCCTTCCTGCGCGCGTAGTAATCAGATATTTCGCCTTTGTTTTCAAAGCCCTGCGTATCATTTCGGGTCCATAGATAGCGTCCGGACGGATCAAGAAGTCGTTCGTAAAGTCCAAAAAAATGCCCCTTTTCAAGGAGCTGGATCAATACGGTGCCAGACGTTGGATCCCCCTTGAAGACTATTGCAGCAAAACCCCCGTCCTGATCTACAAAGCGTAAAAACGCGCTGACCATCATGCCGCTGGTCAAACGCGCATCGCTCATCCCGCGCTATCCTGATAGCCGCAAACCTGGACGGCAGCGTGAGGCTCCAGGCGCGCGCGGCAAAGGCCTTGAGACCCCGATCCAATTGAAAAACTTTCGCCCTCAGGCGGCATGACGCTCTTCTTGGCCGGCAAACAGTGCAAGAACGGCATCGTCCGATCCGGCGCCGCGCAGCTTGGCAACAAAATCGGCATCGCGCAGCCAGCGACTGACCTGCGCAAGCGCCTTGAGGTGTTCTGCGCCAGCATCAGGCGGCGAAAGCAGGCAGAAAACCAGATCGACCGGTGCATCATCGATCGCTTCAAAATCAATTGGCGGCTCCACCCGGGCAAACATGGCGACAATACCCTTGAGTCCGTCGACCTTGCCGTGCGGAATTGCGACGCCTTTGCCAAATCCTGTCGAACCGAGCCGTTCCCGTTCGGTCAACCGTTCCGCAACGTCGTGCGCATTCAGGCCATATTCTCGCTCGCCCAGTTGAGCAAAATGCTGAAGAAGCGCCTTTTTCGAGGTAATGTGCAGCGAAGACGCAACTGCGCCTGCACTCATCATATCGCCGAGCAAATCCATAGCCTTTCCAAAAAATTCCGTATTGCCGGTCGGCCAAACTATTCTGTGCGCTGGGGTTCAACCCAGCCAATCGTGCCATCGCCACGCCGATAGACCATGTTTAATACGCCGCTTCCACTATTCTTGAAGAGCAACGCATTTGTGTTTCGCAAATCAAGCATCATGACTGCGTCCGACACAGTGGCATCCGGCACATCGACCCGTGTTTCAGCGACAATCAGTGGAAAGTCACCGACTTCTTCTGCATCATCTGCAGCATTGAAAACAGTATATCCCGCATTTGTGTCCAGGACCTGCAAGCCGTCGAGTCCGCCTCCATTGCGATCCTTGAGCCGATGCTTGTAGCGTCGGAGCTGATTTTCAACCTTGTCTGCTGCAAGATCAAAGGCGTGACGTGCGTCCTGTGCCTGAGATGAGCCCTTAAGTACAACGCCGTGCATTACATGTGCGACAATATCGCATACAAAACCGTAATCATGTGGCCCTTTTCCGAACGTCACCTGCGCCGACAAAGCCCGCGCAAAATACTTGTCTGCAATCGCCTGCAGCCTGTCAGTCACATGGCCGCGCAGCGCATCGCCAGTATCAACCTGATGCCCTGAGACGCGAATATCCATGGTTGACCTCCAATCCAAAGCGGGGCGCTCTAGGCGCGTGGCGTGGCGCCGTCAATTGCTGCAGGCTCGAGAGACTTTTCTTCAGCCAATGGCCCGTCGAGCCACAATGGGTTGGCCAGTTTAAACAAGAAGGCACGATGCCGCGCCTGTTCCTCGGGTGTCGCGTAATGCGCACGTGCTGGACGAAACGCAGGTTTGGACGGCGCTATCGCAGGCCCGCCAGTCCGCTCTCCGCTCGAACGTTCTTCAGCGAGTGTATCCGCCAACGACAGGCCGATCTGGCGGCCACCGGTCAGTTCAATGTAAATCTGGGCGAGCAACTGCGCATCAAGCAGCGCACCATGTTTGATCCGGTGACTACGATCTATGCCATATCGTGTGCACAGTGCATCAAGACTGTGTTTGGCCCCCGGATGGCGCACGCGTGCGAGCGCGAGCGTGTCGATCATCCGCGAATCAGGAATGTTGAGCCGCCCACAATTTCCGAGCTCGTGATTCATGAAGGAAAAATCAAACCGCGCATTGTGCGCCACCAGCGGAGAGTCACCAAGAAAATCGAGCAGTTCTTCAACCCTGTCTTCGAAAAGCGGCTTGTTGGCAAGAAACACATCCGAAAGGCCGTGCACTTCTTGAGCGGCGGGATCCATCGACCGCTCCGGGTTGAAATAGGCGTGGAAGCTGAGGCCGGTCTCAACGCGATTGACCAATTCCACGCAACCAATTTCGACCATTCGGTCGCCATTCGCCGGGCTCAAGCCCGTGGTTTCGGTATCAAAAACAATCTCGCGCATTCTGCGTATGTTATCCGCTTCTTTTGGCGAGGAGGCAAGCGACAAGGCGGCGCAATTGTGCTTCTGTCTCGCTTCGGAGACATCCTGTCTCGATCACGAAATCGGCACGGCGGCGTTTTTCGCAATCCGGCATTTGGAGCTTCATGATCCTGCGAATTTTGTCGGTGGTCATTCCCGGCCGGGCCAATACCCGCTTGCGCTGCATCCAGGCGGGCGCAGAAACGACAACAACGATATCAACGGATTTCCATCCCTTTTTTTCGAACAACAATGGAATATCGAGCACGACCAATGGGCGCGAGCGATTCTTCCGCAACCAGTGCCGGCGCTTCCGTGCGACCGCCGGGTGCACGATCCGCTCAAGCGCAGTCAGTTGATCCGGTTTGCCGAACACCGCCGCACCAAGTTTCTGGCGATCGACCCCATCTGGCGTCGTCGTCCCGGGAAAACGGGCCTCGATCGCTGGAAGCAATGAGCCGCCCGGACCTTGCAAAATGTGCACCGCGGCATCAGCATCGAACACAGGCACACCTTCGCGTCGGAACATCTCCGAAACGGCTGACTTTCCCATGCCAATCGACCCGGTGAGTCCTATCGTGATCATTGGATGAGCAAAGCCCTCAACACGTCGTCATAGCCTTCCGGCGGGGCAACGTCGAAAAAGAGTTCGAACGCCAATGCAGCCTGCCCAACGAGCATTTCGAGGCCGTCGACTGTTTCCAGCCCACGAGTTCGCGCCGCTTTCAGCAGTCCGGTTTCGAGCGGAGCATAGACAATGTCATAGACAACCGCATCTTCGCCAAGAGGTGCCAGATCAAGCTCGAGCGCTGGCTGCCCTTTCATTCCGAGCGGACTGGCATTGACAAGCAGAGCCGCTCTGGGAAGCCGCGCCCCAAGCGTCTTGACCTCTCCTTTAAGATCAAAACGCGCCAAGAGTGCCGCGGCTTTCAGTGCATTGCGGGCAAGAATAGTGACAGTTCCGCAACCAACTTGCGCCAGAGCGAACAGGATCGCTTGCGCGGCACCGCCACTTCCGATCACCACAATCGGCGCGCCTTCTAGTGGCAGATCGAGAATAGGCCCAAGGAAACCGGCCGCATCGGTGTTGGTCCCGAACATCTTTGCATCCGGCCCATGCGCCACCGTGTTGATCGCCCCAATCGTGTCGCGCACGCCTCCGGGATCAGACACAAAGTCAAGCGCCGCAATCTTGTGAGGAATGGTTATATTGCAACCGCGCCAGTCCGGGTCATCACGCCTCAGCGCGAAATATGCTTCCAACCCGTCCGAAAGGACATGGCACGCGCGGTAATCAGCCTGAACACCCAGCTTTTTCAGCCAGAAATTGTGGATCAGGGGAGACTTGGAGTGGATGACCGGATCGCCGATCACTTCTGCGTAGGGCATGGTCATGACGCAAGCACCCCCTGTGATCTGAGATAATCAAGCAAAGGCAACAACGGCAAGCCGATGATAGCAAAATGACTGCCGTCTATCTTCGAAAATAGTTGCGCGCCCCTCGCTTCGACCCTGTAGCCGCCAACACAGCCAAGCAGCGCATCGCCTTCCCGTTCGACATAATCTTCAATAAACGCATCCGAAAGTGGGCGCATCCTCAAAATGACCTGTTCAACATGCCGCCATATGATCTTGTGGCCCCGAGCAATGGCGATGGCGCTAAAAAGTGTATGGCCGTTGCCGGACAAAACTTTAAGCTGTTCCATGAGGGCCGACCGATCCGCAGGTTTGTCAATCATTGTCCCATTGTCGAGTGCCAGTGTCTGGTCACAACCAATGATGAAATCATCAGGCCGCTTGTCAGATACTTGAAGTGCCTTGAGCTCAGCCAGTGCCGCAGCCAGTTCAGCCGGACCAAGTCCCTTGCCTCGCAGATTGTCACGCGCCGCAACCTCATCGATATCTGCCGTCAAGGCTTCATATGGGACGCCAGCGTTGGTGAGCACCGAGCGGCGTCCAAAGCTTTGGGATGCGAGGACGAGCATTACACCGAAGCGTCGCCAGCATGGCGTTCATTGTAAAGGTTGATGATTGCGGCAGCCGCCTCTTCAATCGAGCGGCGGGTAACGTCAATAACCGGCCATCCATTGTCGGAAAACATCCGCCGCGCGTAGGAAAGTTCGCGCTGGACAGCTTCCTGATCGACATAGTCGGTGTCTGGCATCTGGTTCAGCGACAAAAGGCGGTTACGCCGAATCTGGACAAGTCGGTCGGCGCTGGTCACCAGTCCGACGACCAGCGGATGCCGCAATGTGAACAGGCACTCTGGCGGCGGTGATTCTATTACGATGGGAATATTGGCCGTCTTGAATCCTCGATTGGCAAGATAGATTGATGTTGGGGTTTTAGAGCTTCTTGACACGCCGGCCAGCAGGATATCTGCCTCTTCCCAATTCTCATGCCCCACGCCGTCGTCGTGCGCGATTGTGAACTGGATCGCTTCAACCCGCGCGAAATATGCGGCGTCAAGCATATGCTGACCACCGGGCCGCGCCTTTGCTGTCTGGCCGAGCATTTGAGATAGCGCGTGCACGACCGGATCAATCGCAGCGACCATCGGTAGTCCGAGCGCCCTGCATTTGGCTTCTAGCGTTTTGCGAACATCGGCATTTACCATCGTATAGAGTATAAGACCTGGATTCTGGGCAATATCACTCATAATCCGGGTTAAATGGCCTTCGGAACGAACCATCGGCCAGAAATGCTTGATCGTTTCAACCGAATCGAATTGTGCCAAAGCCGCCTTCGCGACCGTCTCAAGCGTCTCTCCGGTTGAATCCGAAACAAGATGAAGATGGAGGCGGTTCACGCGGGGAAGGGGGGTGTGGACAACATTGGGGACAGCGCTAGCGCAAAAACCTGCGTGAATCCAAGCCTGCGATTCAACCCCAGTGTCCAAAACTTCTTCCACAGGATATTCAACAGGCCCTGCATTCCATCCTCACCCTGTGGATAACTGGGACAGCCTGCACGACTCACGACAAAATCCTTGTCTTTGGATAGTACAGACTGTTGGCAATTCGCGGGACAGCGCATAAGCCCGGAAAAACAAGCGCCTACTAACAGCTACAATAATTCTTAATAGAGAAATGATTCAGTAAGCATGGCTGACATGAGTGCGAAACCCTTGCTGGCAGCCTTATGTGGAAAAAGACAGGAAAGCCCTCCTGTCTGGCTCATGCGGCAAGCTGGACGTTATCTGCCGGAATATCGCGCGCTCAGAGCAAAAAAGGGCGGGTTTCTCGAACTTGTCAATGATCCTCCTGCGGCCGCTGAAGTGACGCTTCAGCCAATCCGGCGCTTCGGATTTGATGGTGCGATCCTGTTTTCTGATATACTCGTCATTCCACATGCCCTCGGCCAGGATCTCTGGTTTGAGGACGGCGAAGGTCCACGGCTTGCACCAAAGCTATTCGATCACGCTCTGGATCGCCTTCAGGCTGCCCCAGAGAGGTTGTTACCGGTCTATGAGACGGTAAAGCTGGTGAAGGACAGCCTCGATCCGTCGACCACCTTTCTCGGCTTCGCAGGGAGCCCGTGGACCGTCGCAACATATATGATTGCCGGACAAGGCAGTCGTGAGCAAGCCGAGGCTCGGCGCTATGCCTATCGGGATCCACAGTCCTTTCGTGCGATTATCGATGCAATCGTTGCATTGACGGTTGAATATCTTGACCAACAAATCTCGGCTGGCGTCGAAGCTGTTCAATTGTTTGACAGTTGGGCTGGGAGCCTGAGTCCAGCGCAGTTCGAGCAATGGGTGATCGCTCCGAATGCGGAAATTGTCGCAAAATTGAAAGCGCGGCATCCAGAAACTCCAATTATCGGGTTTCCAAAGGGTGCGGGCGGAAAGCTTCCTGCATATGCACGAGAGACTGGCGTCGATGCACTGGGCCTTGATGAAACGGTCGATCCATTCTGGGCAGATGCGAACATTCCTCCTTTGCTTCCGATCCAGGGCAATCTTGATCCGCTGGCGCTGATTTCTGGGGGTCAAGCACTCGATACTGCGATCGACCGCATCATCAGTGCGTTTCCGGAGCGCCCCCATATTTTCAACCTGGGTCATGGAATTTTACCAGACACGCCAATCGTGCATGTTGAGGCATTGCTTGAGAAGGTCCGCGGATGATCGGTTTTTTGGACAGCACCTATCTTTGGGTGAAGGCCGCACATATCATTTTCGTGATTTTCTGGATGGCCGGGCTCTTCATGCTGCCACGGTTTCTCGCCTATCATCAGGAAGCGGAATCGACGTCACCTGAAAATGCGATCTGGATTGAGCGCGAGGAGCGGTTGATCCGAATTATCATGAACCCGTCGATGGTCATTGTATGGTTTCTGGGCCTTGCACTTGCGCTTGATACAGGGGCGTTTGGGCAATTCTGGTTTCAACTGAAACTTGCGTTTGTCGTTGGGCTTTCCGGCTATCATGGATGGATGGTTAGCTATAGTCGCAAGCTTGCGGGAGGAACACGAACTCTCAGTGGAAAGACATTGCGTTTGTTGAACGAAGTGCCGGGGATAGCGGCGGCTGTCATCGTCATCCTGGTCATCGTGAGGCCGTTCTGATCGCGACGACGAGGATTTCATCGGCCAGTTTCGTGGAATGCAATTTGGCTGCGTTACCTTGACTTCTTCAAACCCTCTGACTATTTTGACATCTTCCGCTGGGCCGTTCGCGCCATTCAGCAGCTTATTTCAGATCTGATTTCGCTGTCGCGGTTCTCCCAAACATTCCATATGGAATCCAATAAAATGCATTTAAAAGAACTAAAAAAGAAGACCCCGGCAGAACTCGTCGAGATGGCGGAAGAGCTGGGTGTCGAGGGCGCCTCGACGCTGCGCAAACAGGATTTGCTGTTTGCGATCCTCAAGGTTGAGGCCGAGAATGGCACCCAAATCATGGGCATGGGCACGATCGAGGTGTTGCAGGACGGCTTTGGCTTCCTTCGCTCGCCCGAAGCCAATTATCTTGCAGGTCCTGACGATATCTATGTCTCGCCCAACCAAGTTCGCAAACACGGCCTGCGTACCGGTGATACAGTTGAAGCCGAAATTCGCGGACCGAAGGATGGTGAACGCTATTTTGCTCTGAACAAGGTGACGGCGATCAATTTCGATGATCCGGATGTTGTTCGCCACAGAGTCAATTTCGACAATCTCACCCCGCTCTATCCAGACGAGAAACTCAATCTCGATACACTTGATCCGACCGTCAAGGACAAGTCGGCTCGCGTCATCGACATCATCTCGCCGCAGGGCAAGGGTCAGCGCGCACTGATTGTGGCACCGCCACGAACCGGAAAAACCGTGCTTCTGCAGAACATTGCCAAGGCGATTACGGACAATCATCCTGAAGTGTTCCTGATCGTCCTTCTGGTCGATGAACGGCCCGAAGAAGTCACAGACATGCAGCGCTCTGTAAAGGGCGAGGTCATTTCCTCGACCTTTGACGAACCCGCACAACGCCACGTCCAGGTTGCCGAAATGGTCATCGAGAAGGCCAAGCGGCTCGTCGAGCACAAGAAGGATGTGGTCATCCTTCTCGATTCGATTACCCGTCTTGGCCGCGCCTACAACACTGTCGTTCCGTCTTCGGGCAAGGTGTTGACCGGCGGTGTGGATGCCAATGCACTTCAGCGCCCCAAGCGCTTCTTTGGTGCGGCGCGCAATATCGAGGAAGGCGGCTCGCTCTCCATCATCGCAACGGCCCTCATCGATACCGGCAGCCGGATGGACGAAGTGATCTTCGAGGAATTCAAGGGCACGGGCAACTCGGAAATTGTCCTTGACCGCAAGGTCTCCGACAAGCGGATCTTCCCTTCGCTCGATGTCGGCAAGTCCGGCACGCGCAAGGAAGAATTGCTGGTCGAAAAGGGCAATCTGTCGAAAATGTGGGTGCTGCGCCGCATTCTCATGCAGATGGGTACGGTCGACGCGATGGAGTTCCTGCTCGACAAGATGAAAGATTCGAAGACCAACGAGGATTTCTTCGATTCAATGAACCAGTAGGGCGTTTGCGTGATTCTCGAACACGCACTCCTTCAGGTTCGCAAGGGTGAGGAAGTGGCGTTTGAGGCCGCTATTGCCGAAGCGACACCGCTGATTGCTGCATCACCCGGGTTTATCGCGATCGAGGTTCGGCGAGCCTGCGAAACGCCGGGGCTTTACCTGCTTATGGTGCAATGGGAATCGATCGCGGATCACCGCGACGGATTTCGCGCGTCGGATCGTTATCAGGAATGGTGCGCCTTGCTCCACCCTTTCTATGATCCTATTCCGCAAGTGACATATTTCGGAGGCGTGTTGTGATTGATGTGGTGATGCTTGCCAGCGAGGCTGTGGTTGCACCGCTAGGCGGGCCTGCGGAAATTTGGGGCCATATTGTCGCTGATTTCTCGAACATTACCGAACCGGCGGCGTTTGCGGCGTTCGTGCAAGTGCTGATGATCGACCTTGTCCTTGCCGGAGACAATGCGATTGTGGTGGGCGCTCTCGCAGCGGGTTTGCCGGCCGAACAACGCAAGAAAGTGATTGTCATTGGCGTCGTTGCGGCGCTCGTTCTTCGCATCATCTTTGCGCTTATGGTGAGCTGGCTACTTGGGGTTGTCGGGCTTGTTCTGGCTGGCGGATTCCTGCTTCTTTGGGTGGCGTGGCGGATGTATCGCGACCTCCATCATGCGGGCGAATCTGCTGGTTCGCCGGAAGTGCCAGGCGATGAGCATTCTGGCATCACCGCGTCGAAGAGCTTTGCAGCAGCGGCCTGGTCTGTTGCGATTGCCGACGTATCCATGAGCCTCGACAATGTGCTTGCCGTGGCCGGTGCGGCACGCGAGCATCCTGGCATCCTGATCGTCGGGTTGATCTTTGCCGTCGCGCTAATGGGCGTCGCGGCCAATATCATCGCGCAATACATCGAACGCTATCGCTGGATCGCATGGGTTGGCCTAGCCGTAATCGTCTATGTCGCGGGCAAGATGATCTGGGAAGGCTGGCACGACGTCAGCCCGCATTTGATGGCTTTTGCCGGCCTGTAGATTTTTGCAATACTAAATGAGATGATGCGTCAGTCCCTCAAATTATTGGCAAAGAAATCAATCGTCCGGGCGTCGGCCAGCCGGGCGCCGCCTTCGTGGCGTCTTGTTCCCGTTTCGGTCGCAAAACCATGGTCTAGCCCCGCATAGTCATGCAGCGTGACCTTGGGGTGGCTGTCCAACCCTTTGTGGATCGCGGCCTGAGCCTCCGCGCCGACGAAATGGTCAGCGGTCGGTATATGGAGCATCAGCGGATGCGCGATAGCGTGCGATTCGCCAAGCATCTGATCGATCATGACACCGTAATAGCCGACTGACGCATTGATATCGGTCCGGCACGCCGCGAGATAGGCGAGAAGCCCTCCAAGGCAATAACCGACTGCACCAATCTTGCCGACACCCCTGGCACGAATGGCATGGATGGTTTCCTCAATATCGATAATCGATTTGTCGGAGCCCTTGTCGGCACCATACTGGCTGAAGAGCGTCAGCGCTTGCTGGAACTCTGGTTCGATATCGGGATCAAGTTCGATCCCCGGCCTGATCCGCCAGAACAGGTCAGGCGCAACTGCAAGATAGCCCAATCTGGCCCAATTGTCGCATTTCTTTCGAATCCCTTCGTTGACCCCGAAAATCTCCTGAATCACGATGATTGCAGCCCGCGGCGGACTGGCGGACTCGGCGACATAGGCAGAGAAATTCCCTATCTTTATCATGCTCATAGCAGTCTTGTCCTTCCCGCTTCAAAATCAAGGAGCCATGCCTTGGTTTCCGGCCCGGCACCGCCAGAATAATGCTCGCGCGCGTTACCGCTCGATGTGACGCGATGGCATGGGATGATGAGCGGAAACGGATTGCGCTGGCATGCCTGGCCCACCGCGCGTGCGCTTGACCCGATGCGGTATGCCAATTGGCCATAGGTCAGCGTCTCGCCATAGGGGATGGATGCGATTCCCGCACGCAGATCGTTTCCGCGGGGCGTTGCCGTGCGCGCGAGTGGCAGGTCGAACGTGCGTCGCTGGCGCGAAAAATAGTCTCGAACCTGGCCCACCGCGTTGTCGAGGACAGGATTGCCCGGATCGTGGCGATCAGGCCCAACAATTGGGTCAATTCGGGCTGACGTCAGGACGCCGCCCAGGGCCACCAGTTCGACAATACCAATCGGGGTTTCGATGCGGGCAGTTGCGGGCGAGGCGCTCATGCGGCAAGGTTTAGCATCCGGCCCAAAGGAGACCAGCCATGAAATTCAATATCGATGTCGATTGCACACCCGAAGAGGTCCGGCGGTTGGTCGGTTTGCCCGACCTGACCGGCGTGCATGAGGTTTACCTGAACCAGATGAAGACGGTGATGACCAAGGGGCTGAGTCCTGACATGGTCGAAGGTATGGTGCGGAACTGGATGCCGCTTGGCGGACAGGGTGTTGATTTCGTTCGCGATCTGATTGGCCAATTTTCGGGCGGCAATGACAGCTCTGGAAAGAAGAAGAAGGACTGACTCTGCCCGACAGCAAAACGATTTTTGCCCTGTCGAGTGGTCTGCCACCGGCGGGGATAGCGATTGTCCGGGTCAGCGGTCCCAAGGCCGGGATGGTTCTGGACAGGCTTGCCGGCAGGCGCCCGCTGCCCCGGCAAGCCAGCTATCGCGTGCTTCGCGACGATCAGGACGCGAAGCTTGACCATGCACTGATTCTCTGGTTTCCCGGCCCTGCCACGGCAACCGGTGAGGATTTGGTCGAGTTTCACCTCCATGGAGGACGTGCAGTGGTCGCGGCCGTGCTGGCGGCGATCGGCGCGATAAGTGAGACGCGGCCAGCCGAAGCGGGCGAGTTTACACGCCGCGCCTTTGAAAAGGGGCGCATTGACCTTGCTGAGGCCGAAGGGCTGACCGAGTTGTTGGCGGCTGAGACCGAAAGCCAAAGGCAATCTGCGCTAGCTTTGGCCGAAGGCGGCTTGGGACGGCGCGTCAATACGTGGCAAGCCGAGCTGCTCTCAATGTCGGCGCAGTTGGAAGCCGAGTTGGATTTTTCTGACGAAGGTGATGTATCCGAGAGCCAGTCACACGAATGGCTGCGACGCATCGGCACATTGGCCGATGAAATGGCGATGCTTTTAGCGGCACCCGGGGCTGAACGGTTGCGTGACGGCATCAGGGTCGTATTGGCTGGCCCCGTTAATTCTGGTAAATCCAGTCTTTTCAATAGCTTGATAGATAGAGAGGCCGCGATTGTCTCCAATACTGCGGGCACGACACGGGATCGTATCGAAGCACCGATCGCCCTTGATGGCGTTCCTTTGGTGCTGATCGACACAGCGGGTTTGCGTGACAGCGAAGACGTGATTGAGTCCATCGGCGTCGCCCGTGCGCGCGACGCTGTGTCAACGGCAGATCTGATTCTTTGGCTTGGCGCGTCTTGCGAGGCACCTGAGGGGGCCATTCAGGTCGTCCCCAAATCGGATCTTGTGCCAAGTGAAACCCGGCCCGGCTTGCGCGTGTCCGCGCATACCGGAGAGGGAATTGTGGGACTGAAGGAGTTGCTGCTGCGCCGCGCGCAAGGGCTTCTTCCGAAGCCAGGCGCATTGGCGCTTAATCAGCGGCATCGTTCCGCTCTTGCCGATGTCCTTGAAGAGCTGGAGCGCGCGTCCGAGTCCGGTGATCCGCTGATTATTGCAGAACATTTTCGCAAAGCCCGCGATCATCTGGATCGCTTGACCGGAAAGTCCGGGGTGGAAGATATGCTTGACGCTCTGTTTGGCAATCTGTGTATCGGGAAATAGGGATGTTTCACGTGAAACAGGTTGGCAATTCCGCTGTTCGGGCGTAGCGGCGGCGGCGATGAGCAATTTCGATGTCATTGTTGTTGGTGGAGGCCACGCAGGGTGTGAAGCGGCAGCAGCTGCCGCGCGCATGGGCGCACGCACAGCTCTGGTCAGTTTCGAGCGGGACCAGATTGGCGCGATGTCTTGCAATCCGGCAATTGGCGGCTTGGGAAAAGGCCATCTTGTGCGTGAGGTCGATGCGTTCGACGGGATCATTGCGCGGGCAGCAGATTCGGCCGCCATCCACTATCGCATGTTAAACGCGTCGAAGGGCGCCGCGGTGCAGGGCCCGCGGATCCAGGCTGATCGCAAGAAGTTCAAGGCGGCAATCCATCGGTTGCTCGATGCTCAGTCCGGACTCGATATTATCGAAGGCGAGGCATCATCGCTGTTACTGGAAAATGGCAAGGCTACGGGTCTCACGTTGAGTGACGGCACTGAGCTACATGCACGAGCAGTAGTTCTCGCCACAGGCACCTTTCTTAACGGCAAGATGTTCTGCGGCGAAGAACAGACGGTTGGAGGGAGGGTAGGAGAGCCCTCCGCCATGTCTCTGGGGTGCCAACTCCGGGCGCATAGCTTGCCCTTGGGCCGCCTGAAGACTGGCACCCCACCTCGACTTGATGGGCGGACGATCAATTGGGCCGCCCTGGAAACACAACCATCTGACTCGGGAGACTGGACGTTTTCGAGCATGACTGTTTCACGTGAAACACCGCAACTGTTCTGCGCCATCACAAGAACCAATGCCGAGACACACCAGGTCATTCGAGACAATCTTGATCGATCGCCATTGTTTTCGGGAGATATTGAGGGACGCGGTCCGCGATACTGCCCTTCAATCGAAGACAAGATCCACCGATTTGGCGATCGTGACGGACACCAAATTTTTCTGGAGCCAGAGGGACTGGACAATTTCCAGGTTTACCCGAATGGCATTTCAACGTCTTTGCCCGCAGATGTTCAGCGCACATTTCTTCGCACCATTAGGGGGCTGGAGCGGGCCGATATCGTACAACCGGGCTATGCAGTCGAGTATGATCATATCGATCCGCGCGCGCTCCACCAGACGCTTGAGTTGCGCCAGATAAACGGAATGTTTTGTGCAGGACAGATCAATGGCACCACCGGCTACGAGGAAGCGGCAGCACAAGGCCTGATTGCGGGGCTGAACGCTGCGGCGCAGGCATTGGGCAAACCCGCAATCATTCTGGATCGTTCAACCTCCTATATCGGCGTAATGATTGATGATCTGGTTCTCCAGGGAATCACCGAGCCCTATCGTATGCTGACTGCACGTGCGGAATATAGATTGCGGCTCCGTTCGGACAATGCGGCAACCCGGCTTACACCTTTTGCGGTGGCGGCCGGTTGCGTAGAACTTGCGCGGCGCAACTGGTTCTCAGCCTATTCGGCGGAGCGAGAGCAGCTGAAGCAATTGCTCGAAAGCCGTATGATTCAAGATCCTAGAAGTACGGGCGGAGACAGGCATAGCCTGTTCGACATGATCCGCATCGCCGGCCTCGACGCCGTGAGCCTCGAACCATTGCTACCTGAGTTGAAGACCTTCAACAGGGCCATCGTTGCAGAGACTATCGAGGATGCCCGCTACGCACCCTATGTGGCGCGGCAGGACGCGGAAATTCGGGCAATGAAAGCCAATGAAGCCGTCCGCCTCGGTGACAGTATCGACTATCGATCCATCGGCGGACTCTCCCACGAGATGATTGAGCGATTGGAATCGGCCCGCCCAGCGACACTCGGTGCTGCCGAACGAATTCGTGGCGTGACCCCCGCCGCACTTGCCGCAATCCTGGTTTGTGCGAAGCGAAAGGCAGCATGACGGAAGAAGAGGCGCAGGACTGGATCCGCCAAAACATCTCCATTTCACGTGAAGCGGAGAGCAAGCTTTTCCAATTCGAAGGCGCCTTGATTGAGGAAAATGAGCGCCAGAATTTGATCAGCGCATCGACCATTCCCACCATTTGGTCCCGCCACATTGTCGATTCAGCCCAGCTGCTCGGGCTTCATTCTGCGAACACAAGCGCGCCATGGCTTGACCTCGGCACTGGCGCCGGATTTCCGGGAATGGTTATAGCCATATTATCGGATAGGCCGGTAATTCTCGTCGAGTCACGCCGAAAGCGTTTCGAGTTTCTTGACCGCCAAATCGAGGCTCTCGGCCTAAAGAATGTGCGCATACACCGAGGGCGCCTTGAAACTCTTGAAACACAGCCAGTAGGCGTGATCTCTGCCCGGGCCTTTGCGCCTCTGCCCCGACTTTTTCCTTTGGCCCATCGATTTTCTCGAAAAGACACAGTGTGGTTGCTGCCAAAGGGACGAACTGTGCGCGAAGAACTGGAATCAGTCCGCAGTTCGTGGCAGGGAGTGTTTCACGTGAAACCCAGTCTAACCGACGCCGAGGCTGCGATCATTGTCGCAACTGGCGTGAGCCCGAGGAAAAGCGCCCGATGATCCGTATTGCAGTAGCCAATCAGAAGGGCGGGGTCGGGAAAACAACCACGGCTATCAATGTCGCAACCGCATTGGCCGCGACGGGTTGGAAGGTTTTGTTGGTCGATCTCGATCCACAGGGCAATGCATCGACGGGGCTCGGCGTGCACCAGGCGGAGCGTGTTCGGTCAAGTTATGATCTGTTACTGGGCGATTGCAGCCTTTCCGACGCTGTGATCGCAACGCGGATCCCGCGGCTCGATCTGATTGCTTCAACGCCCGATCTATCCGGCGCGGAAATCGAGTTGGTGGAATTTGAACAACGCACACACCGGCTGATTACCGCGCTTGAAACGGCGCCGCCGGGAAGATGGGACATTGCGATGTTCGATTGCCCGCCATCCCTCGGACTTTTGACGCTCAATGCCATGGTCGCCGCGCAATCACTGCTTGTTCCGCTTCAATGTGAGTTTTTCGCGCTTGAAGGATTAAGCCAATTATTACAAACGGTTGAGAGAATTAGAGGCCGATTCAATCCCACACTATCCATCCTCGGTGTTGCGCTGACCATGTATGACCGGCGCAATCGGTTGACCGAGCAAGTCGCGCAGGATGTTCGCGCCTGCCTGGGGAATGCGGTCTTTGAAACGGTAATCCCCAGAAACGTCCGCCTTTCCGAGGCACCGAGCCATGGACTTCCGGCATTGATCTATGATCATCGATGTTCTGGTTCCGAAGCCTATATGGCACTTGCGCGCGAACTGATCGGGCGGCTGCCACGCCAAAAGGCTGCGGCGTGACCGACGAAACGCCTCCCGCTCCTCTAAAAAAGCGCCCTACCGGCCTTGGCCGTGGACTATCAGCGCTCCTTGGAGAAATTGAACGAGAGGCTCCTGTCGCGTTGGACGGGACGGCCGCACACGACGGCGTGCGGATGGTCGACGTAAACCGGATGCGGCCATTGGCCAATCAGCCACGAAAGAATTTCGACGAAGCGGCTCTTGATGAACTCGCTGAATCGATCAAGTCGCGCGGAATGCTCCAGCCTATCGTGGTACGCGATCCGGACCATGACGGGCACTACGAAATCGTTGCAGGTGAACGCCGCTGGCGGGCCGCGCAGCGGGCTCAACTTCATCAAGTCCCTGTAATTATTAAAGAATTGGACGATGGTGCGGCTCTCGAGATTGCGATCATCGAGAATATCCAGCGTGAGCAGCTGAACGCCTGGGAAGAAGGCGAGGCTTATCGCCGGTTGATTGACGACCATGGGCATACGCAGGAGGCGTTGGGCAAGATTGTCGGTAAATCACGAAGCCATGTGGCTAATCTGATGCGCCTCCGAAATTTGCCGTTGCCGGTGCATGGCTGGTTGACCGCGGGCCAGATCACAATGGGTCATGCTCGTGCGCTGTTGGGAGCCGACGATCCCGAGGGATTGGGCCGCCTCATCGTCCAGCGTGGTCTTTCGGTACGCGAGACAGAAAGACTCATCAAGAAGGCCAAGGCGACCCCCCGTTCGCGCTCTGTATCCCCCAGCGGGAGGACAGGCGATCCCGACCTTATGGCGCTCGAGCGACAATTGACCGACATGCTTGGCCTTAAAGTGGTCATCAACCACCAGGCGCGATCGGGCACGATGACCTTGTCATACTCCTCGCTCGAGCAACTCGACATGATCTGCCAGAGGCTAAGCGGCGAACCGATCTAGCGCAGCGACCCGCGCATTGCGTGCTCCATCAGCCAGACGCGAATTGTGCTGGCTAGATTGGGCGGATTCGCCGATTCGATTCGCCGAGCATCAATTTGCGCGATCAGGGCATTAACCGGAAGCACCCGGCTTTCAGCAGCGTTTTTTAGCGCGTCCCAGAAAACCGGCTCCAGACTGATTGACGTTTCGTGGCCTGCAATCGTGACCGAGCGTTTGGTAGGCCCGGACATCAATACATATGCTGCCCGCCATTGATCGAAAGTGTCGATCCGGTGACGAATCCACCTTCCTCCGAACAGAGGAAGGCTACACCGCGCGCGATTTCACTTGCTTGACCCAATCGTCCAACCGGAATCTTGGCTACAATCTTGGCAAGAACCTCTGCTGGAACGGCTGCGACCATGTCCGTGTCAATATAGCCCGGTGCAATTGCGTTGACGGTAATACCGAACTTGGCGCCTTCCTGGGCGAGCGCCTTGGTGAAACCGTGAATGCCTGATTTGGCGGCGGCATAATTGACTTGGCCATATTGGCCAGCTTGACCATTGATTGAGCCGATATTGACGATCCTCCCCCACCCGCGATCCTTCATGCCTGAAAATGTCGCCTTCGCCATGTTGAAGCAGCCGCCCAGATTGGTATCGATCACTTCTTTCCAGGCTTCGTAACTCATCCGCATAAGCGTACCATCGCGGGTAATACCGGCATTGTTTACGACGACATCAATCGGGCCGAGATCTGCTGCAACCTGCGCGCACCCGTCGATACAGGCTTGGTGGTCGGATACATCCCACTGGTAGGTCGCGATCCCCGTACGGTCGGTAAACGCCTTGGCGCGTTCGGCATTGCCGGCATAATTGGCAGCGACGGTAAACCCTGAATCCTTCAATGCGATACAGATCGCTTCACCAATGCCGCGGCTCCCCCCGGTCACGATCGCCACTTTGCCCATCAATGCTCTCCTTTGCCTGCTTTGGTAATCAGACTAGGTAGCTGTGCGCCAACCGGCAAGTTCACGCGAAAGTAAAGTTGTCATCATCGAGATTCCTGGCTCGCTGTCATTGAGGCAAGGAAGATAGGCGAAGTCGGTACCGCCGGCATCGAGAAAGGTCTGGCGACCGCGAATGGCAATTTCTTCCAGCGTTTCCAGATTGTCGGCAGAAAAGCCCGGTGCAACGACCGCGACTTTCCTGGAACCGCTTCGTGGCAAGGAGCCGAGCGTCGTATCCGTTGCAGGCTCCAGCCATTTTGCACGACCAAGTCGTGATTGGAAACTGACCGTCAGCGGCCTTCCGAGTGTTTCCGACAGGAGCCGTGCTGTTTTGCGGCACTGGCAATGATAGGGGTCGCCGAGGTGGAGCGTGCGTTCAGGCATCGAATGAAAACTGGCAAGAATTACATCGGGGGTAAAGTTGAGCCCGGCAAGGGATTTTTCGACGCTTTGAGCAAGTGCCGCAATATAGGCGGGGTCATCATGATAGGGAGGTAAAGTACGCAACGCCGGCTGCCAGCGCATCCCTGACAGGGCACGACCGACGGCGTCCATCACGGTCGCTGTCGTCGCACCCGAATACTGCGGGTAGAGCGGTGCAACAAGAATACGATCGCACCCGGCGGCTTTCATTGCAGCAATCTTCGATGTGATCGCGGGCTCACCATATCGCATCGCCCAATCAACGATCATATCATCACCCAGTGTGTGTTTAACGGCTTCGGCCTGTTTTCGGGTGATCACTGTCAGTGGCGAGCCTTCTTCGGTCCAGATCTGCGCATAGGCATGGGCAGATTTCCGTGGGCGTGTCGTCAATATGATGCCGCGCAAGATCGGCTGCCAAAGCAGCGGCGGTATTTCGACAACCCGGCGGTCTGAAAGAAACTCCTTGAGATAGGTTCGCACATCCTTGCTCGTGGCGGCTTTCGGCGACCCCAGATTGACCAACAAAACCCCAATCCGGCCCACAGGTGTCGATGGATGTTCGGCGGGACGCTCCATCATACGCTTGCCAATGAAAGCGGGAGTGAACGGAAACGCCGGCCGCTTCCGGCAAAAAGTGCATTCGCAATTGCCGGAGCAACAGCCGGAACACCAAGTTCGCCTGCACCGCCGGGAGCTTCGTTGCTGATGACCAGTTCGACTGTGATCTCCGGCATATCTGCCAGCCTTGGCAAGGCAAGGTCGCGAAGGCGCAAGGGCCCGGCAATACCGCGCTTTACATTTACGGCGTTCCCAATCGCCGCACCCATGCCGAACAAAAGTCCGCCCTCAATCTGCTGGCGGGCAATGTCTGGATTGATGACACGCCCGATATCAGCCACCGCGATCAACCGCGTGACCCGCACACGTTGATCATTGTTGAGCTGTGCTTCGGCCAGTACTGCAATATGGCTGCCCGCCATCGAGTGGCAAGCAAGGCCTTGACCAGTTCCTTGCCCCCCGCCTTCCCAGCCTCCCTTGGTTGCCGCCTTGGACAGACAAAGTGCAAGCCGCGGATTATTGCCTAGAATCGCCATGCGAAAGGAAAAGGGCTCGACCCCGCTCTCGCGGCTCAATTCGTCAATGAAGCTCTCATTGAAAAACGCTGTGTAGCTATGGGCCCGGCCGCGCCAAGGTCCGGTCGGAACGCCGATATCGACCGGGTGATGGCTGACCGCATAATTGGCAATCGCATAATTCGGGATTGCTCCATCAACCGCATGGATGTGGGGCGTGTCCGCATGCTTCAGGCGCGCATCATTTGCGCTGAGGCCATCCCGCGTTCGCGAGCGCATCTCGCCTAGGCCATTGGTCGCGGCAATCTGGGACTGCCATGCTTCGATTTGGCCGGCGCGACCGAGCCGCGCCGTCATTCGCGCTCTGGCGGCCGGACGAAATGGGTCGTGCATCATGTCCTCCGCACGGGACCATGTCAGATGTACCGGCCGCTTCAGTTTGTGCGCGAGGATCGCGGCCTGAGCTGCAACGTCCACCTCATATTTACGACCAAATGATCCGCCGACAAGCATAGGGTGAACAGTGATATTGTCAGGCTCCATTCCGATCGCCCTGGCTGCGGCATCGCGCGCCAAAGCTGGAAGCTGCGTCGCGATCCATAGTTGAAGCCTGTCGTTGGTGATTGCAGCCGTTGCCGTCAGAGGCTCAAGAGCCGCATGAGCGGAGAGGCCGACGGCATATTCTGCTGTCAGGAGTTTAGCGCCAGCAAGACTTGCATCCACATCTCCCGCTTCAGCAACGCGTTCGCCTACACCTTCGAGAGCGGTCGTCAGCGCGCGATCAATCGACCGGTCCCCGACCAGCCGGCCGCGTGTCGTGAACTTGGGTCGCATCACGTCAAGTGCCCGGTTTGCGGCCCACCAGTTAGTCGCAATCGCGGCGACCCAGCGCTCATGCTCGACAATGCTGAGAACCCCGAATATCTTGTCGGCGGCGGGCTTGTCGACCGATTTTAGCCATGAATCGCCCAATGGCCCTTGCCGGATTGCGGCATAGACCATGTCGGGCAGGCGGATATCTCCCGCGTAATTGGCCGAACCGTCAAGTTTGGCCGGAATGTCGAGCCGGTTCATGCCGCGCCCACTCAAACGGTTTAGGCCGCTGCCTATGCGAAGCGGAATCGTCTTCGGCAGTTTCAAGCCCGCCGCCTCTTCGGCGAGTTCACCAAAGCGAAGCCGGTCGTCGCCGCGAGTCACGAATCCGCTTTCGGTGTCGCATGCCTGCCAAGAAGCATCCCAGCGTTTGGCTGCGGCCATGCACAGCAGCGTCCGGGCAGCGGCCCCCGACTGCCGCGCTGCGGCCTCAAAGCCGCGGACGGTCGATGATCCACCGGTTGCCTGGACCTGGGCTTCAGATCCCCAGCCTTCATGCCATTCTGCTGCAAAGACGCTGTTGGCATAAACCGGATTGAGCGGCGCAGGCTCGACAGCAATTGTCCGCCAATCCGCGCCCAGTTCATCGGCAACAATCTGCGGGATAACGGTATAACTGCCTTGCCCCATCTCGACCTGCGGAACGACTACGGTCACATGCCCGTCATTGCCGATCTTCAGCCAGGCATTGAAAATGGTTTCGCCATTGGCCGCAACGAGATTTGGAGGATAGGCTCGCGGCCAAAGCGCCCAGCCTACTACCAATCCGCCCCCAATCGCCGCACCTGCCAGCAAGGATCGCCGTGAAATTTCCATCGCTTGGCGCTTAGGGCCAGATCGATTCGGGGGGAAGCCCTCTCACCGCTTTGCGCGCAATGCAGGCCGATTCAGAGCAAGGCCGCTGGGGCTAAAACGCGGCATTCGTTCGGACTAGAGGGTTCCAAATGCTTCACAATTCTCTACCGAGTGAAGCCCAGCTAGCTGTTTCGGGAGCCATAAATGCAGTTTGACGACGTTATCCTCGGTCGGCGGAGCATCCGCGGATACAAGCCTGACCCCGTTCCCAAGGCATTGATCGAGGAAATTATCGGTTTGGCGATGCGCGCGCCGTCGTCGATGAATACCCAGCCGTGGAACTTTTACATCATCACCGGCGAACCGCTGGACCGGATTCGCGCTGGCAACACCGAGCGGATGGTAGCAGGCGTCCCGCAATCGCGCGAGTTTCGAACAGGTCAGGCCTTTGCGGGTCAGCACCGCGACCGGCAGGTTGGCGTCGCCAAGCAATTATTCTCTGCGATGGGGATTGAACGCGATGACAAGGAAATGCGCCAGGACTGGGTGCTGCGCGGTTTCCGCCAGTTTGACGCGCCTGTTTGCGTGATCGTAACCTATGACCGCGTGCTGGACGGAAGCGACGATACGCCCTTCGATTGCGGGGCGGTTGCGACTGCACTGGTCAATGCCGCCTGGTCTCGCGGGCTCGGCGCCGTAATCAACAGCCAGGGCATTATGCAATCTCCGGTGGTGCGGGAGCACGCCGGAATAGCGGACGATCAGATCATCATGAAAAGCATCGCGCTGGGCTGGCCGGATGAAAGCTTCCCGGCGAATGCGGTAGTGTCCGAGCGCAAGTCTGTCGATGAGGCGACGGTGTTCGTCGGTTTCGAAGATTAGGCTCGAGATCCGCAGGGATTCATGAATTGCGACGCCGCCGACCAGCAAAAGCCTGCCGGCGGCCGTTCCATTTCACGCTGAAGAAGCAGGATGTGGCTATTTGAGCATCTGTTCCCAGGTTTTGCGATAGTCATTGCGCAGTGAGACCTTGTCGATCTTTTCCGTGCCGAGCCTGGGCAAGGGTTCGGCGGAGATCCAGATTTGCTGTGGAACCTTGAACGCGGCCATCTGGCCTTTCAGGAATTCGGTCAGGGCTTCGGGCGTCTCGCTCTGGCCGGGGTGGAAATAGACCACCGCCCCGGGCACTTCGCCGAGTCGTTCGTCGGAAAGACCGAACACACAGGCCTCGGCGACGGCGGGATGCTCATAGATTTCCGCTTCGACTTCCTGGCAGGAAATATTCTCGCCGCCGCGGATGATAATGTCCTTTTTGCGGTCGACGATGAACAGGTAACCGTCCGGATCAAGGGTGCCGATATCACCCGAACGGAAATAACCATCTGACGTCATGCAGTCGGCACTGGCCGCCGGATTGTTCCAATAACCTCCGAAAAGCGCGACCGAACGGATCGAAACTTCGCCCCGTTCGCCTTGGGGAACGGGCTTTCCGGCATCGTCGAGAATAGCGAGATCGACCAGCGGCTTGCTCGCGGCACCAGTGCTGTTGGGCTTTTCAAGATAGTTGGTCGAGAAAATTCCCGCGCCAATCGCGTTGGTTTCGGTGAGGCCGTAGCCCAGCGCCGGCGGCGCGGTCGGGAATTCCTCGCTCAGGCGCCGGACATGATCGACGGGGCGAGGCGCCCCACCGCCTGCGAGGCCCTGCAACGACGAGAGGTCATATTTGTGACGATCTGGATTGGTGAGCAGTTCGAAGCTCATCAATGGTACACCGGTAAAATTGGTGATCTTCTCGCGCTGGATCAACTCCATCGCGTTAACGACGTTCCATTTGGGCATCATCACGATCTTGCGCCCGATCGCGAAGCTGACCAGCAGGATCGGTACTTCACCCGTCACATGGAACAAGGGCACGGTGAGCAACGTCGCATGCGGTGGGCGATCTTCGCCAATCGTCCCGTCTTCGGTCCCGAGCTGGAGCAACATCAGCGCCTGGGCGATGTAATTGAACGCCCCCTGCACGACCGCCCGGTGGGTTGACCAGGCTCCCTTGGACTGGCCGGTCGAGCCGGAGGTGAAAAGGATGGTTGCGAGATCATCACCGGTGAGTTCCGGCACCGGGGTTTCCATCCCGCCGCCGTTCGCCATCAGAGGGGCCAGTGCCTGATCGAGCGGCTTGGCGATGTCGAGCGTGATGATCTTTGCAGCACCGGCATACCCGGCCTCCTCCAGCCGCTTTGCGCGTTGCGGATCGACGAGAACGATACTGGCCTCGACATCATCAATACCGGCGGCGAGTTCACCACCCTGCCACCAGCCGTTGAGGAGTGTCGCACAGCCGCCGGCCATCAATATTCCCATATAAAGGACCACCCAGCTTGGCGCGTTGCGCATCGCAATCCCGATTCGATCACCGCGCTTCAACCCGTGTCCCTCGATCAGGGCCCCTGCGACCTTGCGTGCCGCCGCGTAGACGTCAGCAAAGCTCAGGCGTTCAGCGCCATCGACGATAAACGTCGTTCCGGCATGCTGGGCACAAAAATGCGCGAAATAGTGGGTCAGTGCAGGCGGAGCCGCTGCGATCATGGGAACGTCGACCCCATACTGATGGTAGGCGGTCAACGCCATCGGACCATCCGGACCAGTGAGCGCGGCAGTGATCCTTTCGATACGCAGATCCAGCTCGGATGGCATTGTCACTCTCTCCCTCTTGGTCTTCTTGTTTGGCCTCTCTATGGAGGGGAAAATTGCTGGGGAAAAGCCTTGATCCTGCCGTTACTCGCCGAAGCCAGTTCGACCATCCGTTATGACCAGCTCGGGCTCTCCCCGATTGCGCTCGATCTCGGGTTTTTCAAGCTCCGCTGGTATAGCCTTGCCTATATTGGCGGCATTCTGATCGGATGGTGGTATCTTCTCAAACTGATCGCGCAGCCCGGGGCTCCGATGGCGCGCCGACATGCCGATGACTTCGTATTTTATGCCACACTTGGGATTATTCTCGGCGGAAGACTGGGCTATTGCCTGTTCTACAAGCCGGAAATTTTCCTCACACCAATCGAAGTGCTTAAGCTTTGGGAAGGCGGGATGTCACTGCACGGCGGCGTGATTGGCGTTGTGATCGCAATCACCTGGTTCACGCGGCGCAACGGTCTCAATTGGCTGCGGGTTCACGACTATATCGCGCTTTGCTGGCCATTCGGGCAATTCTTGGGGCGGATGGCCAATTTCGTGAATGGCGAACTATGGGGCCGACCGACGACCGAGCCATGGGGAATCATTTTTCCGGGGTCTGGCGACGAAATCGCTCGGCATCCGAGCCAGCTCTATCAGGGGGCGACCGAAGGGCTGCTGCTCGGGATCATTCTGTGGTTCCTCTTCTGGAAAACCGACGCGCGCTATTACCCGGGCCGCCTCGTTGGTGCAGCGATCTTTGGCTATGGCGGAATGCGCTTCTTCACCGAATTCTATCGTGAGCCCGATCCTGGGGTTCAAGGCCTGCTGGGGTTCAGCATGGGGCAGACCCTGTGCGTGCCGATGGTGCTTCTCGGGCTTTATCTGATCCTGACTTCCAAAAAGCGACGAGAGCGGGTCGAAGCCGTTGCCGGATCGAAAAGCGTCGCCTGAACCGCATCTGCCCGAACGGCTGGCGCGCGCCATCACTTTGGGTGGGCCGATTTCTGTCGCGCAGTTCATGGTGGCGGCCAATTCACATTACTACGCCACGCGTGATCCGCTGGGTGTTGACGGGGATTTCATCACCGCCCCGGAAATCAGCCAGATGTTCGGTGAGTTGATCGGTGCGTGGCTGGCCGATCTTTGGCTGCGCGCCGGCAAGCCCGACGTTCATTATGTCGAACTTGGACCGGGTCGCGGGACGCTTGCGGCAGATGCCTCGCGAGCAATGGCCAAGGCCGGCCTGGTGCCGTCGGTTCATTTTGTCGAGACCAGCCCGATCTTGAGATCGATGCAGGCTGAGCGCGTACCCGCCGCCCTTTTTCATGACGATGTGAGCAGCCTGCCGGATGACCAGCCTCTGTTGATCGTCGCAAACGAGTTTTTCGATGCGCTTCCCATCTATCAGATGGTGAAAAGCGGCGACGGCTGGCGTGAACGGCGGGTGGCCTGTCAGGACGTTTTGTTCCTTCCTGTCGCTGGAAAACGCCTTCCGGACGAGGTGATTGCCAAGGACTTGCGCGATGCGACCGTGGGGAGCGTGATCGAAACTTCGCCCGCCAGCGTCGCCATTGCGCGCACTGTGGCCGAACGCCTCTCCAAGCAGGGCGGTACGGCGCTGATCATCGATTATGGTTATGATGGCCCTGCGCTGGGTGAAACATTGCAGGCTGTGAAAGGCCATGTTTACGCAAACCCGTTCGAGGCACCGGGCGAACATGACCTGACGGCCCATGTCGATTTCACAACGTTGGCGAGCATCGCGCGCCTTTCCGGATCGCACATCTATGGGCCTGTTTCGCAAGGCGAGTTTTTAGGAGGGCTGGGGCTTTCCGAGCGCGCGGCAATGTTGGCCCGGACCAACCCCCAGAAGGGCGAGGCGTTGGCCGAAGCCCATCATCGTCTGACCAACCCGGCCGAAATGGGCAGTCTCTTTCGGGCCATGGCATTTGTTGCTCCCCACTGGCCGATCCCGGCCGGGTTCTGATAGAGACTTGGCAATGGAATCCGTCGAAGTAATCACGACCAAGGCGCTCGCCGGTTTACCACATGGTTTTCTCGGGCGGCGGGGCGGCGTGTCGACCGGGTTTTTTGCCGGGCTCAACGTCGGGCTGGGCTCCGAAGATGATCGTGCGGCAATTCGTGAGAACCGTCGGCGCGCGACAGAGGCCGTGTGTTTTGGCGCGGCGCTGGTGACGCTTCACCAGGTTCATTCAGCCCACGCCATTGCCGTGGCAGCCCCTTTTGACGACGAAAATCGCCCGCACGCCGACGCGCTGGTTACCGACCGACCAGGCTTGCTTCTTGGCGTCTTGACGGCAGATTGTACGCCGGTCCTGTTGGCCGACACGCAAGCTGGCGTGGTCGGCGCGGCGCATGCGGGATGGAAGGGGGCGTTGGGAGGAGTCACCGACTCGGTGATCGCAGCTATGGAAGGACTGGGCGCTTCGCGTGATCGGATCGTAGCGGCCATTGGTCCCGTGATTGCGCGCGTGTCCTACGAAGTGGATGATGGCTTCGCGCGCCGTTTCGAAGAGGCCAATCATGAGAATGAGCGCTTTTTTTCGCCCGGTCGCGCCGGGCACCAGCAATTTGACCTGGAAGCCTATGTTGCGATGCGACTGGCAGAAGCCGGAATCGGACGCGTCGAGTTGCTCGGTCTCGACACCTACGCTGATGCAAATCGTTTTTTCAGCTTCCGCCGCGCGACACATCGGGGGGAACCCGGCTATGGGCGACAGATCTCGCTGATCGGACTTCCGGGCTGACCTTTTTTCGGCTAGGCTGCACAACATTATTACCCAATCCCGAAAGCAAATTACATGACTGATGAAGTCCAGACACCGCGTCGCCGCCCCAAGGCCGATGTTCGCGCGATCGGCAATCGCCGCCTCCAGCCCAATACGCTGATGATGGGCCATGGGTTTGACCCGGCGCTGTCCGAAGGCTCGTTGAAACCCCCGATCTTCCTCACCTCGACGTTCGTCTTTGAAAATGCGGCTGCCGGAAAGCGCCATTTCGAGGGTGTAACCGGAAAACGACCGGGAGGCGCCGAAGGGCTTGTCTATTCGCGATTCAATGGCCCGAATCAGGAAATCGCCGAAGACCGGCTCGGCGTCTGGGAAGACGCCGAGGATGCCCTGACCTTCTCGAGCGGCATGTCGGCAATCGCCACGGTTTTGCTCGCCTTTGTCCAGCCGGGCGATGTGATCGTCCATTCAGCGCCACTCTATGCCGCGACGGAAACGCTTATCGGCAAGATTCTTGGCAAATTCGGCGTGACTTGGCTCGATTTTCCGGCGGGTGCCACGCCTGAAGAAATCGATGCCGTGGTCGAAAAAGCGCAAGGCCAGGGTCGCGTCGCGATGATCTATCTCGAGAGCCCGGCCAACCCAACCAACGTGCTGGTCGATGTCGAGGCCGTCGCCAAGGTCCGCGACGCGCGGTTCGGCACGGGCGACGACCGCCCGCCGATCGTAATCGACAATACGTTTCTCGGCCCGCTCTGGCTGAAACCCTTGCGACACGGGGCAGATATCGTTGTCTATTCGCTTACCAAATACGCCGGTGGGCATAGCGATCTTGTCGCAGGTGGAGCCCTTGGTTCAAAGGCGCATATCAACATCATCCGGTCGATGCGGAATACGATCGGCACAATTCTCGACCCCAACAGCGCGTGGATGTTGCTCCGCAGCCTCGAAACGCTCGAATTGCGGATGAACCGCGCAGGCGAGAATGCCGCAAAAATATGTGCATGGCTCAAGGACCAGCCGAAGGTTGAAAAGATTGTCTATCTCGGCTTTCCCGAAACCGAACGGCAGGCCGACATTTATAAGCGGCATTGCACCGGCGCGGGCTCGACCTTTTCGCTCTACCTCAAGGGAGGGGAGGCCGAGGCGTTCGCATTTCTCGATGCCCTGAAGATTGCAAAACTCGCGGTCAGCCTTGGCGGCACTGAAACCCTGGCGAGTTGCCCGGCGGCGATGACGCATCTCTCGGTTCCCGACGATCGCAAGGCGGCGCTGGGAATTACATCGAACATGGTCCGGATCTCGATCGGAGTCGAGGATGCCGACGATTTGATCGCTGATTTTGAGCAGGCTTTGGACACTATTTGATCAATAATAATTCCTATTTGGATTTATATATTGACAGCGTCACGCTTTTCCGGATAGAACGCATAGTCTCGGAAATTCCGATTCGCTTTAACCCCAATCCAATATTGTCCATCCCCGCGCTTTGGCCAGAGCGCGAAGACGGCGGTGAGGGTTGGTCGCAAATCCTTCGTCTGCCCATGCGAGGCTCGGCGCATCCGAGGCGTGGTCGGAATAAAAACGGATATAGGCCGCATCGCGAGCGATGCCTGTGTGTGCCATCCAGTCGCGAATCATCGCAAGCTTGGCTTCCCCGTAACAATTCTCTCCTTTGATCCGGGGGGAGACCCCCGCGCTGATTGTCGCTGTCTGCGTGGCAATCACGTCCGTTCCCAACAGCCGGGCAATGTTTGCCACGTAGAAGGCATAGGAAGCGCTGGCGATGACGATCTTGTAACCATCGGCACGGTCAGCATCGATACGTTCGAGTGCCGGACGAAACACGTTGCTGGTCAGTGTCCTGCCTGCAAACCCGGCGGAAATAGCGGTAAGCGCCGCTTCGTCGATCCGCCGTCCCAACATCAGGCCAAGATTGATTTCCTTGAGCCTACCGCGATTGACAAGCTTCAACGCGAACCCAAGCAGAGTGAAAAACATGAGCGGGGCCAACAATATCCGCCACATTCGATAACGGGGAACCGCGTAAAAAAGAAACGGGCCAAAGGTCGCCCGACGGGTAATTGTCTTGTCCAGATCATAAATCGCGATGCGCTGCATGATTCTGCCATAATGGCATTGCAGCTTGCCCGTAAGCAACGAATGCATCAGTGTTTGAGGATTATGGCGGAAACGATCAGCCCATTGGCCGACTTTGTGGAGGAAATGGCAGGCGATGTGCCTGTGCTGCGCTTTACCGGCCGGTTAACTCTGGCACGTCTGGGCGATTTGCCGGTTCGGCTCCAAACGCTTTCGCAGCCCCCGAAACGGATCGACCTTTCTGGGATAGAGCGCCTCGATACGGTTGGAGCGTGGGTCGTCCACAAGCTTGCTATGGACAATGGGGCGGAGATTATCGGGCTCGACGATGATCGCGCCATGTTGATCAGCCAGGTCGAGAAAGCCGATCAACCCGTGCGCATGCGGCCAGAGACGCAGGCACCATTTCTCAGGGTGCTTGACGAGATTGGCGATGCGACGGTGATAGCGGGTCAAACCATGTTGGGTTTGTTGTCCTTTTTTGGCGCAATCCTGATCGCAACCTGGAATGTGATCCGCAACCCGAGGCGGTTTCGGGTCAACGCAGTCGTTCAGCGCTTCGAGCTGGTCGGCGTCAAGGCGCTGGCCATTGTGGGGTTGATGAGTTTCCTGATCGGGATCGTCATTGCCCAGCAGGGCGCGGTTCAGCTCGAACAATTTGGTGCGCAATCGCTTACAGTCAACCTGATCGGACGGATTACAACGCGCGAGCTTGGCGTGTTGATGACAGCCATCATGGTCGCAGGCCGGTCAGGCTCCGCTTTCGCCGCTCAGCTCGGGACAATGAAACTGACTGAAGAGATTGATGCCATGCGCACCATTGGCGTCTCACCGATTGAAGCGCTGGTCCTTCCGCGCCTGCTGGCGACGACGGTCATGATGCCGCTGCTTGGCTTTTTCTCGATGATTGTCTCGATGATCGGCGGCGGCATCTTCTGCTGGCTATCTCTCGATCTACCGCCACTCACCTATATCCAGCGGTTACAGGAAGTGATTCCAATGACCGATCTCTGGGTCGGTTTGATAAAGGCCCCGGTCTTCGGCGCAATTATCGCCATGTCCGGGTGTTTCCAGGGCTTGCAGGTAGAAGGCAACGCCGAAGAGGTTGGCCTGAGGACAACTGCCGCGGTTGTCCAGGCGATCTTCCTGGTGATCGTGCTCGATGCGTTCTTCGCCGTCTTTTTCACTTCGATCGGTTGGAATTGATGAACCGGGATGATCCCATCGCCATCCGCGTTCGCGGGCTGAAGAACAGCTTCGGTGAGCAGATCGTGCATGAAGGCCTCGACCTCGATGTCCGGAATGGAGAAATTCTGGGTGTCGTTGGCGGATCGGGCACTGGCAAGTCGGTGCTGATGCGCTCGATCATCGGACTGAAACGGCCTGATGAAGGCGAAGTCACGGTTTTTGGTGAGCCAATGCTCGACAAGGAAGAGCTTGAAGCGCTTGACATACGTCGTCGCTGGGGCGTGCTGTTCCAGGGTGGTGCCCTGTTTTCGACTCTGACGGTCGCAGAGAATATCCAGGTCCCGTTGCGTGAATATTATCCTGACCTGCCCGAAACGCTGCTGGACGAGATTGCCGCCTACAAAGTGGTCATGTCCGGCCTGCCGGCTGATGCCGGGCCCAAATACCCTTCCGAACTGTCGGGGGGCATGCGCAAACGGGCCGGCTTGGCGCGAGCGCTCGCGCTGGACCCGGCGCTTTTGTTCCTCGACGAACCAACGGCCGGGCTCGATCCGATCGGAGCCGCAGCGTTCGACGCCTTGACGCAGAGCCTGCAGCGGACGCTTGGATTCACGGTCTTTCTGATCACCCATGATCTTGATACGCTCTATGCAATCTGTGACCGGGTGGCCGTCCTTGCCGACCGCAAAGTCATTGGAGTCGGCACGATTCCGGAGTTGCTGGCAATGGATCACCCCTGGACCCAACAATATTTCAACGGACCTCGCGGCCGGGCGGCAACAGCAGCGGTTGATCGAAACACCGAAACAAGGGCATGATGCGCTGATGGAAACACGTTCCAACCATATTCTCGTCGGCGCGGTGGTGCTCGGTCTGCTCGCAGCACTTGTGGGATTCATCGTCTGGCTGGCGGGAATCAGCGGGGGAGTGACGAAAAGCTATGACATATTCTTCCAGCAATCGGTTGAAGGACTCTCTCAGGGCGGCCTTGTGACCTATGCCGGCGTTCCGTCAGGAGAGGTCAAGCACATCGAGCTTTGGCGGGACAATCCCGGCTTTGTGCGGGTCAGGATTGAGGTAAAGCGCGATACACCCGTGCTTCAGGGCACGACTGCCAGCTTGCAGGGCAGTTTTACTGGCCCTTCCTCTATCCTTCTTGACGGGGCGGTCAAAGGCGCGCCGCTGATCACGGACAATGGACCCGCAGGAGCCCCGGTGATCCCGACCAAGCGGACCGGGCTCGGCGCGCTGCTCAACAATGCCCCACAATTGCTTGAGCGAATTTCTACCCTGACCGAGCGAGTCACCGAATTGCTTAACGACAAGAACCAGAAAAGCCTGTCAGGGATATTGGCGAACACCGATCGTCTGACCGCGACCTTGGCTCGCAACGGCCCGCAGATAGAAGCGACGCTTGCCGAGACGCGCGTGACGATAAAGCAGGCAGGGCTGGCCGCCGAAGAACTGACGAAATTGGCCGGCACGACGAACACGCTACTCGATTCAGAAGGGCGGCCGATGATTGCCGAATTGCGCAAGACGGCGTCGGCCGCACAAAAAAGCCTTGCAAGCCTTGATGCAGCGCTTGTCGACGCTCGCCCCGGGATTCAGGTACTTTCAAATCAGACCATCCCTGAAGTCGGACAATTGGTGCGTGATCTGCGTATCATGTCCGAAGCATTGGGGTCGGTCGCAACCAAGCTCGATCAGGGTGGAGCGGGCGCGCTTCTGGGATCGCCCCGACTGCCCGACTACAAGCCCGGGAGGCAAGGCAAATGAACAGGATTGTTTCAGTGTTTGCTCTCGGGCTTTCGCTCTCGGGCTGCGTCAGTTTTGGAGCCAAGCCGCCGGCTTCGCTGCTCAACCTGTCGTCCGTCGCACAGGTTGCCGCCAATGACGCGCGCGCAGCGCAGGCCGGAGAAGCAATCAGCATCTCCGTACCGATCGTTCCGCAGGCGCTGGCCACCAATCGCGTCCTGGTGATGAACGGCGCGACGGCTCTGGCCTATGTCAAGGATGCGGTTTGGGTCGAACCTCCTGCAAGGCTGTTTCAGCGTCTGGTGTCCGAAACAGTGGCGGCAAAGACCGGCCGGGTGGTGCTCGATGCCCGCCAAATCGCCCTTGACCAAGGCATGCAAGTGACCGGAACTCTGAGCGCTTTCGGGATTGATCCCGGCGAGGGGAAGGCCGTGATTGTCTACGATGCAGCAATCAGCACCGATCATGGCAAGAGTGTGCGGACCCGACGTTTCGAAGCGAAAGTCTCGGTTGGCAAGATTGAACCGGAAAACGTCGGGCGGGCATTGAACGCGGCTGCAAACAAGGTTGCCGAAGACGTTGCCGGCTGGATATCCGGCTAGCCGTCCTCGGGAAGCAGAAACTTTACCTTGCGCGTCGAGAAATCGACCGAGACGCGCCGGAAGGAGCGCAGGCTTTCAACGCCCATCAGCATCGACGGTTTTTTCGTGAGGCCGAACAGCTTGAACGGATGGGCATCGGCAAACGCAATCGCGGCATTGCCCATCGAAACCCCGCCAATCCGCAACTTGGAGACGATCGTATAATCTGCGGGTGTGTTGTGACCAAGCACATCGACCATGTTGATCGGCCTGATCTCGGTTTCAGGGATGCGCTTGACAAGCAAGGCGCGTAATTTGCTATTGGCAACGGTGTTCTGGGCACCGGTGTCCACCACCACCCAGATCTTCTGCCCATTCGCATCCGCATCGACCATGACGAGCTGACCCAGCCTTGTGCGTGCCGTTACGATGATCAGGTCTGCTTCAGGGGGAACGGCCTCTTCAGGCGTGCTGGACGGTTCGACCCGCATCGTATGGGCGACAAAATCCATCACGATGCGTTGGCCTTTCATGCTGTCTATGCCAAGCAAGCCATCGGCGCCTACATAACGTCTCGGCAACGCGGCGGCCTCAACGCCTTTCTTTGTATTGGTCGAGACCTGCACGGTATTGATCCTGACCATGCGGACGTTCGCCGATCCACCCATGGCGTGGAGCCTTGCCGTTCCCGCACTGGGAAGGGCCAGTTGTTTGGCAAGTTCTTCCGAGATGACGGTACGGCTGGCCCCGGTATCGACGACGAACTGGAAAGGCCCCTTACCATTGATCATGACCGGCACTGTCATGCGCATCGCGAGATCAAGGCCGGTGGCAAGGTCCTCGCTGGCCTGGGCTTCGGTAATAATCTGTCCGGCTGGTGACGAGGCGATCGTTTGCGCACAAAGTGGCATTGTAAGTCCGACAGCCAAGGCAAGAATGGAAACGGGAATGCAGGTTCGCGCCACAAAATGGCTCCTCTTTTTTCTACATCCCGACATGTAGCATAGTCGAAGCAATAGGCGGGTCAATATTCGTAGCCGCTATTGGCCAATGGTCGGTTCGTCATTCATCGCTTCGTTGGCGAGTGTTTCGGCCTCGATCAGGAGCGCGTCGTCCGTATCCGGCCCGGCCACACTTTCGCGTCCGATCAGGACGAGAACCGGGACGGCGAGCGGTGAAACGCACGGAAGCGTCTTGTGGACAATGGTTGAAGCCGCCCGGTCAAGCAGCGCGCCCAGTCGCCCGACATCGGTCATTCGCGCCCGGGCATCGGCCCAGGCCGCCTGGAGCAGAAGATGATCGGGTTCATATTTGCGCAGCACGTCATAGATCAGGTCGGTCGAGAAAGTGACCTGCCGTCCCGATTTGCGCTTGCCCGGATGCTGACGCTCGACCAGCCCCGAAATCACGGCCACTTCGCGAAAGGCCCGCTTGAGTAGTGCCGATTGTTCGACCCATTCGACAAATTCGCGGGTCAATATATCGGGCGAGAAGAGCGGCCGCGGATCGGCGACGGGCTTGAGGCTCCAGATTGCAAAGGCATAGTCGCTGGCAACGAAGCCGACCGGCTGCAGGCCCATTGCGTCCATCCGCTTGGTGATGAGCATCGCGAGCGACTGGTGCGCGTTCCAGCCTTCAAAACTGTAAGTAACCATATAGTGTAAACCGTCGCGAGCGAAGCTCTCGATCAGCAGCTGGTCTGGCGCGGGCAGGATCGAGCGACGCGCCTGCATTTCGAGCCAGATGCGCACGTCTTTGGGGAAGCGCGGCCATTGGCTGCGGTCGTGCAGAAAGGCACGGACGCGATCGGCCAGGTGCGTCGTCAGCGGCATCCGTGCGCCCGAATAGCTGGGAATGCGCGCGCGGCGGGATGTCGCGCGGACGATCAGGTCGGTGGCGTCGACGCCATCGACCTCGAGGCTCATCCCGGCAAAGAAGAAGCAATCGCCCTTGATGAGGCTTGCCGCGAAATATTCGTCGATGGCGCCCAGCTTGCGGCCGTTGCGGAAACGGACCGTCAGCATTGGCGAATCGACGATGATCCCGGCGTTGAGCCTATATTGGCCAATGAATTTGGGATGGGTGATGCGCCAGCGGCCGTCGGATTCGCGCACCAGCCGCCGGAACTTGTCATAGGCCTTGAGCGCATAGCCGCCCGTCGCAATCAGGTTGAGGACGCGCAAGAAGGTTTCGACATCGAGCATCTGGTAGGGCGTTGCGGACTGGATCTCGGCGAGCATTGCCTGTTCGTCGAACGGCGCGGCGCAGGCGCAGGCCATGATATGTTGGGCGAGCACATCAAGCCCGCCGGGACGAAAGGTTTCGCCATCGCGCTTGCCTTCGGCAATGGCGTCGATGGCGCCCTGTGCTTCGAGATATTCGAAGCGGTTGCCGGGGACGATGATCGCTTCAGAGGGCTCGTCGAGCCGATGATTGGCGCGGCCAATCCGCTGCATCAGGCGGGACGAGCCCTTGGGCGCTCCCATCTGGATGACGCAATCGACATTGGCCCAATCGACGCCCAAATCGAGGCTTGCCGTTGCAACCAGACCGCGCAGTCGCCCGTCGGCCATCGCATTCTCGATCTTGCGACGCGCCTCGATATCGAGGCTGCCATGATGGATGCCGATTGGCAGCTTGAGTTCGTTTGCCGCCCAAAGTTCCTGGAAGATCAGCTCGGCCAGCCCGCGCGTGTTACAAAAGATGAGTGTCGTCTCATGCGTCTCGATTTCGGCCATCACCTGTTTCGCGGCATATTTTCCCGAATGCCCGCCCCACGGAATTTCACCTTCGGGGAGCAACACCGTGACAACGGGAGGGGCGCCCGGATCGCCTTCGACAAGGCGGACTCTTTGGGCGGCTCCGCCGGGCGCGAGCCATTGGCGATAGGCGTCGGGATCGGCCACCGTGGCCGACAGGGCGACACGGCGCAGTGCGGGGTTGATCGCTTGCAATCGGGAGAGCGACAGGTTCAGCAAGTCGCCGCGCTTGTGCGGGGCAAAGGCGTGAACCTCATCGATGATGACGGCGCTGAGCCCGGAGAACATCTGGAAGCTGTCAGGATAAGAGAGCAGAAGCCCAAGCGATTCGGGCGTGGTTAGCAGGATTTGCGGCGGCCGCACCCGTTGCCGCGCCTTGCGGTCGGATGGCGTATCGCCAGTGCGGGTCTCCACGCGGATATCAAGCCCCATCTCCTCGATCGGCGACAGGAGATTGCGCCGGACATCCACAGCGAGTGCCTTCAAGGGCGAAACATAGAGCGTGTGAAGACCCTCGGCCGGGCTTTCGATCAGGTCGGCGAGTGAGGCCAGGAACCCGGCAAGCGTCTTGCCCGCGCCGGTTGGGGCAACAAGCAGGGCATGCTCCCCCGTCTTCGCGGCATCGAGCATTTCGAGCTGGTAGCGCCGGGGCGCCCAGCCTTTTCTGGCAAACCAGCTTTCCAGGATGGGCGGGAGCGAAGTCACGCAGCGACTGTCAGGCCGCTGCGCGCAAGAATCAATGGCCGACCGATTCCCCGCGTTCGAGCCCGGACGCCGCCAGTTGCGCATCGATCTGTGCCATCAGCCGGTCAAGCCCGGCCTGATCCTGCGCTTCGGCGCGGGCGACGAGGACGTCTTGGGTGTTCGAGGCGCGAAGCAGCCACCACCCATCGGCGGTGTTGACGCGGGCGCCATCTGTGCGGTTGACGTTTGCGCCGTCAACCTCAAGGCGGGCGAGCACTTCGTCGACCACTGCAAATTTTCGACTTTCATCGACCTGGAAGCGCAGCTCGGGCGTGTTGATCATGTTGGGCATGGCATCCTTGAGCGCGGTCAGCGATCCGCCCTGTTCGGCGATGGCCTGCATGAAACGGACAGCAACATATTGCGCATCGTCGAAGCCGTACCAGCCGTTGCGATAGAAGATATGGCCGCTCATTTCGCCGGCCAGCGGGCTGTCAGTTTCCTTCATTTTGACCTTGATCAGGCTGTGGCCGGTTTTCCACATCAGCGGCTTGCCGCCGAGTTCGGCGATCCGGTCATACAGCGCCTGGCTGGCCTTTACGTCGGCAATGATCGTGGCACCCGGCTCTTCCTTAAGGACAGACTCAGCCAGAACGGAGAGAATCTGGTCACCCCAGATCACCCGCCCCTGCCCGTCAACTGCGCCGATCCGGTCTCCGTCGCCGTCAAAAGCGACGCCGAAATCGAGCTTCTTTTCCGCGACAAGGGCCTTGAGATCGGCAAGGTTCTCCTCGACCGTTGGGTCGGGGTGGTGATTGGGGAAGCGCCCGTCGATCTCGGTGAACAGAAGGTGATGCTCGCCAGGGAGCAGGCGTACCAGCTTCTCGATCACCCGCCCGGCCGCGCCATTGCCTGCGTCCCAACCGATGCGGAAGGCGTGGCCGGGATAGTCGCGGGCAAGCCGGGCGACATAGGCATCCTCGATGTCATGCTCGCTGACCGATCCGTTGCCGCTTTCCCAATCGCCGGCTGCTGCCATTTTGCCGAGCCGCTGGATGTCCTCGCCGTAAAAAGGCCCATGCGCCTGCACCATCTTGAAGCCGTTATAGTCGGCCGGGTTGTGGCTGCCCGTGATCTGGATGCCGCCATCGACGCCGTCGAGAACCGATTCGGCATAGTAAAGCATTGGTGTGGGCCCCAGCCCGACACGCACCACATCGGCCCCGCTTTCGGTCAGGCCCTTGATCAGCGCTGCCTCGAGCATCGGCGAGGACAGGCGTCCGTCAAAGCCGACTGCGACACATTTCCCGCCTGCACGGATAATGATGGAGCCAAAGGTGCGGCCGATGGCATAGGCATCGGCTTTACCCAATGTCTTGCCGACAATGCCGCGAATATCATATTCGCGCAGCGCGACGGGATCGAAATCGTGAGACATGATGAGTGCCTATCGACTGGAAATGTTACGAAGCAGTATATCGCGCGCCTGATTGACCTGGGCGGCCAGTTGCGACGTCCCACCCGCATCGGGATGGACTTTTGCAATCAGTCGCTTGTGGGCTTCCACGATCTGGGCAGGATTGGCGTCGGGGGCAACATCGAGCAATTTCGCGGCGTCAGCAATGTTCATGCCGCCGCCGGATGCGAAAGCGCGTTTGGCAATGACATAAAGCACAAAGAGCAAAGCGATAAAAAGCAGGAACTTCATGCGAATGCCAGCTCTGGTTGGTCGGTCTCGCGGACCGGAAGGGCAAGCCCGGCAACCAGTTCGCGCAACTCCTGACGCGCAGCAATATGACTGAGCCCGATCCCGCCGATCGCCTCGACATCAAGCAAGGTCAGCCCTTTTGGAAACAGCTCGCGGTAAATTACGCGTTCGCCAAGGCCGGAAATCGTCCGAAAGCCGACGCGTTTCGACAGTTCGACCAGCGCCTTGCCCACACGGCGCATGTTGTGCGCATCGATATGTTGCAGCCGGTTGCGCAGCACGATCCAGTCGACGGTCGTGCCGTCGACGCGGGCGCGCTCCTTGCGTAATTCCCAGATCAGTTCAGCATAAAAGCTTGGGCGTTTTACGCGGAACGTTTCCGCATCGACCTGACCGATCAGGTCAAGATCGACGAAACTGTCATTTATCGGTGTCACAATTGTGTCTGCGCGGGCGATTGCGGCGCGCGAGACCGGATCGTCCCGTCCCGGCGTGTCTATCACGATAAAATCGGCGTCGCCGCCAATCCGTGCCATTTCCTGATCGAGACCTGCTGGAGTGAGCAGACCGAGGGTGACATGGCGGGGCGATGGCAATTCGATCTGCCGCCGGCGTCGGGTAGCCTCTCGATTGTCGAGATATCGGGTCATCGTCTTTTGGCGTGTGTCGAGGTCGATTGCCGCCACGATATGGCCCATCCCCGTCAACGCGACGGCAGTATGGACTGCGGTGGTCGATTTGCCTGTTCCACCCTTTTCATTGGCGAAGACTATAACATGCGTGTTCTGCGCCATTGTTACCCCGGTTCTACCACTTGATTCATTGGCCAGCGCCCGTCAATGGAGCGCACGAGCACCCTTATCGGAGCAGTCTGGCCCGTGCAAATCATCCGTCACCTTCAGGCACTGCGGGAGCGCACCAAATTGATAAGGAATGACGGGCAAAGCCTCGCGCTGGTTCCCACGATGGGTGCGCTGCATGCAGGCCACATGGCTCTGGTTGAGCTGGCCAAGCGTCAGGCTGACCATGCGATTGTTTCGATCTTTGTCAATCCAAGGCAATTCGGACCGAATGAGGATCTGGATCAATATCCGCGATCCGAAAAGGCGGATGCTGCGCGGTTGGCCGAAGCAGGCGTCACCGCCGTGTGGATACCGTCAGTTTCTGAAGTCTACCCGCCGGGCTTTGCGACAAATGTTTTCGTCGAGGGGCTGGGAGAGAGGCTGTGTGGCGCATCCCGTCCGGGGCATTTCGACGGTGTCGCGACAGTTGTGGCCAAACTCCTGAACCAGGTTCGGCCCGATATCGCGGTTTTCGGCGAAAAGGACTGGCAACAACTCGTCATTATCCGCCGGATGGTGCGTGACCTCGATCTGGACGTCGAAATCGTCGGCATGCAGACCTGGCGTGACACGGACGGATTGGCGTTCTCCTCGCGCAATGCCTATCTTTCTTCCGAGGAGCGGAAAGCCGCGCCCGAATTTCCAAAAGCCCTGATTCGGGCTGCGAAGGCGATAACAGCCGGGGGCGACATTTCCGCCGCGCTTGCAGCAGCAGAGGCGCACGTCCGGTCCGCAGGGTTGAGCGGCGTCGACTATCTCATGTTGGTCGACGCTGAGACGCTTGAACCTCTTGACAGGCTTGATCGGGAAGGCCGCTTGGTGGCGGCTGTGCGGATGGGCGGAACCCGCTTGATAGACAATTTTTCCGTGCGACCGGACGGCGGCCCGAAAAACTGATGCGATCGTTAACCATTTGTTGACCATAGTCGGTCGACAACCCCTTTCAACAGGTAGGTAAAAGGGGGTTTCGGATGGCTAGCAGTTTCTCGAGTGCCAATTTTCTGATCGAAAGCCGGCTGGCGGATGCCGCGCGGGGTGATGCTCGCGCGTTCTACGATCTTGGGATCGCCTACTCTTCGGGCAGTGCCGGTGTTGAGGTCGATCTGATCCAGGCGCATAAATGGTTCAATCTGGCTGCGTTGAACGGCAGCGAACGCGGGCAGGAATGCCGGGCAGAAATTGCCGAGGACATGACGGCGCGCGAAATCGCCGAGGCCCAGCGCCAGGCGCGGGCGTGGCTTTCCGAAACGACACGTCGGGCTGCCTAGCCGCCTTTTCTGAAGGGTGTCATCTCCCCTAGAAACGCGATCTCTCTCTCTACCGCGCGCCGCTCGCGTTCGACGAAGTCTGCAACCGCGGCCCTGAATCCGGCGTCGGCAATATAGTGTGCCGACCAGGTTGGAACCGGCCCATAACCGCGCGCGAGCTTATGCTCTCCCTGTGCGCCCGCCTCGACCTGACCGAGGCCATTGGCGATCGCGAAATCGATTGCCTGATAATAGCAAAGCTCGAAATGGAGGAACGGAATCTCTTCGTCGCAGCCCCAGTATCGACCGTAGAGCGCGTCTGAACCGATAAGGTTCAGCGCACCAGCAACCGGCCGCCCATCGCGTAGCGCCAGCACAAGCAGGACTTTGTCGGCCATCACCTGGCCCAAAAGGCTGAAAAAGGCACGCGTCAGGTAAGGCCGGCCCCATTTGCGCGCGCCAGTGTCCTGATAGAATCCCCAAAACGCACTCCAATGTGCTTCGGTGATCGATTCGGCCGTCAGGGCGATAATTTCGAGTCCCGCCTGGGCCGTCGCACGTTCTTTGCGAATGGCCTTCCGCTTTCGTGATGAAAGGCTGGCAAGAAAATCGTCGAAACAGCCATAGCCGTTGTTTACCCAACGGAACTGCGATCCTTCGCGAATCAGCCAACCGGCAGCACGGAAACGATCGATATCGCGTTGTTCGAGAAACGTTGCATGGGCCGAAGAAAGCCCGTGCCGTGCGACGATAGCTTCGGACGCGGCGATCAGCCCCTGCGCAACCCTGTCGTCGTCCGTCAAAAGTCTCGGCCCGGGGACAGGCGTGAATGGCACCGCGATAAGCAGTTTGGGATAATATTCCCCGCCAGCTCTCGCCCAGGCATCGGCCCATCCATGATCGAAAACATACTCGCCCTGGCTGTGACTTTTGACATAGGCAGGTGCGACACCAGCGAGCGTTCCGTCGGGATCATCGATGGCAATCGGAAGCGGCTGCCAACCCGCCTCGGCGATTGCGCTGCGCGAGCTTTCGAGAATTGAGAGGAAAGCATGGCTGAGAAAGGGATTCGCGCCTCCGGCACAACGATCCCACTCTGCGGGATCAAACGCCGCCACGCCGTCGGCCAGTCGTGCAACGATACTGCTATCCGCCATCATCCAGCCTTTTGGGATGGCTTTTCATAAATCACTTCATCGGCATGCGCGAACGCGACCTGTTCTTGCTCCTCCGTGCGCACGGTCCAGGTAAGGACTTTAAGGCCCCGCGCGCGCTGCTGGGCAGCGAAAGCCGAAGGCAGGTCGCGAATGTCATAGGCGAGAAAGTCGGGCTGTGCCTGCCAGAGCGAAAAATGGCGTTTGGCGCGGCCCCGGAGTGCGCCAGACCATCCCTTTTCCTCCTGTTCGGTGACCACCAGACCACGGACATAGCGCGGGGCATGGTGCCTGAACCAGCGGCCTACCGAAGGATTGAAAGACATGATGGCCACCTCGCCGCGATACCCCTCAAGCGCACGGCGCACCGATAGGCAAAGCACACCAACCAACACACCCGGAGCTTTTACCTCGATCAGGATTGGTGCACGCCCACCGACAAGAGCCAGAATTTCAGGAAGCCGCGGAATCGACTCATTCGTGCCCTTCAAGAGGATGCGGTCGAGCTCAGACCCGGATCTGTCAGCAAAATTGCCGCTTTCGCCAGTAAGACGTTCGAGCGTGGCATCATGGAAGACAAAGGCTTCGCCATCTCGAGCCGCTTGCACATCAAGCTCGATGCCATGGCCGAGAGCAACGGCTCCGCTGAACGCGACCCGGCCATTTTCTATGACCCCGTCACCATGGAGTCCGCGATGAGCAAAAGGCTGACGCGCCAGAAACTCGACGCGTTTTGCCAGCGGCGGCGGTGCGATCAGCGAATCAAGTGCGCTTAACAGCGACAATCGCATCTACTTCCACCGCGACGCCCATCGGCAATGTCGGTACGCCAACGGCGGCCCGGGCATGCTTGCCGGCCTCGCCAAATATTTCGACCATCAGTTCGGAAGCACCGTTGCCGACCTTGGGCTGATCGGTGAAGCGCGGATCGGAATTGACAAATATGTTGAGCTTGACCACCCGCTCCACCCGATCAAGTGATCCGAGAGCCGCCCTGATCTGCGCCAGAATCATCAATCCGCAGGCGCGGGCAGCTTGCATGCCATAAGCAAGGTCACGGTCCTCCCCAAGGCGTCCGATCATCAATTCGCCGTTCTGGAACGAGACCTGTCCGGAAACATAAAGCATTCCATTTGATTCCACAGCGGGCACATAGGCAGCCACAGGTGCCGCCGGCATCGGCAGGATGATGCCGAGTTCGAAGAGCCGGGCATCCACGCTGGAGGGCAGTGGATCTGGATTCATCTTGAGTGGCGTTGGCTTGGCATCAGTCACAGCGGAACTCCTTGAAAGCGGTCAATAATCCAGCTTGTTGCACTATGCCAGTCATCGATGCGGCCATGTGCCGCCTTTGGTGTCTTGATAAAGGGCTGGAGCCGCGGTTCGCCCACCATGTGAAGCCGCCAGACATCGGGCGCATGTTCGGCAACCGAGATGTGCTGATGGGCAAGGTCATCGACAAAAACCGTTACGCTGGGGGCATAATCGGCAACAATCCGCGCCAGCGGCTCGCCCTTTCCGCCTTGATTCGTGAAAACGGGAAAGTTGATTCCAACGTCGCGCAACTGTTCGGCGCGAGACTCGCGGAAATCGTCGGTCAAATTGGTCAGGATAACGACATCGCCATGCGCGGCCAGTGCGTTAATGCCTTCAACAGCGCCGGTAATCGCGTTTTGTCGGGGCATCTCGCTCCTGAAAAAATCCTGCAGCAAGGGCCAAATATTCGGCCCGGGAACCAGCTCACCGGTCGCCTTGTGGCGCAGGGCATTGGCAAAGTCGCCAAGATCGAGATCGAAATGGATATGATGCGCCTCATCCAGCCAGTCCGCGAACGGCACGACCATGTGGAGCAAAACCTCATCGCAATCGGTAACAAGGAGCGGCCGGCTCATCGGAATGCCTCCGCACGGACAAGGCGCTCCGGCCGCACGCCCAGTGCATCTGCGCAGGCGACGAGATCGGGCTCGTGCGCTTCCAGAAACGAGAAAATGGCCTGGTGGAGCATCGGATCGTGGATTCGGGAACGGAGCCCTGCAACATCCAGCCCGGTCAAGGCAAGCAACCGTTCGGCCCGGCCACCGTCAGAAAGGATCCAGGTCAGCGCAGAGAGCGCCAACGCCATATCATCATCGGGGTTTGTCTCTGCCTTGAGCATCGCCTAGAGGTTCGTTCCGGGAAAATCGTTAGGAATGTTGGCGTGGCAAAAAGGGTGCTCGTTGTCGAGGACAATGAACTCAATCTCAAACTCTTTTGCGATTTGTTGCGCGCCCATGATTATGAAACCGAAGGTGTGAGGGACGCGCGCGAGGCAATCAATCGTGCAACCCTGTTCGCGCCAGACATCATCATCATGGATATCCAGATGCCGCATATCAGCGGACTCGAACTGATCGAGGCGATCCGCCGTGACGTGATCCTGCGGCGCATTCCGGTCATGGCGGTCACTGCCTATGCTGGCAAAGGTGATGAAGACCGGATTCGCGAAGCCGGGGCCGATGCCTATGTAGCAAAGCCGATTTCGCTGATGAAATTCATCGGGGTGGTGAAGGATCTGGCGACCCTCGCCGATTCGCGCGCGCTGGTTTGAAGCAAGGCGAGGTAATGGAGAAATTCGACAGCATTGCGTCCGGCTTGATCTGGGGTTTTGATTTTGGCGCAATTGGCTCATCGCATCCAGTGCACGATCCCGGCGCAACTTTGGACGCGGGCGAGCCGGGGGTCTTTCGTTGGCTCCATGTCAATCTGGCAGATCAATGGGCGATTCGCTGGATAAATGGAGCCATTGAGCTTTCCGAGTCGGCGCGCGCCCTGCTGCAATCGACGGATCGGCATCCACGTGCGTTGGTTGTGGACGGACAGGTTGCGGGCCTTATCCCCGATTTCGAGCGGGACTTCGACGATCATGTGCTTGCCCGAACCGGAGCACTCTATTTCGTGCTGACGAACCAACTGATGATTACGGGGCGCACGCATCCGCTATGCGCCGCCGACATGGTTCACCGCCGGATTCGCGAAGGCGCGCATCCGTGCAGCCCGGCAGCCGCGCTCGATCTACTGATTTCGTCTGTTGCGGAAGTGTGCGGCGGGGTTGCCAAGGAACTCAACTCCACCGTGCAGGCAAGCGAAGATGCGTTGCTCAACGATGGCCGCATTCCCGACGGGCGGGGCTTGTTGAAAGTGCGGCGGCGGTCGGTCCAGCTTCATCGCCAGCTGAATGGTCTGAGAGGCATACTGACTCGACTCGAAGCGGATGACGACCTGCCCGATGGCCTTGAGCCCGCCATCGCCCGGCAATCACAGCGAATCGCCGCACTGGATAGTGATGTAATGGTGCTGCAGGCCAATCTTCGCCAACTCCGCGATGAACTGGACGTGCAGACGGCAAATCGAACCAACCAGAACCTTTATGTCCTGTCGATGCTGACCGCACTCTTGATGCCCGCGACGCTGGTAACAGGCTTTTTCGGGATGAACACGGGCAATATGCTCTGGCAGGACGATCAAGGCGGCACGCTCAAGGCTCTGCTTGTCGCCCTGATTTCGGCCACTGCAGTCTATCTCTGGCTCCGCTCGCGCGGCTTTTTCCGGAACTGACGCTGGGTTGACGCCAGAGCGTTACTTGATCTTGGTTTCCTTGAACTCGACATGCTTGCGCACGACGGGATCGTATTTCTTGAACGAGAGCTTCTCGGTCTGGGTGCGCGGATTTTTCTTGGTGACATAGAAAAAGCCGGTGTCCGCCGTGCTGGCGAGCTTGATCTTGACGGTGGTTGGCTTGGCCATGACCTGAAAACCTTCTGGACTGATTGCTGGTCGCACTGACGCGCGGAAAGCGGGCGCATTAGATTCGCTGGCCAAAATGTCAAGCATTACCGGGAAGGTGGGGGGTTTCTGTTGCCCGGCACCCCCCGGCCGCTGGTGTCTGATTCTGTTGCCCGGTTCAGCCCGACCGCGTTATGTTGGTCAACCTTAGGCCGTTAAGCCTTGGGGTTAAGCAGCAATAGCAAGTGCTTCGTTATCGTTTGCACTTATGAGTTTGAACCATTTCACGGCTTATTCATGCCGGGCAAAAACACCGCTTTTCAACACACGTCGATCCTAGTTCGGCCCCGTCATGGCTCCTGCCGGAGCAGGAGTTATGGTGGAGCCGCCGGGTACCGCCCCCGGGTCCGCTGCATCTATTGCACGGCATCATTTATCGCCATAGCCGGGCGAACCCGACAAGCCCAATATAGCGATGGAATTCTGAATGTTAAGTGCATGACATTCATGTGCGAGGGGTTGTTTTAATCTCCACCAAACATTAGGGTTTTTAACATGCTCACTCAGCGATCGCGTTACGGTCTCAGGGCCATGCTTCTTCTGGCTCGGGAGCCTCAGGGGCATCACCCGGTGCCGATGAGCCGGATCGCAACGCAGGCCAGCGTTCCACGCAAATTCCTCGAAATAATCCTGACCGAACTCAAGGCGGCCAACCTTGTTGTTTCGACACGTGGCAAACAGGGGGGCTTTGCGCTGGCGCGGCCCGCGCATCTGATTTCGCTTGGAGATATTATCCGCGTGATTGAGGGGCCTTTGGCTCTTGTCCCGTGTGTCAGTCGCACAGCCTACAAGAAGTGCAAGGATTGTCGCGACGAGGAAACGTGCGAAATCAGGCGCGCAATGCTGATCGTGCGCGACGATACCGCACGCATTCTCGATGGCACCAGCCTTGCCGCTGCCGTGTCCGAAGATCAGGCAGCGGCCTAGGCCCCGCTACTTCTTCACGGAATCCCTGATTTCGCGCAGCAGCAGCACATCTTCGGGTGTCCCCGCATCATCGTCGCGCTTCATCATCTTGTTGGCGCTGCGCACGATCATGAAGATCACAAACGCAAGAATCAGGAAATTGATCATTGCGGTTATGAAATTGCCATAAGCGAAAACGCCTATGTTTGCCGCCTTGGCGTCAGCCAGCGTGGCGATTGCCTTCCCCGCCGGATCGCCCAACAGGATGAATTTGTTGGAAAAATCGACCCCGCCCCCGGTTGCGAGCCCGATCAGCGGCATCAGAATATCGTCGGTGAAAGACGAAATGATTTTTCCAAAGGCTGCGCCGATCAGGACGCCGACGGCCAGATCAAGGACATTGCCCTTGTTCACAAAGGCCTTGAATTCACTCCACATTTTGAAACCCCTCCCAACATATACTGACGAAGACCGCCAAACTCGCACAAAACTGCGCAATTGCAAGCATATTGAAGGTGGGCGCATGGCTCCCTATGTTTGTGCTGAAGTACCGTCCTTGGGAGAGTGGCTGTGACTAAGATGAATCGCCTTTTTACTAAATTGACCCTGCCTGCGCTCGCGCTTTCGTTGAGCGCGTGCGGGGTTAACAGCGTCCCGACCGCCGAAGAAAACGCCAAGGCCAAATGGGCCAACGTGCAAGCCGATTACCAGCGGCGCGCGGACCTGATCCCCAATCTGGTGGAAACGGTGAAAGGCTATGCTAAGCAGGAATCGACCGTGCTGACCGAAGTGACCGAGGCGCGCGCCAAGGCAACATCGATCCAGGTGAATGCATCGGACCTTTCCGATCCGGCAAAGGTGAAGCAGTTCCAGGACGCGCAGGCTCAGGTTTCGGGTTCGCTCGGGCGCCTGTTGGCTACGGTCGAGGCCTATCCGGACCTCAAATCCAACCAGAATTTCCTTGCGCTCCAGTCGCAGCTGGAAGGGACGGAAAACCGGATCAATGTCTCGATCAAGGACTATAATACCTCGGTCCAGGCCTATAACACGACGATCCGGACCTTCCCCGATGCCATCGGCGCCAAGATCTTCTATGGTGCCAAGCCGATGACGACCTATCAGGCGACCGCGCCGAATGCGGACCGTGCGCCAACGGTCAAGTTCTGATCAACCCCGCCCTTCAGGGGAGAGACTAAGATGAGGTGGCTCGCCACCCTCCTGCTCATGGTCGCGGGCGTTGCCCAAGCCCAAACCTTCCCGCCACTGACGGGTCGGGTGGTCGACGCCGCGAACATTATCCCCGACGATCAGGAGGCCGTGCTGACAGCGAAGCTGGATGCGCTCGAGAAAGAAAGTTCGCGCCAGCTGGTTGTCGCCACCGTCCCTAGTCTCGAAGGCTATGACATTTCCGATTATGGATACCGGCTCGGCCGGGCTTGGGAAATCGGGCAGAAAGACCAGAATAACGGCTCGATCCTGTTGGTTGCCCCCAATGACCGCAAGGTCAGGATCGAGGTTGGTTACGGACTCGAGCCCATCCTGACCGATGCTTTTTCAAGCGTTGTCATCAACACGCAGATTGTGCCTTCCTTCAAAGCCGGCGATTTTCCCGGCGGAATTAGCGCTGGTACTGATGCAATCATCGCCCAATTGAAGCTTCCGCCCGACGAGGCTGCGAAATATTCTGCCCAACTGGCGTCGCAATCGGTGAAAAGCAATCAGGGTGATTCGATCAGCGCCGCGATCTTCTGGCTGTTCATCTTTTTCTTCTTCATCCTGCCGTTGCTCCGTTCCATCTTTGGCAAAGGTCGCGGGCGGCGGCTTGGCTCTGGTCCGGTGATCATCTGGGGCGGCGGTTCGGGCGGCGGTGGCTGGGGCGGCGGAAGCTCTGGCGGGTTCGGCGGTGGCGGAGGCTTTTCCGGCGGCGGCGGTTCATTCGGGGGCGGCGGCGCCTCCGGGGGGTGGTGATGGCGAGATTGGCGATGATGACCGAAGCCGATCACCAACGGGTAAGCAAGGCCGTGCACGCTGCTGAAGGGAATACAGCAGGCGAAATCGTGACGATCGTTGCCGATGCATCGGATCGCTATCGCGATATCGCCTTGTGGTGGTCGGTCAGCGTTGGGGTGCTAGCGCTTGCCGCACTTGCCGCGTTTCCCGATTTCTATTTCCGTGTCGTCGGCTGGCTATCGAACGGTTGGGTTACCGAATGGTCGCTTGCCGAAGCGTTTGAACTGGCGCTTGCGGTTTTCGTCCTCAAATTCCTGGCGATGCGGCTGATCCTCCAGTGGATGCCGCTACGTATTTTCTTGACCCCATCCATCGTCAAGGCAGAACGCGTGCGCAGGCGGGCGATCCGGTATTTCAAGGTTGGCGCCGAACGGCGGACCTCAGGCCGGACCGGCGTCCTGATCTATTTGTCGATGGCAGAACACAAGGCTGAAATCGTCGCCGACGAAGCGATCCATGCGAAGGTTGCGCCCGAAATCTGGGGCGAAGCAATGGCGAAGCTCGTGACCGAAGTCCGCGAAGGACGAATCGCCGATGGCATGATCGCTGCGATTGGCGATGTCGGAGCGATACTGGGAGCAAATTTTCCGCGCGAGTCCGATGACAAAAATGAATTGCCGGACCGGTTGATCGAACTGTGAGTGATAGCGAGAACGAAGAAATTGTCTGGCAAGGTCGCTTCATCACTACCAAGACACGCGGGAAATGGGAGTATGTTTCCCGTGCGCGTGGCATCAAGGCAGCGGTCATCCTGGCGATTGACGATGGCCATGTTCTGCTGGTGGAGCAATTTCGCGTGCCGTTGGGGGCAAACTGCCTTGAACTGCCCGCCGGCCTTATCGGCGATGACACCGAGGGTGAGCGCCTTGAAGACGCTGCTGCGCGCGAGCTTGAGGAAGAGACCGGCTTTCGTGCCGCGCGGATCGAAAGGATCGGTGAATTTTATTCATCGCCCGGCATGGTCAGCGAGAGCTTCTTCTTTGTGCGCGCACTTGGGCTGGAAAGAGTGGGGGAAGGCGGCGGGGTCGATGGGGAAAACATCATTGTTCACCGCATTCCACTCAACGGCATGTCAGATTTTATCGCGAAAAAACGATGCGAAGGCTGCGTGATGGATGCAAAGCTGCTGACCCTTCTGGGCGCCCAGCTTATCTGAAATTGTCTGCGTAGGCCTGGAGCTTCAAGACTTTCCTGGGCGCTGGAACGATGTTTGCGATAAGCCCCTTTGCATCGGCATAGGCTTTCGCAGCCTCGAGCGTCGGAAACGTCAGAAGCAATTGTCGGCGGGTGTCGGCGCTTCCGGCCCAGCCCATCAGGGGGTCCGCGCGTTGGGCATCGCTGGGCTCGTATTCGAGAATCCAGGCGTCGGTGCCGTGGCGGCCTGACTGCATGGCGTTCTTTGGCTTCTGGTAGATGCGGACATGGGTCATGCGGTGTCCTTTCCCTCAATCATCGGGTTCGATCAAGCGCCTTCTTGGTTCTAAGGCTTGCAATGGCAGTGGCCGGATCCTCGGGCCAATTGTGCCGCGGATAACGGCCCCGCATCTCCTTGGCGACATCGGCCCAGCTACCGCGCCAGAAGCCGGGCAGGTTACGCGTCGTCTGGATCGGGCGCCCGGCGGGCGACGTAAGCGACAGGATCAGCGGGGTCTTGTCCGGTCCTATTGTCGGGTGGTCGGCACACCCGAAAAGGGCCTGAACCCGCAAGGTGACCGTCGGCCCCGCCTCGGCGGCGTAGTCAATGGTGTGGGACGAGCCCGCCGGAGCTTTGAAATGTGCCGGAGCATGGCGGTCAAGCGCGCGCTGCCCATCCCACCCCAACATTGCCAAAAGCGCGGAATGGAGGGCATCGGCACCAATGTCTGACAAACGTCTTTTTGCCACCAGCAAAGGCAGGAGCCATTGATCGAGCGTCGCGAGAAGGGCCTCGTCTTCCAATGCGGTCAATCCGGCCCATTGCGCACGCTGGCGCAGGTCTCTGGCCGATTGGGGCCATTCTATCATGCCAAGGCCATGTTCCTGGACGCCTCCGGCCAACGCTGCGAGAATGTCTTCGGCGCTGGCCTGTGCGTTATCGGACTTTGAAAGGGTGATTGCGCCTAACCTTTTTCCGCTGGTCGTCCGGACGCTTCCGGTGTCCGGATCGAAACCAATACTGACTCCGCTTTCAATCCTGTCCGCGAAAAGAACTTCGACCTGCGCGCTTTCGATCGCCACTGCTGATAGAATGCGCGCACCCGAAGCCGCACCCTGAATGTCGGCAACCGCAAGCCATTCGTTGCGCGCAAGGGGTTGGGTCGGGCCCAACCTGAATCCGCGCCCCCCCGAGCTCGCCCAATACTCGCCGCTTTCATCGCGGCGTTTGGCGAGTCGATCGGGATACGCAAGGGCAATGCATGCCGCGATATCGCCTCCTCCTCCTTTATGGTCTCCAACGATCTTCGCCCATCTTTTTGCCAGTTCCCTCGCGGCCTCTGCACGACGGCCGCTCTCGCGCCGCCATCGTTCCAGGCGAACCGACAGGTCTGCATCGTTTCCCCCGAGCCCGGGCTCGGAAAGAAGCACGGCAATTTCGGCGGCAAGCGAGCCGATTCCCTGTCCGGCAGCAAGGATAAGCATATGGGCAAGGCGTGGAGGCAGGGGCAGCGCGGCAATCGCCCGACCGTGCACCGTCGGACGTCCAGTGTCATCGAGCGCACCCAGCGCACCAAGTCTCTTGCGCGCTTCCGACAGTGCTGACGGCGATGGCGGGTCAAGCCACCGCAGCGTTGCCGGGTCGCTGATTCCCCATAGCGCGCAATCGAGGAGCAGCGCGGAAAGATCAGCCTCCAGAATTTCAGGAGGATCAAATCGCAACAGTCCGCCGGTCGCGGACTCTTCCCACAGACGATAAGCGACGCCCGGCCCTTGCCGCGCAGCGCGACCTGCCCGCTGGATGGCGGCGGCCTGGCTCACCCGCTCGGTCACCAGCCGAGTCGCGCCCGCCGCATGATCATGGCGCGCACGGCGTGCAAGGCCACTGTCCACCACGATCCGCACACCGTCGATCGTGAGACTGGTCTCGGCAATGCTGGTGGCCAGGATGACCTTGCGGTACGTGCCTTTGCGAATTGCGGCACGCTGTTCGGCCAGATCAAGGCTCCCATGCAGACGATGGATCTCGGCCGAGATGCCGTCCAGCCGTTCTGCAGTGCGTCCAATCTCTCCAACGCCGGGAAGGAAAGCCAGGACATCGCCGCTCTCTTCGGCCAAGGCCTGACGAATGGCTGCAGCCACCCCGTCCTCTATCCGTGTCTCTCCCCGGCGACCAATATGTTTGAGGGCAAGCGCGTAGGTGCGCCCCTGACTTTCGAACGCGGGCGCGTCCATCAAGGTCGTAAAACCCTCTCCATCGAGCGTGGCTGACATGGCAACCAGACGGAGATCGGGTCTGAGCGCAGACTGCGCATCAAGTGCCAAGGCCAAACCGAAATCGCTATCGAGACTGCGTTCATGTACTTCGTCGAAAAGTACTGCGGACACGCCTTCCAGTTCGGGATCGGCCTGAATGCGATTGCGGAAAATGCCTTCGGTCAGAACAAGAATGCGCGTCTGCGCCGATTGGCGTGAATCGAGACGTGTCGCATATCCGATTCTTCCCCCCACTGCCTCTCCGGCGAGTTCGGCCATACGCTCGGCAGCGGCGCGCGCGGCAAGGCGGCGGGGCGAGAGCAGGAAAATCTGTCCGCTGCACCAGGGCTGCGAAAGCAGCGCGGGGGCAACGGCAGTCGTCTTGCCTGCACCCGATGGTGCAATCAGGACCGCGTTGCGCCGCTCGCGCAGGTGCGCAAGAAGCGCCGGCATGACATCATGAACAGGGAGCGTTTCAATAAGCTCGGGCAATGGCAAACTCGACTGCCTCGATCAGGGCATTCTTGGCGGCACCCATCGGGAATGGGCCGAGCGCGTCGATTGCGCGTTGCCCATAGTGGCGCGCCCGGATCAGCGTGTCGTCGATCGCGCGGGTTTCGCCCAGGAGGATCTTGGCATACGCAAGATCGGCGTCGGATACCCGTCGCCCTTCCATCGCTGCCTGCCAAAACGCCTTTTCGTCTGCGCCGCCCCGCGCATAGGCCAGGATAACAGGCAAAGTCACCTTGCCATCACGAAAATCGTCGCCGACGCCCTTGCCCATCGTTTCGGTGTCCGAGGCAAAATCGATCGCGTCATCTACAAGCTGGAAGGCGATGCCGAGATTGCGCCCAAAACTGTCCAGCGCCTCCTCGGTCGCTTCGTCCCTTTCCGCGACGACTGCCGAAATTCGGCAGGCAGCGGCAAATAGTGCGGCTGTCTTGGCGCCGATTATATCGAGATATTTGTCTTCGCCGGTCGTGATCTGGCGCTGTGCGGTCAACTGATTGACCTCGCCCTCAGCAATTACCGCCGACGCGCTCGACAGGATCTTCAGCACCTTCAGGCTGCCATCCTCAACCATCAATTCGAAGGCTCGGCTGAAAAGGAAATCTCCAACAAGCACGCTCGCTGGATTCCCCCAAATAATGTTGGCCGTGCGTCGTCCGCGTCGCATATCCGATCCGTCCACGACGTCATCGTGGAGAAGGGTCGCTGTATGAATGAACTCCACTGTAGCTGCGAGCTTGTGGTGTCGCGTGCCGGAATAGTCGAGCAACCGGGCCGTGGCGAGTGTCAGCATCGGCCGCATCCGCTTTCCACCGCCGGCGATCAGGTGTCCCGCCAGTTCCGGGATCAGGGGAATCTGGGACTGCATCCGTTCGAGGATCACGGCATTGACCTGGTTCATCTCGGCAGCAACCAGATTGATGATCGGGTCAAGCGAAGGCTGCCTGTCCTGTCCGATGCGATGAAGCGTTGCAGTCATGATGGCGACTCCTCTGGCGGGCAAGTGATAGCGGCGCAAGTGCAAAGCCGGTGTTGACGCTTGCATCGATCATCATTTGCGAACAAGAACTTCGTTCTATGACACGCGATCCGTTACAGCAGTTTCGCCAGAGTATCGACAATATCGATGCGGCTTTAGTCCATATGCTCGCCGAGCGCTTCAAGGTGACGCAGGCGGTCGGGCGCTACAAGGCCGAAAACGCGATGCCGCCAGCTGATCCGGCACGCGAGGAATTGCAGATCGCGCGGCTGCGCAAACTGGCTGCGGAGGCTGATCTGGATCCTGATTTTACAGAGAAGTTCCTGCGCTTCGTAATCGATGAGGTGATCAGGCATCATGAGCAATTAACGTCCGACAAGGCCTGAAATCTTGCCGTGCCCCAACCCAATCACTAGCTAAGACAAATGGCAGATCCTTATTCAACCTTGGGCGTGGCGCGCGGAGCAACCGAAGCCGATATCAAAAAGGCGTATCGCAAGCTCGCCAAGGAGCTTCATCCCGATACGAACCAGAACAATCCCAAGGCGACGGAACGCTTTGCCCAGGTAACGAACGCTTATGACCTGTTGTCTGATAAGGAAAAGCGGGCACAGTTTGATCGCGGCGAAATCGACGATCAGGGCAATCCCGCCAACCCCTTTGCAGGTTTTGGCGGTCAGCAGGGCGGATCTCGCGGCGGTTCGGGTGGATTCCAGGGTGGCTTTGGCGATGCGGCGGCGGCCGATCTCGGGGATATCTTCGAAGGCCTGTTCGGCGGCGGTCGTGCGCGTGGCGCCGGTGCAGGTTTTAGCGGGTTTGGGGGGCGATCTGCTCCTCCGCCCAAGGGCGCGAATGTGGCCTATCGGCTTGCTGTCTCATTCGAGGATGCAGCCACCCTTGCGCCGCAGCGAATCACTTTGCAGGACGGCAAGACAATCGACCTCAAATTGCCTGCCGGGGTCGAAACAGGCACGCAGATGAAGCTTTCGGGCAAGGGTCAGCCGGGGCCTGGGGGTGCCGGCGATGCCATCGTCACGATCGAGGTACACGCCCATCGCAGATTCATCAGAGATGAGGATAACGTCCGGCTCGACTTGCCGGTGACCTTGAAAGAGGCGTTGGCAGGCGGACCGATCAAAGTGCCGACAGTTGAAGGAGCTGTGATGCTCAACATTCCCAAGGGGTCGACGTCCGGAAAGGTCTTGCGTCTGAAGGGACGAGGCTTTTCATCCAAGACCGGTGTCCGGGGAGATCAGCTGGTCACGCTGATGATTGACATTCCCGGTGACGACCCGGCGCTCAATAGCTTCGTGGCAGGTTGGGAGGATCGTCGCAATCTCCGCGCGAATCTGGCCTAGTGCGTGACGTATCGCCCGAATCGCCCGAAGCGCGGCGGGTTCATCCAGACGCCCATCCCCACCGGAAGGGATTGCTCAGCCATATCGGTCCGGGATCGCGTATTTTTGAGTTTCTGCGCCGGACGGTCGTAGGCGTATACAATGATGGATTCATCCATGCCGGAAATCTTGCCTATCTGACATTGCTGGCGATGTTTCCGTTTTTCATCATCCTCTCGGCCGCTGCGCAACTGCTCGGCAGACCTGAGGAAAATCTGGCTGCGGTGCATTCGATCGTGAGGGCCTTTCCACCTTCTGTCGGCGCGATGATCGAGGCAACGGCCGCACAGGTCCTTTCACTTCGGACAGGTCCCTTGTTGTGGTTCGGCGCAGCAATTGGCGTCTGGACGGTCGGCAGTTTTATCGAGACGATTCGGGAAATCCTGCGCCGCGCCTATGGGACCGAATATGATCGCCCCTTCTGGCAATACCGGCTGATTGGGGTCGTGATTATTGTAGTGGCCGTGGGAATGTTGATTACAGCGTTTTCGATCCAGATCATTCTGACCACAGCCGAAGAAGTGATCATGCGCTTTCTGCCAGCAGCGGGCCCGGTTGCCGACAGGATCGCCAGCACACGGTTCGTTCCGATCCTGATGACCTTTTTTTCGGGCTATCTGCTCTTCTGGTCACTGGCCCCGCGCCAATATCGGGGGCGAGGATATCCCAAGTGGCCTGGCGCCTTGTTCGTGACCCTCTGGTGGTATGTGGCGCTCCTGCTGCTTCCCAAGGCCCTTGGCCTTTTTGGCGGTTATACCCTGACCTATGGCGGTCTTGCCGGGGTGATGGTGGCTATGTTGTTCTTCTGGCTGGTCGGTTATGGACTGGTGATTGCGGCCCATATCAACGCGGCACTGGCAAACCCAGGCAACCATCCGCTAAAGGACCATAGAATGTTGGATGAACTCGTGGAGGCCAAGTGGCTGGATACATGAAGGGCAAGCGCGGGCTGATCATGGGCCTCGCCAATGATCGCAGCCTCGCTTGGGGAATCGCGCAGAAACTGCACGCCGAAGGCGCGGAGCTGGCCTTTTCCTATCAGGGAGAGGCGCTGGAAAAACGCGTCCGTCCCTTGGCGGAACAGCTCGGCAGCGATTTCCTGATCGATTGTGACGTGGGAGACATGGCCGCACTCGATACAACGTTCGAGATTTTGGCCGCGAAATGGCCGACGATCGATTTCGTTGTCCATGCAATCGGCTTTTCAGACAAGAACGAATTGCGCGGCGGCTATGTCGATACCAGCCTCGACAATTTCCTGATGACGATGAACATCAGTGTCTACAGCTTCGTGGCTGTAGCAAAGCGGGCTTCGGCGATGATGCCAAATGGCGGCGCGCTGCTGACGTTGAGTTACTACGGCGCGGAAAAAGTGATCCCGCACTACAACGTCATGGGTGTTGCCAAGGCCGCCCTTGAGACGAGCGTCAAATATCTCGCGGTCGATCTTGGCCGCAACAATATCCGGGTCAATGCGATCTCGGCCGGGCCGGTCAAGACGCTGGCCGCTTCGGGGATCGGCGATTTCCGCCACATCATGAAGTGGAACGAATATAATAGTCCACTGAAACGCAACATCACGATCGAGGATGTTGGTGGTGCCGGGCTTTATCTGCTGTCCGACCTGTCGGCCGGCGTGACCGGGGAAACGCACCATGTCGACGCCGGATACCACGTCATCGGCATGAAGGCCGAAGACGCCCCCGACATCGCGCTTGTCTGAATGCTGAGCCGAAACGCAACGCCTGCAGACGCCGCCGGGATTGACGCGATCCACATGGCAGCCTTTGGCGGCGATACCGAAGTGAAGCTGGTGCGTATGCTGGAAGCTGATGGCGATGCTCTTGTTTCGCTCGTGGCGGGTATTGAGGGCGCGCGGGTCGGCCATATTTTGTTCAGCCGGATGACGGTGACGGCCGATGGCAAGCCTGTTGCCGCTGCGGGCCTTGCGCCGGTCGGTGTGCTGCCTTCCTATCAGGGGCTCGGCATCGGCTCGGCGCTTGTCCGGGATGGCCTGGCACAGCTTCCCGCGTTGGGCATCCGCCTGTGCTTCGTGCTTGGCCATCCGAATTACTATCCTCGCTTTGGCTTCCGCATCGAAACGGCCGCGCCCTATGAGTCGCCCTATGCCGGGCCGCATTTCATGGCGCTTGCTCTGGACAGCGCTCTTCTGCTGCCCGAAAGAGGCCGTGCTGACTATGCGCCTGCATTTGCGAGATTGGGTTAGATGAGCTTCAACAGTTTCGGCCATGTCTTTCGCTTCTCCACCTGGGGAGAAAGCCATGGGCCTGCGCTAGGCGCGGTGGTCGATGGCTGCCCGCCGGGGTTGCCGCTCTCCGAAGCCGATATCCAGCCCTTCCTCGACCGGCGTCGTCCGGGTCAGTCGAAATACACGACACAGCGGCAAGAACCGGATGCCGCGAAGATCCTGTCGGGCGTGTTCGAGGGCCGCACGACCGGTACACCGATCAGCCTGATGATCGAGAACATCGATCAGCGGCCGAAAGATTATTCCGACGTCGCCAAAGCCTACCGCCCCGGCCATGCCGACTACAGCTATGATGCCAAATATGGCTTTCGTGACTATCGCGGTGGCGGCCGAAGTTCGGCGCGCGAGACGGCGGCACGGGTCGCAGCAGGGGCTGTCGCCCGGCTCGTGATCCCCGAAGTCGAGTTGCTCGCCTATGTCGTTGAGATTGGTGGCGATGCGATCGATCGCGACAATTTCGAAGCTGCACAAATTCGCAAGAACCCATTCTTCTGTCCGGACGAAGCGGCGGCAGGGCGATGGGAGAAGTTGCTCGATGAGGCGCGCAAGGCGGGGTCATCGCTTGGCGCGGTGGTCGAATGTATTGCGCGTGGCGTGCCGGCGGGATGGGGCGCGCCGCTCTATGCAAAGCTCGACAGCGAGCTGGCCGCCGCAATGATGTCGATCAATGCAACCAAGGGTGTCGAGATCGGGGCCGGCTTTGCCGCTGCCCGTTTGCGCGGCGAGGAGAATGCCGATGCGATGCGGCCCGGGTCCAACGCGCCGGAGTTTCTTGCCAACAATTCGGGCGGGATCGCCGGTGGTATTTCGACCGGCCAGCCTGTGGTCGTGCGTGTTGCGTTCAAGCCGACCAGTTCGATCCTGACCCCTGTCGAAACGATCACCCGCGAAGGCGAAGCAACCGAGATTGTCACAAAGGGCCGCCACGACCCCTGTGTCGGCATTCGCGGAACCCCTGTGGTCGAGGCTATGATGGCCCTGGTGCTGGCGGACCAGAAACTGCTCCACCGCGCACAGTGCGGCGGTTAGCTCAGTAAGCCGCGTTTGCGATGGCCGGGAGGACGTAGGACCGGCTGATCGTAATCAGGATTATCACCACCATCGGTGAAAAATCGATCGCACCAAAATCGGGTAGGATCTTGCGAATCGGTCGATAGAGTGGGTCTGTCATCTTCTCGAGCGCCTGCCAGATCGCGCGGACGAATTCGTTATAGGTGTTGATCACGTTGAACGAGATCAGGATCGACATCACGAACTGGACGACGATGACAATCCCCAGAAGATAGAGGAGATAGTCTGTAATCCCCAGAAGCATGGCGGCCAATTTCAGTCTCCTTTAAGCGTCAGCGATGGACGAGCGTGCCAGCGCCGCTCTTGGTGAAAATTTCAACGAGCATCGCATGCGGAACGCGCCCGTCAAGGATGACAGCGGCATCAACCCCGGCTTCAACCGCGGTGATGCAGGTCTCGAGCTTGGGGATCATCCCTCCGGTGATCGTGCCATTCGCGCGCAACGCAATGATCTTGGCCGGGTCGAGATCGGTCAGGAGCGATCCATCCTTGTCGAGCACGCCTGAGACATCGGTCAGCAGGAACAGGCGATCAGCGGACAAGGCCGCAGCGACAGCGCCGGCCATCGTGTCCGCGTTGATATTGTAAGTATGGCCGTCCGAGCCCACGCCAATCGGGGCCACGACCGGGATCATTCCGGCGGCCGAGATGGTATCAAGGATGGTTCGATCGACCGTCTTCGGTTCGCCAACAAAGCCAAGATCGACAACGCTTTCGATGTTGCTTTCCGGGTCGCGCGTCGTGCGTTCGACTTTTTCGGCAATGACGAAACCGCCGTCCTTGCCAGAAATACCTACTGCCTTGCCCCCCGCAGCTGCGATCCAGGAGACGATTTCCTTGTTGATCGCCCCCGAGAGCACCATTTCGGCGATCCTGGCCGTTTCCGCATCCGTTACGCGCAGGCCATCGACAAAACTCGATTCGACCCCGAGTTTCTTGAGCATCGCCCCGATCTGGGGGCCGCCGCCATGCACCACGATCGGATTGATACCGACGGCCTTCATCAGCACGACATCGTCGGCAAAGTCACGTGCGGCCTGCGCGTCGCCCATCGCGTGCCCGCCATATTTGATCACAAAGGTCGCGCCTGCATAGCGCTGCATATAGGGCAGCGCCTCTGTCAGCACCTCGGCCTTGGCGAGTGCGGATTGATCGGGTTCCTGTCTGCTCATCGTGATGCGCGCCGCTATGCGGTTGAACCCGCGCGGTCAAGCTTTCGGCCAAAGGCGACGGCAAGCTGGATCAGTGGCGGGACCATGAGGATCGAAAGGATGACTTTCGCGGTTATCCCTGAAATGAGCAATGGCATGAGCGGCAACACGCCCAGAAAGGCGATCGTCAGGAAAAGCCCGGTATCGACGATCTGGCTGGCGACCGCTGCGATCATCCCGCGCAGCCAGACCATCCTGCCTGTCCCTTCGCGCAGCGCGTTGAACAGCATGACGTTGAGTGTCTGCGAGATGCCATAGGAGATCAGTCCGGCCAACATCAACCGTGAGCCCTGACCCAATATTCCGGCAAAAGCTTCCTGCTGGGTCCAGAAACCGGCAGGCGGCAACGCGATGACAAGCTGGATGAGAAGTGCAGAAAGAATCAGCGGAATAAATCCGTATCGCACCAGCTTTTGAGCCGTATCGGCGCCATGGAGTTCCGAGACCGCGCTCGACAGGACGACAAGTTGAAGAAAGGCAAAGATGCCAGCCTCGACAGTGAGCGGCCCGATCGCCACAATCTTGGTGCCGAGCACGCCTGCCATGCACACAAGGCCGCCGTAGATGAGCGAATAGATGAAAAGCGAACGTGGCACCCAATCCCCCTGAAGCGCTATAAACTCATTGCGTTAAAGCACGCCCGCAACTCCTGCACAAACAGTTCCGGCTGTTCCATAGCGGCGAAATGCCCGCCCTTCGGCAATTCATTCCAGTAGACGATCTGCGTGTAGCGGCTTTCGGCCCAGCGGCGCGAGAGGCGCATGATCTCTTGCGGGAACAGGCTGCAGCCGGTCGGGATCAATATATTCCCCGAAGCAAAGGACCGAAAGCTGTGCCAGTAGAGCCGCGCCGACGAAGCTGCGGCATTGTTGAGCCAGTAGAGCATGACATTGTCGAGAAGATGGTCTCGGCTGAAGATGTTCTCGGGATGCCCGTTACAATCCGCCCAGCCATGGAACTTTTCCAGGATCCATGCCATCTGGCCGACGGGAGAATCGGCAAGGCCATAGCCAAGCGTTTGCGGCCGGGTAGCCTGCTCGATCGAATAGCCGGTGTCCTTGTCCTGATACCATTTCATGCGGGCAAGGGCAGCCTTCTCGAAATCCGTCAGGTCGGACATCATGTCGGCAGGCGGGCGTCCGACGACCATGTTGATATGGATGCCAGCACAATTTCCAAGATTCTGCGCTCCGATCGCGCAGGTGACGGCCGATCCCCAATCGCCGCCTTGCGCGAAATAGCGGTCATAGCCGAGCGCGAGCATGAGTTTGTTCCAGGCAAGGCCGATCTGCTCGACGCTCCAGCCCGGCTTGGTCGGTTTTCCCGAGAACGCATAGCCGGGCAGCGACGGGATCACGAGGTGGAAATCCTCTGAGAGCGGCCCGATCACGTCGATGAATTCGAGCACCGATCCCGGCCAGCCGTGCGTCAGGATGATTGGTCGGGCATTAGGGTTGGCCGAACGGATATGGATGAAATGAATGTCCAGTCCATCAATCTCGATCAGGAAATTGGGCAGCGCATTGAGCGCGGCCTCGCAGCGCCGCCAGTCATAATCCTTCGCCCAATAGGCCGCGACCTCCTGCACATAGGCCAGTGGTATGCCCTGATCCCAATCCTCGACGATTTCCTTTTCAGGGTAGCGGGCAAGGGCGAGGCGGGCTTGCAGGTCGTCCAGCTGGGACTGGGGAATGTCGATCGTGAAGGGTCTTGGCGTTCCGGTCATTTTGATACTCCTTAGCGAGTCGGCACAGGTTCCGGCCCTGTCCAGTCGTAAAAGCCTCGGCCAGTCTTCTTGCCGAGCCAGCCAGCTTCCACATATTTGACGAGCAGCGGTGCCGGCCGGAATTTGGGATCGCCGGTGCCCGTGAAAAGCACGCGGCAGATTTCGAGGCAGGTATCGAGTCCGATGAAATCGGCGAGCGTAAATGGCCCCATCGGATGATTGAGACCGAGGCGGCAGGCGGTGTCGATATCGCGCATTGTCGCTACGCCCTCACCGAGTGCGAAGCAGGCCTCGTTGATCATCGGCATCAGCACGCGGTTGACGATGAAGCCCGGCGCATCATTGGCGTGGACGATCTCCTTGCCGAGGCTGCGCCCATAGGCCTCGACCGCCGAGACAGTGGCGTCGGCAGTGGCGAGCCCACGGATCAGTTCGATCAGGCCCATGACGGGGACAGGATTGAAAAAATGCACGCCCATGAAGCGCGCCGGATCGGGCGAGGCCTGCGCCAGCCGCGTAATCGGGATCGACGAGGTGTTCGAGGCGAGAATCGCGTCGGGCCTCAATACCTTGCCGATATCAGCGAAAATGGCGCGCTTGATCTCCTCGCGCTCGGTCGCGGCCTCGATGACCAGATCCGCCTTGGCGAAGGCGGACGACCCGGCGACCGGTTCGATCCGCGCCAGCGCGGCGTCGCGAACATCGCCGGTCAATTTTTCCTTTTCGACGAGACGACCAAGTGCCCTGGCAATGGCGTCCTTGCCCTTGCCAGCGCGCTCGACATCAATGTCCGACAAGAGCACATGATAGCCGGCCTGTGCGGAAACCTGTGCGATTCCTGCGCCCATCTGGCCTGCCCCGACGACGCCAATAACCTTCATGTCATTCCCTTCAAATTTCGGATCGCCCGGACCTTTATTGCCTCGGCCAGGCTTCCGCCAGGTTCAACGCGAGCCGCCCGGCACCCACAAAATGTCATTGGCGCCATGATCGTTGGCGAAGCGCGAGGCGACGAAGAGCCAGTCTGAAAGGCGGTTGAGATAGGCGAGCGCCAAGGGGTTGAGGGACACGGCGCGCGACGCCGTGATGGCGTTGCGTTCAGCCCGCCGGGTGACAGAACGGGCGACGTGAAGGGCGGTGCCGAGGGCAGAGCCGCCTGGAAGGATGAAGCTGTTGAGCGGCTTCATGCCGATGTTCATCGCGTCGATTTCGGTTTCGAGACGCGACACTTGCGATGCGACGATCCGCAGTACCATATCGCCGGGAGTGAAATTTTCGCCCGGCGTCGCAACGTCGGCGCCAAGATCGAACAGGTCGTTCTGGATCGTCCGCAGCCTCGCGAGCATTTCGCCTTCGGCATGAAAGGCGGCGCTGCCAATGACGCTGTTGGTTTCATCGATATCGCCGATCGCAGCCATCCGCGCGGCGTCCTTCGGGGTGCGGCTGCCATCGACCAGCCCGGTCGTGCCATCATCTCCGGTGCGGGTGTAGATCTTGTTGAGCTTGACCAAGGCGAGTCAGCCGCGGGCCATGGCCAACATGATGATGACAATCACGATAGCCACCGCCTGAAAGGCCACGCGGCCCTGCATCATCTTGTTCTGCTGAAGGCCCGATGCGCTTGGTCCAGTACCTTCGCCTTTCAGATCCGCCTCAGTGGTTTTGAGAAAGGCAATGATCCCGCGAACGAGCATCACGACCGCGCCGATCACGGCAAGGATGAGAAGGACTGAAAGAATAGTCATGGCGCTCCTTTATGCCTCGTCCAGCGCGAAGCCAACCGGAAAGCATCCGCACCGCATGTTTTCGATAAGCCCTTCAGGATCGACTCCGGCATCGCGCATTTCAGCAAGTGTTTGCGTTGCGCTGCGCTTGGCGAGCCGAGCGCCGTCCGGCCCGACGACCAGCGAATGATGGTGATAAACCGGGGTTGGCAGCTCAAGCAGTACCTGGAGCACGCGGTGGACATGGGTTGCAGCAAAGAGATCGCGACCACGCACGACATGCGTGATGCCCTGTGCGGCATCGTCAACCGTAACCGCAAGATGATAGCTGGTCCCTGCATCCTTGCGGGCGAGAATGATATCGCCCAGCTTATCCGGTATTGCCTTGACGCATCCCGCCTCGCGATCTTCCCAAACCAGCGGGCCCGTGATGGCCTTCGCTTTCGCCAAATTCAGCCGCCAGCTCCATGCAAGCTCGACATCCGCTTGTATTCCGGCGTTGCGGCATGTGCCGGGATAAATTGCCCCCATCGGCCCTTGTGGGGCGGACGCAGCGTCGGCAATGTCGGCACGTGTACAGGTGCAGCGATACAGCAATCCCATCTCCTCCAGCCTCACAAGTGCCTCGGCATAGGTGTCCATCCGCTGCGACTGGATGATGATGTCTCCGTCCCAGTGCAGCCCGAGCCAACGCAGATCCTCTAAAATCGCCGCGACAAATTCGGGCTTGGACCGGCTTTGGTCGATGTCCTCGATCCGCAAAAGAAAACGCCCGCCGACCTGCATCGCCCGGTCATAGGCAAGCATCGCGGACCATGCATGCCCGAGATGCAGTCGCCCTGTCGGGCTGGGTGCAAAACGAGTCACAACATCTTTGTGCATTTTATCCCTTGACCCCATCATATGGTAAATGCTGTCATGCAGTCGTCATGTGGCGCGACGATAGGGCGCTTGCAACCGGTGAAAGGGGTTCGACGGCCATGTATCACCCGGATCTGATCCGCCATCCGGATGGCTGCCCGGCGCTGATCCTGAATGCCGATTACACACCGTTGAGCTATTATCCGCTTTCGCTATGGCCTTGGCAGACAGCCGTAAAGGCCGTGTTTCTCGAGAGGGTGGATATCGTCGAAGAATATCGACGCGAGGTTCACAGCGCAAATTTCACGATGAAGCTCCCGTCGGTTATTGCGCTCAAGCAATATGTTCGGCCGTCGCAGCACCCTGCGTTCACCCGGTTCAACCTGTTTCTGCGTGACCGGTTTCAATGCCAATATTGCGGCAGCCTGAAGGATCTGACGTTCGATCACGTGATTCCACGGGCTCAGGGCGGCCGGACGACGTGGGAAAATGTCGCGACGGCCTGTGCACCGTGCAACCTCAAAAAGGGTGGCCGTACGCCCAAACAGGCCCATATGGTGCTCCATTCCGGGCCGATCCGGCCGACCAGCTGGCAATTGCAGGATCAGGGGCGGAGCTTCCCGCCAAACTATCTCCACGATAGCTGGCGTGACTGGCTCTATTGGGATATTGAACTGGAGGCTTGATCGCTCTGCCTTCCCGTCGCATTGCGACCGCTCAACCCCATATGGAGCAATGCAATGATCGAGGCCGAGTGGTGGGACTATGACGATATGGACGAACTCGCCGAAGCCGTGGCGGGCGATGTGGGGTTCATCATCGAATCGGCGATTGATGCACGCGGATCGGCCGTGATCGCGCTTGCCGGCGGCAAGACTCCGGGGCCGATTCTCGAAAAACTCGCCCAGCAGAAGATCGACTGGAAACGGGTCACGATCATCCCGACCGACGAACGTATCGTCGCGCTTGATGATCCGCTGTGCAACGTTGCCGGGCTTGCGAGAATTTTTCTGCCCAAGGGCGCGCGTGTGGTCCCGATCCTTTCTGACAAGGCGGATGACTACAAGCTGGCGGGCAACGCCGCTTCGTCGCGGATCAGCGACTTTCACTGGCCGCCGGACCTTGTCTGGTTGGGTGTGGGCGAGGATGGCCATACGGCCTCGATCTTCACTGGCCCCGATCTTGAAGATGCACTCAACGCCCCGGCTGAGCGCAAGGCGGTTGGTGTCATGCCCGATCCGCTCCCGCCGGAAGCCCCGGTTGCCCGCGTGACGCTGACGCGAAACTCCATCCAGTCGGCCAAATCGCTGGTGATTGTCGTCACCGGGAACACCAAGCGCAAATTACTCGAACAGGCGATCAAGGATGGTGACAGTTCACCGCTCCCGGTCGGCCGGGTTCTGGCCGGGCTTGAAACGCCCGTTGATATTCACTGGTGTGAGGGTTGATTCAATGGCGCGAACGGCACAAATTCTGCAAACTGGCGGCCCAGAAGTCATCGAATGGGTTGATCAGGAATTGTCACTCCCCGGGCCGGGCGAAGTCCGGATGCGCAACACAGCGGTCGGACTGAACTATATCGATACCTACCACCGAAGCGGCATCTATCCGGTCCCGCTTCCAAGTGGGCTGGGGATCGAAGCGGCTGGCGTTATCGAATCGGTCGGCGACGGCGTGTCCGATTTTTCTCCGGGCGATCGCGTCTTTACGTTTGGTCCGGCGCTTGGCGCCTACAGCACCGAGCGCAATCTGTCCGCCGCATCGCTTTTCCCGATTCCGGCTGATATCAGCGATGAGGTTGCAGCGGCGGCGCTGCTCAAAGCCGGAACGGCCGAATTCCTAGTCGAACGTTGCGCCCGAGTGCAGCCGAAATGGCCGGTGCTCGTCCACGCGGCAGCCGGGGGCGTTGGCTTGATCCTCGTCCAATGGCTCAAGCATGTTGGCGCTACGGTGATAGGCACCGTGAGCACGCCCGAGAAGGTCGCCCTGGCATTGGGGGCGGGAGCCGATCATGTCTTGTTATACAAAAGCGAGGACGTCGCGGCGCGTGTGCGCGAACTGACAGACGGTGCGGGCGTAAGGGTTTCTTTTGACGGTGTCGGGATGGCGACTTGGGAAACCTCACTTGCGGCAACCGGGCGGCGCGGCATGATTATCAGCTATGGCAATGCCGGAGGGCCGGTCAGTGGCGTCAATCTGGGCATCCTCGCTCAAAAGGGATCACTCTTTGTCACGCGGCCGACAATGGGGGATTATTATGCCGATCCCGTCGAGCGTGCGGCTGGCGTCGACTATGTGTTCGACATGCTCCGTCAGGGCGTGATCGGTGCCAATATCGGCCAGACCTATGCCCTGGAAGACGCCGCCCAGGCGCACCGCGACCTCGAGGGCGGCAAGACAAGCGGCGCGACCATACTCAAGCCCTGAGGCTCCGGCTTATCCCAGCGCATCAACGGCCTCGGCCAGAAGTAGCCAGCGCTCTTCTGCGGCCTCTTTTTCCGCCCGGGCGGTGTCGATTGCCCGAGTGAGTCGTGCAAATTCGTTCGGGTCGCGGGCATAGAGAGTCGCGTCGGACAGAGAGGCCTCGTCGCGTGCTATGGCAGACTCGATCTCGGCGATTCGCGCGGGCAGAACATCGTAGTCGCGCTGGTCCTTGTAGCCGAGCTTTGTCGGTGCGCGCTGGACTTTGGGCAGTTCAGCCGGCCTTGCGGCCTTTTTGGGCTCGACCTTGAGCGCCGATCGCTTCCGTTCCCAATCGGCATAGCCTCCGGCGATGATGTCGACCTTACCCGACCCGTCGAGGCCCAAGGTCAGTGTCACGGTGCGATCGAGAAAATCCCGGTCATGGCTGACGATCAGCACTGTGCCATCATAATCCGCGATGACTTCCTGCAGCAGATCGAGCGTTTCAAGATCTAGATCATTGGTCGGTTCATCAAGCACGAGCAGGTTGGACGCGCGGGCGAATTCGCGTGCGAGAAGCAAGCGGGATTGTTCGCCTCCTGATAGTGTCCCGACCAGCACCTCGGCAAGACCGGGCTCAAACAGGAACTCCTTGAGATAGCCCTGAATATGTTTCTTGGCACCGCGCACGTCGATCCAGTCGCCGCCGCCTGCAAGAACGTCGCGGACCGTCTTGTCAGGGGACAGCAGGGCGCGCTGCTGATCGATGACAATGCCATTCAATGTCTTGGCCTGCGACACCTGACCCGTATCGGGCGCGATCTCGCCGGTCAGCAGCTTGAGGAGCGTCGTTTTGCCCGTGCCATTGGCCCCGACGATACCAATCCGGTCACCGCGCTGGATGCGCAGGGTGAAATTCCTGATGATGGGGCGATCACCGAAGGACTTGCCGGCATTTTCCGCAACGATAACAGACTTGGAACGCACATCGTCGCTGGTAATACTCAGTTTTGCCGTTCCGGGTGGCCCCATCATCGCCGCGCGTGCGCTGCGCATCTGGTTCAGCTTCTCAAGGCGCCCCTGATTGCGCTTTCGACGGGCCGTCACGCCGCGCTGGAGCCAGTGAAGCTCGAGCTTGAGCTTGGCATCAAGCTTGTCCGCAGCGCGGGCTTCTTCGGAATATACGGCTTCCATCCAGCGCTCGAATCCGCCAAAACCGATTTCGGACCGGCGGATCGCACCGCGATCGAGCCACAATGTCGACCTGGTCAGGCGGGTCAGGAATGTCCGATCATGCGATATCGCGATAAACGCGCCGGAAAAACGGCCAAGCCAATCCTCCAGCCAGTCGATTGCACGCAGATCGAGATGGTTGGTCGGCTCGTCGAGCAAGAGGACATCGGGTGCCATCGCCAGCGCCCGGGCAATGGCTGCCCGCCTCCGCTCACCGCCGCTGGCGGTGGCAGTATCCAGCGCAAGGTCGATCCCGATCTGGTCAGCAATCGCTTCGACAGCATGGGCTTCGGGGCCGTCTTTTCCGTTGACCGCAAATTCGCGCAGCGTCGCGAAGCCGGTTAGCGCAGGCTCCTGTTCGAGAAGAACTACTTTCGTCCCCGGTACGATTGTCCTTCGGCCCTTGTCGGCTTCGATCTGGCCGGCGAGCAGCTTGAAGAGCGTTGTCTTGCCGGCGGCATTCCGACCGATCAGTGCCAGCCGGTCGCGTTCGCCGACAAACAGGTCAAGATCCTTGAACAGCCAGCCCGATCCCTGGACGAGACCAAGGCCTTCATAGGCAAGAATGGGGGCAGCCATGATCAATTCCGACGCGAGTGAGAGGATGAAAAGCCATTCATGGCCTATTCAATGGGCGCTCCCTATGCCAAGACCCAATGACAATGTTCAAATCTTTTGTTGCAATTGCGGTGCTTGCGGCGGTCGCCGGGACTCCGGTCGAAGCCCAGAAAGGTCGACGCGGAGAGCAGGACGCCGCCTTGCAGGCCACGCGCGAAGGCGCGGTTCGTTCGCTGCGGAGCATCGAAAATTCTATCGTGCCCGCGATGCAGGCAGACTATATAGGGGCTGAATTTGACGCCGAAACTCTTCGTTATCGGCTCAAGTTCATGAAAGGCAGCGCAGTCATCTGGGTTGATGTCGACGGGCGTAACGGTAAAGAAATCGGCAGGACAGGCGGTAAATGATCGTTTGTCCGGCTCGTCATGACAAAGGGGAGAAACAAGTTGCGCGTATTGATCGTTGAGGACGAACCAACGCTTGGCACCCAGCTCAAGAATACGCTTGAAGGTGCGGGCTACGCCGTCGACCTCGCAACCGATGGCGAGGACGGCCATTACCTCGGCTCGACTGAGAATTACGATGCCGTCATCCTCGATCTCGGCCTGCCCGAAATCGATGGGCTCACAGTGCTCGATCGCTGGCGCAAGGAAGGCAAGGTGATGCCGGTCCTTGTGCTCACCGCGCGCGATAGCTGGTCGGACAAGGTGGCTGGGCTCGACGGCGGGGCGGACGATTATATGGCCAAGCCGTTCCAGACGCAGGAATTGATCGCCCGACTCCGCGCGCTGATCCGCCGCGCTTCGGGCAACGCTTCGTCGGAGCTCATCGCGGGCGATGTCCGGCTCGATACGCGATCGGGTCGTGTCACCTTGGCTGGCGAACCGGTCAAGATGACGGCCCAGGAGTATAAACTGCTCTCCTACCTTCTTCACCACAAAGGCAAGGTCGTCTCGCGGACCGAATTGATCGAGCATATCTATGACCAGGATTTCGACCGCGATTCGAACACGATCGAGGTTTTTGTCACGCGCATTCGCAAGAAGCTCGGTGCCGATGTCATCACCACTATCCGCGGCCTCGGTTACAGCCTCGAAGAACCTGCCTGATCGGGCGCCACCAAAGCGTGGCGGCTGGCAGATAGGGCGCTGGCGGCCGCGGCTTGCCAGCGGTTCGCTTGGAAGGCGGATGATCGGGATTGCGGCGGCGTGGATTTTCCTGCTGCTGCTTGGCGGCGGTCTGGCATTGGATCGAGTGCTGGCCAACGCGATCACCCGCAATTTCGATGACGGCCAGCAATATGTGCTGACCTCAATGGTCGCGGCGGCCGAGATCGACGATTTCGGAGAAGTGCGCCTGAATCGACCGTTGGGCGACCAGCGTTTTCTTGAGCCCAATTCCGGCTTTTACTGGCAGATCAACGGCACAGGCTTTGCGCCCTTCCGGTCGCGCTCGCTTTGGGACCGGACGCTCAAGGTCTTTGGCGCCCATTTTGACGAAGTGATTCACGTCTATGACAGCCCAGAGTTCCCAGATGAAACGATGCGTGTGGCCGAGCGCGATATCGTCCTGCCCGGCTCGCAAACGGTCTGGCGGTTTCAGGTCGCGCAAAGCCGTGACGTGCTTGATGCGCAGATCGGCACGCTCAGGAAAACGCTGATCCGCAGCTTCGCCTTGCTTGCACTTGGGCTGGTGGTGATGGCTGCGTTGCAATCGCTTTACGGACTCTGGCCGCTTCGCTCGTTGCGCCGCACGATTGCAGAAATGCGCGCGGGACGCGCCACGCGGATCGAGGACAAGGAACTGCCGGATGAAGTCGCGCCCCTTGTCGAGGAATTGAACGGGCTTTTGGCGCACAACGAGACGCAGGCCGAGGAAGCGCGCCGACACGCCGGAAACCTTGCCCATGCGCTCAAGACGCCGCTGACCGTCATCATGAATGCGGCCACCGCACACGCAAGCGATCTTGGTGACACGGTGATCCGCGAAGCAGCGACGATGCGCCGTCAGGTCGACCACCACCTCGCCCGCGCCCGGGCGGTTGGACGCCGGGGAAATGTCCATAGTCGGGCTGATGTCTGGCCAAGCCTGGAATCGGTCGAACGAGCGGTGAGCCGACTCTATTCGCACGTCCGCTTTGATATGGATGGCGAAAAGACATTGAGTGTCCATGTCGAGCGACAGGATCTCGACGAAATGCTTGGCAATCTGATCGAAAATGCAGCCAAATATGGCGGGGGTAGTGTGTTCGTCACGGTCAGCGCCGAGGATGGAATGGCGGTGATTGATGTCGAGGATGACGGGGCGGGCATCTCGCCGGAAGACCGCGAGAAACTTTTCAATCGCGGTGTCAGGCTTGATTCCTCCAAGCCCGGCACGGGGCTCGGCCTGGCGATCGTGCGCGACGTTGCCGAAATCTACGGCGGGACGATCGCGCTTGAGGAAAGCGAGGATATGGGCGGCGTCCTGGCACGGTTGCGCTTGCCCTTGGCGTCCTGAAGCGCCAGAAGCGGCGGGATATGGACGGCCCCAATTATTTCTTCTGTGGCGTTGGTGGGTCGGGGATGATGCCGCTGGCGATGATCGTTGCGGCGCGGGGTGCGAAAGTATCGGGATCCGACCGCTCGCTCGATCAGGGGCGGATTGGCGAGAAATTTTCCGCTCTTGAAAAACTCGGAATTGCCCTGTTTCCTCAAGATGGCTCGGGCGTTGCGGGGGGCCAAATTTTCGTGGCATCGACCGCTGTGGAAGAGACGGTACTGGACGTTGTGGCAGCAAATCGGCTTGGTCTTGAACGAATGTCTCGTGCTGACCTGCTCGCGCAACTGTTCAATGCCAGTGTGCAGCGGATTGCTGTCGGGGGGACCAGCGGCAAATCGACCGTCACGGGCATGATCGGATGGATCCTTGATCAGGCCGAGCGCGATCCGACAATCATGAACGGTGCGGTGATGAAGAACTATATCCGCCCAGATGCTCCTTTTGCCAGCGCCAGGGTCGGCGCAGGCGGTGCGTTCGTAAGCGAGGTCGATGAAAGCGATGGATCGATCGCGCTTTACACGCCCGATATTGCCGCGCTCAACAATGTCGCGCTCGATCACAAGTCGATGGAGGAGTTGCGCCGGTTGTTCGGGGATTTCGTGGGTCGCGCCGGGGTTGCCATCGTCAATGCAGACAACAAAGAAGCGTTGGCACTGGCCGGGCCCAATGCCCGGACGTTCGGCTTTGCGGAAGGTGCTGATTTGCGCGGCAGCGATGTGGTGGAACGGCCTGACGGGATCGACTTCAAGGCCAATGGCGTTGCGGTCTCGTTGCGAGTGCCGGGGCGGCACAATGCGGCCAATGCGCTGGCGGCGCTGGCTACGACCGAGGCAGCGGGCATTCCTTTGGTGGATGGTGCAGCGGCGTTGAGCAATTTTACCGGACTGAAGCGGCGCCTAGATGTGATCGGGACGCGTCATGACGTCACGGTCATCGACGATTTCGGGCATAATCCGGACAAGATCGCTGCAACGCTTGATGCGCTGCACGCCTTTCCCGGGCGGCTGCTGGTGATGTTCCAGCCGCACGGCTATGGGCCGCTCAGGCTGATGGGTGACGAACTCGCCGCCACCTTCCGTGCGAAGCTTGGGACCCAGGATCGTTTGTTCATCCCCGATCCCGCCTATTATGGGGGAACGGTTGACCGGAGTATGGGAAGCGACGCGCTCGCCCGTGCAATCGGGCCGCAGGCTGAACATGTTCCCGAACGCGCCGCAATCGGCGAAAGGCTGATCAAGGAAGCCTGTGCGGGAGACCGTATCCTTGTCATGGGCGCGCGCGATGATACGCTTAGCCAGTTTGCCGCGGAAATTCTGGAAGGCTTGACGGAGCGGCGCTGATCGCGTCCATTGCGCAAAACCAGTCCCCGGGGGAAGCATGGCCAAGCGGTTAACTCTTTATATCATGATCGGACTTGTTCTGGGGATCGTCGTGGGCGCAATTCTCCATGCCACGATCAACGATCCGAAGGTTATCGAAGAGATCAGCAAATGGTTCAAGCTGGTCACCGATGTTTTCCTGCGACTGATCAAGATGATCATTGCGCCGCTGGTCTTCGCAACGCTGGTATCGGGCATTGTCCATATGGGAGACACAGCCAGTCTGGGACGTGTCGGATTGAAGACGATGACCTGGTTCATCGGCGCGACAGTCGTTTCGCTGACGCTGGGCATGGTCCTTGTCAATCTGCTCCACCCCGGGCTCAACACCAGCTTTGTCCTGCCGCCATCTGACGCGACGGCGGGAATCGCCAAACCCGCACTGACAATATTCGAAATCATCGCAGACATGTTTCCCAAATCGATCTTCGAAGGCATGGCGAACAACACGCTGCTGCAAATCGTCATCTTTTCGCTGTTCTTCGGCGTCGCGATGACGGCGGTTGGCGAAAAGGCCGAACCCATTGTGAAAGGCGTCGATGCGCTGGTGCACGTCATGCTGCAGGTCACCGACTATGTCATGCGTGCGGCACCGATCGCCGTCTTTGCAGCGATGGCCAAGGCGATTGCGATCAATGGTCTCGGCATTCTCGGAACCTTTGCCTGGTTCATCGGCACCTTCTATTTCGGATTGCTGGTCTTGTGGCTGCTCCTCTTCCTCGTGGCGCTCGCAATTGTCGGGCCGCGCTCCGGCATGCTGATCCGCTACATCCGCGAACCCATATTGCTGGCGTTTTCGACCGCGTCGTCGGAAGCAGCCTATCCGCGCACGCTCGAGGCGCTGGACCGGTTCGGTGTACCGCCCAAGATCAGCAGTTTCGTGCTGCCTCTGGGTTATTCATTCAATCTCGATGGTTCGATGATGTACATGACCTTTGCGACGCTTTTCATCGCGCAGCTCTACGGGATCGAGCTGAGCTTTGCACAGCAGGTCGCGATGTTCCTGACGCTGATGCTCACGTCGAAAGGCATGGCCGCCGTCCCGCGTGCCAGTCTTGTCGTGATCTCGGGAACAATGGCCCAGTTCGGCATTCCAGAGGCCGGTCTTGTCCTGATTCTCGCCATCGACCAGTTCCTCGACATGGGCCGGTCAGGGACGAATGTCGTGGGCAATGCGGTTGCGACGGTTGTCGTGGCCAAGTGGGAAGGAGAGCTGGACCCTCCCGAGCCCCCCGAGATTGAGCCGCCCCACGCGCCGTCGAGTCGCACCGCATGAATGGCGCTGTGCCGCTGGCCGCTGACGAAAACGCGCCGCCTACCGACTTCAATGGCCTCGCCGGGGATTTCTTCCTCATTCAACTGGGCAATCTGGCGCTCACCATCCTGACTCTTGGAATCTACCGTTTCTGGGGCAAGGCGAAGTATCGACGTTATCTCTGGGCGCAAACCTCGCTCGATGGCGATGCACTCGAGTATCGCGGCACCGGGTTCGAATTGTTCATTGGTGCGATCCTTGTGGTCCTGCTCGTCTCTATTCCCTTTGGCCTGATTTCAATCCTGTCACCCATGCTGATTGGGAAGGCATCCGTGGCGATCTTTGTCAGTCGATTCATCCTTGTCGTCAGCATCTATTATCTCGTCGCCGTTGGCCAGTACCGCAGCTGGCGCTACTTGCTCTCGCGCACATCCTGGCGTGGCATTCGTTCGGGGATGACCGAACAGGGCTTTTCCTTCGGCCTGTTCAGCTTCGGCCTCACACTGGCAACGATATTTTCGTTTGGCCTTGCTTTGCCATGGGCGACAGCCAAGCGCTGGAACCGACTGGTCCGCGATGTGCGGATCGGGAGCTTGCCCATGTCCGCGGTGGCGGATCACCGCCCTTTGTGGAAACCCTTCCTGCTGGCCTGGGGTCTGGTCGTCATTCCGATGATCGCCTTTTTTGCCTGGTTTTTCTTCAACTACGGTTCGATGTTCACCAAGTCTGACGCGAATCCCTCGCCAGAGGACGTGAAGCAACTCTTCATTGCGGTTGGCATCCTTTATCTTGGGCTGATCATCCTCGGGTTTGTGGGGGCCATGTTGTTCGCCAATTATCAGGCGGCCTATCTCAAGGAAACCTTCAACAATACGCGGATCGGCGAGACGATGGTGCTGCGCATAGATGTCACGACATGGGAGGTTGTGCGCTACTATCTTGGCAATATCGCGCTCGTGCTTTTTACGGCCTATCTGGGGATTATCCTGATGCCGTATCGCTATTGGGCGTTCATGGCCCGACGCGTCTGGATCGACGGTTATTATGATCCGTCAACGCTTCAGCAGACCAGCCTTTCAGCTCCGGGCCAAGGTGATGGCCTTGTCGATGCCTTCGATGTCAGCAGTTTTTGAAGCACGGGTTTTCGATGGCCGGAGCGCGCAACCGCTGCGCGTTCAGGCCATGCGCGAAGGCGATACGTTGCAGTTCGGCGACGAGGCTATTCCCGTCGACGAACTCAGGCGCGTGGATGGTAAAACCGGGCTGACACTGCACCGGCTGGACTTGCCGGACTGGCGCCTGATCCTTCCGATGGACGCGTCACCCGATTTTCGGGACGTGACCCGGTTTCACGCAACAACAGCGCGTCACTGGCGCTGGATCGGTGGTTCGCTTGCAGCCGTGATCGCATTTTCGGCACTGCTTTGGTTTTTCGGCTCGACGCTGCTGGCCGGGCTTGCGCCGCTCGTTCCGCACGATGTGGCGCAAGGGGTCGGCGATCAATATGCCGAGATTTTTGCGCCGGAGGACCGGCAGTGCACCGATCCGGCGGGTACCCGCGCGCTCAACGAGATGGTGGGACGAATCAAGCCGCAGGGCGGTCTGGTGGAACCCGTTCGTCTGACGGTCGTAGACAATGACACGGTGAACGCGATCACCCTTCCCGGCGGGCAGATCATTCTTTTTCGCGGGCTGATCGACCAAGCCCAAAGCGCCGAAGAGGTGGCAGGCGTTCTCGCGCACGAATTTGGTCATGTGCAGCATTATCATGGAAACCAGGCATTGATCCGCCATTTCGGGCTTGGCGTGTTTCTCGAAGGGCTGGGTGGCAATGTCGGGGCGGCGGCCTCAACCGGGCTGTTCCTTTCAAACGGTCGCGCAGCCGAGCGTGAGGCCGATGATGAGGCCATCAAACTGCTTCGGAACGGGGATGTCTCCGCGATGGGCGTTTCGGATTTCTTCGCACGAATGGGCGGGGCAAACACACGCGACGGCAAGCCGGAGAAAGGTGACGCGGTTGATAATGGCAATGATCTGGCAGCCCTCCTTTCAACCCATCCCGGCGATACCGACCGCCGCCGCCGTTTCGCAGAATCGGCGCGAACATATCGGGCGACGCCGATCCTGACCGATGCGGAATGGAAAGCGTTGAAGGCAATTTGCGCTTCGCGCTCGGCAAACCCCGCGGTTGGCCCTAAGAAGATACAGAGCCAGATTTGATGGGAGCACATGGGCCATGTTTCGAAAGCTATTTCTCGATCATCCGCGCGAAGTAGAGGAATCCTATCTCGAGCATATGGGCGTGGCGTCCAGCTTTGGCTTCGCGATGATCTGGGGCGGCACCAAAGCGCTGGTGCATTCCATCGTCCCAGCCTGGTGCGTAACCAGCGGCAGCGACACGATCCGCCGTCTGCATACGATCATGGTCGAAAAACGCGGGGCGAAGCGGGACGCGACGATCGAGATGATGTCGGTCGAATGGATTATCTGACCAGGACAGACGGAATTCGTCTGGCCTATCAGCTGCGCAAGGGGCGCGGACCGACGATTGTTTTTCTGCCCGGCTATATGTCCGACATGTCCGGATCCAAGGCACTCGCGCTCGAGACCTGGGCGGCATCCGAAGGACACAGTTTTCTTCGATTCGATTATGCCGGTTGCGGCCAAAGCGAAGGTACGTTCGAAGACCAGACGCTGACAAGCTGGCGAGACGATGCGCTTTTGATGATTGACAGGCTGACCAACGGGCCAGTCATACTCGTTGGCTCGTCGATGGGCGGATGGCTGATGCTGCTGGCAGCGCTGGCAAGGCCGGATCAGATAGCGGGGCTGGTCGGGATTGCAGCTGCACCCGACTTTACCGATTGGGGCTATAGCCAGGAGCAGAAGCTCGAAATCCTCTCGACAGGAAGGCTTGAGCAACCGTCACCCTATGGGCCTGATCCGACGACCATAACGAAGGCGATGTGGCAATCGGGCGAGGTGAACCGACTTTTGCAATCACCCGTTGCGATCGACTGCCCGGTGCGATTACTCCACGGCCAACGGGATTCGGACGTTCCCTGGCACCACAGCCCGCACCTCGCGGCGATGATTCGTTCAGACGATGTGCAGGTCATACTCGTCAAGGATGGCGACCACCGACTTTCGCGCGATCAGGACATTGCCCTGCTGTTGCGCATCGTCGGCGATCTTGTGGAGCGCCTGTGATCTTACTCTATCTGGCCGCTGAGGCCGCCATGCCCAACCCCGCCGAAGTTCGCTTTGCGACCTGTGTCGAACTCACCGAAAAGGATGCCGCCAAGGCCCTCGAAATGGCAGGGACCTGGCAAGTCGAAGGCGGCGGCGTGCTCGCCCGACAATGCGCCGGGCTGGCCTATGCCAGCCTGAGACGCTGGCTTCCTGCGGCGACGGCCTTCCAGCAAGCGGCCGAGGAGGCGGAGCGCAATCGCGATGCCCGTGCCGCACGGCTCTGGGTTCAGGCCGGCAACGCGGCGCTGGCGGCGGGTGACATGGTGAGGGCGGGCCAACATTTTGACGCCGCGCTGGCCGGTAACGAGCTCAAGGGCGCCGAAGCTGGCGAGGCGCATCTTGACCGCGCTCGCGCCCGTGCCGCGCTCAATGATCCGGCTGCCGCGCGTGCCGATCTCGATGTTGCATTGAAGCTGGTCCCCGAAGACCCGCTGGTCTGGCTGTTATCGGCGACGTTGGCCCGACGCGCAGGGGATTTGACAAGGGCACGCGCCGAGATCGCCGAAGCCTTACAGCGCGCACCCGATGACGCGGCGGTGGCGCTCGAGGCCGGAAATATTGCGATCCTGTCGGGGGCGGACACCGCCGCGCGAACCGCATGGGAAGCGGCGGTAAAAGTGTCACCTGACAGCCCGGCCGGAAAGGCTGCAGCCGATGCACTCAAACGCTTGGGCGCGCCGCAATAATCGGCTATCGGGGTGGCCATGAAATATCTTCACACCATGGTCCGCGTCAGCGATCCCGCCGCCACAATCGCCTTTTTCGCTTTGCTCGGTCTGAAGGAACTCAGTCGTTTCGACAGCGAGCAGGGGCGTTTCACCTTGATTTTCCTTGCGGCACCCGGCGATGACGAAGCACAGGTCGAACTAACCCATAACTGGGATGAGGCCGGTTATGGCGAGGGCCGCAATTTCGGGCACCTCGCCTATCAGGTCGATAATATTTACGAGACCTGCCAGCGGCTGATGGATGCGGGCGTGACAATCAATCGCCCGCCGCGCGACGGGCATATGGCCTTCGTCCGCAGCCCCGACAACATCTCGGTTGAGCTGTTACAAGACGGGAGCCTGCCGCCGCAGGAGCCCTGGGCCTCGATGCCGAATACGGGGCACTGGTAGGATGGCACTGGATGTCGTCCGCATTCCGGTCCTGTCGGACAATTATATCTGGCTTGTCCATGACGCGGCCACGGGCGATACGATGGTCGTTGACCCGGCGGTCGCCGCGCCCGTTCTGGCGGAAGCCGACAAGCGCGGTTGGCGGATCACGCAGATCTGGAACACGCACTGGCATCCTGATCACACCGGTGGCAATGCCGAGATCAAGGCGGCGACCGGCTGCACGATCACCGGCCCAGCCGCCGAATTCGAACGCATCCCGACACTCGACGTCCAGGTGCGTGAAGGGGATCAGGTCAGGTTGGGCAACAGCGTGGCTGCTGTGATCGAGGTGCCCGCACATACAGCAGGGCATATAGCCTATCATTTTGCGACCGAGCAGGCGGCCTTCGTCGGCGACACCTTGTTTGCTATGGGTTGCGGACGACTATTCGAGGGGACGGCCGAACAGATGTATGACAATATGGCAAAGCTCGGCGCGCTGCCCGATGAAACAATGGTCTATTGCGCGCATGAATATACCCAGTCCAACGGTCGCTATGCGCTGGTGGCCGAGCCTGAAAACGCCGCTCTCGCCGCGCGGATGGTCGAGGTCGATGCTGCGCGCGCACGGGGTGAGGCAACGGTTCCGACGACAATCGGCCTTGAGCGGCAGACCAATCCTTTCATGCGCGCGAACTCGGCGGAGCAGCTAGCCGAACGGCGCGCCGCAAAGGATGGATTTCGCGGCTGAATCTGTTATGTCTCAGGATACGGGGGCGTGTTGGAAGGAGTATATCCATGAACAAGGCCTTGATTGTTTTTCCCGTTGCCGCAGTGTTGCTGTGTGGAACGGTATCCGCCTCATCCGCATCGCGCGATGCGCGCTATGCAAAGGAGGATGCCCGGCTTGATAAGGCGCTTGCCGGAAAGGTCGCAGGAAAGCCCGTGAGCTGCATCCGCCTGCGCGACGCGCTGGGCACCGAAAGCTTCGACAATGACAAGGGCACGATCCTGTTCAAGGTTTCGCGCAAACTGGTCTATCGTACCGATACAAATGGTGGTTGCCGGGACATTGGTCGCACGAACGCCCTGATCACGCGCAGCTTCAGCGGCGGCCAGCTCTGCCGCGGCGATATCGCGACAAGCGCCGATCTGACGGCGGGATTTTCGTCAGGCAGCTGCGCGATGAACGATTTCGTCCCGTATACGGGGTCTTAGGGGCTCAACACGCGCGTTTCTCGGGGTATCCCTGTCGGTCGGGCAATGGAAAGCGGTCCTTCATGATGGCCCGCTCTTCCGGTTCGCGTTTGTGTAATGCCGTCTAGTTGGTGCTATGAAGTACGGCCACCGTACCGGCAGGAATGGTCACCAATAAGAGGCCGGCGCTATTGGTATTCGCCAACGCAGTTGTGTAGGCGGCACCACCAGGGCCGGCAAAGGTCACAGTATACGCAGTATGTCCAGCACCGGAAATTTCGAGCGTGGACCCCCCGGGAGAATACACGGCGATCACTTCCGACCCATCCGGGTTCTGAAAATTCAAAGACAGGTCGGAGCCGAGTTGTGACGCCACATAACGGGCCCGGGCGCCCGGCTTGATCTCGCGTTGAACGGCAGCAATGCGCGAAAATTGGGTCGTGAAGGCGAGTTGGCCAGTTGGGCTACGCCAAAGGATATTGGCATCTCCGGACGAAGCTTGAGAGTCTGATTTTTCAGCGGCACCATAAGACTGCCAGGCGCTGGCACCGCCAAACTCCATGTCCTTGAAGAAGTCCTGGATGGTCGCAGCGGTATATTCAAGCATCGCCGTTTCCGCACCAAGCGACGAGGCGCGCTGGCGGATTGCGCTTAGAGCCTGATTGGCGGCCGCTCCATCATACCGGTGATAGGATACCATGTTAACCGCAGCGTTAGCGCCCGATATCGTCCCGATTCCGTCGAGAAAACCAATCGCGCTCCCGGCCGCAGAGGCGGAGGGCGCGATAATCCTGGGATTGATGCCCGCTGCAGCGAGGCGCGATTTGGCGGCCACTATGGCGCGACCGATTGCCGGACCCGACCAGCCATCACCATTGTCGGGTTCGAGGATGATTTCGAGCGCGTCGGTGTTGATACCATATTTGTCCCTCAGCCGCATGGCGGCCATGGTCACGAGTTCTGCATACTCGTTGGCCGACCCGGAAAATGACAAGGTCCCTTTCAATGCGGTCCAATTGAAGTCAACGAAGCAGAGATTGACGAACAAGACCTGATTTCGGCTCGCCAGACGGGTGCGCATGGGAATCAGAAAATTCTCGACGTAATAGTCAAAAGAAGACCATTTGAAGCCGTTGGCGTTCGCAACCGCAGGATCGGCATTGTCGTTGAACTTCTCATAATAATGATCACGACCGGTGTTATAGCTGATCTGTCCTGCGACAAACTGGCTCCAATAATCAACGGGATTCTCAACACCGCTGCGCAGCTCGAGCCGCACGCGTGTAATGCCCGCATCATCGACAAGTCTTTGGACGATGCCATCGCGGCTGTTCAGCCAGGTCGCGTCATAACGGTCGTTCGCCTTGTCGAATTCCCAGAATCTGGCGGTGACTTCCCAGCCGGAAAGCGTTTGGCCTATTCGGTTGCGATCGATCGAGATCCGGGACGTAACGCTCGCGCCACCCGCACCGCCACTGGATGAACCGGAGCCGCCGCCCGCACTCGCGCCGGTTGCCGAACCGCCGCCACACGAGGCCAGAACGGTCGCTGCCCCCATCGTCAAAGCGGTAGTCAGGAATCTTGCAAGAATGGTCATTAAAAATGCCTGTCGGAACAAAGAGCTTGGTTTAGGACGCCCGGGTTTCAAAAACATTACGATGGTTCATCGCACAATGCCGCCGCGCGGATTGTCGTCGCCTTGCCAAAGCCCAGCTTTCTCGGGCATGAACCGAATATGATCATTGGGCCGATTGCAACGATTCAAACGATCTCCTGAGGCCTTGGGTTCGGCCGTTTGAGATAGGCTATGGCTCGTCATCACCAAGCCAATTAGTCCGTGTTTCCATCATTTTCGGACCAGCTGAAATGGCCGCAGGGTAGCCAAGGGTAAAGACAGCGTATGACGTGAACCCCTCGGGGATGAGGAGTTCGGCCCGAACATCGTGATCGCCCAGCCACAACATCGGCGATCCGACCCAGCATGTGCCCAGACCGGGCGCAACGGCCGAAATAGTCAGAATCTGCCCCGCTCTGGTGCATTCCTCCAATGCGGTTGGGTTGTCGGACCGGCCTTCTATGATGATCAGTGTTGGGGCATTGTAGAATACAGAGAAATCCGGATTCTCCGTCCAGCCATATCCTTCGCGTCGAGGTCGGTTATCGCGCGCCTGGAGCAACGCGCGAGCACCGTATTCCTCGATACGGGACAGGCCCCGCACAACATTGAATACCCATGGCTCTGGCGCGCTTGTCGGAGTCCAGGGCGCCTGTGCGGCGTCTTTAATGATCGCTTTTATAAGGGACTGGTCGACCGCTAGGGGCCTATAGTCTCGAATAGATCTGCGGTCCTGTATTGCCTGGATTACTTCCATGTCACATTCCCCGAAGCGCCCACGAATTGGCAGGCTGGTCGTGGCACACACATCGCGCAGTCGCTTCTAGCCTTTATAAAGGCCGTCAATCCTTTCGCCATAAACCTCACGGATCATATGCCGCCGTATCTTGAGCGAGGGCGTCAGCATTTCGTTGTCGATCGTGAAGCTGTCTGGCGTCAGGGTGATGTTGCGCACTTTCTCGGTCGATGAAACCTGCTTGTTCACCCGGTCGACAGCATCCATCACTGCTGAGCGGAAGGCGGGAAGGTCGCATAGCGATTTAAGGTCATAAGGAATGTCGTTGGCCATCGCCCATTCAACCGCCCATTCGGGATCGGGGACGATCAGGGCGACAAGATGCGGCCTTTTGTCGCCGCTGACCATCGCCTGGACGATTTCCGGCTGGAGCGTCAACATGCCCTCGATCTTTTGTGGGGCAACATTTTCGCCCTTGTCGTTGACGATGATGTCCTTTTTGCGATCGGTGATGCGGATACGGCCCTTCGCGTCGAATTCACCAATGTCGCCGGTGTGGAGCCAGCCGTCGCGAAGCACGCGCGCCGTTTCCGCCTCATTACGCCAATAGCCGTGCATGACCAGTTCACCGCGCACAAGGATTTCGCCATCTTCGGCGATCTTCACCTCAACCCCTTTCATTGGCGGACCGACTGTGTCCATTTTCAGACCGACTTTGGGCCGGTTGCACGAAATGACCGGTCCGGACTCGGTCTGACCATAGCCCTGGAGCAGGGTCAGGCCGACACTGTGAAAGAAGACGCCAACATCCGGATTGAGCGGCGCGCCGCCCGAAACCAGTGCTTTCATGCGCCCACCGAAGCGCTGCTGGATTTTGGGGCGGAGTGTCTTGTCGATGAACAGGTTCATTGGTTTGTCCCAAATCGGGACGCCGCCTTTCATATCCTTGGCACCAAGGTTGAGGGCGCGCTTGAGCAGGCCCTGCGCAAACTTGCCTTGTTTCTCGACCGTCTTGAGCATCCGCGCGCGCAGAACTTCGAACAGGCGGGGGACGACGACCATGATTGTCGGGCGAACCTCTTCGATATTCGCCGCGAGCTTTTCCAGCCCTTCCGCATAGTAGATCTGGCCGCCCAGCCCAATCGGCAGGAACTGCCCGCCCGAATGCTCATAGGCGTGGCTGAGCGGCAGGAAGGAAAGGAAGACTTCGTCGCCCCAGCCGAAATCGTTGGAAATAATATCCACACAGCCTTCGACATTGAGGAGGATTGCGCCGTGATGCTGCTGCACGCCGCGCGGGGCGCCGCCGGTACCGCTGGTGTAGATAATACAGGCCAGATCATCACGCTTGAAAGCCGTTTCGCCGTTTGCGGCGCAGGCTTTTACATCGACATCGGTTTTGCTGACAAGCGCCGACCAGTCATGTGCCTTTACGCCGGTGGTCTGGCCGACCCGCAAGGGTTCGATCCCGATGATATGCTGCGCACGGGTCGCACGCAGTGCGGCAGGCATCACGGCGGCGGCCAGCTTCTGGGTTGAAACGATGATTGCCGACGCGCCCGAATCCTCGATGATGTGCTGGTGATCGCGTTCGGCATTGGTCGTGTAGGTCGGGACGGTGATGCACCCTGCAGCCATGATGCCGAGATCGGCAATGCACCATTCGGGACGGTTCTCGGACACAAGCATTACGCGATCGCCAGGCACGAGACCCAGTTCCCCGAGCGAAGCGGCGAGCGAGGCGATCTGCCGCGCCGCCTCTGTCCAACTGATCGACTGCCATGCGCCATCGGCCTTGTGCCACAGGAACGGAGCGTCTCCGTTCTCCGCTGCGCGCCGGAAAAAGAGCGTGACGAGATTGGGGAAATGTTCGAATTGCCGCATGCTCACTCCTGTAGTGCAACGCCTTCGCTGCGGGGGTCTGCCGCCCCTTGCCAGCCCGTCGTCGTTCGTTCTGCCGCGTTCGCCTTGCTCGACATCCGGCCGGCCACCACTGTCCGGCCGAAGCCGGCAAGCTGACTTTGCATGGCCGACAAAGACGTATCGGGCTCAACCAGAACGGCTTCTCCGGCCATGTAGATATTGGGCACGGCCAAGGCATCTTTCGCCGAAAGACCCCAGTCGAGATGTGCGATAATGGTCTTTGCGACCTGCATGATGATTGTCTTGCCCCCGGCAGCCCCGACCGCGAATATCGCTTTTCCATCCGGACCATAGACCAGGGTTGGGGACATTGAAGATAGAGGGCGCTTGCCCGCCTCGACGCGGTTCGCAACCGGGGCGCCATTCTTTTCCGGTGCAAAGGTAAAATCCGTCAGTTCATTGTTGAGGAAATAGCCATTGGCAATCAGCTGACTGCCAAATGGCCCTTCGACAGTGGACGTCATATTGGCAATATCCCCATGCCCGTCGACCGCAACGAAATGGGTGGTTCCTGCCACTTCACCCGAAATCGCGGCGGTGCGTGGTTGGGCGCCAGGGGGGATCCCGGCCTCATAGGCGGGGAGCGATGTGTCTGGCGAAATCAGCGCCGAGCGGCTCGCGATGTAGGCCTTGTCGAGCAGTCCCGCGACCGGAACCGAAACAAAGCCAGGGTCGCCGAGATATTTTTCGCGATCGGCATAGCCGAGGAACATGGCCTCGGCGATCAGGTGCCAGCTTTGCGGATTGTCCTTGCCGAGCGCCTTCAGGTCAAATCGTTCGAGCATGCCGAGGATCTGGAACACAGTAGTGGCGCCAGAGGATGGCGGGCCAACGCCGCAGAGTTTGTACTGGCGATAGGAGGAGCAGACTGCCGGGCGCTCCACGGCGCGATAGGCTGCAATATCTCGCCTGGTTATGACCGTTGGGTTGCGCTTCGACTGGCCGGTCGCGGAAATGATTGCAGCCGCGTTCTGCTCGGAATAAAAGGCCTTGGCACCCTTGGCCGCAACGGTCCTCAACAGAGCCGCCAAGGCCGGGTTCCTGACCGTTTCGCCAACCTGTTTTGGCCGCCCCTCCTGCCAGTAAATTGCCTGTGCCTCCGGAAAATCGGGCCACAGCCCCTTGAGCTGCGATAGGGAATTCGCAAGCCGCGGGGTCACTTGATAGCCGTTTTCTGCAAGGTTGATGGCGGGCTGGAACAATGCTGACCAACGGACCTTGCCCCATTTGGCCGAAGCCCGCGCCGCCAGCGCGATGTTCCCGGGAACGCCGACGGAACGTCCGCCCGGCATCGCCTGACGGAAGGGCAAGGGCTTTCCATCCTCCCCGAGGAACAGCTTTGGGCTGGCCGAAGACGGCGCTGTCTCGCGCCCGTCAAGAGTCTCGACCTTGTTGGTGCGCCCGTCATTGTGGATCATGAAGCCGCCGCCGCCAATGCCGGACGATTGCGGTTCGACCACACTCAGCGCGAGCATCATCGCGATTGCCGCATCGCTGGCAGACCCGCCTTGCCGCAGTAACTCGCGCCCCGCTTCGGCAGCACGCGGATCGGCGGCAGAAACAACCCCGCCATTGGCAAGGAGGGAGGCAGGGACGGTAAGGAGGAACAGAAACGCGAAGGCGAGCTTTTTCATGGGAAGAGACCCTAGCCCGCTCTGCCGTGACGGCAACCCCTATCGTGCGTCAGCGCCGATCGCTTCGACGATGGAGGTAAATCCGTCGCGTTCCATAAGTGCTGGAAGTCCCCGCGTAATCTTCCGAGCAAGGCCGGGGCCGTGATAGACCAGCGCTGAATAGATCTGGACCAGCGAGGCGCCCGCCTTGATTCGCGTCCAGGCATCATCTGCACTCGCAATCCCACCGGCCGCAATAATCGGCAGGGTCGCCCCGCTGGCACAGCGGAAATCGCGCAGCTTTTGTAGCGCGAGGTGCCCCAAGGGCGCACCGGACAGTCCCCCTGCCTCTGCAGCCTGCGGCGACCTAAGATGGTCGCGCGTGAGTGTGGTATTTCCTACGATCAATGCATCGATCCGACCGACCGCGGATTTCACCACGGCATCAATCTCCGCCGACTCAAGGTCCGGGGCGACTTTCAGAAAAATCGGAGGGCCGTTGGTTGGGCGTATCTCGGATATGGCGTCGAGCAGCGCATCAAGCGCATCGCCGCCCTGCAGCTTGCGCAAGCCGGGGGTGTTTGGTGAGCTGATATTGATCGTAAGATAATCGGCTACTGGGGCCATGGCTGTTACGCCGCGCGCATAATCACCGATGCGGTCCGAAGAATCCTTGTTCGCGCCGATATTAACTCCAACAATCCCGTTTCGCCTGCGTGCCCCCAGTCTTTTCAAGGCTGCCGCCTGCCCCTTGTTGTTGAATCCCATCCGGTTGATCACGGCTTCGTCCTCGATCAACCGAAATAGCCTGGGTTTGGGATTGCCCGCCTGAGGGAGGGGCGTGATTGTGCCAATTTCAACAGACCCGAAACCCAGTGCAAGCATCGCATCGGGAACTTCGGCATCCTTGTCGAAACCGGCGGCCAAGCCAACAGGAGTAGGAAAGTTGAGTCCGGCCAGTTTGATTGACAAGGCTTGATCAAACTGGGGAATAGCCTGTCGGGGCATCAGTTTGAGCAAGTCGATCGTCAATCGATGGGCGCGTTCGGGATCGATGGCAAAGAAGAGCGGTCGGATCAGGGCAAAAATTGACATGGTGGCGCGCTATCACTCTGGTCTCGACCGGTCAAAACATGGTTAAATTAGTGTGTCGATTCTATCCAATACCGAAGTAATAATTTGCCATAGAAATTTTTGCGCGACCCGAGGGGCTCCCGAAGTGATTCGGGGAACCTTTACCTGATGGCCTGACCAGGCAACTGGTCGGGCCCTTTTTTTGTCCGTCCGGGCTGGCCACATGCATAATTTTTACATGATGGCGATTCCGTTAAATTTTTGCCCATTTTTGCAATCATCTCTGATTTCAAAGGCCTACCCGCAAGATGCGACCCGAAGGGTTTCTCTCGCGAGACCCTTTCCTTGTGGCCTGGTGCAATTTTGTGCCGGGCCACTTTTTTTTCCGTGCTGCATGTGCGAAGGAATTAATTCTCAACCAACACGTTCGCCAAGAACGGTTCGTTGGGAACATTGTCGCCAAGAACAAGCAAACGGGGCAACGCACTTGATACAGGTAGACTATCTAGCGCCGCCGCCAGAGTTGTCGGCTTTTTTATCAGCTTACTATCTGTTTCGTACCGATGCGGCGGTCTTTCATGACATTGAGCGCGCCGATATTGCACAGTTTCGTGTGATCCTCGAAGGCGAGGGGGATGTCATCTTTGGTGATGGCCGTCGCCAGAGCTATTTTCCCGCCAACATCATGGGGCCGAGAACGAAAGCATCGAAAGTCGAGGCGCGCGGGCCGGTCAGGGTCTTTGGCGTCGGGTTGCTACCCGCTGGTTGGGCAGCATTCACCCGGTTTCCGGCGGACAAGCACGTCAATACCGTGATCGATGCAAGCACGCTCCTGGGCCCGGTTGTGCTCGAAAAGGCAGCACTCCTGAAAGATCTGAACTCTATCGACGAAATGGCGGCGGCGATGATTGATTGGTCGCGTTCCTTTACAGAAGCGGCAGAAAAGGTGCCGTACTGGTTCATTCGCGCTGTCGATCAATGGCTCGAATCGCGACTTTCGCCCGAGCTTGAGGATCTGGAGGCCGCAACAAATCTGTCGAGACGCCAGATCGAGCGGCTCGCGCGGCAGGTTTATGGCTCACCGCCAAAATTGCTGGTGCGGAAGTATCGCGCTCTCAGGACGGCCAATGCAATCGCTCACGGCAAGGGCGATTGGCAGGATTTCATCGACGAAGGCTATTATGACCAATCGCACTGCATCCGCGAGATGAAGGAGTTTATCGGCATTACGCCCGGCGCGATTCGCGATCGCGTTTCGCCTTTGACCAACCAGACCTTTGATCGCTCCCAACTTTTTGGCCGCATCGCCAACCTGTCGGCGCAAACCTGAAATTGGCTGAGGGAAGGGATCGATGGAACTCAGCTTTGCAATGCCCGCACCCGAACTCGCACCGTTTGTCTCGATCTATTATCGCGTATTCTTCGATTATCCGCAGATCGAGGATTTCGAGCGGGCGGATGTCGGTTATTTGCGGCTGATGTTCGACGGGCACGGATTCTATAATTACCCGGGCGGACAAAGGGACCCCGATTGTCCGGTCATGCTGCTTGGCCCTGCGTCTGCGACAGCCAGTTACAGCATCACGGGCCCGCTCGACAGTTTCGGTTGCGTTTTGCTCCCCGAATTCTGGGGCGGGATCGTCGATGCCGATGCCAATGATTATGCAAACCGCGCGCGCGATGGCGTTCCGCTTCTGGGCAACGAGGCGCTCGCGCTCTTTGATCGGATGAAGGGCGCGCGCGATGTTGACGAAATGGGGAGGATGATGGATGCATTCCTCATCCCGCGGATCAACAATCTGCCCCAAGACCATCGCCTCGTCATCGCCAAGATCGGCGACTGGCTTTCCTGCCTCCCGATTCCCTCACCCGAGGCGCTCTATGCGGCCTGCGACCTGTCTCCGCGGCAGGTGATGCGACTTGCCAATCGCTATTTCGGGGCGCCGCCCAAAATGCTTGCCCGAAAGTTTCGCGCCCTGCGCACGGCGTCGCGGCTGATCGGAACCAAGGGGCCGGTGCCGGACGCGTTGACGCGTGAATATTCGGACCGCGCGCATATGATTCGCGAGATCAAGCATTTTACCGGGCTGACGCCGCGCCAGTTGCAGATCAATTCGAACCCGATCATGCAGGTGACGCTCCACCCCGACAATTTTCGCGCCGAAGCGCCGTGGACATGAACAAAACTTGATAATCAGACTGAATTAGTCTAATTAAGCGGAATGCGTCTTTCGAGTCTTGCCGATTATGCCGTTGTGATGATGTCAGCGATCGCCCGTCATTGTGGGCAATCGCGCATCAACGCCGCTCAACTGGCGGAAGAAACCGGCATACCGGTACCGACCGTCCAGAAACTGGTAAGCAAGCTGAGCGCGGCTGGCTTGCTCCGCTCGGTGCGGGGTGCAGGGGGCGGGTTCAAACTTGCGCGACCGGCCGCGGCGGTCTCGCTTGCGGACATTATCGAAGCCATCGAAGGGCCTATCGCGCTGACGGCGTGCGTCGATACCGGAAAACATGATTGCGGGATGGAAGGCACGTGCCGCGTCCAGGCGCATTGGCCGGTCGTCAACCAGGCGGTGCGCGGCGCGCTTGCCGGGGTGAATCTGAATTCTCTGGCGGAGATGCAGTGATGGCGACCAAGAACGCAGAAGCGATTGCCGTCGCCAAGGATCTCGAAACCTATGAATGGGGTTTCTCCTCGGACATCGAGCAGGAGTTCGCGCCCAAGGGGCTGAACGAGGATACGGTTCGTTTCATTTCGGCCAAGAAGAACGAGCCCGAATGGATGCTTGAACAAAGATTGAAGGCCTATCGCCACTGGCTGACAATGACGCCGCCCGATTGGGCCAAGCTCAAGATCGATCCGATCGATTATCAGGACGCCTATTATTACGCCGCGCCCAAGGCAAAGCCCAAACTGGGCAGCCTTGACGAGGTCGATCCCGAAATCCTGCGCGTATACGAAAAGCTCGGCATTCCCATCGAGGAGCAGAAAGTGCTCGCGGGTGTAGAGGGTGCGCGCAAGGTGGCGGTTGATGCGGTGTTCGATTCGGTCAGCGTCGCCACCACCTTCCGCGCCGAACTTGAACGGGCGGGCGTCATCTTCCGCTCGATCTCCGAAGCCTTGCGCGAATATCCCGAACTGGTGCGCAAATGGCTCGGCAAGGTCGTGCCGATGCATGACAATTATTTCGCGGCGCTCAACTGCGCGGTCTTTTCGGACGGGACGTTCGTCTACATCCCCGAAGGCGTGCGCTGCCCGATGGAGCTTTCGACCTATTTCCGGATCAATGCCGAAAATACCGGCCAGTTCGAACGGACATTGATCGTCGCTGACAAGGGCTCCTACGTCTCTTATCTCGAAGGCTGCACCGCGCCGATGCGCGACGAGAACCAGTTGCATGCCGCCGTGGTCGAACTGGTCACGCATGACGACGCCGAGATCAAATACTCGACGGTGCAGAACTGGTATCCGGGCGATGCCGACGGCAAAGGCGGCATCTTCAACTTCGTCACCAACCACGGCGACTGCCGTGGTGCGCGCTCGAAGATCTCCTGGACCCAGGTCGAAACTGGCTCGGCGATCACGTGGAAATATCCGAGTTGCATCCTGCGCGGCGATCACTCACGCGGCGAGTTCTATTCGATCGCGATCTCGAACGGCCGCCAGCAGGTCGATAGTGGCACCAAGATGATCCACCTCGGCAAAAACACGACCAGCCGCATCATTTCCAAGGGCATTTCGGCTTCTTTATCAACATCGTCGTCTTCTTCTCCATCATCGACTTCTTCTTCGAC
>JANOFN010000016.1:0-175784 GCA_031413655.1 Sphingomonadales bacterium | reverse complement strand
CGATGGCGCAAAGCCCAAGGGCGCTGATATCGAATTGAATGACGACGTGTTCGGTCTCGAGCCGCGTGCCGACATTCTGCACCGGGTCATCACATGGCAGCTCGAAAAGCGTCGTGCGACAGCGCGTGGCACGCGCGAGCGTTCCGACGTTGCGCGCACCGGCAAGAAGTTCGGCAACCAGAAGGGTGGCGGTACTGCCCGTCACGGCAACCGTCGCTCTCCGATCTTTGTCGGTGGTGGCAAGGCTCATGGTCCTCGGGTCCGTGACTTTAATCCCTCGCTCAACAAGAAGATTCGTGCGCTTGGCCTGAAAATGGCGCTTTCGTCGAAGGCGAAGGCTGGCACGCTGATCGTGATGGAGAGCCTCACCGTCAAGGACGGCAAGACCAAGGCGCTGTTCGGCGCATGGTCGAAGCTCGGCTTTGGCAAGACGGCGCTGGTCATCGATGGCGATGCGGTTGAAACGAGCTTCGCCAGTGCGTCCTCCAACCTGGTGGGCGTCAATGTCCTCCCGGCGGCGGGTGCCAATGTCTATGACATATTGAAGCATGAAACTTTGGTCCTGACCCGTGCAGCGGTCGAAAAGCTGGAGGCACGGTTCAATGGCTAAGAAACAAACCGCAACAACGGCGGTCGACATTCGCCATTATGACGTGGTGCGCGGTCCGCACATCACAGAAAAGGCAACGATGGCCAGCGAGCACAATGCGGTCGTGTTCCGCGTCGCGAATGATGCCACCAAGCCGCAGATCAAGGCGGCGGTGGAAGCCTTGTTCAGCGTAAAGGTGCTGACCGTCAACACGCTCGTCCAAAAGGGCAAGACCAAGAAGTGGAAGGGCACGCCCTACACGCGGTCCGACTTCAAAAAAGCGATCGTTCGCCTGGCTGACGGCCAGTCGATCGATGTGACCACGGGGATTTAGGCGCCATGGCACTCAAGCATTACAACCCGACCAGCCCGGCACGCCGTGGCCTGATTCTGGTGGACCGCTCGGCGCTCCACAAGGGCAAGCCCGTGAAGGCGCTGACCGAAGGCAAGCGCAAGACGGGCGGTCGTAACAACAAGGGCCATGTCACGTCGCGCGGCATCGCCGGTGGCCACAAGCAGCGTTACCGGATTATCGACTTCAAGCGTCGCAAATGGGACGTGGAAGCGACCGTTGAGCGGCTGGAATATGATCCCAACCGCACAGCCTTCATCGCTCTGGTGAAATATCCGGACGAGGAACTGGCCTATATCCTGGCGCCGCAGCGTCTTGCTCCCGGTGACAAGGTTGTTGCCGGCAAAAAGACCGACGTGAAGCCGGGCAACGCCATGGAACTCGGTCAGATGCCGGTCGGCACGATCGTCCACAATGTGGAGATGAAGCCGGGCAAGGGTGGCCAGATTGCACGTTCGGCGGGCACGTATGTGCAGGTCGTCGGTCGTGATCGCGGCATGGTGATCGTTCGTCTCAACTCGGGCGAGCAGCGCTACATTCGTTCGGACTGCATGGCGACGGTCGGTGCCGTTTCAAACCCTGACAATGGCAACACCAATCTGGCGAAAGCTGGCCGCAACCGTTGGAAGGGCATCCGCCCGCTGACACGCGGCGTTGCCAAGAACCCGGTCGACCATCCGCATGGCGGTGGCGAAGGCCGGACCTCGGGTGGCCGCCATCCGGTCACGCCATGGGGCAAGCCAACCAAGGGTGCTCGTACCCGTTCCAACAAATCGACTGACAAGATGATCATCCGGTCACGTCACGCGAAGAAGAAGAGGTAGTCATGGCCCGTTCCGTCTGGAAAGGTCCCTTTGTAGACCTTCATCTGCTCAAAAAGGCCGAAGCAACACAGGAAGCTGGCGGCCGCGCGCCGATCAAGACCTGGTCGCGTCGTTCCACGATCCTGCCGCAATTCGTTGGGCTCACGTTCAACGTATACAATGGCCGCAAGTTCGTTCCCGTCTCGGTGAACGAGGATATGGTTGGCATGAAACTCGGTGAATTTGCGCCTACGCGCTATTTCCCTGGCCATGCCTCTGACAAGAAGGGCAAGCGCTAATGTCCAAATCGGTCTCCCCCCGCAGGGTCGGCGAGAAAGAGGCGCTGGCTGTCGGCACGACGATCCGTGGCTCCGCCCAGAAGCTCAATCTGGTTGCCGCGCTTATCCGCAACCGTAAGGTCGGCGATGCGTTGAACATCCTGTCCTTCTCGAAACGCGCGATGGCAATCGATGTGAAAAAGGTACTCGCAAGCGCTATCGCCAATGCCGAGAACAACCATAACCTCGATGTCGATGCGCTTGTTGTGGCGGAAGCCAGCGTTGGCAAGGCGCTCTCGATGAAACGCTTTGCGACACGCGCCCGCGGTCGTTCGAGCCAGATCGTCAAACCGTTCAGCCGCCTTCGGGTGGTTGTCCGTGAAGTCGAAGAAAAGGACGCCTGATATGGGTCAGAAATCAAATCCGATCGGGCTTCGTCTCCAGATCAACCGGACTTGGGATAGCCGCTGGTACGCGGAAGGCGCCGATTACGGCCGCCTCCTGCTCGAGGATCTGGCAATCCGCAAATTTATCATGAAGACGCTGCCCCAGGCCGCAATTTCCAAGGTTGTCATCGAACGTCCGGCCAAGCTTTGCCGCGTGTCCATCTATGCCGCGCGCCCAGGCGTCATCATCGGCAAGAAGGGCACCGACATTGAAAAGCTGCGCAAGACGCTCGGCACAATGACCTCTTCGGATGTGTCGCTGAACATCGTCGAAATCCGCAAGCCGGAAGTGGACGCAAAGCTCGTTGCCCAAGGCGTTGCCGACCAGCTTGAACGCCGTATTGCCTTCCGCCGTGCCATGAAGCGTGCGGTTCAGTCGGCGCTGCGTCTGGGTGCGGAGGGCATCAAGATCACCTGTGGTGGTCGTCTCGGCGGTGCTGAAATCGCCCGCACCGAATGGTATCGCGAGGGCCGCGTTCCGCTTCATACGCTGCGCGCCAATGTCGATTATGCCGAAGCGACCGCACATACTGCTTATGGTGTTTGCGGGATCAAGGTCTGGATCTTCAAGGGCGAAATCCTGGGTCACGATCCGATGGCAACCGACCGCTTGATGATGGACGCCCAAACGTCCGGCGTCCGGCCAGCGCGTTAAGAGAGAGCAAGAACAATGCTGCAACCAAAACGCACGAAATTCCGCAAGGCGCACAAGGGCCGTATCCATGGCGATGCTCCGGGTGGGACGACATTGAACTTCGGCTCTTACGGCCTGAAGGCGATGGAACCCGACCGGATCACTGCACGTCAGATCGAGGCTGCCCGTCGCGCGATCACGCGTCACATCAAGCGTCAGGGGCGTTTGTGGATCCGCGTGTTTCCCGATGTGCCAGTCTCGTCGAAACCCGCCGAAGTCCGGATGGGCAAGGGTAAGGGCTCGCCAGAATTCTGGGTCGCGCGCGTGAAACCGGGCCGCATTCTTTTCGAACTGGACGGTGTTCCCGGTCCGTTGGCAGCCGTTGCCTTCCAGCGTGCCGCGATGAAACTGCCAATCAAGGTAAAGGTCGTTGCCCGTCTGGGCGACACCTCGCATCTGGGAGCATAGTGATGACGAAGATCACTGACCTTAAGGTGAAAACCGACGACCAGCTCGTCGAACAGCTTGTCGAACTGAAACGCGAGGCATTCAATCTGCGTTTTCAGGCTGCGACCAACCAGCTTGAAAAGCCAGCCCGCGTGCGCGTGGTCCGTCGGACTATCGCTCGCATCAAGACGCTCCAGTCCCAGCGCACCAGCGCTGCGACCAAGGCCTGAAGGAAGACACGATGCCAAAACGTATCCTGACTGGAACCGTCGTGTCCGACAAGACCGACAAGACCGTCGTTGTGAAGGTCGAGCGCAAGGTGAAGCACCCGCTTTACGGCAAGATCATTCGTCGCTCGAAAAAATATCATGCGCATGACGAGGCCAATACCTTCAAGGAAGGCCAGATCGTGCGGATTGAGGAGTGCGCACCGATTTCAAAGCTGAAATCCTGGCGTGTCGTTGACGGCGGTGGCGTGGCTACCCCGGCTGAACTGGAGGCCTGATCCATGATCCAGATGCAGTCAAATCTCGAGGTTGCCGACAACTCTGGCGCAAAGCGCGTCCAGTGCATCAAGGTTCTCGGTGGTTCGAAGCGCCGCTTTGCAGGCGTGGGTGACGTGATCGTCGTTTCGATCAAGGAAGCCCAACCGCGCGGCAAGGTGAAGAAGGGCGATGTGCACCGCGCTGTCATCGTTCGCACCGCCAAGGACATTCATCGTGCAGACGGTTCGACGATCCGTTTCGACACCAACGCCGCTGTCCTGGTCAACAAGAACGAGGAGCCGATCGGCACGCGTATCTTTGGCCCGGTGGTTCGTGAACTTCGTGCAAAGAATTACATGAAGATCATTTCGCTCGCGCCGGAGGTGCTGTGATGTCAGCGGCCAAAATCAAGAAGGGTGACAAGGTTGTCGTCCTGTCTGGCAAGGACAAGGGCAAGCATGGCGAAGTCGTGCTGTCCATGCCCAAGGAAGGCAAGGTCGTGGTTTCGGGCGTGAACATCGCGACCCGTCACAAAAAGCCGACCCAAACCGATCCGCAAGGTGGCCTGGAACGCCGTGAAGCACCGCTTCACATCTCCAAGGTTGCGATCGAGGATCCCAAGACGGGCAAGCCGACGCGCGTCCGTTTTGACGTCAGGGACGGCAAGAAGGTCCGTGTGGCCGTGAAGTCCGGAGAAGTGATCAATGGCTGATTCAAAATACAAGGCCCGGATGCAAGGCATCTATGAGACCACGATCGTCAAGGCGATGACGGAGAAGTTCGGTTACACGAACGCGCTCCAGGTTCCGCGCGTTGAAAAGATCGTGATCAACATGGGCGTGGGCGAAGCGACCCAGGACAAGAAGAAGGTTGATATCGCTGCGGGCGAAATGCAGCAGATTGCAGGCCAGAAGCCGGTGATCATCAAGGCCAAGAAGTCCGTTGCCCAGTTCAAACTGCGCGAAGGTATGCCGATTGGTTGCAAGGTGACCTTGCGTCGTGAGCGGATGTACGAGTTTCTCGACCGTCTCATCACGATCGCTCTTCCCCGCGTCCGCGATTTTCGTGGCGTCAATCCAAAGTCGTTCGATGGCCGTGGCAACTATGCGATGGGCCTGAAGGAACAGCTGGTTTTCCCCGAAATCAGCTATGATCAGATCGACAAGGTGCGTGGGATGGACGTGATCGTCACGACCACGGCAAATACCGATGATGAGGCACGCGAATTGCTCCGTCTGTTCGGTTTCCCTTTCCCGCCAGAAGAAACTGGCTCGGAAACTCAAGAAAAGCAGGCGGCGTGATATGGCTAAAGTGAGTTCCATCAACAAGAATGAAAAGCGCAAGATGCTGGTCAAGAAATATGCCGGCCGCTACGCGCGTTTGAAGGCGATCGCCAATGATGAAGCCCGGGATGATACCGAGCGTCTGATGGCTCGCCTGAAGCTCGCGGAAATTCCGCGGAACGGAAACCCGACACGGGTCCGCAATCGCTGCGAGCTGACCGGTCGTCCGCGCGCTTATTATCGCAAGTTCCGTCTGTGTCGCATTCAGCTGCGTGATCTGGCCAATAAGGGCCTGATCCCCGGTGTGACCAAGTCGAGCTGGTAAGGGTTAAACGAGATGGCATTGACCGATCCACTGGGTGATATGCTCACCCGCATCCGCAACGGACAGCGCGCCAAGAAGGACAGCGTCATGACGCCGGCCTCCAAGCTGCGCGCGAACGTTCTCGAGGTGCTCAAGCGCGAAGGCTATATCCGCGGCTATTCGGAAGAAGAGCTTGCGGGCCATGCCGGCCTGCGTGTCGAGCTGAAATATTTCGAGGGACAGCCTGCGATCAAGCATGTTGCCCGCGTGTCCAAGCCGGGCCGCCGGGTCTATTCGGGTTCGTCCGAACTGCCCCGCGTCCGCAATGGCTTGGGCATTGTCATTGTTTCGACGCCCAAAGGCGTTCTGTCGGACGCAGAGGCGCGCGACCAGAATGTTGGTGGCGAAGTATTGGCGGAGGTATTCTGATGAGCCGCACAGGCAAGAAGCCGGTCTCGATCCCGGCAGGTGTCACGGCGTCGCTCGAAGGCGGGGTGATTTCGGTCACTGGGCCAAAAGGCGCCCTGTCGCTTCCGATGGAAGGCGAAGTCACCTATGCGCTTGAAGACGGCATGCTCTCGGTAAAGCCAGCCAATGAAACCAAGCGCGCCCGCTCTTTCTGGGGAATGCAGCGCACGCTGATCCAGAATCTGGTGACCGGCGTGACAACCGGTTTCTCCAAGACACTGGAAATCACCGGCGTTGGCTATCGCGCGAATTCGCAAGGCCGCAAGCTGAAACTTCAGCTTGGGTATAGCCATGATGTTGATCTTGAAGTGCCCGAAGGCCTTGAAGTGAAAACGCCGGATCAGACGACCATCGAAATCTCGGGCATAGATGCCCAGAAGGTCGGCCAGTTTGCTGCGGAAATCCGTCGCTGGCGCAAGCCGGAGCCTTACAAGGGCAAGGGCATCAAATATCGCGGCGAGTATATCTTCCGCAAAGAGGGTAAGAAGAAATAATGGCCAAGCTGTCACTCTTCGAAAAGCGGCGTCGTCGCGTTCGTACTTCGCTTCTGGCAAAGCGTGGCTTGCGCGCACGTCTTTCCGTTCACCGTTCGGGCCGGCATATCTATGCGCAGGTCATTGACGACGAAGCCGGTACAACGGTGGTTGCGGCCTCGACGCTCGAAAAGGATGCGCGTGCCAAAACCGGCGCGACGATGGATGCCGCAACTGCGGTGGGCAAGACGATTGCCGAACGCGCCAAGAAAGCTGGCGTAACCAAGGTTGTGTTCGATCGCGGAGGTTTTTTGTATCACGGGCGTGTGAAAGCGCTTGCTGAGGCGGCCCGCGAGAGCGGATTGGAGTTCTGATAAATGGCTGACGAAACCGAAAACAAGGGCGCTGAAGTCGCTGTTGAAGCTGCAGCCCCCGAGGCGGCTCCCGAGGGTCGTGGCCCCCGTGGCGGTCGCGGACGTGGCGGCGGCGATCGTGCAGGCGGTGGTGGACGCGGTGGCCGTGATGGCAATCGCGGGCGTCGTGATGACCGTCGTGGCCAGGGTGCTGAAGAGGGTGGCGAAGAGCTGATTGAAAAGCTCGTTCACATCAATCGCGTCTCGAAAACGGTGAAGGGCGGCAAACGCTTCGGCTTTGCAGCACTCGTCGTGGTCGGCGATGGCAAGGGCCGGGTCGGCCATGGCCATGGCAAGGCGCGCGAAGTGCCCGAAGCGATACAGAAGGCAACGGCGGCCGCGAAGAAGGCGATGATCCGCGTACCGCTGCGTGAAGGCCGGACGCTCCATCATGATGGCCGTGGCCATTTCGGTGCGGGTCTCGTCCATGTCCGCTCGGCACCTCAGGGAACTGGCATCATCGCCGGTGGCCCGATGCGCGCCGTGTTCGAATCGCTCGGGGTTGCCGATGTGGTGACCAAGTCGACCGGCACATCGAACCCCTACAACATGATCCGGGCGACTTTCGAGGCGCTCAAGGAACAGACCAGCCCCAAATCGGTGGCGCAGCGTCGTGGCAAGAAGATTGCAGATCTGCTCGGCCGTGGTGGTTCGCAGACCGCCGAGGCTGATGCCGAAGCGATTGTGGAGTAATCGACATGGCGAAAATCAAGATCAAGCAGACGGGTTCGCCCATCCGCCGCACCAAGGACCAGCGCGCGACGCTCGTTGGCTTGGGGCTCAACAAGATGCACCGCGTGTCCGAACTCGAGGACAGCCCTGAAGTCCAGGGCATGATTCGCAAGGTTCGTCACATGGTCGAGGTGGTGGCTTAAGCCTTTCTCACGAATTTTCTCAGCGCGAACATAGCGAAAGCGAGTGCAAGACATGAAACTGAACGAAATCCGCGACAATGATGGTGCCCGCAAGGGCCGCATGCGTGTTGGCCGGGGCATTGGCTCCGGCAAGGGCAAGACCGCCGGTCGCGGCCAGAAGGGCCAGACAAGTCGCTCGGGCGTCTCGATCAACGGTTTTGAGGGCGGCCAGATGCCGCTCCACATGCGTCTGCCAAAGCGAGGCTTCAACAATATCTTTGCCAAGGATTTTGCCGAAGTGAATCTCGGCTCGATCCAGAAACTGGTCGATGCCAAGAAGCTCGATACCAAGGCGGTCATCGATCATGCGGCACTCAAGGCTGCAGGTGTTGCTCGTGGCGGCGTGGATGGCGTGCGCATTCTTGGCAAGGGCGAATTCTCGGCCAAGCTCAAGTTCAACGTCGCTGGCGTGTCCGCTGGCGCCAAGGCCGCGATCGAAAAGGCGGGTGGCTCGGTCGATGTGATCGTTGTCGTGCCGGCTGCCGAAAAGGCTGCGGCCAAGAAGGGCAAGGTCCGGGCCGCCCGGATTGCGGCGCACAAGGCTTGAGCTTTCTCGCTTCCGCGCCTTTCCTTGCGCGGATCAGGCACTATATAGGGGCGGCGCAGGACTGATCGGGTTCTGTTGCCGCCTTTTCATTCAAGGGTCCAACCAGTTTTATGGCAACCTCTGCTGACCAAATGGCCGCGAGCCTCAGCCTCAACAATTTCGCGCAGGCAACCGAACTCAAGAAGCGGATCTGGTTCACGCTGGCCGCGCTGGTTGTCTTTCGCCTGCTGAGCCATGTGCCGCTGCCCGGTATCGATCCGGTCGCGCTCCAGGCGCAGTTCGATACCACCAAAGGCGGCGTGCTTGATTTCTTCAACATGTTCTCGGGCGGTGCGCTGGAGCGGATGAGCCTCATCGCGCTGGGCGTGATGCCCTACATTACGTCTTCGATCGTTGTGCAACTTGCCACGTCGCTATCTCCGGCCTTGGGTGCGCTCAAGAAGGAAGGTGAAAGTGGGCGCAAGAAACTGAACCAGTATACGCGGTACGGGACTGTCGCGCTGACGATCATCCAGGGTTATTTCATCGCGGTCGGGCTCGAAAGCTGGGGCGCGACTTCCGGACAATCCGCCGTTGTCGAGCCTGGCATGCTGTTCCGTGTCGCATGTGTCACGGCGCTGCTTGGCGGCACGATGTTCCTGATGTGGCTGGGTGAGCAGATTACCAGCCGGGGTATCGGAAACGGCATTTCGCTGATCGTCATGGCTGGGATCGTTTCACAATTGCCGCGCGCGCTGGTCAACGTGTTCGAAGGCGGACGGACGGGAACCATGTCTCCGCTGCTGATTTTCGGCATCCTCATTCTCGTGATCGGACTCATCGCCTTTATCTGTTTCATGGAACGCGCGCAGCGCCGTGTTCTGATCCAGTACCCCAAGCGCCAAAGTGCGCGCGGCATGATGCAGTCGGACAAGTCGTTCCTGCCACTGAAGATCAATACGGCAAACGTTATTCCCCCGATTTTCGCATCGTCCTTGCTGCTCATGCCGCTGACGTTGGTGCAATTCGCGGGCAACCAGGTGGCGGGTGAAAGCACCTGGGGGGATATCGTTCTTTCGATCACGCAGAATTTGCAGCACGGCTCGCCGCTGTTCATGGCGCTCTATGCCGCAGGCATCATATTCTTCTGCTTCTTCTATACGGCGGTTGTGTTCAATCCGGAGGAAACGGCAGACAATCTCAAGCGCTATGGCGGGTTCATCCCCGGCATCCGGCCGGGCAAGAACACTGAAATATATCTCGATTATGTGTTGACGCGGATCACGGTTATCGGCGCGGCTTATCTGACCTTTATCTGCCTCGTACCCGAATATCTGGTCACGGCGCTTGGCATTCCCTTCTATCTTGGCGGAACCAGCCTGTTGATTGTCGTCAACGTCACGATTGACACGGTCACCCAGATCCAGAGCCATTTGCTGGCGCACCAATATGGTGACCTGATCAAAAAGGCGAAGCTGAAGGGTGGCCTGCGTCGCTAGAACAGGGCGGGCCGGGGGAGCGAAACACATGAATATCATTCTGCTGGGCCCACCAGGCGCAGGAAAGGGCACGCAGGCAAGTCGCCTGGTTGATGAGCGCGGCATGGTCCAGCTTTCAACGGGAGACATGCTCCGCGCTGCTGTCAAGGCAGGCACGCCAACCGGACTCAAGGCCAAAGCGGTGATGGAGGCCGGAGAGTTGGTCTCTGATGAAATCGTTTCGGGAATCATTGGCGAAGCGCTTGACGATTTGAAACCGGGCACGGGCGCGATCTTTGACGGCTATCCTCGCACAGCCGCCCAGGCAGTCTCTCTCGATACCATTCTTTCAGATCGCAAGCGCACGCTTGACTACGTGATCGAACTCGATGTCGACGAAGATGCGCTCGTTGAGCGGATCACCGGGCGCTACACCTGTGCGAAGTGCAACGAAGGCTATCACGACCGGTTCAAGCAGCCCAAGATCGCGGGCAAATGCGATCAATGCGGCTCGACCGAATTCAAGCGGCGGCCAGACGATAACGAGGAAACCGTCCGCACCCGCATGACCGAATATCGCGCAAAGACAGAACCCATCCTGCCGATTTACGAGGCGCGCGGACTTGTACGTCGGGTCGACGGCATGGCTGACATTGCGCATGTGACTCAGGCCATCGAGTTGATTCTCGACGGCTGACGTTTGGCAGGATGACGGTGCGCCGCTCCTAATGGAGCGACAGTGCGTCTTTTATCCTGAGTTTTTCTTTCTTGAGTTGGGCGATTCTTGTCTCGTCCGGTGCGGGCCTGCGCGCCTCTTCCTCGATCAGGCGATCGAGACCGGCGTGTCTGATTTCAAGGCTGTGAACATGGCTGGCTTCCATCAGCGACTCTCCATTGTTGACTGCGAATCAGAGTAAATCACTAAAAGCCTTGCCTGTCTCGCATTCATTATGGTGAATGCGACCAATTGAGGATGAGAATCGGCGAAGCGGGAACGATCTTTTGGCATCACCCATTGAAATGCAGGAGATCGAGCACCGGCTGGGCATGCTGCGTGAGGAGCATCGTGACCTTGATGCCGCGATTCTTGCGCTGCAGCTGGGCGGCTGCACGGATCAATTGCAGGTTGCACGGATGAAGCGGCGCAAGCTGCGCGTCAAGGACGAGATCCAGCTGCTCGAGAGCCGACTCGTTCCCGATATCATCGCCTGAACCGAATTTTGATGTGTGGGCGTTTACCTTCAATCGCAATTCCCCGGTCCGCGAAGATATGCGATGTAGAGTGCGTGATAAAACTTGCGAGTCAGACATGAAATCAGCCGGAGGCATGACCGAGAAACTCGTCGACATGCTGTACATGGAATCGATGGTTCTGGCCGATGAGGCGCGGAGCTATTTCGACCAGTTCGGGCGCGACGCGCGAGTGGACATGACCCCGCTGCAGCGCGTCAGCTTTTCTTGCGAGTCGCTGAAAGTCACGACCCGTCTGATGCATTCGATCGCATGGCTTTTGTCGCGGCGTGCCCGGCAAGCCGCTGCAAACCCGCTCGCTGCCGCAGCACGAAGCGATGAAGCGACTGTCAGCAGTCTCCCCGAGGAAGCCCAACACCTGATCCGATCAAGCGAGGACCTATACCAACGGATCCAGAGGCTCGATCGAAAGTTGAGCCAATCGTCAAACGATCCCAATCCGGCGCGTTTCTTGCGCGAACGCCTTGAGCAGGCGTTTTAGGCTCGAAAGATTGCCAGAAATCGTGCAATAGCGCGGCCAGAAGCGCCGGGAGAGCATCTTGACCAAGTTCACCGTCAATAACCAGCCGGTTGAATACCGGATGGATACTCAAACGCCCTTGCTCTGGGCGCTGCGCGATGCCTCGAACCTGACCGGAACAAAATATGGCTGTGGGTCCGGCGACTGCGGAGCCTGCACGGTCGATGTGGATGGCCGCGCCGTGCGGTCATGCCAGGTTACGATCGCATCGCTTGAAGGCACGATGGTAACAACAATCGAAGGCCTTTCGCGCGATCGGAGTCACCCGGTCCAGCAAGCCTGGGCCGCGGAAAGCGTGCCACAATGCGGCTATTGCCAGTCCGGGATGATCATGGCCGCAGCGCTGTTGCTGAAGAACAATCCCAACCCGACCGACGGCGATATAGATGCGGCAATTACGAACATCTGTCGCTGCGGAACCTATCCCAGAATCCGGCGGGCAATCCGGCGGGCGGCTGCAATGACCGCCGGACGCGAAGTCATAGTCGCCGCGCCGCCACCCGGTATTTCGCCGGCAGACGCCGCGCGCGCAGTACCGGCGCTGACACCGCGCAAGCGCTGACAGCTTTCTGGTTGCTTTCAGTCTCATTAAGCATCGGCTCATCTCGGGACGCGCAAAAAGCTGAAGAGCATGACGTCGGGGTCGTGCGAGGAGTACTGACGATGCGTATGTTGACCTTCGCTTTGTTGCTGGCATCTGCCACATCCATTCCGGCCTATGCACAGTTCCGCGGTAATGACGGGATGAACGCGGGTGAACCAGCCCCACGACGAGAGAGGCAGGAACGCCAATCCTCCCAGGAGGCCCGCCCCGCCCAGCCTGTCACCAATGAGGCTCGCTCGGCACGTTTTGAATCGATGGCGCAGGCACGCGAAGAACGCCAGCAGCGCCAGGCACAGGTGGAGCCAGACAATGTTCGGCGCGGCAATTGGGGGGATCGGCAGGTCCGGCCTCAGGTGCCAACGGCGCCTTTTCCTCAAGCGCTCCCTTCCGGTCAATCGGGCGGCAACCGCAACTGGCAGGGCCGGGGCGACGTTTTGACGACCAACAATCCCCCTCAGATTCCCGCCCAGACGCAGGACCGAGGTTGGCAGGGCCGCCAGAACAATGCGAATCGTAACGACGGCCGCAACTGGAACGATCGAGCCAATCGCGATCAAAGTCAGTCTCCGCCGCCGCAACGCGACGGGCGGCGCTGGGATGGCGATCGCAATGCTGGTGGCCAGCGTGACGGTCGTCAATGGGATGGACGCAATTTTGGCGATGGCCGTGTTGATCGCGATCGGAACAATAGTCGTCATTGGGATGGCAATCGGGATGGTCGCCGTTTCGAGGGCGATGATCGTGGCTGGCACCGGGAAGACAATGGTCGCTGGGAACGGCGTGACGGTCATAATCGCTATGGCCGTGATTGGCACAACGGTTACAATAATCGCGACTGGAATCGGACGTGGCGCAATGACCGCCGCTATGACTGGCAGGGCTATCGCAACCAGTATCGCCACCATTATCGGCAGCCGCGCTATTACAATCCCTATGGCTATCGGCACGGGTACCGGCGGTTCGGGATCGGCATCTACCTCGACTCGCTTTTCTTCGGACACAGCTACTGGCTGAACGATCCATGGGAATATCGCCTGCCTCCGGCGCCATATGGCTGCCGCTGGGTGCGCTATTATGACGATGTTCTGCTGGTCGACACACGTTCGGGCTATGTGGTCGACGCGATCTACGGGTTCTTCTTGTAGCCGGATTGCCTGACGCTGGCGCTAGCCAGCGCGACAATGGATGCGGCAGAACTGGCCGGGTTTGAAAATCAGGTCGGCAGCATTGCGCCGGGCTATTCTGCCGATATGATTGCCGTCTATGACGATCCCCTTGCCAACATCAGGTTGTTGGAAAAGGTGGGGTTCGTAATGGTATGGGGACGGGTGATCGAGTGAGTGCGGCGGAAAAGGCGAATCTCGGGTCAAAAAGGCTCATCGAAATGGGCAGGAGTGTCCGCAAGCGGCTCGCGCGCCACGAGCGCGTTGAAACCGTTACTTCGGGTTTGCTTGATCTCTACATCGTACAGGGATTTCTGACTGCGCAGGAATGCACTGACCTGATGGTGTTGATTGATGCCACCAGTCGCCCATCTACGCTTTACGAAGGCACCGAGATACCTGGCTTTCGGACCAGTTCCAGTGGCGATCTCGATCCGTTTCACCCGCTTGTCCAGATTATTGAGGGGCGCATCTGCAAGCTGATGGGGGTCGACAAGCGTAGCGGCGAAACGCTTCAGGGACAACGCTATGCCGTCGGCCAGCAGTTCAAGCCGCATCATGATTTTTTTCACACCAAGGAGGCCTATTGGCAGTTGGAACGGCCGCGCGGCGGGCAACGCAGCTGGACAGCGATGATCTATCTCAATGAGCCCGAAGGCGGGGGCGAAACAAACTTCCCGAGCGCGGGCTTGTGCGTGTCGCCGCGCACGGCCATGCTTGTCGTGTGGAACAATATGGATGCGAACGGTGTGCCCAATGACCTGACACTCCATGAGGGGTGCCCAGTCACGGCTGGCACCAAATATATTGTCACCAAGTGGTTTCGCGAGCATTTCTGGGGGTAGCGGCGACTAGCGGGGGAGAGAGAGAATGTTTGTCGGGCATTACAGTGCGGCCTTTGCTGCGGCAGCACATCCCAAAGCCCCGAAGCTGGGCACGTTGTTTGTTGCGGCACAACTGATCGATTTCGGTTTTTTCAGCCTGGTGCTGACCGGCGGCGAAAAGATGCGGCTGACGCCTGGGATCACGGCAATGAACAATATGGATCTTTATGACATGCCCTGGACGCACAGCCTGCTCGGCGCGACGGGCTGGGCTTTGGGCTTTGGTATCATCATTTGGTTGTGGCTCCGCAACCGGACGGCAGGGGTGATTGCCGGCGCCGTCGTCCTGTCGCACTGGGTGCTTGATCTTCTCGTCCACCAGCCAGATCTGACGCTTGCGGGCAGCCCGCCCAAGCTTGGTTTCGGGCTGTGGAACTATCCTGCCATCGAAATGCCACTGGAGATCGGCTTGCTGTTCGGGAGCGCATGGTTGTTTGCGCGGGCGACCAAAGGCAAGGCATGGCCGCTTGGCGTTCTTCTTGCCGTGTTGCTCGGGCTGCAGGCGTTCAACTGGTTCGCACCGCAGCCGACCGAATTGGATTCCAGTCAGTCGATCCTCGGGCTCTTTGCCTATGGGCTGGCGGCGGCGATTGCCTTTTGGGTTGGGCGCGGACGGACTGCAACCGCAGACTAAACTGGCCGAGGGATTTTGCCAAAGTGCGGCGCCTTTTGGCCGTTCAGCCCCGGTTTAGGTGCAAGCGCGCAGCATCTCATTGTTCGATGTATGAGTGGGAGATGCGTGATGAAACCGATCCGATTTGTGGTATTCGCAATGATTGCAGCGGCCGGAACAGCAGTTGCGGAAAAACCGGCAACCAATCCGCAGATCGATTATCCCGGCTTCGAACGGCTTGCTCATGAAGTGAGACCGACGCGTGCCAAACGGCTGGTAAGCCTCGCCGAATTCAAGGCCAAGGCCGGGACAGCCGTCATTCTGGATGCACGCTCGGCCAATGCGTTTGCTCAAGGGCATATCGATGGCGCGATCAACCTGCCGCTGACCGACTTTACAGCCGAAGCGCTGGCCGCGGCCCTGCCTGATGCGAAGCGACCGATCCTGATTTATTGCAACAACAACTTCTCGAACAACAAGGCGCCCGTCGCGCTCAAGTCCGCGCCGGTTTCGCTCAATATCCAGACCTTCATCAACCTTGCGGCCTATGGCTATCGCAACGTTTATGAACTGGGCGAGGTGGTCGATTTCGATGATCCGGCCGTTGGATGGGTGAAGGGGCTAGGCTAAACCGCTTGGCCCCGTTAAGGCGCGGCCATGTCGGAAATCACACCCCAAATCGTCGCCGAGCATGGCCTTTCCCCGGAAGAATATCAGCGCGTCCTCGCGATGATGGGGCGCGAGCCGAACATCACAGAACTGGGCATTTTCTCGGTGATGTGGTCGGAGCACTGCAGCTATAAATCCTCGCGCATCCATTTGAAAAAACTGCCGACCACCGGCCCGCAAGTGATCTGCGGCCCCGGCGAAAATGCGGGCGTTGTCGACATTGGTGACGGGCAGGCGGCGATCTTCAAGATGGAAAGCCACAACCACCCCTCCTATATCGAGCCCTATCAGGGTGCGGCGACCGGCGTGGGCGGAATCCTGCGCGACGTTTTCACGATGGGCGCGCGGCCGATCGCCAATCTGAACGCGCTGCGCTTCGGGCGGCCCGACCATCCCAAGATGCGCCACCTGATCTCAGGCGTGGTGCGTGGCATTGGCGGCTATGGCAATTGCGTCGGGGTGCCGACGGTTGGTGGCGAAGTGAATTTCCACAAGGCCTATGATGGCAACATCCTCGTCAACGCGATGACGGTGGGGATCGCGGATACCGACAAGATCTTTTATTCAGCGGCAAGCGGCCCCGGCAATTCGATTGTCTATGTCGGCTCCAAGACCGGACGTGACGGCATCCACGGCGCGACGATGGCCTCAGCCGATTTCTCCGAGGATTCGGAGGAGAAGCGCCCGACCGTGCAGGTCGGCGATCCTTTCACCGAAAAACTTCTGATCGAGGCCTGCCTCGAACTCATGGCCTCGGACGCGATTGTCGCGATCCAAGACATGGGCGCGGCGGGGCTGACGTCGTCGAGCGTCGAAATGGCCTCGAAGGGCGGGGTCGGCATCGAACTCGACATGAACAAGGTGCCGTGCCGCGAGGAAGGCATGACGCCCTATGAGATGATGCTCTCTGAATCGCAGGAACGCATGCTCATGGTCCTGAAGCCCGGCCGCGAGGATTTTGCGGAAGGCATCTTCAAGAAGTGGGAACTCGACTTCGCCGTGATCGGCCATGTAACCGAGACTGGGCATATGGTGCTGAAATTCAACGGCGAGACGGTGTGCGATATTCCGCTCGGGCCCTTGGCGGACGATGCCCCGGCCTATGACCGGCCCTGGGTAAAGACGGTGCCACCTGCGCCGCTCACCGATATCCCCGAATCGACCGATATCGCTGCCGACCTGCTCAAGCTCATGGCCAGCCCGGACATCGCCTCGCGCCGCTGGATCTGGGAACAGTATGACAACAAGGTCGGCGGAGACACGCTGCAGGTCCCCGGCGGCGATGCCGCCGTCGTTCGCATCCACGGCACGCAAAAGGCGCTGGCGATCAGCACCGATTGCACCCCGCGCTATTGCTATGCCGACCCCTATGAAGGCGGCAAACAGGCCATCGCCGAATGCTACCGCAACCTGACCGCCGTCGGCGCAACCCCGCTTGCGACCACCGACTGCATGAATTTCGGCAACCCCCAGCGGCCCGAGATCATGGGGCAATTTGTGGGCTGCATCGAAGGGATGGCCGAGGCCTGCCTGGCGCTCGACATGCCGATCGTGAGCGGCAATGTGTCGCTCTACAACGAGACCAAGAATGACGACGGAACGGGCAGTGCGATTCTGCCGACGCCCGCCATTGGAGGGATCGGGTTGTTGCAAGACTGGACGAAGGCTGTCGGGATCGGGTTCAAGGCTGAAGGGGAGGAAATCTGGCTAATTGGCGAAAATCGAGGGCATCTCGGCCAGTCCATCTGGCTCCGCGAACTATATGGTCGCGAAGATGGCCCGCCCCCGCCGGTGGATCCGAATGTTGAGCTAAACTGCGGCTGGACAGTGCGGACTCTTATTGAGCGCGGCGCGGTCACCGCCGTTCACGACCTCTCCGACGGCGGTCTTGCCGTCGGACTCGCCGAAATGGCGCTCGCTGGCGGAATTGGCGCGACCGCGGAACATTTTCATGAACTTACACATGCCGGTTGGTGGTTTGGAGAGGATCAGGCGCGGTACCTCGTGACCACAAGCAACCCGACCGTAATGTTTGAGTTGTTCGATCACCATGAAGTTGTTTTCAAGTCTTTCCGCAGAGTAGGGACGACGGGCGGCGTGACGCTTGACTTGGCCGGAAGCAAGATTCCGCTTACCGATCTCCGCACCGCGCATGAAGGCTTCTTCCCCAAGCTGATGGCGTAAGGCCCCTCCACCACCCCTTCGGGGCGGTCCCCCTCCCCAAGCTGAAGCTTGGGGAGGATGTAGCGGGTGCATCTGAACGGTTCGGCCTTGTGTAATCCTCCCTGAAAGGAAGTTTCGGGGAGGGGGACCACCTCGAAGAGGTGGTGGAGGGGCAATGCGGAGCAAGTTGCCACGCACCGTCAAAATGGCGCGCAACATCCGTCGCCGGATGACTCTTCCCGAAGTCAAACTCTGGCTGATTCTGCGTACACGGCCCGAGGGCGTCCGCTTCCGCCGCCAGCATCCGATCGGCCCTTACGTACTCGATTTCTACAGCGCCGAAGCAAAGCTTGCGATCGAGATTGATGGAATCGTCCACGATATGGGCGACCGGCCCGCCCGCGACATGGTTCGAGATGCTTGGCTTGCCGGGCAGGGGATTGAGACCATCCGGATTGCGGCGAACGATGTGCTGGCCAATGCAGAGGCCGTCGCTGATGGGTTGGTGCGATTGGTCTTGTGCCGACGCTAGAGGCCCCTCCACCACCGCTTTGCGGCGGTCCCCCTCCCCGAAGCAAGCTTCAGGGAGGATGAAACTTCCTAAGCGACCGCCGCCAGGAAATTGTACGGATCGATGCCCCGTGCCCGATAGGCGCCGTGCGCCGCGTGATATTGCGTCGGGCTTCCGATGCCCAGCCGCTTGCGGGCCGCTTCGATCGGTTCGGCAAGCAGAGCCCTAATATCCTCGTTGATGATCTTCGGTGCCGCTGTGCCGTGGCGCTGGCCCTGGCGGATGGCTGCGAAGACCGGCGCGTTTGTCTTGATGCGCCGCTTGAGCTCGAGGCCGCCCAGATAGGCAATGAAGACGTTGCCGAGATTGCGGTTCTGGCCATAGGTGAAGCCCAGTACGCACTGCTCGCCCAGTCCGTCGCGGCCATAGCCGGTCAAGACATGCAGCAGATCGTGCGTGTCGCGCAGCCGGTTGGCATACCATTGGATCTGGTCGTTAAAGACCGGTCGGCCGCGGCGCATCTTGTCGCTTTCGGCGACCAGACCGGCAGCAGACAGGCCTTCGCGTTCCACGAAGTCGACATAGGCGCGGCCCACCGTTCCGGCAGGCAATTTCTTCAGCGTATCATGATCGTCGAGGATTGTCGGCAGGAACGGCTCACTAGCCATCAGCGCCTGTCCGCGTTGGCTGTCGATAAAGGCCTTGGCCTCGGGCAGGAAACCCTTGCGCGGCAGGCATTCAAAGATGTGGAAGACCTGTTCGGTGTCTTCCTTGTCCTTGAGCAGTTTGCGGAAATGGGAGAGCGCCTTGAACGGACGGAAACGCGGCGGTTCGCGGTCGGGATGGCGGAATACAGTCGGAGTCATGGTCGGCGCTCGTGTTTTCGAAGGATGGACGTTAGCCTTTACTAACACCAATGTCAATAGTAAATCGTTGTGGCGCGTTCGGCGCGTCGCCTTGCGGCGTGGCGGAAGTCCTGCCAAACCCCCCCCGCCAGGTCGGCGCGAGGCCGAAAAGTTTATTCACGTTTCAAAGAACCCGATTCGTGAGATCGGACGAGGGAATATTATGAGAACAAATGTGAAAAAGCAAGCATTAAAATCCCTATTTGGTTCTTTTATGCTCTCAATGTCCCTGGCCAATCCTGTTCAGGCGGCAACGCCGGAGGAAACCGCACGCGCTGCGCTGGCCCGCTCACCAGTTATCGATGGGCACAATGACGTACCCGAACAGCTTCGCTCCCGATTTGGCAATGATTTCTCGAAGTTCGATTTCCGCGACATGTCTGCCACTGCCACCCAGAAGGGCGGCAAGATGCATACCGATCTGACGCGCTTGCGCGCTGGAAAGGTTGGCGGACAGTTCTGGTCGGTTTGGGTGGACGCTGCTCTGCCCGAGGCCGAAGCGGTGCTTGAAGTGACCGAGCAGATCGATGTCGTCGAACGACTTGTCGCGGCCTATCCCAAGGACATGATGCTCGCCCGGAGCGCCGACGACATTGAAACGGCATTCAAGCAGAAACGGATTGCATCGCTGATCGGGATGGAAGGCGGCCATTCGATCGGTAGTTCGCTTGCCGTGCTCCGACAGATGTACCGTGCCGGTGCGCGCTACATGACAATCACTCATTCGAAAAATACGCCCTGGGCTGACAGCGCGACCGACGCGCCTAAATTTGACGGGCTTGCGCCATTCGGCGTTGCCGTCATCAAGGAAATGAACCGGCTCGGAATGCTGGTCGATCTTAGCCATGTTTCCGAAGCGACAATGATGGATGCACTCGATGTCGCCGCCGCCCCGGTTATTTTCAGCCATTCGGGATCGAGGGCCATTGGTGGCCATCCGCGAAATGTGCCTGATTCGGTGCTTGGGCGATTGAAGGCAAATGGCGGGATAGTGATGGTAGTGTTCCTTCCCGACTTTGTGAGCGAGGAAGTTCGCCGTTGGGAGGGCACACGTGCCGCAGAGGATGCGCGGGCCAAATATATTCATCCCGGTAATCCGGGCGCGGCGGCTTCGGCATTGGCAGACTGGGTTGCAGAACATCCGCGCCCGCGAGGGTCGCTCGCTCAGGTCGCAACCCATATCGATCATATCCGCAAACTGGCGGGTATCGACAATATTGGATTGGGCGGAGATTTCGATGGCATGCCGGCCGGGGTCGATGGCCTTGAGGACGTGTCGAAATATCCGGCGCTGTTCACGGAACTGGCTCGGCGTGGATATACTCAAGCCGATCTGGAAAAAATTGCCAGCCGCAACTTGATTCGCGTCCTGCGTGCAGCGGAAACAGTGGCAAAAGCAAAGGCCGGCGAAGCGCCGTCCAACCTGCTTTTCGCCAAATAACCGTAATCTCAACGGTTTGTCGCCTCTGGAGAATCGTTCATCGCGCTGATGGTTCCGCTCGGCGTCCATCCTGATAGGGCAGGGCACAATGTTTGGGCGGGCACGGATCGCGTTAGTCGCGGGGATTATGACGGCAACGGCATGTGTCTCCTCGCAGGAAACGCCGAGCCAGATTCCCCCGCCCGTCGTATTGCCGCCCAAACCAATCACCCGCCCCGTCTCCAAGCCGCCATTACCGATTCCTCAAAGCGCGTCACCGGCGGCGCTCAACAGGGCCATTCATGCCCTGTGGGCAGGATTCGACGGGCGGACCGGGATCGCGATTGCGCGCGCGGATGGCAGCTGGATTGTCCAGGAGCGTGGAGACGAGTTGATGCCTCAACAAAGCGTGTCCAAGCTCTGGGTGGCACTGGCCGTCATGGATGCGATCGACAAGGGGCGGATGAATCTTAACGACCGTGTCACCCTTACGCGCGCCGATCTGACGGTGTTCAACCAACCGATCGCGGCCGCGATTGGAGACGGAAGCTTTACGACCAGCATTGCCGACCTTCTTGATCGGCAGATGCGTCGAAGCGACAATACAGCAAATGACTTCCTGATGCGAAAGCTGGGCGGGCCGCAAGCGATCAGGGCCCTTATTTCTGCCAAGGGGCTTGGTGCGATCCGCTTCGGCCCTGGCGAAAAACTCCTTCAGGCAAAAACTGCCGGTCTGACTTGGCGGCCGGAATATATCGACAGCGGCACATTCAAGACCGCACGTGCCAGATTGTCCGGCGAAGCAAGAACGGCTGCAATGGATGCCTATTTGGCCGATCCTCCCGATGGCGCCGCACCAGCCGCGATTGCCCGAGCGCTGCTCAGACTCAAACGTGGCGAACTGCTATCATCGGAATCGACCCGATATCTGCTGCGCCTGATGTCGACTTCTACAACAGGGCCGCAGCGGCTTCATGGTGGTGTTCCTGCGGAATGGAAGTTCGCGCATAAGACGGGAACCGGACAGGATCTCAAGGGCCGAACTGCCGGCTTCAACGACGTTGCGATCCTCACGGCGCCAGATGGTACCAGCTATGTGGTTGTTGTGATGATTGCAGACACGCGCACCCCCATCCCGAGACGGTGGGAGCTGATGCAGGGAATCAGTGCGACCGTTGCGGCCTATCACGAGCAGCAACAATAGGCTTTTGCCCCGGCGCGGCGAACGCGCTAGACCCTTAACAATGCCACAGAACCACCTCTATTTGATCGACGGCTCGGGCTATATTTTCCGCGCTTACCATCGGCTACCGCCGTTGACCAACATTCGCGATGAACCTGTCGGCGCGGTTTATGGCTATACAACGATGCTCTGGAAGCTTGCTGAAGCACTGCACAAGGCGGACGGCCCGACACATATGGCGGTTATCCTTGATGCTTCGGGCAAATCCTTCCGCAACGATATCTACCCGCTCTACAAGGCCCACCGTCCGCCTGCCCCTGAAGATCTGGTTCCCCAGTTTCCAATGATCCGCGATGCCACGCGGGCGTTTTCGCTGCCGTGTATCGAAGAGATCGGGTTGGAAGCGGATGACATCATCGCCTCCTATGCCGTCGCTGCGCTCAAGGTCGGATGGCTGGTGACTGTGGTTTCAACCGACAAGGACCTGATGCAATTGATCCAGCCAGGGCTGGACATGCTCGATCCGATGAAGAGCGAACGATTGGGGCCGCAGGCCGTCGTCGAAAAATTCGGTGTTCTTCCAGAGGCGCTGGGCGAAGTTCTCGGCCTGATGGGAGACAGCGCGGACAATGTCCCCGGCGTTCCGGGAATCGGGCCGAAAACCGCGGCCAAGCTGATCCAGGAATTTGGCACGGTTGAAGCTGTGCTGGCAGCGGCTGCGGAGATGAAGCCGTCAAAGATGCGCGAGAACCTGATCGAATTTGCCGAACAGGCACGGATGAGCCGGGTGCTCGTCACCTTGAAGGAAGACGCGCCGCTGCCTGAGTCGCTCAATGATTTCCTCCTCAAGGAGATTCCGGAGCTTCCCCTTCGGGCCTTCCTCGAACATCACGGCTTTGCCTCGTTGCTTAAAAAGCTTGGTGGCGAAACGACACCTCGAGCCGATCATCAGACGATGAAGATGCTCCGGCAGGAAGCCAAACCGGCGCCCACAGCACCGGGTGCGGAACCGGAGGCCCAGAAATTCGATCGGGATCAGTACGCGTGCGTCCAGACTGCCGAGGCGCTCGATAACTGGATAGCCGAAGCCTATAATGCCGGATCAATCGCGGTCGATACGGAAACCGATGCGCTCGATTCCATGACGGCCGGTCTGGTTGGGATCAGCCTCGCGACCGGACTCAATCGCGCCTGTTATATTCCGTTGGCGCACGGCGGGACGGATCTACTCTCGGAAAATCCGGTGCAAGTGCCGTTTGACCTTGCCATCGCGAAACTCAAACCGCTGCTTGAAGACCCCTCCATTCTGAAAATCGGTCACAACCTCAAATACGATCTGAATGTCCTCGTGCGCTACGGGATCACCGTTGCACCGATCGACGACACTTTGGTGATGAGCTTTGATCTTGATGCTGGCAAACACAACCATGGGATGGACGAGCTGGCGCTTGCCCATTTCGGACATAGTTGCATCGCCTTCAAGGATGTTTGTGGTTCGGGCAAGTCTCAGCTGAGCTTCAACCAGGTCGCGCTCAACGATGCGACCCGCTACGCCGCCGAGGATGCCGATGTGACTCTGCGCTTCTGGCGGTGGTTGAAGCCAAGGCTTTCTGCTGAAAAGGTGACGCGGGTCTATGAACGCGTGGATCGTCCCCTGATTCCGGTTCTGGCGCAAATGGAACGCGAGGGAATCAGGGTCGATCGCGCTGAACTCGCACGAATGTCTGCTCAATTTGCCGAAGGGATCGCGGGCTTCGAAAGCGAAATTCACACGCTTGCCGGTCAGCCCTTCACCGTCGGCAGCCCGAAGCAGCTTGGAGAGATCCTGTTCGGCAAGATGGGCCTCAAGGGCGGGCGCAAAGGCAAGTCGGGTGATTATTCTACGGATGTGACCGTACTCGAGAAGCTCGCTGGCGAAGGCGTCGAAATTGCGGGCAAGGTGCTCGAATGGCGGCAATTGTCCAAGCTCAAATCGACCTATACGGATTCATTGCAGGAACAGGTCAACCCGAAGACCGGGCGCGTCCATACCAGCTATTCGATCTCCGGCGCGCAGACCGGGCGGCTGTCCTCGAACGATCCAAACCTCCAGAACATCCCGATCCGTACCGAAGTTGGCCGGCGTATCCGCGAGGCGTTCGTGGCGGAGCCCGGCAATGTCCTGCTCTCGGCAGACTATAGCCAGATCGAATTGCGGCTTGCTGCGCATATGGCAAATGTCCCTGCGCTCAAGGAAGCGTTCGCCAAGGGCGAGGACATCCACGCGCTGACCGCGATGGAATTATTCGGGGAGGTCAATCGCGACACACGCGGGCGCGCCAAGACGATCAACTTTTCGCTGCTCTATGGTATTTCGCGCTGGGGATTGGCCGGGCGGCTCGGCATTTCTGCGGACGAGGCTCAGGCCATGATCGACCGCTATTTCGAGCGATTTCCCGGCATCAACCAATATATCAGCCAAACGCTCCAGAAGGCGCGGGAAACTGGCTATACCGAAACGCTGTTCGGCCGGAAGACGCACTTCATCCGAATCACGTCTCAAAACCAGACCGAACGGGCCGGATCCGAACGTGCTGCCATCAATGCGCCGATTCAGGGAACGAGTGCCGACATCATCAAGCGTGCCATGGCCAGGATGCTGCCTGCACTTGCGGATGCGGGGCTCCCCTACGTCAGGATGCTGCTTCAGGTCCATGACGAGCTGGTTTTCGAATTGCCGGAGGGCGATGTTGCCGCGGCGAGCAGGGTGATCGAGTATGTCATGGCAAACGCCGCCGAACCGCTTGTAAAGCTGGATGTTCCGCTGGGTATTGAAATCGGTACGGGTAAGAGCTGGGGCGCCGCGCATTGACCGCGATCCCGGGCGCCCCACCCGATGACATCGAAGCCCTTGCCAAAGGCGGGCGGACCAATATTGCGGGATTTTTCGTGCGTCTTGTCGCGCGGATTCCGTTCCTGTTGATTGCCGGGCAGTGGTATGGCGCTGCTGCACTGGGTCGGCTGGCCTATGCTGTCCTCGTCGTCGAATTTGTCGCGCAGATTGCCACGCTTGGGCTCAAGCGCGGGCTGGCGTTGCACATGTGGGGTGAAGGTAAGAACGGCGGCGTCTGGGATGCCCTGATACTTGTTACCGGCGCATCTCTTGGGCCGATGCTGGTGCTGATGCTGGTCCCGCAGATCATGTTTCCCAACAGCGACATCGACGGGCTCGAACTGCTTCTTCCGCTTGTCATCCCCGCACTCGCCGTCACGGACCTGATGCTTGCAGCACTCGCCTATCGCTATGATGTGGGCGCAACAGTACGCACAAAAGCGATTGTTGAGCCATGGACTATCAGCCTCGGTGCTTTTGCGTTGAGCTGGTTTTCGCTGCGGGACGGTTTGTTGATTGCCTATGCGTTGTCAATGGCTGCCGCACTTGTGACAGCGGCCATCCCGTTTTTTCGCGCCTTTGGATCACCGCGTGGCTGGAAAGTCGATGTGGGCGTTCTCACGCGACTCGTTCGGCGCAATCTCCCGCTCGCGGCGGCGGATGGTATTGAATGGGGGTCCCGGCGTCTCGATCTTGCGATCCTTGGTCTGTTTGTCTCGCCCGCGACGGTCGGAATCTACTATGTCGCGCAACAGGTGGCGAGCCTGCCGCAAAAGCTGAAGACCAGCTTCGATCCGATTCTCGGCCCTGTGATCACGCGCAAGCTGGAAGAAGGCGACAAGGCTGCCGTCGCGCGTCAAATCAGCCAGGTCGGTTTCTGGATCATTGCCGCCCAAGTGGGCATAGCCCTATCGCTCGGCATCCCCGGCGAGGCCTTGATGGGTCTTGTCGGGCCGGGGGGAACATTTGTTGGCGGCAACGGCGCGCTCGCCTTTCTGCTGTTGGCCGAAGTCGCCGCAGCAGTCGCGGTCGTAAGCGAAGCGGCCTTGGTCTACATTGCGCGACACCGCAATTTCCTGATTTCGACGTTGATGATCGGTTTCCAGGCTGGACTGACATTCTTGTTGCTGATCGGAGCGCGAAAGCAGAATCTTCCGGAGCTTTATCAAGCCGTGGCGCCTGCTGCGGCCCTCGCTCTCTCATTGGGGATGGCATCGCTGGTCAAATCACACCTTGCTGCCCGGCTCCTTGACGCGCCGGTCTCGATCTGGAGATGGCAGCTGGTTTGGGCGACTTCGGCTGGAGTTATAGCAGGGCTGGTGGCGATTCGCCTGCCCGAATGGGCCGAACTCGCTTTTGGCATCCCCGGCATCCTTTTCGCATATGGCATCGTGATCTGGAAATGGGGCTTCGGCGAGGAAGACCGGGCGCTGTTTCGAAAGAGCGGCGGCTGACTGTCGTGGCGGAATGAGCGGCTGCTGGACTGCCGCAAATCTTGCCCGCGCTTCGGCGCGAATACAATCAGGCCTTAATGCCGGAAATGGCGCATTCCGGTAAAAACCATTGCCAAACCAGCGTCATCGGCGGCCTTGATGACCTCATCGTCTCGGATCGAACCGCCGGGCTGAATCACGGCGGTAGCTCCTGCTTCGACAGCGGTCAGCAGGCCATCGGCAAAGGGGAAGAACGCGTCGGATGCAACGGCCGATCCGATTGTGCGCGGTTCGGCCCATCCGGCCTTCCTGGCCGCGTCTTTTGCCTTCCAAGCGGCGATGCGCGCGGATTCGAGGCGGTTCATTTGTCCGGCACCAATCCCGGCTGTCGCGCTACCCTTGGCGTAGACGATTGCATTGGACTTTACGTGCTTTGCCACGGTCCATGCGAACAGGCAGTCAATCAGTTCCTGTTCGGTCGGTGGGCGTTTGGTAACGGTCTGCAACATTTCATGCGTGACGTGCCCATTGTCACGCGACTGGACCAGATAGCCGCCAGCGATCGTTTTCATCGTCAGCCCGCTACGTGCCGGGTCAGGCAATTCACCGGTCAGCAGCAAGCGAAGGTTCTTCTTCTTTGCAAAGATCGCCTTTGCTTCCTTGCTAGCGTCGGGCGCTGCAACGACTTCAGTGAATATGCCAGCCATCGCTTCGGCGGTCTCTGCATCGAGTGTGCGGTTGACGGCGATAATCCCGCCAAAGGCCGAGACACTGTCACATGCAAGTGCAGCCTGATACGCTTCAAGCACAGTGTCGGCGCTCGCGACACCGCAAGGATTGGCATGCTTGACGATCACCACTGTCGGCGGCCCGTCGCGGAATTCGCTGACCAGTTCGAGCGCAGCATCGGCATCATTATAGTTGTTGTAGCTCAGGGCCTTGCCCTGAATCTGCTCGGCCTGGGCAATGCCGCGTGTGTGCGGTCCGGCAGGAATATAGAGCGCCGCAGCCTGGTGAGGATTCTCTCCATAGCGAAGTTCTTCGCGCTTCAATCCAGTCAGGGCGAGCGTGTCGGGAAAGGCCTGCTGCTGGTCGGCAAATGCGAACCACAGGCTGATCATCGCGTCATAGGTTGCAGTTGCAGCATAGGCCTTGGCGGCTAGGCGGCGACGGAATTCATAGTCCGTCGTTCCGCCTTTTTCATCCATTGCTGCAATCAGTTCGTCATAATCGCCCGGATCTGTAACGATAGCGACCGAGGCATGGTTCTTTGCGGCAGAGCGCACCATCGATGGCCCGCCAATATCGATGTTCTCGATGATCTCGTCTCGCGGCGCTCCTTTGGCGACGGTTTGTGCGAACGGGTAAAGATTGATGACCACGAGATCGATCGCCAAGATTTCGTGCGCTTGCATCGCCGCGACATGTTCGGGATTGTCCCGTACCGCCAGAAGCCCTCCATGCACCTTGGGATGGAGCGTCTTGACGCGTCCGTCCATCATTTCAGGAAAGCCGGTAAGGTCTGAAATATCGCGCACAACCAACCCCGCATCGCGCAAGGCCTTGGCCGTGCCACCGGTTGAAACGAGATCAACGCCATGCCTTGCCAGCGCGGTCCCGAGCGCGACAAGGCCGGTCTTGTCCGATACGCTGAGCAGCGCCCGCTTGATCATCACGTCCGTCATTGATCCTCCAAAATACCTTAGCCCGCCCTGCGCATGACCCAGCCGATGCTGGCTCCACCGGGTGGCGCTTCGCCGCTGACGACCAATTGCAATGTTGCGTGAGGCCGGGCGTCTCCATCGATCCAGAGGCTTTCGTCGATGGACAGAGCTCCGCCCCGACAACGGAATTGCCAAAGCGCGCCGCGTTCGATCCTGAGCAATGCCCCCATTCCGTCTGCAGTCGGCGTGGCCTCGATACCCGGAGCAAGGTGAAATCGTGCCGTAAAGGCAGACGTCAATGGCTTGCGCTTGGCCTTGGCCGGTAACAAGAGATCGTCTCCGCGCAATTCGCGGCCATCGCTCGTCAGCGCCAGCGTCCGCTTGTGGATCAGTCCGAAGCGGCGGACATAGCCATCATGGCTGGCCTCGATCCGGCTACTTCCTTCGTTCTCAAGCCGTTCAAGCTCAATTTCGGAAACCCCGCGACCAAGCGTGCCATCGGCATGAAGCGCCGTCGAATTGCTGTCAGCAAGGACGAGGGAAGAATGCGCCGCGGTCGTCCGCAAACCATTGGCAAGTGTCCGGGAAACATAAGCGCCTCCGGCATTTGCGCCACCGCAATTGACGATCACCCGGTGTCCGCCGTCTGACAATTCAAACGCGAGCGTTGATGCGCACCCGCCATTTGCGACACGCCTGTCGGGAGGCGGTGCTGCATCCATGATAAGCACCGTCTGTCCAGCCGTGACACGCTGATATCCCCAATCGCGCGCCTGACGCTGCGGTCGGGTGCGCACGCCGCTTGCCGCAATAATGGCCTCAACTCGCGCACCGGCAATTGGAGCACTCCCTTGCCAGCTCGAAAGCCCTCCGTCACCGAGCGTCACGCCCAGCAGTGGAGGCACTGAAAGTTGCAGCGCATTCCCAAGCGCAGGCGGCATCTCAAGACGCTTTGCATCATAGACCCGCGCGAGCATCGAAAGCAGCATCACGACTTCAAACTGCCCTTGAGGCGTGCGACAGACCAGCCCGCCATCGGCCGAAAAGCCTGAATTGAGCGCACGTGCCAATCCCGCTTCGCCAAAGCTGCGCCTGGGTGTGCCACCGGCGATCAAAAGTCCGGCAGCTGTAACGCCGGCCCAGGCGGCAATGCGGGGCAGTCCGACGGGCGCACGATCGGCGGCCCGGTCAAGATGTCTTGCGCCGCGCGCCAGGCCGTTGAGGACGGCAGAGCGGTAGACCAGGTCGGTGCTCGAGAGGATCAACGGGGCATGCGACGCCCAAAACAGGATACGCCACCCCCAATGATCGGGTTGCCAGGCAGGCTCGCTGATCCGGTCGGCGTGATTTTCAAGCCATTTCCGTGTGAGTATTTCTGCAACAGGCGCGACTTGGGCCCTCGGGCCTGCAACCGCCAGGTCGCGAAGCCATTCGAAACGTTGCAGGTAGGTGGAGAAACCGGACGAGATGATTTCATTGGCAAAATCAATGTCTGCGCAGTTGACCCGCTCACCTCGCCAAAGCATTTCTCCGCGCAACATTGCAGAGCCTGTCTCGATATCGCCGGTGACCGGATCATCCGGAACGGCGAGGAGCTTGAGAGGGTAACGACCGCGCAGTCGGAGCGCGTGGAGTGGTGTCCGCCAGGTCAAGCGATAGAATTGGCTGGTCAATCGCTCGGTCAGCGACTGTCCGCCGCCGCCTTGCGCGCGCACGAGGCGCCTGCCGACAGGAATCTCTTCATGATCATCCAGGGCCATCGCCGTCTTTGCCAGTCAACCGCGCAGTGCAGCGATGTTGGTGGCGTACGTGTCCGGACCGCCTTTGAATGTCGCTGTTCCTGCCACGAGGACATCGGCTCCAGCGGCTATGATCCTGGGGGCTGTCTGGCGATCGACACCGCCGTCGACTTCCAAACGAATGTCCTTGCCTAGCTTCTCGATCGATTTGCGGATCGCCTCGATCTTGCGCAACTGGCTTTCGATGAAGCTTTGACCGCCGAACCCCGGGTTCACGCTCATGACCAGCACAAGGTCGATTTCCTCAAGGACATAGTCGAGCATTTTTGCAGGCGTTGCCGGATTGAGCGAGACGCCCGCCTTCTTTCCCAGCGCCTTGATCCGCTGGATTGTCCGATGGAGATTTGGCCCGGCTTCCTGGTGCACGGTGATGATGTCCGAACCGGCTTCGGCGAAAGCGTCAAGCATGAAATCGACTGGCGAGATCATCAGGTGGACGTCCATGACTTTCTTCGTGTGCGGGCGCAGTGCCTTCACCACCATCGGCCCGATCGTGATATTGGGAACGAAATGGCCATCCATAACGTCAATATGGATCCAATCGGCGCCTGCCGCGTCGATTGCGCGCACCTCTTCTCCCAATCGTGCGAAATCGGCTGAAAGGATGGAGGGGGCTATAAGTACCGGGTTTCCCATAGCGGGTCGCTCTAGCCAGCGAATCATCCCGCTGCAAGGCGCGTTCAGGGCCGTTTGAAGCGAGCGATAAAAAAACCGTCGGCATGATTGACCGGAAGGACGCGCAACCAGCCCTTGGGGTCTGGCTCGATACCGGCCCCAATCTCTTGTGGTTGGATTGCAGACAGGATGAGTCCTGCCGCCTCTGCAATGGCAATCTGATCTTCACCTTCGGGCTGTTCGAGCGAACAGGTTGCATAGACAAGCACGCCGCTCGGCTTGAGCCAGCCAGCCACGCGCTGAATCATTGCAGCCTGCTGCTCGGCAAGCTGGGAAATGTCGCGTGGCCGAACGCGGTGCAGGACATCGGGATGTCGTGCAAATATGCCAGTCGAACTGCAGGGGGCATCAAGCAGAATGGCGTCAACGGGTTCTGGCGGCTGCCAACGCATCAGGTCGGCGATGACAGGCTTCGCCGATAATCCTGTGCGTGCCAGATTGTCCTCCAGACGCACAAGCCGTGCCCGATCCTGATCGACAGCCGTGACTTGCCAGCCATTGGCGGCCAGTTGCATGGTCTTGCCGCCCGGTGCCGCGCAAAGATCGAGTGTCAACCGACCCTCGCCAGCTCCAAGAAGGCGGGCAGGTATTGCTGCGGCAATGTTCTGAACCCACCAAGCCCCTTCGGTATAGCCGGGGAGGTCCGGGATTGCAGCACCGCGCGGAATGCGCACATGGCCGGGCATCAAGCTTTCGCCGCCCAGCATTTCTGTCCATTTTTGCGTTTCGCTTGCGTCGCGCAGTGTCAGGTCGATCACCGGCGAAGCGATCATGGCCGCTCCCGCCAAAGCTGCGAGTTCCGCGCTCCAGCGCAGGAGGACGGCGTCTGGCAAGGTCGGCGTTTCGGGCAATTTGACCTTCTGACGCAATAGCGCGCCCAATACGCCGTGCACCAGACGACGAGGGCCGCCATCGACCAGTGGAAGTGCGGTCGCGACTGCGGCATGTTCCGGCGTCTCGAGAACGAGTGCCTGCGCAAGCGCCAACCGCAGCACCATCCGTGCCTTCGCATCGTCGGGCAGGTTCTGACGGGTGGCGCTGTCAATCAACGCGTCAAGATCGGGCAGCCGTCGCAGCGTTTCGCTGGCAATGGCGCGCGCCAGCGCGCGGTCCTCCGATTTATCCAGGCCTCGAGTAGCGAAACCAAGAGCAGATTCAAGCGGCTGACCGCGCCGCAGGACGGCGTCAAGCAACGTCAACGCCGCGCGGCGCGGCGCCAATCCGGGTACCTTGTCCATCGGGTCGCCCTAGCGACCAATTCAGCCCTTGTCGAAGGAAGCTGCACCGGCGATATTGCCAGTATGAACAGCAAGCGCCCACCTCATTTGAAGGCCCCGGCCTATTTGTCGAAAAACCCACCGGTGCCTGAGCCGCAACCGATGGTGCGTCCTCCGGAACCAAATCCCGCTCGGCTGGATCCCGTTCGCTATGGCGATTGGGAACTGAAGGGCATCGCTGTCGATTTTTAGCCTCAACCGGCTGTTAAGGCCTTGGTGGTAAGCCCCTCATACAAAATGTGGGGCTTACAATGGATTACGAGTTTTCAGATTTGGTGAGGCGGCTGGTGCAGGTCGGTCAAATCAGCGACAATGACTTGCAGGCGTTGCGAGATGCCGTCTGGACCGATGCTGAAATCAGCGTCGACATGATCGATGCGCTTTTCATTCTGAATGACCGATGCGGGCCAACCTCGGCGGCGTGGATTGATTTTTTCGTTGAAGCCGCGGCGCATGTTCTGCTTCATCAGACACCCCCTCCGGGCTTTTTGGATGCGGATGGCGCCCGTTGGCTGCAATCCAGGACCGACCGCGAAGGGCGTGTCGCGTCAATTGGCGAAATCGAACTGATTGTTTCGATATTGGAAAACGCGGAAAACGCTCCGGACTCCCTTAAAACCTATGCGCTCGCCCAGATTGAGGCCACCATCACCAGCGGAGTCGGGCCAACGCGCGATGGCGGATCAATTCGGCCCAATTGCATCGATGAAGTTGAAGTGCGCCTGCTTAGGCGGCTCATTTTTGCAGGCGGTGGCGAAGACGCTGTTATTGTTGGCGTCCAGGAAGCGGATATGCTTTTTCGCATCAAGGATGCGGTGTTGCGAAGCGGCAATGCCACGGGCTGGCTCCAGCTCTTCGTGCAGGGGGTTGCCAACCACTTGATGGCACATAGCGATTATAGGCCGCTTTCGCGCGAAGAGGCGATCCGCCTGAATGCAGAGATGGAGATCAATACACCGAGCATTGCCGGGTTTTTCAACCGGATGTTGCCGGGCGAAATGCTTGGGCGAGGGACAATCCTCGACGCCTTTAAGGCCGTCTTTCCGCGCGAGGATGATGCATTCTCAAAATCACCGGCGTTCGATTCCAGGCGTCTTATGACAGCCGATGAAGCGGCCTGGCTGAAGACACATATTGCGCTGGATGGTCAGACCGACCCCTTCGAAAAGGCGTTGATGACCTTTATTATCGATGAAATGGGCAGCTTGCCTGCGCCACTCGCGGATCTGAACCGTCGCCGCGCCTGATCTCGTCAAAAGATGAAACGCACGCCTATCGAACCTGAAGTCGATTGGGCATTGCCGAACCCGGCGGTACGAATCACCGACAAATCGAGTCTTAGCGGTTTGGCCACGCGGAAGCTGGCTGTCGCACCATATTCGGCCCAGCTGTCCTTGGCTCCCGGCACGTCGAGTGCACCAAGCAGCCGCGCCGCCGCAATCGGGGAGGTCCCCCGATTATAGGCGGTCGTGTTAGAGCTCGTAACAAATGCGCCATAGGCGCCAATGCTGTGAGCATCTTCAGCGCCGAACAGGAATTGCGCAGTGCCCCCGAGCGTGAACGTCACGCCGTCCTGTTTTTCCTTTTGCGTGACAAGGCCCCGCACCGGAACGGCGATCGCACGCGCCGTGTCCACGCGGCTATAGTCGAGGGCGGCAAAGGGCGAAAAAAAGCCGTGTTGGCTGAGCGGGATGTCATAGGTAAGCGAGGCGCCAAGCGCCGACGTCCTGCCATTGCTGGTGATATTGATCGTTTGACCGGTGACGCGCCGAAACGCTTCGGCGCCGAACTTGCGCTTTCCAAGGGCGACATAGCCGTCAAGGCTGACGGGGCCGAAGCTGGTTCCGCCGGCGAGCGTCAGTTGGTTGGTCTTGGCCGGGACTGAGCCGAGCAATCCCTGACCGTCGCGGGAGTCGACATGGGTCGCAGAAAGCCGGACATAGCCATTCTTCAAATTGCGCGTCACGCCAATGCTGACAAAAGGCTGGTCGCCACGGTTTTCAAGTGTCGCCGTGCCCCCAGCAAGAGAAACCGACCAATTGGTCGCAGTCTTTTCGGTTTCTGCCTGTGCAGGCTGAACGAACACGATGCCTGCCAAAATGGCTGCCATTTCCGATTTCATGAAGAACCCCATTTGTTTCCACTGCTCATCCCTAAACGGATCGCATGCAAAATTCCTTCGCTGCTCACGAAGGATTTAATGGTTTCGTTCGTTTTAAGAAGTAATTCGGGGATGTGACGAATGTGTTGATGAATCTTGCGACGCCGCCTCGCGCGGATGACGACACGCTAATGGCCCGGGTCGCCTTGCGTGATGGCGAAGCCTTTCGCACGCTTGTCGAAGGGCATGCGGCCAAGGCGCACAGGATTGGTTGGCGCATGTTGGGTGATGCGACAGAAGCGGAAGATGTGGCGCAGGAAGCGATGCTGAAATTATGGGAACAGGCAGATAAGTGGCAGCCGGGCGGGGCGGGCGTCGGGGCGTGGCTCAATCGCGTCGCGACGAATCTCTGCCTTGATCGCTTGCGCCGTCGCCGTTTCACCAGCGATGAAGAGGTGCCGGATAGGGTCGATGAAAGCCCGTTGGCAGACGCACTCGTGGATGAGGAGGCGATGCGCCTCAAGGCGATGATGGCTGTACAGGCTCTGCCCGATCGCCAGCGTGCCGCGATTGTCCTGACCTATTATGAGGATTGTTCAAACATGGCCGCTGCTGAAATCCTCGACATGAATGTCAAGGCGTTCGAATCGCTGCTGCTGCGGGCGCGGCAGGCGCTGAAGGCAGCGCTCTGCGATCTGCGACCGGCGGTTCAGGGAGGCATGGCATGAGCGATCCTCGGCAGGATACTGCATTGCGCGACGCGCTTGACCGCTTCACCGTTCCCTCTCTGTCACAGGGATTTGCGGATCGCGTTGTCGCGGTTGCGACCCATCCTGAAGCGCCGCTTCCCGTCGCGGTCCCGACCCGACGTGACAGGCGGGGTGGATGGGTGCGTGGCCATCGTGTGATTGTCGGAGCTCTCGCCTTCGGGCTGATGAGTGCTGCGGCAGCGGCAACCGCCATTTTCGGCGATGTTGCCCGCACGATGCTGGTGATTGGTCCGTTGATCGCCAGCATTGCCCCTGAAAAGACCGAGCCCAGGATAAAAAAGGCCGTTACAATCAAATCACCGATCGTCAGCGAGGATCAAACGTATCAGGCAGCACCAGGCGATCCACCGTCCGTCGAAACTCCTCCGCTGGCTCTAGAGGAACGACGGGAGTTGCGCCGCGAGTTTGTCGCGCAAAAGATTGCCTCCAGACTCGAACGGCGCGCGGAGGTTCGCGAAGAACTTGGCCTGCCTCCCAGGCCTGTGCGTCCGGCCCGAATTCTACCGGTCCTGCGCCGTCTGCCACCGGCTGAGCGGGCAGCAATTGTCGAGAGGGTCCGGGAAATTCGTCAGGAGCAACGTGCCGCACCCAGTGCCCTGCCAGACCGGGAGCCGTTGATTCCGGATCGCGGCATATCTTTGGCACCAAAAGTTGATCTGCCTGTGGATGTTGCAGGCGCGATTCCCGCGCCGACGTCCGTCGAGCCGCAAACCGGAGACGGGCTCCGCACCCCCGAGCGGCTTGAACAATTGAGGCGCTTGCGTGCTCTTCGCGAGCTTCAGGAACGCCGCCGCGAACTGCGCAGGCAGCGCGCTCAACAATAGCGAAGGGTTTTCCAGCGTTGTCCGTTGAAGGAAGGTGAGCGGGTCGGCTCCCCACCCTACGACTGGAGAATGACATGAAAAAATTCCTGCTTGTCCCCGCCCTCGCCGCGATCCTCGCCGGTCCTGTGATGGCCGAACCCGTGACAAAGACTGTCACGATCGATCGTCCCAATTATGACGGCACAACCACCATCGTGCGCGACAAGGATGCTGGCACACTTTCTCGCGATACCCAGGTTACACGTGCCAGCGATGGCGCAACGGCGACGCGCGAATATGATCGCGCCCGCACCGCAGACGGCTTCACTGCCTCAGGCTCGGCCACAAATTTTGATGGCGAGACCCGCAGTTTTGAACGCACTCGCACTCGTACCGACGCCGGGTCTACGACCAGTGGAAGTTACACGACCCGGGGCGGTGAAACCTACACCACATCCGGAAACCGGACACGCACCGATACCGGCTTTACCGCAAACCAGAACATCAAGGATGGCACCGGTGCGACTGTCTTCAATCGTGACGTGACGGCCACGCGCGCCGATGGGCAGGTCACCCGCTCGGTCGATGTCACGCGTGCTGAAGGGTTCCGCCCGCCGCATCGCCCCAACCGTCCGGAGGGCAATCATGAACGTCGCCGCCGTTGGAACGCAAACCACTAGGCTCCTCTCACTCCAAACCGGCCCGGCGAGCGACCCCGAACCGGGCCGGCCTCATTGCCAAACAGGCAATGCCCTTTCGGGCGCATGCTCCGGGAAGCCGGTCATGCGCCCGATTTGGTGTTTCCACGTCGGGGCAAACCAGCTTGCGCCTGCGCTTCTGCATCGCTAGAGGCCGCACGTCCGGCGCCTAGGAGTGTAGCTCAGCTGGTAGAGCATCGGTCTCCAAAACCGAGGGCCGGGGGTTCGAGCCCCTCCACTCCTGCCACCGGGCTTGCGCCCGCGGGGAATCGGCACTAAAGGGCCGCTATCCCGACATCAGGATCGCGCATTCCGGAACGCTCCGGGCGCGGGGCTGTGTTGGTCGAAACAAGGAATTAGGCGGAATGGCCAGGGTCAATCCAGGTGAGTTTATTCGGCAAGTTCGGGCAGAAACGGCGCGAGTCGTTTGGCCGACAAGTCGTGAAACAGTGATGACGACCGTGATGGTCATCATCATGACGACGGTGCTTGGGCTTTTCTTCTTTGGAATGGACAGCTTTTTCAGCTGGATCGTCAAGTCGCTTCTTAGCCTGATCTGACGCGCGAACAGGATTTAACGAATACACATGTCACGCTGGTATATCATTCACGCCTATTCGGGCTTCGAGAACAAGGTTCGCGACGCAATCATGGCCGACGCCTCGCGGCTGGGGCTGGAAGCGCTGGTCGATGCGGTCGAAGTGCCAACTGAAACCGTGACCGAAGTACGGCGTGGCAAGAAGATCCAGGCGGAACGGAAGTTTTTCCCCGGCTATGTGCTCGCCAAGCTCAACATGAATGACGATGTCTACCACCTCGTCAAGAACCAGCCCAAAGTGACGGGCTTCCTGGGATCAATGGGCAAGCCGCAGCCAATCAGCGAAGCCGAAGCTGCGCGCATCCTCAATACCAAGGAAGCCGCCGCCGCTGCACCCAAGACGCGGATCTCGGTCGATTACGAGATTGGTGATCAGGTCAAGGTGCTCGACGGACCGTTTGCAAGCTTTAACGGCCTTGTCGAAGAAATCGATTTCGACAAGAACCGCGTCAAGGTTTCCGTTTCCATCTTCGGCCGCGCAACACCGGTCGAACTCGAGTTCGAGCAGGTGGAACGGGCCAAATAGAATTCCGGGGCTTGCCCCGAAATAACTGCGGGAGGGGCTTTGGCCTCGTCTGAACCGCTAAACTTGAAACAGGCAAAACGCTTTTGGTGTTAGCCCAAATATAGAGTGAGTGAAAAATGGCTAAGAAAATCAGCGGCTATATCAAGCTGCAGGTACCTGCGGGTGCCGCAAATCCCTCCCCGCCGATCGGCCCCGCATTGGGCCAGCGCGGCGTGAACATCATGGAATTCTGCAAGGCGTTCAACGCAGCGACCAGTGATCTCGAAAAGAGCATGCCGATCCCGACGATCATTACGGTCTACGCGGACAAGAGCTTTTCGTTCGTCACAAAAAGCCCGCCCGCAGCGTTCCTGATCAAAAAGGCCCTTAACCTGAAATCGGGTTCGAAAGAGCCTGGCAAGATTTCCGCGGGCAAGATCAAGATGTCGCAACTTGCCGAAATCGCGCAGGTGAAGATGGCTGACCTGAATGCCAATGACATTGATGCAGCTGTGCAGATCATTGCCGGATCCGCCCGCGCAATGGGCCTCGAAGTGGTGGAGGGCTGAACATGACATTCCAGAGCAAGAAGGCAAAGAAGCTGGCCGGCACGATCGATCGTGAAAAGCTGCACGGTGTTGACGAGGCAATTGCCCTCATCAAGGCAAACGCAACCTCGAAGTTCGACGAAACCATTGAAGTCGCGATCGCATTGGGCGTTGATCCGCGCCATGCCGACCAGATGGTCCGCGGCGTGGTGACCTTGCCCAAGGGCACAGGCAAGACTGTACGCGTGGGCGTGTTCGCTCGTGGCGACAAGGCTGATGAAGCACGCGCCGCTGGCGCCGACGTTGTCGGTGCCGAAGACCTTCTCGAAATCTGTCAGTCAGGCAAGATCGAGTTCGATCGCTGCATCGCGACCCCGGACATGATGGGCCTGGTCGGTCGTCTCGGCAAGGTGCTGGGCCCCAAGGGCCTGATGCCGAACCCCAAGCTCGGCACGGTCACCCCGAACGTCGGTGAAGCAGTCAAGGCAGCGAAGGGCGGCCAGGTTGAATACCGTGTCGAAAAAGCCGGGATCATCCACTCCGGCATCGGCAAGGCCTCTTTCCCCGCCGCCGATCTGCGTGCAAATTTTGACGCGCTGGTCGATGCCGTGGTCAAGGCCAAGCCGTCGGGCGCAAAGGGCAAGTATTTGCAAAAGGCTGCACTCAGCTCCACGATGGGGCCGGGAGTGAAGCTCGATGTCGCGGCAATAGCGGCGTCATAACGTAATTCTGCCCCCCGTTTCGGCGGGGGCGGAACCGTCCGAGACAGCAGGTGAGGCGCCCAAGCTCCTCTTAATGTCCTGCCGAGACGGGGAACGGAATTTCAACGACCCTTCAACCGGTCGCCATTCCCCTCGGACTAATGCCAATGGGCTTTTGCCCTGCGGTAAAGCCACGCCAACGGGTGCAATTTGTGCCCGGAGGCAAAACCGCGCCTGACGGATGGTCTGTCAGGCGCTTGTTGAGGAGAATGGCATGGATCGTGCTCAAAAACCGATAGTGGTCGAAGAGCTGAACCGCGTCTTTAACGAGGTCAATGTGGTGGTTGTCACCCGTAACCTCGGCCTGACCGTTGCCCAGTCAACGGCCCTCAGGCTCAAGATGCGCGACGGCGGAGCGACTTTTAAGGTCACGAAGAACAGTCTCGCCAAAATCGCAACCAAGGGCACAGTGTATGAATCGATCAGCGACCTGCTGACCGGTCCTGTCGCGCTGGCCTCCTCCATTGACCCGGTGGCAGCTGCAAAGATTGTCGTCGAGTTTGCCAAGACGAACGACAAGCTCGAAATCGTCGGCGGCGCAATGGGGAGCACTGTCCTTGATGTGAATGGCGTGAAGGCCTTGGCAACAATGCCTTCGCTGGATGAGCTGCGCGCGAAGATTGTGGGGCTTGTACAGGCACCCGCAACCAAGATCGTCCAGATCGTCCAGGCACCTGCTGGCCAGTTGGCCCGCGTCTTTGGGGCTTATGCCACCAAAGAAGCTGCGTGACCCTTTTTTGAACTGTTGAACATAAACTTTGGGCCTGACGGCCCTATTGGAGACTTAAAATGGCTGATTTGAATAAAATTGTTGATTCCCTTTCCGCCCTCACCGTTCTCGAAGCGGCCGAGCTTTCAAAGCTGCTCGAAGAAAAGTGGGGCGTTTCGGCTGCTGCTGCTGTCGCGGCACCTGCCGCTGCGGCGGCGGCTGCTCCGGCTGCTGAAGAGCAGACCGAATTCGACGTGATCCTGACCGGCGACGGCGGCAACAAGATCGCCGTCATCAAGGAAGTCCGCGCCATTACTGGTCTGGGCCTCACCGAAGCCAAGGCTGCTGTGGAAGCGGCGCCCAAGGCGATCAAGGAAGGCGTTTCGAAGGACGAGGCCGCAAAGGTCAAGGCCCAGCTCGAAGCCGCTGGTGCGACGGTCGAACTTAAATAATCACCAGATTATTTACCCCGGCGAAGGCCGGGGCCCAGACAAAGAGAAGGGCGGTGTCGCAAGGCACCGCCCTTTTTCTATGTGTACTCGCGTTCGACCAAGGCGTGCCAGCTTTCGACAAAGCCGGTTGCGTTCTGCGACGATAGGGCGCAGTTTTGTACCCTGCAATAATCCAGAAGGGGACAAGCCATGAAGAAAGCGCTCATGATCGCCGCGCTTATCGCTGCACCTGTTTTGGCCAAGACTGCCGCGCCGGACTGGTTGGCCATTCCGCAGCGTGCGGAAAGCGACATCAAGCTCGATGAAGGGCGAAAGCCCATCGAGACGCTGCGCTTTCTCGGCATCAAGAAGGGCGATGCCGTCCTCGATTATGAAGCAGGCGGCGGATATTATACGGAGATCATGGCCAATGCCGTCGGCCCGAAAGGCACTGTAACGGCCTGGCTTGCGACGCAATTTACGGGCGACGAGAAGGGCAAGGCCAAATGGGCCGGGATTGTCGCGCGTAATTCCCAGGTCCGTATTCTCGAGCAGCCTTTTGAGGAATTCCAGGCACCGGCCAACAGCTACAGCTTTGCGCTCATGCACTTGAGCTATCACGACGCATACTGGGTCTCGAGCGAGTATAAGGTGAAGGAACAGGATCCAGATGCGCTCGTCCGCAAACTCTACAGTGCGATGAAGCCGGGCGGGATTGTGGGTGTTGTTGATCACATCGGCCCGGCTGGAGATACGCGCACGACAGTGGACAAGCTGCACCGGATTGATCCGACGGTCGTGAAGGCTGATTTCCAGCGGGGCGGATTCAAATTCGTCGGAGAAAGCCAGCACTTGCGGGTGGCCAGCGATGATCACACCAAACTGGTCTTCGATCCGGCAGTCCGTGGGAAAACCGACCGCTTTGTCTTCAAGTTCATGAAGCCGAAGAAATAGGCTACGGTGGCCTGTCAGGCCGCGTTGCGCTCGGACGACTCTTCAGCTGTGTCTATGGTTGGCAACGACCACAGGATCTGCTGGCGCAGCAACTGTTCGAGCTCCTCAGCGCCCATGTTGCGTGCGACGGCTCGCTTGTTGAGCAGCGAGACGAGCAGTGCTGCACGCGTATCAACCGGCTTGGGCATGCGCCGACCGGACTGGAGTGCTTTGGCAAAATGGACAGAGAGCGATGTCATCTCATTGGCGTTAGCACTGATGCGTGCCAGGATTGCAAACATATGTGGTTGATGGTGCGTTAGCATCTTCGCCTGGGTCAGCAAAAAAGGACCGGTGCATCGCGGCACCGGCCCAGTGTGGTTCGCAGGAGGAACCTGTTGAGGGCGTTTCCGTTTGGAAAGGCCCAATGATGATTGGGGGCGAGCTGAGGAAGAGGAGAGGGTGCCCGCCCCCAAACTGGTCAATAGTTGTAGGCGCGCTCCCCGTGGCTAGAGAGGTCAAGCCCTTCGCGCTCGGCTTCTTCGGATGGCCGCAGACCCATCGTCTTGTCGATGACGAAGAAGATGATGGCCGAACCAATTCCAGACCAAAGCAGCGTCGTGCCCACGGCCCAAAGCTGGGTGATGACCTGGCCCGACATGCTGTACTCGCCTGCCTTGGCGACGGCTGCCGTATAGTCGATCCATCCCTGGCCGCCGAGTGCCGGATCGGCAACGATCCCGGTCCCGATCGCGCCGACAATGCCGCCGATGCAATGGACGCCAAACACGTCGAGCGTGTCATCATATTTGAACTTGTTCTTCACATAGGAGACGAAGAAAAAGCAGACTGGCGAAACCACAAAGCCAAGAATGATCGCCGTTCCTGGGTGGGCAAAGCCCGACGCCGGGGTAATGGCAACCAAACCGGCTACAGCGCCAGTGACAGCGCCAAGCAACGACGGACGACCGTGCTTGACCTGTTCGACAAGCGTCCAGCTGACGGCTGCCGCAGCGGTCGCGACGAAGGTGTTGATGAAGGCGACGGCCGTGATGCCATTGGCTTCAAGGTTCGAACCAGCGTTAAATCCGAACCAGCCCACCCAAAGTAATGAGGCACCGATCATGGTCATCGTCAGCGAGTGAGGCGGTGTTGCTTCCCTGCCAAATCCGACGCGCTTGCCGATCATGAGGCAGCCGACAAGCCCGGCAATACCGGCGTTGATATGCACGACTGTGCCGCCAGCGAAATCAAGCGCGCCCCAACCCCACATCAATCCCATGTCGGTTGGTGCCGCATTGAGGAAATCCGGGCCCGCCCAGTACCAGACCATGTGCGCGATCGGGAAATACACGATGGTCAGCCATGCGACGCAAAAAACCATCAGCGACGAGAATTTCACGCGTTCTGCAAATGCACCGACGATCAGTGCCGGCGTGATGCATGCAAAGGTCATCTGGAAGATGATGAACACATATTCGGGCAGATAGACCCCATTGGAAAATGTCGCGGCCAGGGTGGTTGCGTCAACGCCCTTGAGGAAAATCTTGTCGAAACTGCCGAAATACGGATTGCCGCTGGTGAAGGCCATTGAATAGCCCCAGCCCACCCAGACCAGTGCCGCGATGCTGACGATCATGAAGACCTGCATCAGCACGGAAAGCATGTTCTTGGTGCGCACCAGCCCGCCGTAGAAAAGGGCAAGCGCGGGTACGGACATCATCAGCACAAGAACCGAAGAGGTGAGCATCCAGGCCGTATCGCCCTTGTTGACCATATCTGCGGTGGGCGTGAATGCGGCGACCGCAGCCGGTGCTGCCTCGGCGACGGCTGCCGTCGCATTGCCGGCGGCTTCGGCCAGGTTGCTCGCCGCGTCTTGTGCCCAAGCGGGCAGGGCAATCAGAGCAGACCCAAGTCCACCCGTCAGGCCCAATAAAGTCTTTTTGGAAAACATGCTTCCCCCTGTTGTTCTAGAGTGCAACGCTGTCGGTTTCGCCGGTGCGAATGCGCACCGCCTGACCGAGTTCGAGAACGAAAATCTTGCCGTCGCCGATTGCGCCGGTATTGGCGCTTTGCTGGATGGCTTCGACAACGCGTTCGGCAAGATCGCTCGCGCAGGCGACCTCGATCTTGATCTTGGGCACCATGTTGGTGCTGTATTCTGCGCCGCGATAGATTTCGGTCTGGCCCTTCTGGCGGCCAAACCCCTTGACCTCGGAAACGGTCATGCCCGAGACGCCGATTTCGCTGAGCGCGTCACGAACGTCATCGAGCTTGAACGGCTTGATGATGGCAATGATGAATTTCAAAGCTAACCCCCTTTTTTGTGTCCGGAGATTGCTTTGCAAGGGCTGTGCCAGATTGCTGCAGTGCAAAAAACTACCCGATTAGGGTGTGTCACGCCTGATTATTAGTCTCCCGATCGTTCGAATCGGTGGCAAACGCGATTATATGCCTAATTATTAGGCAAGTTTGATATCATTTCTTGCCGACATCGGCCGCAATGAAGATTTCAGGTGCCATAGTTTTGCAGGCTTGCGGTGCTGCACATGCTTGGGCAAGGATGAACTATCAACACTGAGTCTCGCGAGATTTGAGAGGATCGTTCCATGTCCGAAGCCTATATCATTGATGCTGTTCGAACGCCGCGCGGCGTTGGCAAGCCCGGTAAGGGTGCCTTGTCGCACCTGCACCCCCAGCATCTGGCCGCGACGGTCCTGAAGGCGCTGAAGGATCGCAACAATCTCAATACTGCGGAGGTTGACGACATTATCTGGTCGACCAGTACGCAAAAGGGCAAGCAGGGCGGCGATCTCGGCCGGATGGCGGCGCTTGATGCAGGCTATGACATCAAAGCGTCGGGGATGACGCTCGACCGGTTCTGCGGCGGCGGGATCACATCTGTCAATCTCGCGGCCGCGCAGGTCATGTCGGGAATGGAAGACCTTGTGATCGCCGGCGGGACGGAGATGATGTCCTACACGGCAACAATGGCTGCCGAGGAACGCGAAGCGGGGATGCGGCCGATGGGGATGGGCTCAGGGAACCGCCATCTGCAGGATATCCACCCCCAGTCGCATCAGGGAGTCTGTGGCGATGCGATTGCGGCGATGGAGGGGATCAGCCGTGAAGCCGTCGACGCGCTCGGGCTCGAAAGCCAGCGCCGCGCAGAGGTTGCGATCAGGGAAGGCCGGTTCGCGAAGAGCCTCGTCACCGTCTTTAACGAAGACGGTTCGGTCGCGCTCGATCATGAAGAATTTCCGCGGCCGCAGACCACCGCCGAGGGGCTGGCTGCGTTGAAGGCTTCGTTCAACGAGATTGCCGACATGTCGATCCAACCCGACGGGCAGACATTCCGTCAGTCGATCACGAAGGTCTATCCCGAGCTTTCGTGGGAAGGCGTTCATCATGCCGGAAACAGCTCGGGCGTGGTCGATGGCGCTGCTGCCATCCTGATCGCCTCGAAGGATTATGCCGACAAACATGGCCTGAAGCCGCGCGCGCGGATCGTCGCGACCGCCAATATCGGTGACTGCCCGACACTGATGCTCAACGCACCGGTTCCTGCAGCGAAGAAGGTGCTGGCCAAGGCTGGGCTGACGCCGGACGATATCGACCTTTGGGAAATCAACGAGGCTTTCGCTGTGGTCGCTGAAAAGTTCATCCGGGACCTCAAGCTCGATCGTGACAAGGTCAACGTCAATGGCGGTGCTTGCGCGCTCGGCCACCCGATCGGAGCCACAGGCTCTATCCTGATCGGCACCGTCCTCGATGAACTGGAACGCCGCGGCCTCAAGCGGGGCCTTGTCACCATGTGCGCCGCTGGCGGCATGGCACCGGCCATCATCATCGAAAGGGTTTAGGTAACGTTGCCGATGGGCCGTGGCTCGCGAGGGCGTGGATCATCGCAAAAGGGCCGTCAACGAACGGCAAAAAAATGGACGCGCCGTGCGAAATAATATCCCCGGAAATTTCCTATCGTGGGGCGGTCGTTTTCAATCGGAACTGCGCACAGGCAACCCAGATACAAAAGCGCCGTCCGCCCTTTTCAGGGCCAACGGCACGATTGATGCTGTGCTTGTTTTTAAGAGAAGGAGAGGGTGGTTCGAACCTTTCGGCGACGCATCGCAGCACCTGCCAGGCCCATGCCAGCCAACATCATGGCCCATGTCGCAGGTTCAGGAACTGCGGTTGTCGGCGTCGTCGAATAAAGCCGCGCATTCGAGCTGGCATTGTAAGCCAGATTGATCACGTCAAGGCCAGTGCCTCCGTCCACCCGATAGAAGGCCGTACCATTGCCGGGACCGCCTTGGCCGTTCCCAAAGTGGAACGCGACATAGGAGATGCCCTGTAGCAAGGTGGCGAAGTCAACCGTGTGCGAGCCATTCAAACCGGAGAGTGTCTCGACCACCGTCGAACCATCCCAGGTAAAGCCCAACGTCGCCAGAGCAGATGTTTGTGCCGTAACATCGGCTGGAGAACTGCTGATCAGATTGCCTGCGAAAAACCCGGCACAAGCCTGAGCAGTTGGCGTTATGTCTGTAACCGAACAGGCAACCACAGCAGCCGATGCCGGTGTTGTAACGGCAAAGGAAGCGCAAATTCCCGCTGCAGCGATGAAAGAGAGATTTTTCATACTTTTACTCCAAATCATGATCTTACGATATATCGATCGGTATAGTCGTCGTTGCGACTCGGGTGCGAACCGCAGGATAGTTAAGCTCTTGGTAACAGTTTCCGCGCAATTGTCACTGTCGAACATGGTTAATGTCCTGCGCTGATCACATTGTGTGCCCGTCGGCAACACAAACACCAATTGGCCGAAGCCTGCGCGCCGTGTTGAGTTCTAAACGATCCTCGCCAGTGGCCTGCTTTTACTCCCCAGAAAAGCAGGAGGGTCGTTTTTGTCATTCTTCGGCGAAAGTGGCGGCTTCATCCATGCGGGCTCGCGCAATCCGAACCAGCTTCCCCAAAAGCCGCTTTCTCCGCGTTCAAGGGCTGCTGTCACCAGCATGCAGGCAAGTTCCTCGCGGATCGCTTCGATCTCCTCACCGGCATAGCTGCCGTCGCGCGCGCGCCTGCTGAAACGGACAAGCAGCATCTCCCGATCGTCTGCTGATCCGACCCGGATCGCTTCATGAACAATGGCGCCAAATGGAATGCTCACAGCGTCCAGCCTTTTCGCGATTTTCATGTCAGCCTGTGCGCGGGCCCAAATTAATGATGCCGACACCGGCAACAAGATCGAAAACTCTGTCGCCTCCGTCCCAGAGTAGTTGGAACGGAGGCGACGATTTGGTGCTTCATCGAGAACCCCGTTACCGAATGGCTCCATCCTCGTGCGACCCAGGACGTTGGTTAAATCGAAGCACCTTCCCCCTATGGGGCTTTCGGCTAAAGGCTTTGTCCAAACGGCACAATATGTCGTAAGTTGTAGCGATTTATTTGTCTCAAAACATTACAGGCAAGACGGACGAAGGGCGCGCTCCTGGTCAAAGCCAGAGGAATTGAGGTCACGAAAGATCGTCAGAGTCCTGTGCGAACAATCGGCTTCGCAGCCCGACGGAGCTTTGCATCTGGCCAATTGTTCGGCATGTAGAAGCCATGATGTACAGTCTTGACGATACTGCCGGTTTTCTTGAAAAGCGACTTGGCCGCAGTTCGCGAGCCGCGCTTGACCTGACGCGCTTGATGATTGCGCTTGCCGGCCTGGCTTCTGCCCTGAACATGCCACACGACAACTGGCTCCCGATCTCCAGCTTCGTTTTTTCGCTGATGTTCGTTTGGGGCCTGCTGATCGCCTTCCTGCCAATTATTTCGTGGCGCTATGACATCAAATGGTCAAGCTTGGTGATGACCATCGATTTCGGCATCATCGCCGCCATCATTATTCAGCATCAGAGTTTGATCCTCTTCGTGCCGCCTTATGCCACACTCCTGTTTCTTGCCCTGCAGCGCGGCAATTTACTGCGCCTGCAGTTGTTGGCCGTATTTGGGTTGGCCGCTTTAGTCGCGATTTTCGGACAGAACGTTGAACCCCTGATCCTGAAATCGCAACCAAGCAACGGTGAAATAGCAGAGCGTGCCTTGTTCATTCTGCTCTGTGTCCTTGCTCTCTTAACCATCCGCATGCGCGGGCAGTACCTTCAGGCGCTACAGTTCTGGTCAGGCGGGCTGCTTATCGCCGGTTCTCACTCCCAGCGTATTCCGCTCGAATTCATTTTGGGTCAGATTGAAATCCGCTATCCCGAGGCGACACTAATCTGGATCGATGACGAGGACACCGACCGTCCAAGGCTATGTCGATGGGTCGGAGGGTCGTTGGTTGAGTCGCCCTTCCCGGCCGTGCTGTGGGCAAAATCGGAACAATGGACGCTTGCTGAGCATGGTTTCATGTTTGATACCAATACGTGCCAGATTCTTCACCGGACCGAGACCAATCATCCGATTGTTGACAAAGCGACGAAAGCCCAGATCCGGTTTATTGAAGCGTTTGGTTTTGTCGGTTGGGGCCTCAGCTTTCCGATCCGCGTTGGCGAAGACTCCTCCCGCCTTTTCGTGCTTGGAACAGAACGTCCATCTGTCCCGGCTTTGCGCGAAGGCATAGAGGTTGGAATCGCCATTGAGGCGCTGTTCGAACGTTTTCATTTTCAAAGCGCATGGCGCGAGCGCGCGTTCATCGAAGCACGCATGGCATTGGGGCGTGACTTGCATGACACCGTGCTCCAGACGATGGCGAGCCTCAGGATGCAGATCGCAACCTTGCTCTCACGTCCCGCATTGAAAAGGCCTTCGGCGACACGCGACGCGGTTCTGCAACTCCAGTACACCGTCGCAGAGGAGCAACGTACGTTTCGCGAAACTTTGGACGAAGGGCATCGCGCAGCGACAGAGCTGGTTGATCTGAACGCCATCCTGACAAATCGGATGATCGTTCTCTCGCAGCAATGGGATACCGATTGCAGGTTCATTCCGACTCGCGGTGCCTTGATGGTCAATGCCAATACGGCCATGGAAGTTGAATTCATCATTCGCGAGGTTGTTTCGAACTCGGTGCAACATGGTCGGGCAGAAAGCCTGGCCGTCCGAACGTCTGTTGCAGAAGGAATGTTGTTCCTTGCGATAACAGACAACGAGGGTGGCCCGCGCGAAGTGATCGAAAATGGTACAAGTGGAGAGATCAAATCAAAATCGCTTGCCCGTCGATTGACATCGCTTGGGGCCTCGGCGTACGCCGATGACATTGTTAAGGGAACGTTGCTCTCTATTCGCATACCCTTGTCGAGAAACTGATATGGCAAAGCTCATGCTTGCGGACGATCATCCGCTGTTTCTGGATGGAATGACCCAGTTCCTGGCTGCGAACAATCATGAGGTTGCTTGTTCGGCACGATCAGCGGACGAAGCGTTGGCGCTGGTTTCAACCTATAAACCCGACGTACTTATTCTCGACGTTTCCATGAAAGATGGCACAGGCGTGGACGTACTGGCCCAACTTCGCAATGCGGGCTGCAAGGTTCCAGTCATATTCATGACCGTATCCATTGACCCCGCAATGACAATCCAGGCCATGAAATATGGTGTGAATGGCATCGTGTTGAAGGATAGCGATCCGCAGGAGTTGCTCCGCGCCATCGATCTTGTCCTCGACGGACAGGAATGTATCGACGCAAAGGTCAGTCAAAAAGCACTCCATTACTCGCTGGCGGATAATAGCTCGGTTTCTGGTCGGGAAGAATTGCTGACAGATCGCGAGAAACACATCACGAGTTTGGTCCGGGAGGGATTGAGGAACCTGGATATTGCGGTGAGGAGCGGACTCACTGAAGGCACGGTCAAGGTTCACCTGCACAACATCTTCCAGAAGCTTGGTGTGCGTTCACGTGCAGAACTCATCGCCCAGTCGCGCCGTGATGCTGCGTGACTCTACTCTATAGGCTTGGCCAATACCGCACTGACATCAGGCGGAGGGGCCGGGTTGAAACCATAGAACTGGCCGCACAAGATTGATCCGACCGCGATTGCGATTCCATAGGGAATAGGACCCTTCGGCTTCAGGCACACCCAACCCGTCATTTCGGCAGTGTTTTTGGGCAGCAGCCTGCGAACCAGGATAAAGAGCAGGCCGAGAACTCCTCCACCCAGTGTTATCGCCATCAGGAGATAGGGCGCTGCATGAAAATCGAACCAGAGCGCCGACGCGGCGAACAGCTTGACGTCTCCACCTCCAAGCCATTTGCGGGAAAAAAGGAGTAGGCCCGCCGAGAGTGAAAACGCAAAAAGTGCCGCGTTATGCCACAGGTCAGTTTCAAATCCGGTGCGCCACACCCAAAGCGGAAACAGGGCGACGAGCATGACCGGCAGAATATTGGATATCCTCAGGCGCCATAAATCCTGCAGTGCGGCGGCGACAAATATTGCCCAAGTGGCGTATATGATCACGGAATGGGAAATCACTGGCGCGAAGCTTGTTCGACAATTTCGAGGTTTCTTGCAGCACGGCCAGAATGGATCGGCCCTATCGCCACGGCATCTTCAAGATATGCTTTTGCAACCGGCATTCGGCCTGAAAGAAACGAAATATATCCGGCATTGTTGAACCGCTCCGCCCGTCGGGCGGGAATATCCTTGCCAATGTCGAGATCGAGCGGCTTTCCGGCGGCGATCATTGCAATATCCAGATTGTTTGAGAGTAGTTCATTGTTTGGTGCAATGCGGATGGCATTGCGAAGCATCCGCTCGGCATCGTCAAAACGGTGCTGAAGGATCAGCGAATATCCAAGATTATTGAGCACGATGGGTTCAGCCGGAACGAGCGTGAGGGCGCGCGCGTAAGCTGCGGAACTTGCCCCCCAGTCCCCATTACGATCAGCTAGAACGCCCAGAGCGTTCCAAGAACGCCATCGATCAGGGCATATCGCGATCGCCTCGCTGAGGAGTTTTTGCGCGCCATTAAGGCTGCCCAGATTTAACGCGGCCAATCCTGCCCCTTCGCGTGCGACACAATCAGTCGGAGACGCGTCGGCAAGCCTCGTAAAGGCAAAAAAAGCGTCGGCATTGCGACCTTCGGCAAGGGCAAGCCGGGCATCGAGGCCATCAAGCGAGACTGTCGCCGAAGCATTCGCCTTCCGCCTTTCAATTGCAATCATCTCACGTGCCTGCAGCAGGCGGCCATGGTCAAGCGCTTGGGCAATCAGCCTATCGGTATCCGATCCATCTGAAGTCGATGGGAGACCGACAATTGCAGCAAGTGCAAAAAGCCACGTCAAACGCGCCGGCCTCGACGATAAGAACGCGTGTCGTAATTCGCGGCATTCCGGCCCAGCAGCAGCACGACGCGGGTTGCCCGATTGTCAATCACAATGTTTGTCACAAACGGCAGCCGCTTCTTGAGCGCCAGTGCCTGAGCTTGTGCTGACCGAGGATAGACAAGCCATGAACGCGCGAAGCGGCGATTGGAATCGCCGATCTGGGTATTACCGATTCCAGATTTGGCGAGATAGCCCTGCATTCTGCGCGCAATCCCCTTGCGGCCGTCGGCATTCATGATCCGAATCGCCGCCTGTGCATGCGCTACTGCAGGCTTGGGCACATCGAGAGCAATCGTGACCTTGGTTGCCGGCGATGGAGGTTCGGCATGCACCAATGGCAGAACCTGCTGCACGGCCGATCGCTCCGCTTGAGCGACTGTTGGAATGATCTTGCCGGGCGCTATTGCAACTGTTTCAGCGAGGTCAACGGCAATAGCTTGATCATGCCCTGCTGGCATGGCCTGTTCCGCTGGCGCGATCCCTGTTTCGATTGCTTGAGCAACAGTTTTCGGCGGATCGGCAAGCGCCACTTTCGTTTGTTGTGCAGCTGGACCTTCTACCGCGTTATTCTTTTGGAGTGAATCCCATTCCGCAAGCAGCGCTTCGCTCTCGCCAGTGCGGCCTTGCATCTTCAATGATCGCGCCATGTTGCGGTAGATCCGGCCGTCCGCTGGAGACCGTGCAAGTGCCATTTCATAATAGGTGCCACTCAAATCAAATCGCCCCATCATGTCGTAGGCCGCTGCCAAGCCATTATAACCGTCAGGCACATCAGGTGCTTCACGCACCGCGAGCCTGAAAGCCTCGATCGCCAAACCATATTCGCCGCGCGCGAAAAGCATGCGACCCTTTGCCAGAGATGAACTGGTCTGCGCATTTTCCTTAACGCTATCCAGAGCGATACGAACGCCAGGGGCAGATGAGGTCGCGCACCCTGCCAGAAGGACAGTCGCAACCGCAAATCCGTGGAATGTCAAAGGCCTGTTCATCTTTACCCTCCTCCAGAAAGTGCCGGAACTAGTAGCCGCACGACTCGGATGGCCGCCGGAAGCATCAAGACGCCAATCATCACCGGTAACATACAGACAACGAGTGGTATCGAAAGCAACACCGGAAGCCGATGCGCTTTTTCTTCCGCCCGCATGCGGCGTTTCTCGCGCATTTCCCCGGCATAAACCCGCAGGGCCTTGCCAATGCTGGATCCCAGCTTGTCGGACTGGATAAGAAGCGTTGAAAATGATCGGATCTCGTCAACCTGAATGCGATCCGCCATCCGATGGAGGGCTTCATCCCGGCTTCGGCCAGCACGCAACTCAAGGACGACGCCACCAAACATCTGAGACACGAGAGGATGTGAAATTGACATTTCCCGGCCGACCCGGTCAAAAGCAGCCTCAAGGCCCAAACCTGCCTCGACGCATACAAGTATCAAATCGAGGGCGTCGGGAAAGCCATTGATTATCTGCCGTTGCCTGCGGTCAGCCCTGGCCGCGATCCAGACGGAGGGCAGATAGAGGCCCGCCAAAGCAGAGATTGCTCCGTAAAAATACAACCTGACCAGTGAGGGCGGGGCATCAGAAGCGAGGCTCAAGCCGACAACTAGCGCTGGAAGGGCCAATACCATCAGAAGCCTGATAAGAGTATACCAGCGCGGCGCATAAGGGGATGTATATCCCGCTGCGATCATTTTCGCTCGGAGGCCCTCCGGCTTGGTATCCGCGAGAGAAATTCCGCGTCGTTCGAGAGTGTCAATCAGGCGGGTCCAGGCACTTGTTAACGCATCTGTCCGCAGAGACATTGAACCAACATCGACAGGTCGATGTGCAACATTGTCGACGCGACGGCGAATAAGTTCACGGCGTGTCACAAAGCCGCTGAAAACTAGAACGGAAAAGACGACCAGCAGAAACACTGCCAAAAGGACGGCATATCGGGCCCAGGATTGTTCGAGCAAACCCTCCACCGTCAAACCTCCAGATCAATCATGCGCCGGATGGTATAAAAACCGGCAAAGTACAGGAGGATCAGGCCACCAAAGCCCGGCAGAAATGCTGGATCATCTGCAACGTCCAGATAGAAGCCAGGGTTCATCGAAAACAGCCCTACAAAAGCGAAAATCGGAAGAGCTGTCAGGAGAAGCGCCGTCATTCGGCCCTCGGAGCTCAAAGCCCTGACTTTCAGGAGCATGCTTGCCCGCTCGCGGATGACATCGGCCAGATTCTCAAGGATTTCTGCGAGGTTTCCGCCAGTTTCGCTTTGCACAGACAGCGAAACAACAAACATTTGCATATCTGGAAGGCTCCAGCGGTTGGCCATCCCCTGCAACGCATCGCGTAAATCCGCACCATATGTGACCTCGTCAACGACAATGCCAAATTCACTGCCAATAGGATCGGTCATTTCCGTCGTGAGTAGCTCCAGCGCAGACGCAACGGGATAGCCTGCCCTCAGGCCTCGGACAAAGACGTCGAGCGCGATGGGAAACTGCGCCGCGACTTTTTTTCGCCTGTTGTTGCTCATATGCGATAGTGCAAGCATCGGCACGCCAAATCCGGCCGCCAACGCGACGCTCATGATCAGAAACAGTTTGCCCAACGTGAGTCCCAATCCGCCGACATAGACAAAAATGCCAATTGCGACGGCCAGAATAACGACCGACCCCAACATTATGAGCAGCAGGAGTCCAGGAGAAATAGTCAGGCCTGCTCCATGCAGCGTTGGAGAGACGCTTCGCCAAAATGTCGCGAAAGGTTCTGGGATGTTGGCATCAAGCCTTTGATCGCGCCGCAAACGAGAAACAACTTTCACGCGATCAAGACCACTGGCGATCAGTTTCAAACGCTTGTTGATAGCACGGTCAAATCCGCGATTGCTTCTCAGCCAGCCAAGCCCTCCCTCAACAGCAAGCATGACCGCCCCGAAAATGAGGACAAGCAACATGATCTTGGCAAAAAAAGGAGACATTAGGTAAACCTCGAATCGGGCCTGAACAGGTCTGGCGGCAGCTGAATGCCCCTTTCGATAAGATCGCTAATGAATTTGGGTCGAATACCGGTCGATTCAAAATGCCCAAGAACCCGGCCATCATCGTCACGTCCAGATAGTTTGAAACGGAAGATGTCCTGCATGGTAACGACTTCACCTTCCATGCCGGTGATTTCGCTCAGCGATAGCAAACGACGGCGACCATCCGAGAGGCGCCCCACCTGAATGACGACATTCAGTGCGGAAGCAATCTGGTTGCGGGCTGACCGCGGCGAAATATCAACGCCACTCATTCCGATCATCTGCTCGACCCGAGAGATGGCGTCCCGCGATGTGTTGGCATGCACGGTTGTCATGGAGCCATCATGGCCGGTGTTCATTGCCTGCAGCATGTCGAATGCCTCACCGGCCCGAACTTCGCCGACGATAATCCTGTCGGGCCGCATGCGAAGCGCGTTCTTCACAAGGTCACGTTGGGATATTTCTCCCTTGCCTTCGATATTGGCAGGGCGGGTTTCCAAGCGTACGACATGGCGTTGCTGAAGCTGGAGTTCCGCCGAATCTTCGATCGTAACGATCCGCTCGTGCTCATCGATATAGGCGGACATGGCATTGAGTAGGGTTGTTTTGCCGGACCCGGTACCGCCAGAAATGAGAATATTGCGTCTCGCCTTGACGACGGCCTCAAGAACAGCGGCAATCGGTTCAGGAACGCTCCCAAACTCGATAAGCTTTTCCATGTTGATGGGAATTCTTCCGAACTTGCGAATTGATAGTGACGAGCCATCAACGGCAAGTGGTGGAACGACTGCATTGACGCGTGACCCGTCAGCAAGCCGCGCATCGACAAAGGGAGAGGATTCATCCACGCGTCGGCCGACGGCAGAGACAATTTTCTGGATAATGCGCAGCAGGTGCTTCTCATCCTTGAAGCGCACCGCGGTTTCTTCAAGCAGCCCGTTGCGTTCTATGAAGACGGTGTTGTGGCCGTTCACGAGAATATCGGTGATGCTAGCATCCTTCAGCAAAGGCTCCAACGGTCCCAAGCCCAACAACTCGTCAAGCACATCCGAAACAAGCTGGCGCCGTTCTTCGAGATTCAGCGCATGTTTTTGAAGCGCCAATTGCTCGTGAACAATTTCGCCCACCTCGGACTCAACCTGTTCACGTGACATACCTTCCAGCGCCGCGAGATTGATGAGGTCGAGGAGCTGGCGATGAATCTCGACTTTCAGGTCCAAATGCCCGCTATCTGCCGCTGCGGCTCGATTTTGGGTCGCGGCAAGAGCAACATCGGCGCGGCGGTCGGATTCATCCGCGACGCTGGAAAGTGCTGCAGGCCGCTTGATCTGCCAGCGGCTCATCGGGTGCGCCCCATCATTTCGTCACAACCGTCAAGGAGTGCGAGAATATCTCTGGAAACCTTGCTCTTTGGCTTGATCTCGCCAATTACAACTCCTTGGTCGAGAGCGGTGCTGATCAATGGGAAATCATTCGCAATGCCAAACGCGACAGGATGGTTCAGTGCATTTTCGGCGTCACCAAGGTTGATCGAGCGGAAAAGTCGCTTCTGCACGCGGTTTGCAACGACAAGAATGGGGACGTCACCAAGGCCTTGATTGGCAAGCAAGGCAAGCTGGCGTCGCGCCTGGCGCAGACTGGCAACAGTCAGTTCAATCACCAAAACTATGACGTCGGAACGGCCCACCAGCGACAGGGACCAGTTCGTCCAAGTGCCCGGCAATTCCAGCATTACCGTGCCGAATTCGCGCGTCGCAAGATCAACCAGATTAAAAATCTGATCCGTGCTCGCAGCCTCGAGTGGTGCGATGTCAGCTGGCGCTGCCAGAACGTTCAGGCCCCCTTCTGTCTTGACCACGGCCGCGCGGATCATCGCCTGGTCCACGCGCGAGCCCGCCTCGATCAGGTCTGCGATGGTCAGCGTCGCGGATAATCCGAGATAACTGGCCGCATTGCCAAACTGAAGATCCAGATCGATCAGGCAGGTCTCGCGACCGGCGTCCGCATCCCGGCTTGCCTGAAGTGCTGCCGCTTGTGTTGCCAATGTGGTCGCGCCGACGCCGCCGACGCTGCCCACAAACGAAATGATCTTGCCTATGCCAGCCGCGCGCTGGCCCAATTTATCGAGCTCATCGCGAGCTTGCGTAAGCACTGAGGTCAGGTCCTCGCGCGTCAAGGGCAACGCGATGATATCGCTGACGCCGGATCGCAAGAGTGCGCGCGCAATCGGCACCGAGGCATCGCGTACGGCGGCTATCGTCTTGGTCTGCGGATAATCGGTGCGCAGTTGCAGGAGCCGTCGAAGCGATGCTTCGTCGTTCGGCCGAACCTCGACGATCAGCACCCGGGCGAGCTTCGCAACCTCCTCAGGAATGGGCGCATCGGCATCGAGCATATGGATCACAACGCCAAAACCCGCGATCTGACCAGTTGCCAGGCTCGCCGAGGCGGTCTCGCTTTCGGAAAGGATGACGCGGGCAGTCCCGTCTTCAGTATGCACCGTCCAGTTTCGGCCTGTCATTTCGGATTCACTCATTACGCCCACTACATTCATCCTCTAATTCGATTGCGTGCCGGCACCGTCCTCAAGCGTCAGTGACGCGCGGAAAGTTGGCAAATTGATTGGTATGCTGAAGAGCGCAAACAGTAGCGGCTGAAACTGGAGGCCTTGTATGCTCACCGTTACAAGAGGGGCTACGTCCGGGCCGTTTGGATCGCCAGCAAAACCCAGACCCACATTTTCATAGTCGACGTGGACATCCGCCCTGCCAATCCTGTGGTCGATCAGATACATCCGGTCTGCAACAACATTGAACGCAGCGGCATCAAACCCGCAGTTCAATGCAGCGACGGTGCCGGTGCACGTGCACCCTGTGTTTATGCAAGTAGCCGCACTGAAATGTGCGGTGGAAACCGCAACTCCGCCATTGGTAGGCGTGCCAACGTTTGTAAAATCCAGAGCTCCCAAAGTCGAAGGAATCATGTTGGTTACTATTGCCGTTCGGGCTCCAACCTGCGTTGCTTTCTCGGCTTTGTTCCACGTCCACATCAGACGTCCGGCATCAATGATCCCGAATAAAAAAAACAGCAACACGGGGAGGACAAGCGCGAATTCCGCAGCCGTTGCAGCACGGCGCGATCGCAACAAGTCTCTTGATACCCGCATCATACTCCCATCACCGGCACTTGGGATGTGGCGCTCAACGCCAGGCCGCTGCCGAGAGAAAGGCCAACGAAGCCGAATAGTGGCATATAAGGCAAGGTGGCGGTTACGGTCACGACCCGAATCCCGCCTGCAAGACCAGTGTAGATACCGCTCCCGACATATGTACCCGTCGTTGTGCAGGTCAGTGTCACGGTTATGGTGTTGGCATTGGTCCAGCCAGCCAAGCGTTCAGTGCCGCCAACAAGCTTGCCGGTTCGCGTAATGGTTTGGGTGTCCGTCACGACCGAAGGAGTGGGGGTCCCGCAATTATCATTCATCGCAAACTTTCGCGACGCATATCGCGCGCCGTCGCGCACCGCTTTGGCCACAAGATGTTCGCTGTAGAAGTAGTTACCCATTTCAAACGCACCGAACATCAATGCAATAAGGATCGGAGCGACAAGCGCCATTTCTGCTGCGGCCGTTCCGCTATCGGCTTTTGATGCCTTGGAGATTACCGTTCGCATGGCCATCAGCGTATCAAATAGGGGACAGAGCGTTGAACAACCTGGGCGCCCGTGCTCCCATTGCCTGCAGACTTGCTGGTGCCAATTATTTCGAGGTAGATATCGTCCACGCCAGAACCATTGCCTCTGTTCTCGCTTGAAGGACTGTTAGGTTCAACGAAGAAGACATCCACCCATTCAGTGATCGTTGCGGGCACCGAGGATCCAGATAGTCCGCTGCAATTGTCAACAACCGCAATGGAAAAAATCCTTCGGTCTCGATTCGTTGCGAGCGTTCCGGTCGAGCAGACTGGCGCGCCTTGCTGACGAAGGGTGCCGCCAGCATTGGCATTCCGGGGCATGTTGTTGTTCGCTATTTCCCACAAATATGTTTCGTAGCGCGTGATGGAGCTCACATTGGAGGGTTGCCCGCCCGTTGCATGATATTTGTTGAAATAATCCCCTCTTGCCCAATTTCCATCACCAAACCGCTGTGCTGAATCATTCGTACACGGGCGATTATAGGTTGTATAATGGCAGTTATCCCGGGGAAGCCCCATCGCGTCAATCTGGCCATCCTGATCAAGCAGCGTCAATGCCGATTGAGACACGTTGTAAGCTTTAGGAGAAAATTGCTTGGATGGAAGCTGCCAGCCTGAACCATGAATCTTGCAGGCATTGTTGCCATTCGCATTATTTGGCCTCACAAAGTCCTTTGTGACGTTTGCTGCAGCCGGACACGACCCGGTAAGGCAATTTCCAAGAGGGTTACCGTTGCCGAAATTGTAAATGTCGAATCGCGTGTTTGCCGCATCCATGGCGCCGGCAGTGTTTCCAGTATCAACCTGTCCGGTTTGTGAATTCAGACAATAGAGCGGAGCATCCTGATACGCTAACCCAGTCTTTAGATCCGGGGCATTACCGTTGCTTGCAGCAAGATAACCGAAATTGCCAGGGGACCAAGTCCCGCCACTCTTACCTGTTGCCCTGATGCCCCATCCGATTTTGCCGTTTGCATTGAATGGTGTTCCCGGGCTCGGATTGCAGATCATGATCGGGGGAACTTTGCATACGGACGACCCTACGCCAGCAACTGCTGATGCCGCTATCTGTCCCGACTTGAGCGCTGAAACGATAGGCGTCAGTGCATAAAATGCCTCACGCGCTCCGACAGTAACTTGAACAATGGTCGCGGCTGTATCGCTCGTCGTTGTCGCGCCAAAAACGTCGGTTGATTTATTGTAGCCGGTGTAAAAAGTGATCGTCGGAACTGTAATACCTGGACTGTATGTATTCCCGCCACCGACGGTGTCGCGGGGGGCGAAAATCGTCCTGTTCGTAATTAGCCCTTGGGCGGCAGACGTTGCACGCGCTATCGCGCCCGTTTGTCCATCCAGCTGGCTTGCGGCCGCAAGCGCGGCTTGATCTGCTGCCTGCTGGAGTTCGGTATCAAGCGCCGCCAATCGGGCATAGTCAAATGCCAGCCCTCCGACAGCGATCAGGCCGAAGAGTGAAAGCGCAACCGTGGCCGCGACCGCGCCCCGATCATCTTTCCATCCCCGCTCAATGAACGTCCGTCGCATGATAAACCTGCCTCAATTGTTGGGGCTCGAGCCGCCGCTTGAGCCACCGCCCGAACCAGAACCTGAGCCGCCGCTTCTCGTCGTTTGCGCCACCGGTTGCTTGACCTCCCCCTTGTGATACCGCTCGACCGCCTTGGCCGAACGCTGGCCATCGCCGCCTTCAACTAGTTCCCCTTCATATTCGGGATCGGGGTCTATCGTCTGCGTGGCCATGTCGTGCCGAAATGCGCCGCCCATGGTCGTATCATTGGGGGTGCAAGCCACCAGTGGAAGGGCAGCAAGAGCGGTTATGATCGAAAGCCGTTTCATCTTGCGCTCCTACAACTCATGACCGGTGGGGCCTTCAAGGCCGGATTTTGGGTCGGCACTTGCCGGTTTCTGGCCCTTGGCCTCAGGGGGAGGCGCATCCGGATTAAGAAGATCAGTGCCTACGGCCTTGTCGGTGCGGCCTCTCAGGAACAGGTCAAGCTCGTGCGGATTGCCCACGCGATCCGTCGGCAGGCGAACATCCTGGGCGCGCATTGGCTGCACCAGTCGAGGTGTCACGATAATGACCAACTCGGTCTCTTCCTTCTGGAACCCGGTCGAGCGGAACAAAGTCCCGATAATCGGAATCGATCCAAGGAGCGGAAACTGGCGCACGGTATCGCTGAAATCCTTGCGGAGCAGCCCCGCCATTGCAAAAGACTGCCCGTCGCGAAGTTCGAGCGTCGTCTTTGCTCGGCGCGTCTGGAGGCCGGGAACGACAAGGCCATTGACCGTAATCGAAGCAGACGGATCGATGGAACTGACTTCCGGCGCAACAACAAGGTTGATGATGCCGTCATCCAGCACGGTCGGCGTGAATGCCAGACTCACCCCGAAGGGCTTGAACTCGATGGTGATGGTTCCGCCACCGTTTCCACCGCCACCGCCGCCGCCGCCGCCAGAGTTGTTCTGCGAGACAGGAATGGGAAACTCTCCACCGGCAAGAAACGATGCGGTTTCGCCCGAAAGCGCAATCAGCGTAGGCTCGGCAAGTGTCTTGACCAGCCCTTTGCGTTCGAGCGCATCAATCGCCGATGTGATGTTGAGGTTGCCAATCCCGTAGTTTCCGGCCGCAATCCCAAACGAGTTCAGAATTCCAGCAATGTCAATAAGCGGCCGACCATTCGTGTCCGACAGCAAAGTTGTCGTTGGTGCGGTGTTGCCTATCCCGCCAACCACACGCCCGCTGTCCGAGGTGAAAGCGTGATTGAAGCCGAGTTGCTTGCCAACCGTGCGGCTAACTTCGGAAAAGCGGACTTCGAGCATCACTTGTTGCGATGCCCCGACCGACATCATGTTCACGACCTTTTCAGGCGCGTAGGTCGATGCAATCAGACGAGCGCGTTCAATCGCCGGTCCGCTCGAAACAATCCCGCTTAGCACCACCGAATCGTTCGAGACGCTCGCGCCGATCTTTTCGTTTGGCATGAGAGAGGACAGTTGCCGTCGCAGGGAAACGACGTCGGGACCAACCGCGACATCGACCACAGAGATCAAGGCGTTGCGTGAATCATACAGTGTCAGGCTGGTGGTGCCGATCTTCTTGCCCAGCACATAGAGCGACTGGTTCGTCATCGGCAGAATGTCAGCTATGTCGGGATTGCCGATCAATGCCTTGGAAAAGGGCCGGTTTGCCCGGACGACCTGGCTCTTGTTTACCGGCACATCGAGTTGCCCGGCATGCATGGCGTCAGGAGCGCCGACGGCACTCACGGATTGAGCCTGCACCGAGGCTGTCGATGTGGCAGCCAGCGCGGCTCCGGAAAGCAGGAGGCTACGGATTAAATTAGAAACCATGACGACGCACCTCGTAGCTGCTACCTGTTGTGCCGCGCACAATCTGCACGGTGGCTTCGTTCGCCTTCTTTTTACGCGCCCCGCCAACTGGCCTCCACATCGCTCCTGATGGTGCGGTTGGAATGAATCGTGGGCCTGGGCTGCGGAAGCCGCCGCCATAGGCGCCATCGCGCAAATCCTCGATCCCGACGGTTTCGACGACGGGGTTCACTTTGTCCGCGATATTGCGCAGCGTCAGACTGATCGCGCCAACGGTTTGCGCCAGAGCCAGTTTCTGCGCATCAATTTGCGCAACTTCAAGCGTCGCTGTTTTTGAAACAACAGGCTGGTTCGAACTCTCATTGGCATTCTGATCGATCGCGAGCACGCGAATGTTCTGGAGGAGGACGTCGGTGATCTGAATGCCATTTCCGCCTTGGGCATCGGTCACCGATCGGGTGATCAGCACATCGACGGTGTCGCCGGGAAGCACAAAGCCACCGACGCCGGCAACGTCGCTGACGCGGACGGACGCCGCACGCATGTCTGGGCGAAGGACCGCCGAGATTGTGGCCCGCCCCCCTTCACCTGAAATCTTGGAATTGAGGATCACCTCGTTTACTGCAATCGGACGAAGCGCGACGCGGCGGGTGTTCATCGGCAGCAAGCGCTGGATCGAATTGAACGTGCCTTCGGGCACAGAATTTGCGGGAAGATCGATGAAGTTGATCTTGTCGGCAGTAATTTCCGTGCCGAACTCAAGCGGGACGCGTGCCACCGCAACTTTGACAGCGCCTACCACAACCTGTTCTTGCTTTTTCTGCACGCCGGAAAAATAGCTGTTCGCAACGAACACTGCGGCAAGGCCCAGCAAAATGGCAAAACCAAGAACGATCAATGATCGCTGTTGCAGCATACAACTACCCCCCTGAAATCGGCGTCAACTGACAATTGCCAAACCAATGCTATCCGGAGGAGGGCACTCCCCCGGATAGAATCGGCATAATCAGCAGGCGGCTGAGGTTTGCTGAGTAATACAATTGGCCGCCGTATCCATCGAGTTGGCGATGGAACCGCCAAGAGCGATCGCCGCGACGGCAATAGCCGAGCCAACGATTGCAAGGATAAGCGCATATTCAGCGGCCGAAGCGCCACTCTCGTCATTCCAAAGATTCTTGATCAATATTGTCATGTTACTTTACCCCTAGCTTCTAAGTCCCCGGAACCAATCCCGGAGTTTCACGTAGCCAGAAGAGTGGGGCCTTGAACCAAGCGACCCCGGCCTTGCATTCGTCGACGCAATGACCTGCTCTTGGGCTTTTCCTCTGGTACGATGTCAAACAACAACCGATCTCGAAGGTGAGTCAACGGAATAATTTTTATCCGTTTATTTACAATATGTTGGTTTCCACGCTGTTAACCAGTTAACCTCGAATCCGTCCGGTTTTGCGAAAAACCCATGCGAATCAATCACATATACCTTTAGATATAGATCATTTGATAATTTGGGAGATTGTGTTCGCCGTGATACGCGGCATGTGAAAGCGCAGGTTCGTTTTCGGTCCAACACGGAGGGCGCCATCGAGGCCGTATCTCAAAAGCTGTCGACCCGGGAATCGGACGATGCAGGCGATTTCATCCACCTGTTTGTAGCAGGGTTGGCAATGTTCGCCTACTTTGCCAGTTCCAGCTTCAGCCTACGGGATGGAGATACCAGCTGGCACATCGTGGCTGGCGAATGGATCTTCAAACACCGCGCAATTCCGACAACAGATCCCTTTTCATACACCTTTCTTGGCAAGCCGTGGGCCGCGCATGAGTGGCTTTCGGAAGTTCTGATGTACGCCGCATGGCAGTTCGGTGGCTGGCCGGCGCTTCTTCTGATGTTCGCTGCCTTGGGCGGATTGCTCATCATGACTTTGGCTCTCTACGTCCGCCGCTGGATGTCTTTTCCGTGGGCGTTGATTCCTGTTTCGTTTTGCTTTGTGGGGTTGTTGACACACGGCTTTGCTCGGCCACATATTTTTGGCTGGACGTTGCTCGCCATCTGGTTTGTTGGCCTGCTTCGCGCGCGCGACCTGAACCGCACGCCTTCGTGGTGGCTGGTGCTTATCATGATGATCTGGGCCAATCTCCACGGCAGTTTCCTGCTCGGGCTGGCGCTGATCGCCCCACTAGCACTTGAAGCCTTGTTTGCGGCCGGGCGCGGAAAACGCATGCAAGTCTTCACCGGTTGGGGCCTGTTTGCCCTTGCGAGCTTGGCGGCGAGTCTCGCCACGCCACATGGAGTTGATGGCCTGATATTTCCGCTCTTCATCTCTGCGATGAAAACGCTGCCCTATATCAGTGAGTGGAAGCCGACAAATTTTGCAGAGATATCCGTTTTTGAATTTGTGCTGCTTTCGGGACTGTTCCTTTGTCTTTACAAACCTGTTCGCGTGCCAGTGTTTCGCTTGTTGATCATACTTGGCTTCCTTCATTTCGCTTTCGCTCATTTCAGGCATCAGTCTATCTTCCTGATCCTTTCCTGCCTATTGCTGGCAAGGCCGATGGCCATGGCTTATCGGCCGGAGGTCAGTGGAGATATTCAACCCGTTGACCTGTCGCGCCTTTTTTCGCGCGAAAACCTTCCTTTGGTTGTTGTAATGATCGCCTTGTTGGCTGGCGTTTCCATTTCGAGCGCTGTGCTCCACACCCAACGGCCAGACAGTTATGCAGTTCCACAAAAGGCAATCGCCAACATTCCCCCCGAATTGCGGAACAAGCGTGTTCTGAACGAATATAGTTTCGGTGGCACGCTGATTCAAAACGGAATTCCGGTCTATATTGATGGCCGGGCAGATGTTTATGGCGATGCCTTCATCACGGATTATGTGAAGATGATCGTAGAGGGAGACCACAAGAGATGGGACGTCGCGCGCCGCAAATGGGACATTCAATGGACGATCCTGCCGCCGGACAAGCCATTGGTGAAATGGCTTGACCACCAGCCAGACTGGACACGTGTCTATGCCGACAAATGGGCTGTTATCCAGGCGCGAAAATCAGCTCTGGACAGTAAGAACTAGTCACGAACGCGCTGACGATACGTCAGGTTCACCCGATCTGAAACCAATAGATAGGGCAACCAAAGGGCGACGCTGACGAGCACTTTCTTCAAGTTGCCTGCGAGCAAGGCTTGCAAGGACGTGGCCACGGTTGTCGGTAATCCGTCCGCGCCCGCAACAACCTGCGCAATTCCCAATTGGGAGAGAACGTCTAGGCACCAAACCAGAAGCAGGAAGCGCGGAAACCATGGAACGTGCCGAAGTGCCATGACAAAAGCGAAGCCATAAAGGCTGCTCACAATCACGACATCCAGCACCATGACCAGGAACAGCGTCGAGAACCACGCCGGAGCATGGCCGCCGAGCGCGGGAACCGCGAGGAGGAACTCCATCGTACGTACGGGAATGTTGATGAACATGCCCAGGAGCAGCGATGCCATCAGGCCCGTCGCACCGAACATCGGCAGGTTACGCGCCGAAAGGCAGTCCACTGCACGCCATTTTCCGTAGCGCGCAAGCCTGATATCGGGTTGGGCGAATAACTCGTTCCTGGGAAACAAGCGAAGCGCGAGCAAGATCGCTGCGACCGGAACACCGACAACAAAGAAGTAGGGAAACAGTGTCGAAAATCGTTCAACGCCATCGCCGGTCGGGGTTGCCGGAAATGCTGCACGCAGTCCGCATACAAAGCTGGCGATCACAACCCAGCCAAACAGCAATGCAGGCATATTGATCGACAATCCGCGTACCAGAGCGATGCTCTTGTTATGCAAGCGGGCCGAAATAGCAGTCACCGCGCCTTCATACCCCATCCGATCCACTTTCCCAATGCCAATTAGTGCGGCGGCTGTTCGAGGAATGACCCAGAATGGTTAACGAGTTACAAACAAGATCGAAATGGATAGGAAGCGCGTCATTGCACTGGTCGGTCGATAGTCACCTGGCCTTTAACAAAGCGCGCGATTCTGGCGCGCAACGTTGGGGTTGCTCCTATGATCATACCCAACAGACAAAGGATTGTAATCGCAAGCCCTGACTTTTCGGCATCTGTTCTGGTAATAAAGGGCACACATCTGTCTCCTCGCCAAGTGACAAGACTCGTGAAAGGATCGCGTGAGACGTCTCGGACTTTTCCGGAACACATCACGCGCCAAGCAGGAAAGTAAAATGTGGTGCCAACCGTAATGCCGTCTTTTTTCACTTCTTCCCGATGAAGCGCTGCAAATCTCTCTGCCGCTGGTGAATAGATTCCGACTTCGTCTGTAAAACCACGTGGAAGATATTCCGATGCGTCGGGGTGTTTTTGAAGAAGAGTGGCAAGCGTCCCGGTTTGCGGTCCCCGATATGCACGGGACAGTATCAAGGTTGATGTGATCGACAGAAGAGCCGCAACGCATGCCGTAATTGTAAGGCGACCTAAATGTTCTCGAGAAAAGGCCGTTACCAATGCGAATTCAACCAGCAAGAGTCCACGCCAGGGAAACTGCAGTTTGGCCAAAACGGGGATCGTCCAGAGCATTGGCACCAGTCCAAGAACAATAATCGACATAATGAGCGCATAATATCCCCATTTCTGCCGCTTGATTGCCAGCAAAATCGACATCAGCATGAGTACAGCCGTTAGGCTGAGCATCATCGGCTTCAGGCCGCCTGTCTGTTGCCACAGCGCCCCGCTGAGGACACTCCAATTCTGAGCAATAAACGCTGGGTGCGAGACCATTTTTTCAAACGAAGCATGCGGTTGCAGCAGCGTCATTGGTACCAGATACAAAGCAGCGAGCCCAAAGCCCCACAGGATTGCGGCACCCGAGGTCACAATCCTAGCGGACGCACGAATCCCCTTCACAAAAATAAGTGGCCCAACAAGGAACAGGCTTGTCAGCACGGCTGTTGGCAAATGGGTCATCACCAGAGCGGCATAAGAAACAGCAAGGAATATCCAGCCGCGCCCTGCCATGCTGCGGGTCACTCCCAACGCAACCAGAGGTACAACAGCGTAGGCCCAACATTCGGCCAACGCGCCGCGATTGTAAAAGTTTATCATGTGGTACGGCATCGCCATGTAAAGCACCGACCATGTAATTGGCGCCTGAGAGCAAGAGCGGAGCCATTGAAACATTGTCAAACCCGACAGCGCCAGCCCCAACCAAAACGCTGCCAGAACCGAATCGTACGCGGGAAGGCCAAAAAGACCGAAAAGTCCAGCAGCATAAAAGGCGATTGGCGGATAAAAATAGAAGACTGGTGACCCAAGTCCGTCATGAGAATTCGGCAGCCAGCGCGGATAGATGTTGCCTTCGCGAAACAGGGCGGTGAACTGGTCCGTCCAGACAATGTCCAGCCAGAACGAGTCATGGGTCATTGGGGATGAAATGAGTGCAGGCGCAACGATTACTAACGCGACAAGGCCGAAAATAAGTGCCGGTTGAAATCTACCAAAACCGAGCGTCATGCAGTCTCCTTTTTTGGAATTGCTGTTACTAGTGACGACATCATAAAATTCAACTTTTGCGACCGTGGGCTTGATTGATGCAATCATCCATACCGTCGCAACCGAATTGGCTAGAATGCTCCAGCCCAAAATGCTCAAGGAAATCGAACTGGGTTCCATAACTTGTTGTGAATTTTCGCAGGCGAAGGATTATCCTGGTGTCGGCTAGCGGTCCTGCAACTGCCCGATCGTAGCCGCTATTCTAGCAACAAGGATAGGATCAATCTCGCTGGCCGGTTTTGCCACCCAAAGCCCGCGCATGATTTCCGCCTGTCTGTGCCGCGAAACCGAGCCATAGCTGCCTGGAATCCCGTTTAGCCCGCTGTGGTCCCACTATAGGTCGAGCCAGCCGTGTTCACAAACTCGGTCGATCAATCGCAACAACCAGGCTTTGGTCGAGCCATCGAACGCGGGGCTCACTTCAAAAACACAATATGGGTTTGGCCAGAGCCAGAAACGAAGATACTATTATCTGCGAGCGCTTTTGCTTGACGGGCAGGCGTCGTTCCAAATTCAAAGCGTGCATTGTTTGGTGCTCGCCAATGCCCAAAGCCTTGATCGAGGCGCAGGCGGACAATTTGATTTTCATATTGCAACGTAAAATGATTTTCGTCACAAACGGTGACACCGTCTCCGACACGTTCTGGGAAATGTTGTCGCGCACATGATGTGTCGGCCGGAAGGATGAACAGACGCACCAAGTCTTCATCAGTTACTCGTCAAAGGACAAGGCGGTGGGAGACGCAGCCTGCGCGCTTCTAGAGCGACGCGGTTACCGTTGCTGGATTGCACCACGGGACATCCTGCCTGGCAAGGAATGGGGAGAAGCCATTGTCGATGGAATCAGGGGAGCGCGCCTCTTCGTTCTTATCTTTTCGGCCAATGCCAATGATTCTCCTCAGGTGCGTCGTGAAGTAGAGCGCGCTGTTCATCATCGTCTTCCAATCGTGCCGTTCCGTATCGAAGATGTGTCTCCTGCCAAATCTCTCGAATATTTCATGAGCGCGCCACATTGGCTCGATGCATTAACGCCCCCACTTGAGAAACATCTCGATTATCTTGCAGAGACCGTGGGTAGGTTGACAGGAGAAATACCCTCAGCGAGCAAGGATGACAATCTGACAAGCCCTAGTTTTCAGCCGCAAATCAGGCCGCCGATCGGTAGAGACTTTGTCCAGCAAATGGCCGTTGCCCTTGCCTTCGCGGCAGTGCCCCTGCTTGCAACCCTGTCGACGATAGAGCCGCCCTGGCCCGCGGGCATTGGTTATTTGTCAGCAGCAATTGTGCTTGCAGCGTCTTTTGTTGCGCCTCTCTCGAGTCTTCGAACCTCGCCAACGCACCGTTGGTCCTTGATGGTCGCCACTGGAACGCTGACCCTGGCTGGTCTTCTCGCCTATCTTTTACTCTACTCGCTCTATGTCGAATCAATTCCCCGATCTAACATCCGCCTTGTAAAGGGATTTGTCTGCACCACCGACGCTTTGCTTGTCCACAAGGACGCCTGCCCAGATCTTCCTAGAGATGCGTTGCGTGATGCCGAGTGGGAAGCAACGGTGCTGTGGACCCGGTCGTCCGTTGCGATGGTGAGGATTTCGCTTGTCGTCGCTTGGCTTGCATTCGTTGCCGGTCTAACGATCGCCGCTGGGGTCGTGGCACAGCGCATGAGCCAGCAGCGCGGGCCGCGATGAACCAATCGAAGCGATGGAGGGAGAGGATGGCAACGAAAATGGCAATTGAGTGGCTGGTTTGCCTTTTCCTCGTAAGTTCTGCTGGAGACGCGTTTGCGTCCAAGGCGCCCGCCAAGCGCTCACCAATGCCGGAAATCCTCGACCAACCCTATTACCCCTCAGGCTATCATGGCTTGAGGATCGCAGCGGATGCCCAAATCAAGACCTTTCCGCGCGACAGGAAGATCATGCTGTTTATCTATCCTGGAAACCCACGGCAATATGATGTCATTGATTGCAACGCAGAACATGTAAGCGCCGAGGATCCAGATCCGCTTGTCGCGCAATATGGTACGCTGGCGCTCGATGTTTCGCGCATGAGTCTCGAACTAAAGCAATTGGGCTATCGGCGCGAAATCTACGAAGGCCCGCTCCTGGCCTATGAACGCGAATCGATCGCATCTTTGACTGCGCCCATTGACGCGCGCGCTACCGAGCCAGCGGAGGGAGACGATGACGCGTACAGCCCGGATGCCACTCAGCGACTCGCCACGGCAATGGAAGAGCGCCGGGCTCGCTTGCAACCCAGTAAGCCGATAATTGTAGCCGATGGCGGATGTGGGGCTGGAGAAGGCGATTTTGTTATTCGTCTTGTTCCCTCAAACGGACGGTTATGGCTGATCAACGCTTTCGCCTTTAACGTTTGCTCAACGCGCGTTCCCAATCCATGGGATCATCAAGCGTGCCGATGGACTGAACTCGCGTCCGACGAGCATACAACGGCGTCGGGTCGTTACATGTATGAAGCCCGGTGGTCCGACGGAACGACACGGCGGGGCGCAAGGGTGCTAGCAGGCGAACCCTTCGGCGAGGAAGCAATCACGGTTACATTCAAGCGAAATTGACCGATACCAAGGCGGGAATTGAGGTTACAATTTGAGGCATTGAACAGGTGACGATGGATAACCACCAGCGTCCTAATTTTCGTGCGATCCGTTTTTGGCAAATCGCAATGGAACATGCTGTTGCGCGCGCTAAATCTCCGAAAACCGACAATAGTTCTGTAGTAATATACTATTAGATATATATCGTTTGATATAGTTATTATGTCCCAAATTGGGAGCACTGTTTGCGGAAGACTATATACATATTGTCATACCCTATTTGGGGGTTGAGACTCAAAGCTCATCACGCAATTATTTATATCAGTGTCTTTGTCTAGTGCGAGGCAAAGATTGTGTGAGAGCTTGGAAAGGGAGATTGAAATGAACATGAAACTGTCAAAATTTGGGGCAACTGTGCTGCTGACATTGGTCGCTTCGCCTGCATTTGCACAGGTTAATACCGATACCAAAACCGCAACGGGCTCGATTACCATTTATGAGCCGCTCACGCTGGCCAATCCCGACAATATGGTTTTCGGCCGTGTCGTTCGTCCGGCAACCGGTACCGGCACAGTCAGTATCGCAGCTGCGGCGGGGGCACAGACCGTGGCAGGCGCAGGGGCCGTAGCACTCGATACGGGTACAACCAATCCCGCAAAGTTCATCGCGACTGGGGAAGGTGGCGCAACTGTCAGCGTTTCGATCCCGCCAACTTTCTCCATGGGAGTAGGCCCGGGAACGCCAATCGTTGTCACGACATCGACCGATCTTGCCACGCCGGCGACGACGTCGCTGGGCGGCAGTCTTGGTTCGGCTTCGTCAAAGACTTTCTACGTCGGTGGCTCGGCTTCGATTCCGAGTTCGCAGCTCAGCGGAGTGTATTCCGGCACTTTTGCAGTGACAGTGACCTACAACTGAATGTAAAGACAGAGCAGCATGAAAGGGCTGGTTGCACAAGCAACCAGCCCTGGCTCTTTCTGCAAACGCCCGACCTCAGAGGCGCACGAAAGTGAGAGCATTTTGGGGGGCGTAAGATGAACTGTCTTTTCCGCATCGTTCCAGTACTCGCCATATCGGTAGGGCCCGCCGCACCGTCCTTTGCTCAGGTTGGCGCGGATCTCAACGTTTCCCCCAAAAGAGTGGTTTTTTCTCAGTCCGATCGGACGGCGACGGTTTTCGTCTATAATCGCGGCACGGAGCCTGCGACCTACAGCATCGAGCTGGTTGATCGGGTGATGACACCCGATGGCAATATTCGCACTCTTGAAGAAATTGCGAAGGATCCCACCGCTGCGCCATTTGCCGCACTCTTAAAATCGGCCAAGCCGATGCTTGTCTTTACACCGCGTCGAGTCACGTTGGGGCCCAATGAAAACCAGACTGTCCGGGTTCGCGCCCTCCGGCCTGCCAGTCTAGCGCCTGGCGAATATCGAACCTCACTAACGATCACCGCGATCCCGCCCGAGGATGCAGGGCTGACTGCCGAACAGGCTGGCTCCCAGCAAGCCGGCGAGCTCTCCTTGCGCGTGGTCGCGTTGTTCAGTCTTTCCATTCCGGTGATAGTAAGGCAGGGTCCGCGCGACGTGAGTGTCAGTATATCGGACTCCCGGATCGAGTCGAAATCGCTTGGCATCAACCTCCTTCGCGTTGGATCAAGCTCATTATACGGTGATCTGGAAGTCAGACGGGGCAGTGTAAAAGGCGAACTGGTCGGCTTTATAAAGGGCGTGGGTGTTTACGCAGAAGTACCAAGCCGCCAAGTCACCATCGCGTTGACCGGCGCTACCACGCCGGGCGAAAGTCTTGTGGTGCTGTTCCGCGATGACGACCTTAAGCCTGGCACAATCCTTACTTCGGAGACGCTGGTCGCTCGATGAGCCGCACGGGGCGGTTCTTGCCGATATTGGTATCAATTCTGATACCCGGCCATGCCGCCCGTGCTGCAGATCTGGCTCCGTCTCCGGGCACAACGCCGTCGGGTGAAGCCAACCCGCTGGATCAACCTCAACCGATTTCCGATGATGATTTCGTCCTGCTCGAAGTCAGTGTAGGCGATACCATATTGTCCGATGGGATCGGTGCCTATGCCTCGCGCGCCGGAACCTACCTTCCGCTTGGCGAGTTGGCGCGACTACTTGATCTTTCAATTGTCGTAGAGCCTCCCGAAGGGAAGTCCACCGGATGGGTTATTTCGCCGGACCGGCACTTCGAAATAGACATCGCGTCCCGCACCGCCCGATCCGGTGACACAATGATCACCTTCGTCCCTGCTGATGTCGTGTTGAGGAACGATGAGATGTTTGTGCGAGCAGAGATGCTTTCACGCCTACTTCCGGCCACGTTCAAGCCAGACATCCGGAATCTTTCGCTAACGATCGTACCGCGCGAACCCCTCCCGTTTCAGCAGCGTAGAGAGCGTGAGCGCAGACGGAGCGGAATTGGCCCGGACCAGGCGGAAGCGCACGCTTCCAGAATCGACACACCGTATCTGCTCTACTCGCTGCCTTCGATTGACCTCCAGTTTGATGGCAGCGTCACGAACTCGACACCAAAGTCTCGCTATCGTTATGACGTGCGGCTTGCAGGCGATCTCCTGTTCTCAGGAATGCAATTCTTCGCGGCGTCAAATGACAAAGCCAAGCTGGACAATATTCGCTTGCTGTTCGAACGGAAGGATCCGGACGGAAAAATGGCCGGTCCGCTAGGCATGACGAAAATCAGTGTCGGCGATACCTTTACGCCCGGACTGTCCTTTGGCGCGCAAAGCGCAAGTGGAAGAGGGTTCGCATTTGGGAACGAACCTCTTGAACAGGCAAGCGTCTTCAATCGTACTGACTTCAGGGGCGAGTTGCCGCTGGGATATGAGGTTGAACTCTACGTCAACGAAGTCCTCCGGGGCTCGCGGGCAACGCCAGTTAACGGGCGCTATGACTTCAGCGAAGTGCCGCTAACTTATGGCATCAACAATGTCCGACTGATCTTTTACGGCCCGCGTGGCGAACGACGCGAAGAAGTGCGCAGGCTCAACGTGGGCGGCGGACAGATCGGGCCGGGGGAGACGCAATTTTCGGTAGGGGTTGTTGAACAGGGTGCGCCGTTGTTCAGAGTGAGAAGCGCGCGCAATGCGACACTCGACCCTGGCTACGGAAAGCTGCAGATCACGGGCCGTATTGCACATGGCTTGACGCCCGCGACCACATTGGTCGCCGGGTTTGCCCAGTATAACCCGATACTGCGGGATTCACGGCAAATGGGAATGATCGGATTGCGGGCTTCAATCTTCTCAATGGCGAGCCAGTTCGACATCGCTGCTGATGGCAAGGGCGGCAAAGCTTTGGGAATTGGTTTTGCGGGACGCTTGGGGCCCGCTTCATTCCTGCTCCGCCACAACGAATATCGCGGCGGCTTTGTCGACGACGCGCTGCCGGGAGCAGGCGGGGCCGCCCTTCTGAGACGGAGCCTCGATGGAAGGGTAGATCTCAACATGCAGTTGGGAAAACGATCCCTTCCGTTGGCCCTCTCGTTCCGCAGGGATGAACAGATTGACGGACGTACAACGATCCGAAGCGATGGTCGTCTGTCCACAGCAATCAGCAGCTACCTCGTTTCGACCTCGCTCAACCTGCAGCGCACAACTGGGCCGGGCGTGAACCAGACCATCGCGCGGGGATCGACCGACCTGTCCGGCGTCATTCCACTCAAATGGCAATTAAGGTCAGGCCTCATATACGATGTTGCACCCAAGACCCGGATTACCGACGCCTTCCTGACAGCCGACCGCGCGATTTCAGACAGGGCCGCCGTTCGGCTTGGGGCCAGTCACCATTTCGGTCGACCGGCAACGACAACATTTCTGGCGGGCACAACTTTTCGCCTGCCCTTTGCGGATCTTTCCCTGAATGCAGGATACACAACAAAGCCTCGCGACATCCGCTTTGGTATCCAGCTTGCCTTGGGGGCCGCATTTAATCCGCTCACCCGGCGGTATCAATTGACGCGCCCAGGCGTGACCAATGGTGGAGCAATCGCTGTTTCCGCCCAGCTTGAGCGGGCAGGCAATGACACAGGCTCGGGCCGGACACCTGTCGCAGATTTGCAGATTTCCGGCAGCGGCTTTCCAGCGCGGACCGACAGCCGCGGTTTCGCGCTCGTAACGGGACTGGGCAATGGATCACGCGCACGGATCGAAGCAGACCTCAGCACCGTCGATGACCCCTATCTTACAGTCAACGAACACCGCTTCGCGACCGTCCCCCGGCCCGGTCGTGTGGCGGTGGCTCAAATGGTTTTTGCCGCGTCCGGCGAGGTGATGCTCAAGCTCAAATTTGATGATGGCAAAGGCAATGTGCGGGGACTGTCTGCCCTGCAGCTGCAACTTATCGGGGCGAACAGCGAAGTGGTAAAGGAGGGCAGGACCGAATTTGACGGGTCCCTCCTTTTGGAGGGGCTCCGTCCTGGGAATTATTCGCTGCGGATCGAGCCTGAACAGGCCTCTCGCCTCGGCCTGTTTCTTCCCGACCCACCAACGGTGAAGATCGATTCGGCTGGTGGATACGCAGGGGAAGTATCTGCGATTGTGAAGTCAAAATGAGAGTCCCAAAATGGGTCAGTCTGAATCGTTCCGGAAGGAGCAGTGACAATGTCGACCACCTTTTTTGTTGATTCACTCGGGATGGGTATTGACCAATCCCGGCAGTATGCCCTGAGGCATCTCTCTCCGATTGCCAGCCTGATCGGTCTTGACCATGGCCCAACGGCATCCAAACTGAAGCATGCGATCGAGGATGTGTTGGAACATCGCCGGCACCGGTTGATCATCTGGCGACCGGATCAAAGCATACTTGGCACTTTGCTGTCTATCCGACCCGCGCGCGAGCCCGGATTCGCGGTACTTTCGTTGACCGACCTTGACGTACCGATGGGAAACTTGTCGCCGGACGATCTCATTGAATTCTTCATGATCACCCGTGCCGAAGCGGAAATCGGTATTGCGCTTTACTGCGGGCTGGATCTCGCAATGATCGCGCTTCAACGGAAGGTGAGCCCCGAAACGGTCAGGGGACAGGTCAAGAGCGTGCTCCGAAAGACCGGCGTCCAGAACCAGAAACAACTGACCCTGCTGCTCTGTCGCGTCGGGTTGGCATTGCCGGACGATCGCGAGAATAACCCTTTTGGGGGATTACCGAGGGACCTTTATGATATACATCAAAAGTCGGAGGATTAGATGATACGCCGCATCGCAAGCCTGTTGTCTTTAACCGCTTTTCTGGCGGTTTCTTCGGCATCGGCCCAGAATGTTACGATCACGCCATCAACTATAAGCGTACCGGTACTGGGCGTATTTGTCGGCGGCACGACGATCAGCAGCTACACCGTCGATTCTACATCTGGCTCCATAACGCGCGTGGGTGGAAATGCCTTTCCATCATCAAAGGCGGGATCCATCAACACCATCACGGTCACCTGCACGAGCTGCAATGGGACTGTGGGCAGACGAACGATCAATATGAGTGTTACTGCAGGCGCGGCATCTGGCAGGTTTTCGATAACGAATTTTACACGTTCAAATGAAACCATCTCACCTAGTGGCACAGTGTCAGGTGCAAGCTCCGGATCGCCCTTGAATTTCGCGGTCGAGTTTCCCTCAGGCGCGGGTACCAAAACCATTTCATTTCGCCTTGGCATGTCATTTCAGTTGTCGACCACTGGTGGGACTGGCGCTCGAACATTCAATTATACCGTTGTTGCAGCACGAGTGACCCCATGAGCATCGTCCTACGCCCTAACGGTCTTTCCGTGCTCCGCTTGTCGCTGGTTCTCATTGCTGCGGCTGCCCCCGGCTCCGCGCAGGTCACCAACAGCGCCCAACGCGCCTCCAATGGGACAATCACTATTTTCCGACCCTTGTCGGTCACAGCGACCGCCAACATGTCCTTCGGCCGCCTCCAGCCGCAGGGAAATGGCCAGCCGGGCTCCGTTATTCTGACATCGGCTCCGCCCACCCAGCGGATTGCCACCGGGGTGTCGACGCTGCCGGGCGGAACGGAAACGCCTGCGATCCGGACGCTTTCGGGCGAACCAGGCAAGATTTACCGGATCACCGTCCCTGCAAGCGCAGTGTCAACCCAGGGCGGACACTTGGTCAATGCCTTTACCCTTTGGACCCAAAACGGCGGCAACGTCACATCGACACGTATTGGCCAGCTCAATGCATCAGGAACGGACGTGCTGCGAGTTGGCGCAACGATCAATTTTCCAAAAGGCACCAAACAGAACACGTACACGGTAAGCGTCCCGATCAGCATATTGTACGAATAGAGGTTGACCCGTCGCTTCCGAAATTAGCCCAACGGTGACCCAGTGAGGACCCAAGGTGCGTTCGGTCTTGGCGTCAAAATTCCCATGGAAGGCCACTTTAGGATGGGCTTCGGTAAACGCCCTGTCTTCCGCCCTTTCAGAAGGAAACAGATCGCTTTCCCACTCGAAGTACTGGTGCCGCTTAGAGGACTCGAACCTCTGACCGCCGCATTGCGAAGGCCTTTGTGGCGTTTCGGAAAGATGAGGAAAACCGAGGGATTGTGGAGCAATCCGGCTGGTGGAATTGGAACAACCCAGAGCCTACCCAAACTCAGTGACGCTTCAAATTTCGTGGCTTCCTACTGAAAGTGCTTTGGCTCGATAAATCGCAAAAAGTCGACCTCCTGTGGTCCCACGATTGCCGTCACAATGAGGTGCAAATCGACTGACATCTGCCTGAGGTTGCGATATGGAGTTCTATGTCCGCTTGCGACAATATTTCTGCCATTCGACTGCTCGCTCTCGGCAATTGGAAGCAGACGTTTATTGAGCACCGTTCCTTTGAGGTCAGCGGCAGAGATGTTGGACAGTCCTGACTGTCCGCTATCAAGGTGCAGCTGAGGGTCAGCAGTCGTTCGTTCACCGGCTGGGTTGTGGCAGCTTCGCGCTGCAAGTCAGTCACCTGATGAGGGGATTGGGTTGCCTGAAAACGAAGCGGTTCGTTTTCGCAACCATAGCGGGCGAGCATAGACGTTATGCCCAAAGGCCATTTTACCTCCAATCAGTCAAAGTGCGAAAGCGATATTGAGAACGAGTTCATCGGCTCATGCCCGTTTGACAAGCACAAGGATATTGCAATGACCAGATCAATTTTTGCCCTTCTGGCAACCAGCCTCATGATCGTACCCGCAGCTCATGCTGCGGTACCCGCACCGGTCGCGGCTGCTCCTACGGCGCCGGCAAAGGGGGTATTGCGGGTCAAAAGCATATATGGTCTGGACGAAACGATCGCTCGCCTGAAAGCTGACATTGCTGCAAAAGGTATCAAGTTTTTTGCCGAGATTGATCAATCGCAGCTTGGGGCAGCGGCCAATATTGCGATCCGCCCGTCAAAGCTGATTCTTTTCGGCAACCCGCCCCTTGGTGTTCAATTCCTGAGCGCAAACCCCTATTCAGGTCTCGACTGGCCGGTGCGGATGTTGGTGCTTGAGGAAGCCGATGGCAGTATCAGCGTTGCCTGGACCGATTTTGGATATGTCGCCGATCGCTATTCCATAGACAACCGCGCGGCCCAGTTCGCGATGGCGAGCGAGGTTGCCGCATCGATCGCGTCGAGCACGACTAAATGATGGTCGCATTGGCGAGCCTGACCTTTCTTCTTGCTACTCTTTGCGCCGGCCTGATGGGTTATGCCATCCAGCGCGGCGCAACCTGCACCGTAGCCGCTATCGGCGAAATTGCAGAGCAAAGCAGCGCCCGCCGCCTCATCGCATTGGCAGAGGCGGCGCTCTGGGTGGCGGGGTGCTTGCTGATCGCCCGCTGGATCGGCTTTATCCCGACCCTTCCAGGCGGTTTCGCGGTGACCGGCTGGACGGTTGCTGGCGGCGCATTGCTTGGCGCCGGAGCCTATATCAATCAGGCCTGCGTGTTCGGAGCGATTGCACGACTTGGTTCGGGCGACTGGTCCTATGTGCTGACCCCAATCGGATTCTTCGCGGGCGCTGCAAGCATGATGCTCACCTTTGGGACAATCATGCCGATTCCGGTTCGGACAGAAACCTTTCTTCCCGATTGGGTTGCGATCGGCTTTGCTTTGTACGCCGTCTGGCGGATCATCGGTATTTTGCTGAGAATCCGAAGCGAGAGGCGTGTCGCCAAACATGTCTGGGCTCCGCATGAGGCGACTCTCATCATCGGGATAACGTTTGTCATCATGCTGCTGAGCGTAGGCGCCTGGGCCTATACCGATCTGTTGTCGCGATTGGCCATGGGCATGTCGGACAATGCCGATTGGCGGGTGATCCTTTTTGTTGCCTTGCTTGGCGGGGCGACCCTTGGCGGCTGGACGGCAGGGCGATTATCAAGCCGCAGGCCGACCTTGTCTGGAATGGCCCGTTGCTTCACAGGTGGATTGCTGATGGGTTGGGGCAGCGCCCTCATACCGGGTGGCAATGACGGCCTCATTCTCATTGGCATGCCTCTTTTCCAGATGCATGCGTGGGTTGCGATTATTTCGATGTGTGCAACAATCTGGATTGCGTTCAAGGTTGAGAAGGCTTTCGGGCAAGGATAGGGCATGACCAGACGGATGTTCGGACGGACACGCGCTGTCGGATCGCTCCTATTGGCCCTGTCGCGTGTACCTGCATGGCTTTGTTGTCGCCAGAAATCCAGCTCGGCCCGCCATCATGAGCAGGCCTTTTTCAATACCATTGTGAATGGCTTCGGAATCCGGATTGAACAATCCGGCCAGCAATCGAAAGTCTCGGGAACTCTCTACATCATGAACCATATCAGCTGGGCTGACATTCCCGTGATGATGGCGATTCTCGATGCCGACTTCGTTGCCAAATCGGATATCCAGGGCTGGCCTGGGATCGGCGCGCTGGCGCGGCGTTTTGACCCGGTATTTGTCTCCCGCGATCGCCGCGGTCAAAGCCATGATCAGGCAAGCACCATCCGGGCGCGACTTTCGGCAGGACGATCCGTTATCCTTTGCCCCGAAGGAACGACATCGAACGGCTCAACCATTCTGCCCTTCCGCACCACTTTGTTCGCCGCAGCGGACGCTGCGCGGGCAGTCCAACCAATCGTTCTGCGTTACCTCGACGTCAATGGAGGGCCACTTTCGCCAGAACGGATGCGCGAAGTCGCTTGGATCGGGGAGGATGAATTGCTACCGAGCGCAATGCGATTTGCCTGCCGCTCGGTTCGGGCGAACGTTGATTTTCTGCCAGCAGTCTTTGCTCGGACTGGCGGGCGTAAGCCAATAGCCCAAATGGTTCGCGAACAGATGCTGGCCGCTTATGCTGCCGCCCCAAACCGCCCGAGATAGCGTTCAGAAATTGCAGCTACGGGCATCACGATGAACACGTCGACAGTATTGAACGGGGCATCGATAACAGCACCATCACCCACCATCGCTCCGACGCGGAGGTAGCCTTTGATGAGCGGCGGCAGCTTTCGCATCGCCTGGCGGGGATCGTAGCCACCGATGGGAAGACGCGCCATTTCGACATAACGTGTCGGTTGAGCCCTTGCACGAAGCGGCCGGGGTGCCAGGTGATTATGATACAGATAGGAAAGTGTGTCAGCATGATCGTCGGGGTTCGTCCCAAGAAAGCTGGCGCAACCAAACATCATCGAAATGCTATGTTTCTCAAGATAGTGCGCAATGCCGCGCCACAGGAGCTGGATCGTTCCGGCATCACGATAGGCCGGTGCAACACAGGAGCGGCCCAGTTCAAGCAGCTCTTGATGTCCCTCTGACTGTCCGCCGAGAGCGTCGATGACATACTCGCCAGCGGTGTAAAAGCCACCGCGCTCGAGGGCGACGCTTTCACGCAGGAGACGATAGGTTCCCACCACTTCGGGTTTTCCTCCAACGCTGTCCTCGACAAGGAGATGGTCGCATATCAGGTCAAATGGATCGGCATCCAGGCCAATGATTCCATTTTCCACTGATGCACCGCGTTCGGCACAAAAAACCTCCCATCGCAATCTTTGCGCGGCGATGATGTCACCTTCTGTCGATGCCAAGCGAACAGAGAGATGTCGGGCCTCAGCACTCACAACTTGATTGATTGTCATCGTTGGATCTCCTTTCTATTCATTCAGGGAACGATGCCACGGTTTGGCGAGTGCACCAGTTGGCCCGTGGGAGGGATTGCGCTTATGGAAATGCAGCAGGTTCGCTATTTCATAGCGTTGGCACAAACGCTTAACTTCACGCGAGCCGCCGAAGCTTGCAACGTGACGCAGCCGGCTCTGACCCGCGCCATCCAGCAACTCGAGCACGAACTTGGCGGGCCCTTGTTCAACCGTGAGCGCGGTAATTCCCACCTCACGGAACTCGGCCGGATCATGCTGCCCTATCTTGAGGGTGTGGAAGAGCAGGCGCAGGCTGCAAAGAATTTGGCAAAGTCCGTCAAAAACCTTACCAAAACCAAACTCAAGATCGGGGTTATGTGCACGATCGGACCGCAACTCGTAGCCGGCTTGTTGCCGCGATTTCAGTCCAATAATCCCGACGTCGAGATTCAGGTCATCGACGACAGCGCGCCCCAGATGGTTGAGCGCCTGGAAAAGGGAGACCTCGAAATAGCCTTCGTGGGCAGCCATGAAAGTCTGCCAGACACATTGCACCAGCTTCCGATCTTCAACGAAAAGTTCGTCATTCTGCTGCCACCCAACCATCGCTTGACGACCAAATCGGAGGTTCATGCGATAGACTTGCACGAGCAACCCTATGTCAACCGGTCGCAATGTGAGGTCTTCAGCTATGTAAGCGATGATCTGAACAGCAGAGGCGTCGTACCGCGCATCGTTTTTCGTTCGCCACGTGACGATTGGGTTCAGGGGATGATCAAGGCTGGACTGGGGTTCGGATTTTTTCCTGAATCCTCGGTGACCGACCCAGACGTGGTCGTGCGACCTCTGGTCGATCCTGAATATCATCGAACTGTTTTCCTGGCGACGGTGCGTGGGCGGCCGCATTCGCCGGCAGTTGGAGCGTTTATCCGGGAAGCCCGGTATCATGAATGGCCAACTTCGGTTTGCTGAACCGGATCCGGACATACCGCACAATTGGGATCTTCAGTCGTGGTCAGCAGGTCATGACATTCCGTCAAAGCATTGATGACGACTGGAAAACCGGAATAGATTGATACCTGCATCATCGTCTCGACGACTTCCGCCTGTGAAATACCAAATTTCAATGCGGACGATACATGGGCTCTCAAAGGCGCAATCGAATCTCCGCGTGCGGTAAGTACCGAAATGGCGATCAGTTCGCGAGATCGCATGTCCAGAACGTAGCGGGAAAAAATCGCTCCAAATGCGTATTCAATCACAAGCCGGGCAAAATCAGGCGCGACTTCGGCAAGGCGGCTTGTAACAAGATCCATCTTTTTGGGCGACATTTCGAAAAGTACATCAAGGCCGCGTTTGAACTGATCTTCGTCTTCAGTCAGTGCCATTTTGGACAAAAACTTATTTTGCATCGATTTATTCCTGGACCCTGGTCTGGCGCCCCGCCTGGAATGAGGGAAAGCGGGGCGCCAGTATGCCGGTGCAGGGTTCACCGGGGGTTTCGACCGCAGCGACGGAGCGCTCGGTCCCGTTGAATTCGCCTTACTGGCCGTGGTACACGTCCGAGGACAGCAGGACCGCCTCAGTGTTGCCGGTATTCTTCCACCAGTGCGAAATACCTCCGGATTCAAGAGAAATTTCTCCGGCGCGGTGAACGATCGGGGTTGTGCAGTTGCTGCGATATTCGGTCACTTCGCCTTTGATCGTCGTGATCAGCGCGGGACGATCAACATGGCTGTGCATCGGCACGACGCCACCCGGCTGAAGTACCAGGCGTCGAGTCCGCAACTGGCGGCCTTCAACATTTATTTCCTTCCCGAGGTCAACTGCGCCGAGCACTGTATCCGTCACGCCCATCGGCATGGTGGCTGCACCCGTGAGGGGGTTCGCACCCATATTTCCGGCGGCACATTCGCCGGCAAAGGCGGGGGTTGAAAATCCGCCCAGGGCGGTCGCGGCCAACGCCGCAAACAAAGTCTTGGTCATATTATTTCCTTTTTGCGTCCATGAATTCGAAAGTCTTCACCGGCCCGGGGTACAGGGGATTGGGGGGGGGATGCCCGACCCGGTGACAGAGCTTCAAATAGGATGACCTGACCTTTCTGGACATTCGATTATGTGCATCGAGTTCATGCACGAACGGCATTTCATCTTCATGACTGCACGCTGCAATAGCCTCACCAACATCAGCGAAAATGCAATGGAGATGGCTCATGAATATCGCGACAGAAACACTGGTCGACCGTGACTTGCCCCTGATGGGACGTGTCGCCGTCGTCACCGGATCAACCAGCGGAATTGGCCTTGGTATCGCTCGCGCCCTGGCCAAGGCCGGGGCAGAAGTGATGCTCAACGGCCTTGGCGAGCAAACCGAGATTGAAAAGGTACGGGCGACGCTTGCTGCCGATGCCAGCGTGCGTGTCGGCTATCATGGTGCCGATCTTCTCAATGCGGGCGGTGCCACCGCGCTGGTCACGGATACAATAGAGCTGATGGGCCGTGTGGACATTCTCGTGAACAACGCTGGCATACAATATGTCAGCCCGATCGAAGATTTCCCGGCAGAAAAATGGGATGCGATCATTGCCCTAAATCTCTCGTCGGCTTTTCATACGACACGCGCCGCTTTCGGCCCGATGAAGGCCGCAGGCTGGGGCCGCATCATCAATATCGCGTCAGCCCATGCCCTGGTCGCATCACCTTTCAAAAGCGCCTATGTCGCTGCGAAGCATGGTGTTCTTGGCCTGACCAAGACTGTCGCGCTTGAAGGCGCGCAACACGGGGTCACCTGCAATGCGATATGTCCAGGCTATGTCTGGACGCCTCTTGTCGAAAACCAGATCGAGGCAACCGCCGCTGCGCGAGGGATCAGTCGCGATGACGTGATCAACAACGTTCTTCTGGCTGCCCAGCCGAGCAAGCGCTTCGCCGAAGTCGATGAACTGGGCGCCCTCACCACATTCCTGTGCACCGATGCTGCACGCTCCATCACTGGCACAGCATTGCCCGTCGATGGCGGTTGGACGGCGCAGTAAAATGTATCGGCAACCCACACATGGCCCGTCCATTCCGCCGATCGTTCGTCACATCTTCCTGAATAAAGTCCACAAGCCCCGACAGAAGGATTCAGTTGGCCCGACGCCGCAAGGCATTCTTGCCGAACTTGCAGCTCAGAGGTGTCACTGATGGCCGCCAACCGCCCCCATGTCGTCATCGTCGGCGCGGGCTTTGGCGGGCTGGCTGCCGCCCGTGGCCTTCGCTCGGCGGATGTTGATGTGACGCTTATCGACAAACGGAACCACCACTTGTTTCAGCCTTTGCTCTATCAAGTGGCAACCGCGGGCCTCTCCCCGGCTGACATCGCTGCACCGATCCGTTCCATCGTCAAGGATAACCCCAACACACGGGTGGTGCTTGATCGTGTGTACGGGGTGGATACCGCAAGCAAACATGTCATCCTCGGTGACGGTGAACCGATGGCTTATGACTGGCTGGTGATCGCCACCGGAGCGCGCCACAGCTATTTCGGTCGCGACGAATGGGCGCCATTCGCGCCCGGCATCAAGACGATTGAAGATGCGACAGCCGTTCGGCGCAAGGTCCTGATGGCCCTTGAACGGGCGGAAACCGAAACCGATCCGGCAAAGCGTCAAGCGCTGCTGACATTCGTCATTATCGGCGGCGGACCGACAGGCGTCGAAATGGCAGGCGCCGTTGCGGAATTAGCGCGTCAATCTGTCTCGAAGGATTTTCGCAGCATCACGCCGCACTGTTCGCGCATCATCCTGGTTCAGCACGCAGAACGCTTGCTTCCGAGCTTTCCGGAAACCCTGTCCGTAAAAGCCAAATCTGCGATAGAACAGCTTGGCGTTGAAGTCCGCTTGGGCGAGCGGGTAGAGTCCGTGACCGCTGAAGGCGTGATCGTTGGCAATCAGTTCATTGCAGCCGCAACGGCGATCTGGGCCGCAGGCGTTCAAGCATCGCGTGCAGCGGAGTGGCTTGGCGTCACTCCGGACCGTTCAGGTCGTGTGGAAATCGGACCAGCCCTGACCCTGCCCGGCAATGACAGCGTGTTTGTGATTGGCGACACGGCAGCCTGTATTGATGTAAAGGGTAACAACCTTCCCGGTGTCGCCCCCGTTGCAAAGCAACAAGGTCAGCATGTTGCCAAAGTCATCCGGGCCTCGCTGCGGGGCAGGACCGTCCAACCCTTCCGCTACCGCAATTTTGGAAATCTCGCGACGATCGGCCGCAAGCGCGCTGTCGCTGATTTTGGGCTCTTCCGGCTATCCGGCTATTCCGCCTGGGTACTGTGGTGCGTTGCCCATATCTGGTTCCTTGCCGGCTTCCGCAATCGCTTTGTGGTAGGCCTGCACTGGTTATGGAATTACCTGACTTTCGCACGCGGCGCCCGTCTGATCACCGGCGACGTTGCCCCAGATCTGCCCGCCACTCTCATTCCCCGCCCCGCGTTGCGGCCGCTGAACGCCTGAATTGAAAGGAACATCCCATGACAATCAACCTAAAAGAAGAACTCGCAAACTACGGCCAAACTGTGCTCGTATTTCAGGGTGGCGGCGCGCTTGGTGCATACCAGGCCGGTGTCTATGAAGCCCTGCACGAAGCCGGAATCGAGCCAGATTGGGTAATCGGCACCTCGATCGGCGCGATAAATGCATCGCTGATCGCCGGGAACAAGCCGCAAGATCGAATGGGCGCGTTGAAGGCGTTCTGGAAGCGGATGGAGCACGGTCAGGAATTCGAAACTCCTTTCGGGAGCCTGTTCGGCAATGCAGGCCGCACAATGAGTGCAATCATGGGCGGTATCCCGGCCTTTTTTACGCCCAATCCGATGGCGTTCCTGAGCGCACATGTTCCGCTTGGCGCTGATGATGCCGGATATTATTCAGTCGAACCTTTGCGCAAAAACCTGAATGACCTCGTCGATTTCGACATCATCAACAACGGTGAAACCCGGATGACAGTCGGTGCGGTCAACGTCCAAACCGCTGAAATGCGCTACTTCGACACACGCGACACCCGTCTCGATGTTCGCCATGTCATGGCATCTGGTGCGCTGCCACCGGCCTTCCCGGCAGTTCGAATCGATGACGAACTCTATTGGGATGGCGGCATCGTTTCCAATACACCGGTCGAGGCAGTGTTTGACGATCATCCCCGCCGAAATGCAGTGGTTTTTGCCGTCCACCTGTTTAATCCCCATGGCGATGAACCCAAATCCATTTGGGAAGTCACCAATCGCCAGAAGGATATCCAATACTCAAGTCGGGCGGCCTCGCACATCAAACGGCAACGGCAATTGCACAAGCTTCGTCACGTCATAACAGAACTGGCCTCGCTGGTTCCGGCAGGCGCGGTTCCAGCAAAGGCGGTCGAGGAGTTGGCGGGTTATGGTTGCGTCACCCGGATGCATGTCGTTCGGCTGATGGCGCCTCAGCTTGACAATGAAGACCACAGCAAGGACGTCGATTTCAGCCCGAGCGGTATTCGTGAGCGTTGGGACGCCGGCTACAGGCATACCGTCGAGATGCTTGAAAATGGCCCCTGGCGCGGAGAGTTCGACCCGCTCGAAGGCTTCATCCTTCACGAAGCGATGGGCGGAAAACTGGTTGACGTAGCGGCTATCTAGCGCAGTAAGTCCCGCAACGCCTCCAACGCCTGCCGATGCATCGCATCGGTATGGAGGTTGGAGGCAAGCGGGTGCGATCCAAACCGGATAAGAATGAGGCCGGTTTCAGTTTCAATATGCACACGCTGGCCATAGACGCCGAGCGCCGAAATGCTCCCGTTCCCGTCATGCGACACCCACCACTGGCTGCGGTAGGATCCTCCAGCGCGTTCGGCATGGCGAGACCTTGAAAGCAACGCGCGATCGCCACCTCCCGTTATGCTTTGCCGCGCCCTTTGCGGCACAGGGCTGTTACTATCCAACATCAGCAGCGCCAATCGGGCCAAGTCGCGAGCCGTTGCGTTGAGACCACTCGCGGCAATTTCATGGCCAGCAGTATCTACAAGAAAATGCCCATCATCTTCACATCCAGCGGGTTGCCAGAGCAGTTCGGTAAACAGGTCCGCAAGGCGTCGGTTCGTTGCACGTTCGATCACCCAGCCAAGCGCGTCGGCCACGGGCGTCCGATAGGAAAAGGCCATGCCGGGTTCCGCATCGCGATTGACAAGCCTGGCGAGAGTTTCGCGAGCGCCGCCTTTTGCCTGAGATGGCGTCCAGTAGCTTGCCGAATAGCGATGCACATCGGCATCCGGATTGGAATAGTCCTCATCGAAAGCGACACCGTCCGTCATGTCCATCACGTCACGGACCGTGGCCGAAGCAAATCCGCTTTCGGCAAGCTCGTCGATGTAGGTGGTGACCAGCGCTCCAGGATCAAGCAGGCCATTTGCGATCAGAATCTCCGCAATCAGTCCGACAAAGGATTTTGTGACGGAAAAACAATGATGAGAGGTTTCGGCCGTCATCCCGTTGCGATAGGTTTCATAGACGATTTCGCCCTGGTGCAGCACGATCATCGCATCCGTGTATGTCTCGGCGATGAATGTTTCCCAGTTAACACCATCAACGTCGAGTTCAGCGAGGTTGGCCAGACTTTCCGACAAGGCGCGTGCCGCGTTGCTGCGTCGAATCGCGCGGGACGGTACGAGTTCTCGCGTATGCTGAAAGGCCCACCGCGAGAACGGGTAAAGCCGCCAGTTCTCGCGCGTCACACGCCTGTCGACGGGAATGTCCGGCCCGGGTCCGATCCCGGCTTTGGTCCAGTCAATGGGGGGCGGCAGGCTCATTCAGTGATAGGGTAGCGTGCCACGAGAGATTTTTCACGTCTCCATCGTTCAAAAAACCGCCGGAATGATTCCGGCCTAAACCCGCGTCGGTAATTGGCAGCGCCGAACCGGAAAAGGATTGAAAATTGCATGAAAAGGGTACGCCAGGCCTCCAAAAGGCGCGTGCGCGAGTCCCAGATATGGGTCGCTTCGGCGCCTGCACCGTTATACTCGATGATCGCAAAATCCTGCCCCCGGCGAAAAGCCTCGAAATCAGCGAAACGAACATCGAAGCGCCCGAAATGGAACTCGCTGATCTGATCGGCGATTTCATCGAACCGCTGACGCATCTCCTCTGTGATCCAGAGGTTTCCGTTTCTGAAAATGGCGCCCTTGCTATGCGAACCAGAAAAAACCAGCCTTTGCGTCATCCCCCTCGGCAGAACAGTCTCCAGCTCGTCTTCGAAGCGTTTGAAATAGAGATGCGGAACACGCCCTGCTCGCGGATCCGCAAGAATCAATTCCCGAAGCGTTGATTGCCCATCTCCGACGACGTGCGGAAAATATTTGAGCGTGAGCGAGATGACCCATCCCCGCCTCGCACCGGGCTCTCTGACGTAGAAAACGCCAGCCTCACCTTCGACATCGACCATGCGTTGGACGATGATCTTCTCCCCGACAGGGTAGTTGGCGAGATAGCGGGTCAAGTCTGCACGATCGCGGATCGGGCGAACCCCGGCGCCGCGACACCCGATATCGGGCTTGGCAACAACAGGATAGGTGAGGCCGGCGGTGCGCATCCGGCACTCTACCATTGGCAGCTGGACATATGCATCGGACCGATCGCGTGTGACCAGGATCCATTCAGGCAAGCTCTTTTGCTCGGACAAGCCCAATCGCTCGAACAGGCTGCTCTTCTCTTCACCGACAAGGCCGCCAGCAGGAAAGTCCGGATTGGCAAGCATCGGGAGGCGGATACTGCGGTAACGGATCATCAACATCACAATCCAAAGCCAAACCGGAATATAGAAGAGCCAGGCGGGCCAGAACTCGAAGAATGAAACTGCGGGCTCATCGCGACCGATTGGAGGCATGCCTGCGCTCGAGACAGTATGGCATCTCATGCTGCCTGTTTCCATGAATCGGCTTGAACGAGGTGCATGTTGCGCAGGTGGCTAACGCTGTGGGCGAACATTTCGTTGAACAAGGCGCGTTGGACGTTGCTGCCGCCAATCTGCGCCAAGTACAGCCGGATCGCCCCCAATGCTGTTGCTGCTGTCAGATAGTCGCCGCGCGCATGCGCAACCAGTCCCCTCGCCAGCCCGGATAGCTGCCCACTCAATGAATGGACATCCAAGGCCTCAGCAAGATGATCGGCAACGACGTCGTACCCAGCGCGGGCGAGGGCATAGAGATAGTGAAGATCCAGAAAGTTACTCACGCGGTCGTTCGTGCGCTTTTCAACATGAGCGGCAATGTCGCCCCAGCGCCAACCGACCTTCACATCGGCCATTTCGAGCCTTGCCAGCAGGGCAATGGCGTTGATCTGGTCTTGACAATGCTCCTTGCGCACGCCCCAAATCCGTTCATCGAACATGTCGAGCGCACCGGAACTATCGCCAATCTCGAGGGAAAAAAGGGCCATGTGCCACCAGTTGTGGGTCAGCATGAATGAGGAACATCGATCCCAGTCGTTCGCATGGGCATGCAGGAAAGCACGTCCTTCGACGGGCTGATCCATCGCCGACAAAGCATGGGCAGCGGCATGTTGTGCCCAGGGATCGCAACCCGGCGAAACCTCGATTGCTTGCCGGGCGAAGCGAAGTGCGAGATCCGGATTGCCATTCTGCTCGAGTGCGAAGGCATGAAGTCCCAGTGCATAACCCGCCTTTCCGTGAACTGATGCGGCCATTGCTGACGTTTTCAACATTCCGGCCACATCGCCTGAGCCAAGCTCGAGGATCTGGCAGAATTTGGCCGCTACAAGGTCATGAGGCCAGATTGCGACTATGCTTCGAAACAAGGTGATCGCGCGCTGCTCGTCGCCTTTGCTCCAGGCTGAAATGGCCTTGACCGTTATGCACTCGCGTTCGCTTGCGCTTGCCGCAAAAAGCCGTGCAGTGGCAATATGCGGAGCGGCTTGCATTCGTCCTTCACGCGTCATCGCCGTCAGATAAAGCGCGGCGGCATAGGCATGACCAAGTGCGCATTCAGGATCAGCCGTGAGCGCTTCAAATATGATGCGGCAATTGCTGCCATGGCTGAGGAGTTCGTCTGCGAAATTCTCGATTGCTTCAATGGCAGGCCCGGATCGCGTTGCGACAGCCAGGCGTTGATAGTGTGCGTCCATCAATCATCTCCCCTCGTACTGGTCATTTTCAGCTGGCCAAGGCGCGACGACGGATGGCAAGGCTTGCGACGATAACCATCAAGCCAAGCGGCAGGATGGATGTTACCAAGTGCTCAGCGCCCGCAGATCCGAGCCTTCGCGAGGTTTCAAACAGGACGGCAGTCCAGATTGGCGTTGTCAGTGCGATGATTGCAAAGACAGCCGACGCGGGGGCTCGCACAAAACCGCTGGCCGTGAAGATGGGCAGACGTGTACCGGGCAGAAAGCGCGCTGCAAAAACCAGCCACAACGTATGATCCCTGACCCAGCCTTCTGCTCGGGAGACATCCTTGCGCATGCGCAAGCGTTTCCCCAAGCGCGTGTGCGCGCCCCAGCGACCGATCATGAAGAGTGCGATATCTCCCAATGCTGTCCCGAGTATGACGCCGGACAATGCGGCGATCGCAGAGGCTCCCAGCTGTCCGACCAGCACACCGGCTGCGATTGTCGCAATGTCTTCAGCGACGAATGTCGCGCCGAAAAGGATGACAGCCAACAAGAACGGATTGTCGGCAACCATCGCCAAAACGGAAAAGATTTGGTCCGACATCGCGTCAGGCCTCCTTGCGAATCTGCGAGATCAGGCCAGCAATCGCATCGCGGCCGAGCCAAAGCAGCGCAGCCGATGCGAGCCAGACTCCACAGGCAAGTGCAAAGAGCTCACCGCCATCACGCGTTCCATCGGTGTTGAGCACCGAAACACCAAGAGGCGTAAACAAATGAAAGAAGATGGCCCCGGAGATGACTCCCATTGCCATGGCAGCTCCAAAGACGCGTAACGTGCGGAAGCGGTTCGTCAGGCCGGCGAGCAGCAGAATGGAGGCAATCAGTTCCCCTGTTCCAACCACATATTGGGAAAAAATCCCCTGATGCGAAAACAACCCCGGCCAGCCGAGCGACGTGCCCCAGGCTTCAAGTGTCCCGAAAATATACTGGGTTTCCGGCGAATCCGTGAATTTGAAGAAAAGCGACTGGATGAAAACAAACGCAATATAAAGCGTCAAACCAACGGGTAAAATCCGGCGCAGCATGTCCTTCTCCTTCGAATTGTCTTTCGATGGAAAACTGTCTGGCTTGATCGGTTCGCTGATTGAAATGCCATGATGGCATGGTGTCGATGCATTTAGCGAAGGCAGTTCGTGAGCTGTCTAAAGATCGAATCTGGCCTTGCGATCATAGGGAACCGGGAGCTTGAATGCACGAAAAGCACCTATGCCAGGCTTCCGCCCATAAGCGCACGGCAGCAATCGGCTATTATAGTCCTTCGAAGCATCGGCCTAAAAGATGAACGTAAGGCAGGTGTCAGGGAGGCATTTCCAATGATCGAACGTCTGGAAAGCTGGCGGTTGAAGCCTTTGTGAAGTTGATGCAGAGAACGTCGGCTTGCCCACTTTTGAAAACTGAAAGCAGCCTGGCCGGAATGGGCAATTTTCGGTCATTAAATGACGTCCGGTCGGTAACCTGAAGTGTTTGTCAAAGGCTCTGGCGACAGGCCAAGGAGCCTTGTCTCCAGTTGCGAAATTCGCCAACTTGTCTCATGGTTGAAATCGCTTACCAAACTGCGCACAGTGCTTTGCCCTCTGCACGCGTACCGATGTCGCGGCGATCCATGGTTATCGCCGCCCTTTCGACAGTTGTTGAATGGTATGATTTCACACTTTACCTCTATTTTTCGACGGTGTTGGCTCGGGTGTTCTTCGGAACTGGCCCACAGTCGATGACGGAAACGCTCGGCGGCTTTGCTATCGCTTACCTGATGCGGCCAGTCGGAGCGCTGGTTTTTGGTCATTTTGGTGACCGGCTGGGCCGGCGGGTAACGATGCTGGGTTCGATGGCTTTGATGACCGTAGCAATGCTCGCAACCGCAATGCTGCCTACTTTTGCTCAGATTGGCCCGCTTGCCGGCGCGCTGCTGATCGCGCTGCGCTGCTTGATGTCGTTTTCGGTTGGCGGCGAATATACCGGCGTCGTCGCTTACCTGATGGAAGGTGCCAAGGACAGTCGGCGCGGATTGATCACCAGCTGCGCATCGGCGGCAAGCGAGGTCGGCGCGCTGCTGGCGGCCGGTGCAGCGGCGCTGACCATTTGGGCTGTGCCTGAAGAGTCGCTCGTATCGTGGGGATGGCGCCTGCCCTTCCTGTTGGGCGCAGCGCTCGCCGGTTTGGTACTTATAACCCGCGCAACACTCGAAGAAACACCGGAATTCCTGCGTCAGCGCGACGCCGGCACAGTGCCGAAAAAGCCGATCCGGCAGACACTAACGCGACACCGTAGCGCTATTGCACGCGGCTTTGCGATCTCTGCGCTGGGTTCAATCACCTATTATGTCGGCATTACATACGTACCGGCGTTCCTTGATACCACTGGCACCATGCCGGAGACGCGCGCGCTGTCGATCTCGATCCTTGCAGCTCTGACGGTTATCCTGGTAACCCCAATAATAGGGCTTGCGTCCGACCGTTATGGTCGTCGCCCCATGCTGCTGGTGCTGGCACTTGGCGGTATTGTGCTGCCAACGGGCATGTTTGCGGTAATGGCTGGTGGTGGAGCTGCGACCTGGGCTGGCGCAATTGTTATGGCTGCGCTTGGCGGAGCAGTTAGCGCAGTCGGCGCAGTCACGACTGCCGAGCAATTTCCCGGCGAGGGTAGACTCAGCGGCCTCGCATTGGGCGCGACAACTGCAACTGCCATATTCGGGGGCCTCACGCCTCTAGTTGCACATCTGTTGGTGACGAACAGTGGATGGTCCGCTGCACCCGGCGCAATGATAGCATTTGTCGCATTATGTGTGATCATGGTGTTTTGGCATATGCCTGAGTCGGCGCCAGCGTGCGCCAGTCCTTAGGCTAATTTCGCTCGCGGCAAAGTTTGTGAAGTTACACGGATGCGCGTGCATAAGTTGAAGCGTCCTTCCGGCCCATTCCCAGTCATCAGGATCGTCGATCTTAACGCGTGAATATACGGCAGCTATAAGGACCTCGTTTGAACTGGCTGAGCGGCCGCAATGTTGGCGGAAGCGGACTGTCTGCTTTTGGGTTCGAACATCGAAAAGCAGACGTGCGTCCAGCAACATTTCTGGTTGAAAATCGCCCAGATGCTTTGGACCAGCTCATGCAGGAAAGATGCACTACCAGACAGGTTTCGCAATGGGGCGGCCACAGTTAGAAGGCGTGGAGATGCAACCGCGCCTCATCCTTGTTTTAGGTGATCAGTTAACACCGAATGTTGCGGCCCTTCGCTCAGGCGATCGGGTGCGCGATGTTGTGCTGATGGCCGAGGTGATGGCCGAGGCAAGCTATGTTAGGCATCATCAGAAAAAGCTGGCCTTCGTCTTTTCCGCCATGCGCCATTTTGCCGAGGAGCTGCGGCAAATGGGCTGGCGGGTGGATTATGTGCAGCTTGACGATCCTGAGAACAGCGGGACGCTGGAAGGCGAAGTAAGGCGCGCGCTGGCGCGGAACGAACTGCGGGAAACGCTTGTCACGGAGCCGGGTGAATGGCGATTGATGCAGGCGATGCGGGGTTGGAGCGCGACGGAGTTACTTCCGGACGATCGCTTTCTGGCCGACCGCCAAAGCTTTGCCCAATGGGCACAGGAGCGCAAAAGCGTTCGCATGGAGCATTTTTATCGGGTGATGCGACGCAAGACCGGTCTGTTGATGGACGGCGAACAACCTGCAGGCGGCCAATGGAATTTTGACGCAGACAACCGCAAGTCTGCAACAGGCGGGCAGCATATGCCCCAGCCGCTGCGCTTTTCGCCTGACGTCATCACCCGTGAAGTGATGGATCTGGTCGCAAAACGCTTTTCGGACCACTTCGGCGATCTTGAGCCATTCTGGTTCGCCACCACCCGGGCGGAGGCAGAGGCGGCATTTGCCCATTTCCTGCAAGTGGGCCTGCCCGACTTTGGCGCCTACCAGGATGCGATGCTGCGCGACCACAAGTTTCTGTGCCATGCGGTCATTTCAACCTATCTCAATGCCGGACTGCTCGATCCTCTCGCTGTTTGCCGCGCGGTCGAGGCGGAATGGCAAGCAGGGCGCGCGCCACTAAACAGCGCGGAAGGCTTCATCCGCCAGATCATCGGTTGGCGCGAACTCATGCGCGGCTTCTATTGGTGGCGCATGCCCGGGTATGACGCCAGCAATGCGCTCGAAGCGTGCCGCCCGCTGCCAGATTTCTATTGGAGCGCGGAGACTCCAATGGCTTGCCTGCGCGCCTGCGTCACCCAGACCCGCGAAGAGGCCTACGCCCATCACATCCAGCGCCTGATGGTAACCGGCAATTTCGCGCTGCTGGCGGGGGTCGATCCCCATGCGTTGCATGAATGGTATCTGGCTGTCTATGCAGATGCCTATGAATGGGTGGAGTTGCCGAATACCATTGGCATGAGCCAGTTTGCCGATGGCGGGCTGCTGGCCAGCAAGCCCTATGCAGCCAGCGGCGCCTATATCCATCGGATGAGCAATTATTGCGGCAATTGCGCCTATGATGTTAACGCCAAGGAAGGATCAAAAGCTTGCCCCTTCAATTTGCTCTATTGGCATTTCATAGCCCGCCACAAAGAGCGGCTTTTGCGAAATCCGCGAATGGCGCAAATGGTTCGTAACTGGGACCGCTTCAGCCCGGAAAAGCAAGCGCAGCTAACCCGCGATGCCGATGCCTTTCTCGCCGCTCTTGGCTGATCGGCAGCGGTCAGAGCAGTATTTGACCTGATCCCAGTCGCGGGCCCATTTCTTGCGCCAGACAAACGGGCGTGTGCAGGCAAGGCAGATTTTAACCGGCAAATCTCCCTTGCGCGCCATCTTAGCCATCACCAAGCGCCTCGCTTACCATGGCGCGAATGGGTAGCTGCGCTCTCAGTTTTACAGCCAGCAACGCCGTACCGCTTACCTTGCGCTGCAGAAACAGGGTGTCGGCTGGCGGTATATGCCAGCTTGCGCGGTCGGCAACGATCGTCTGGGCATTGCGACGCAGAAGCTCGACAAAAGAACGATCGGCAAAATCGAATATGCCGGGGCGGCCCAAATGTGCCACCAAGACTTCGATCATCCCATCCAGCGCGCGGCTGTGGCGCCGCAAGGTATGCGGCGACATAAACCCCGCCTCGACCAGCGCAGCCTTCAACGTCGCGCTATCTTCTGCCAGACCGGCGTGCATCAGCCGGCGGTAAGCCGAGACCGTGCCGTCAGGGACTGATCGTGCCGCGCCGAAATCGAGCAGCACGATCCGGCCCTTGTCCGCCTGCCAGCGGTAATTTGCAAAATTCGGATCGGTCTGCATGAAGCCAAAGTCGAAGATCTCGCGCAGGACCAGCCTCAACAGCGCCTCCATCACCTCGTTGCGTACCTCCTGAGGCGCGCTGGCTAGGGCTTCGATCGGCTCCCCATGGATAAAATCCATCGCCAGAACGCGCTTGCCGCTTAGTTCTGGAAGGCTCGAGGGCACCGCAAAATCATCGGATCCCGCCAATAGCGCGCCATAGCGGTGCATTTGTTCCGCTTCGCGGATGTAGTCAGCCTCCTCATGCAATTGTCGCTTGGCCTCGGCCAGCATCGGGGCGATGTCGAGCGAGGTTGGCAACAGACCCGAAATGCGCAGCAGGGTCGAGACATTGTCGACATCGGCATCAATGCTGTCGGCCACGCCAGGATATTGCACCTTGACCGCAATCACTCGCCCATCGGGCAGGATCGCGCGATGCACCTGCCCGATCGAGGCGGCTGCAATGGGGGTCGCTTCAAAGCGAGCAAAGCGCGACCGCCAATCCGGGCCCCATTGCGTGGAGAGGACCCTGTTGAGTTGCGACGGCGGCATGAAATGTGCCGCATCGCGCAAGCGCGCGAGGATGGTGGTAAGTTCCACAGGCAGCACATCGCCTGCATCCATCGAGATCATCTGCCCCAGCTTCATCGCCGCGCCCCGAAGCCGCGAGAGCTGCTCGGTCATACGCAGCGCATTGGCAGGGGTCAGTAGCAGATCCGACAAGTGAGGACGCTCGCCCCGCGCCAGCCGCCGCACGCCCTCGACCAACACGCCGCTCGCCACTCCGCCCGCCAATTGGCCGAGGCCCGCTAACCGCGATAGCCTTGCGCTGGGCACTTTGCGGTAGGGGTTGCCAGTCATCGCCGCCCTGTCTTCAGACACGGGTGCAACACCGGGATCATTGGCCACATCACGACAATGACCGACACACCCGACAGCATCATGCGAAACACGTTTTTGTTTCGATCAATCCCGACGCATTGGTGCCGGCCGATTTTGAACCAGGAGGTGTGGCAATACAGCGTTCGGCCAGCATCCGGCCGGACAACCATGCGCATTCGACACGGGGACCAAGCAGCCAGTCTCCGCAGACCCCAAGCGCGATGGTTTGGTTCCACAAGGCGCCGTCACCCGTACCTGCTGAAAGAGCATAGCGCCAGCGATGCGAGGCAACGGCAACGGGTTGTGGGATGGGACAGCCTGCCGCATCTGCCAAAGCCGCGAAAAGCATCGCCGAAACATCTTCTGGTGATGCGTCGATCTGCGCAAGGGACCAGGATCTGTTCGCCTGCACAACCCATGCTTCGGGTCCCTGACGCCCAGGCTTCGTGCTGTTGCGGGTTGCCCAACCAATGTTTCCCTGGTTGCGGATCACCGAGGGCAATGCGTCAAGCTGTCGATCGAACGCCATCATCGCGGTCCAGCAGGGCTGGGATCGGGCCATGAGTGCAGTCCGCGCCATGGAGAAGTCGTGCAGGGAAAGCATGGCTGCTGCCTGTTCTGCCGGAATAGCGAGCACGGCGGCATCGAACGGTCCAATTTCCGCCGCCTTGTCCATAAGCCACCATTGATCGTGCTTGCGCGTCATGCCGGTGACGAGATGGCCCCATTCCACCGCATGAGCCGAGGCCATCTGCTTGATGATCGCATTCATTCCGGGAACGCCGACCCATGCGTCCGCTCCCGCCGCCGGCCACGTCGCCGCTATTCCCAAATCGCCCCAAGCAGCGATGAGATCCTTGAAGACGGGGTCACGCGCGGTAAGATATTGTGCGCCATGATCAAAAGCGACGTCCCCCAACGGGGTCTCCAATCGCCGCGTCGACATCCTGCCTCCGGGGCCGCGCCCCTTATCGAACAACGCGACGGAGTGTCCGGCATCGCTCAGGACATCAGCGCAGGCGAGGCCTGCCATACCCGCGCCAATAATTGCGTAATGCATTGAAGCTCAACAATTATTCATCAGCGACAGAACTTCCTTGCGGCTGTCAGCATTGTTCAGGAAGCAACCCAGCATGCGGCTTGTCACCATGTTGACGCCATGAGTCTTGACGCCACGCCCGGTCATGCAACCGTGCTGAGCATTGATAACCACGGCAACCCCCTGCGGCTTCAAATTGTCCCAAATCGACTCGGCGACCTGAGCGGTCAATCGCTCTTGAACCTGAAGACGCTCGGCATAGCCATGCAGAACCCGTGCAAGTTTCGATATCCCGACGACACGTTCCTTCGGCAGATAGGCAATCGAGGCCGTGCCCACGATTGGCGCCATGTGGTGTTCGCAATGAGACTGGAAAGGTATGTTCTTCAGAAGCACGATCTCGTCATAGCCGCCGACCTCGTCGAAGGTCCTTGAGAGATGGACGCCCGGATCCTCATGATAGCCCTGACAATATTCAAGCCAGGCACGGGCGACGCGCTTGGGCGTATCGACCAACCCCTCCCGATCGGGATCATCGCCTGCCCAGCGGATCAGGTTTCGGATAGAGTCTTGAACGTCTTCGGGGACGGAAATCTTTCCTTCCGCCATATCAAATCCGCAATCTGTTGCCATGAAATTCATTTCTGCATTCCTTTCAAAATCGATGTGACTTGGCCCGTTCAACCATCAGGATGACGATGCCTTGGAAAAAGATCATTAAACGCGCTTGACGGCAGTGACCGTCGCAACCCAAAATTTCGCGATCATGACGTAGGGAAGATTAAGTCATTGTTGGAATCTCTAAAAAGCTTCATTGCTCACGTCGAACAGAGTCGAAACTCTGAGAGGCCCCTTTCTTTTGCGAAAACAACGCGAAAGCCAACATGACCAAAAGGGCACTTCTCTTGGAAACAGCGATCATCTAATCGGAGGGTGTCCATGTCACTTAGATCGATGATCGCGGCCAGTCCGATTGCAGCCGTCATCAGCAACCCGCGGCTGCCGGACAACCCGATTGTCGAGTGCAATGATGCTTTTGTTGCGCTTACCGGTTACCAAAGCTCCGAAATTATCGGGCACAATTGTCGGTTTCTGGCAGGCCTCGACACTGAACCTTGGCTCAAGGAGATTTTGCGCAACGGCATTCTCCGTCGCCAGCCAGTAATGGTCGAAATCCTTAATTACAGGAAGGACGGAACGCCGTTCCGAAATGCCGTAATGGTTGCCCCAATTTTCGACGAAACTGGCGAGCTCGAGTATTTTCTGGGTTCACAGGTCGAAATCGCCGATGATATCGCGCGCGCGAACGATCAACGACGCGAAGCTGCCCATGATCGCATCGCAGCGCTCAGCAGACGCCAGCGCGAAGTTCTGTTGGAATTGGCAGCGGGCAAACTTAACAAGCAGATTGCCTACGAATTGGGCCTCAGCGAGCGGACAGTGAAAATGCATCGTGCTGCGGTGTTCAAATCGCTGGGCGTAAGAACCAGCGCAGATGCCATCCGACTGGCGATTGAGGCTGGATACTGAAACCGGAATTAAAACCTGCCCCAAGAGACAGGTTTCGGATTAGTCCCCGATAGGCGAAAAAAAGTTGCCTGCGCAATCGATCAGCAAGAATCCCTTTATGATCTGTTGTGCCGGGTCGCGGAAATGCGGGTCTGGCTTCCCTCCCCCTTGGGTCGGACCCGCATTTTTCCTGGAGGTGGTGCGTGGCGACCAATCTGCTGTGGTTCAGACAGGATCTGCGTCTTCATGACCATCCTGCCCTTGCGGAAGCAATCAACTGTGGGCGTGTCATTCCGGTTTTCATTCTGGATGATGAAACGCCAGGTGATTTCCGAATGGGCGCTGCTCAACGTTGGTGGTTGCATCATAGCCTCATAGAGCTTGGCAAGGATCTGGCTGTGCTTGGTGCGCCTCTCATCCTGCGACGTGGACGCTCTAGTATCGAAATTACCCGGCTTGCCCGACAGGTCGGGGCGTCGGCCATTCACGCCCATCGGCACTATGAACCTTGGTGGAAGGTGGCAGAAAAGGAACTTGAGCAAAGCATTCCGCTGATCCTGCATGAAGGCAACCAGCTCGCCAATCCGCGCTCTGTCCTCAACGGCTCAGGCGAGCGTTACCGCGTCTTCACGCCTTGGTTTAGGGCGTTGCTGGAGCAAATGCCGCCGCCAGCACCATTGCCAAGGCCATCGCGCATAGTGTGCCCTGAAACATTGGCTGAATCGGATGACCTTGACGCCTGGGGACTCTTACCTCGCAGCCCTGATTGGGCAGACGGGTTCGTTGAATGGACCCCTGGGGAACGGGGCGCGAGATCGACTTTCAATTCCTTCCTTCCAATCCTGGCCGACTATGAGGATCAGCGGAACTACCCCTCTCGAGCAGGAGTTTCCCGGCTCTCGCCGCACATCCATTTCGGGGAAATCTCGCCCGCCACCCTTTGGCATCATGCGGCCAATAAGGCTGGCCCCAAGGCGTGCTCATTCCTGAGCGAGATTGCCCGGCGGGAACATGGGCTCAATTTGGTCGATCAATTTCCTGACTACGCGCGGCGTAACGGTCGCATCCTTTTTGATCGGTTTCCCTAGCGAACCGGTCCCGACGCCGATGCGGATTTTCGCGCCTGGCGGACGGGACAGACTGGCTATCCAGTGGTGGATGCGGGTATGCGCCAGCTATGGCAGACCGGCTGGATGCACAACCGGGTCCGCATGATCGCCGCATCCTTTCTCGTCAAACACCTTCTGATCGACTGGAGGCGTGGCGAACGATGGTTCTGGGATGCATTGCTCGATGCCGATATGGGTGCGAACGCAATGAACTGGCAATATGTCGCAGGATCGGGAGTCGATGCGCCCGTATTCTCCCGGATGATGGCGCCATTCTTGCAGAGCCCAAAGTTCGAAATGGCTGACTATATTCGCCGCTTTGTGCCCGAACTGTCGCATTTGCGAGACGATGACATTCATGCGCCTCATGAAACGGAGCTGTTACCGCCAGACTATCCCCTACCAATCATATCCCATGAAGCTGCCCGCGCCCGCGCCATGGTAGCATGGCACGCTTGTCGAGACGGATAACGGACTTCACGCTGCCATGTTCGGGCAACCGGGGGCGGGGGCGCTATTGTCGGGCGGCTCGAATAATCGGGCTTTTTTGAGAGCCTCGGTGATATGCACCAAAGGCCATCTTTTGCACTACCAATACCTTGAGTAAACATTTTCTATCGCGCAGGGTCGAAGGTCCGAAAGCGGTTCGAAGTATCTTGAAAATTTGGTGTTTTTGAAGCTTTGATTTGCCTCACAATTTTAGGACAAGGATAGACGTCATGAAGAAGACCATTGCTTTTATGTGGGGTTATGTTTTCGACCACGAAGTTAGTCCGCTACGTCATATTCCTGATTTTACGACCAGGCACATGGTATTGCAGGTTCTTGGCTGGATGTGGGCGATATCATTTGCGATTGCAATCGGAAGCTACACGATATTGGCCGTGAGCCTGGTAGGGCATGCCGTATTGATCGGCGCTTTGGCAATTACGGTGGCGACTTACACTACAGCAGCCAATCGGCCAGCAGTGTTTTTGCCTCGTTCGGGTCGGCGTCGGGACGGCGAACATATTTAGGGGCAGGGGATTGAGCGGGTGAGTGATTGTCTTATCCTCCAAGCCGGCCATTCTGAAATGCTGCTGTTTGACAGGATTTCCAAATCGGGAGCCTAGCGTGGTACGCCCTCCACGATGTTCCGGTCGATCTTGAAACCGCGCGCGATCTCTCGCGCCGTCATTTTGGCTGACATCATGACCGAAGGCGTGCCGCAGATAATCGATGGTGCACTGGACGTCAGTCTTTGGGAGCGCGCGCTGAGTGCTGACGTCCTGCAAACCAATCTGTGGCTGTTGGCCTATGAAGCTGATCTGAAGGGTTGGCTGCAAGCTCCGGTTGCCGGATATGTAATGACACACCCATATTTCGCTGAACTAAGGCGTCGGAAGGTTTCGTTTTACGATGATGAGAAGACCTTGCGGAATGTGCGTCGGCTAAAGCCTAAGGGCCCATCCGAAGCATTTCTCAAGCATATGGCAGCCCTCCGAGCTAAGCCAATCGAGTTTGATGATGTGTTGGATGAGTTGGAAGAATGGGAGCAGGACGAGGGCGAATACGGCGGCTATTGAAGCTACCAAATCGGAAGCAACAGGCTGGCGTCCCCGTAGCTATAGAAACGGTAGCCTTCCTTGATTGCATGCTTGTACGCAGCCTGCATCCGTTCGCGACCCATCAACGCACTGACCAGCATTGATCGATTTGGCCACGTTAAAACCCAGTCGCGACCCAGTGGCGACCCAAAGCGCTTTCGCTCATGACGTCAAATTTACCATGTCAAGGACCTTTGGGATGGGTTTCGAAAACTGCCCTGTTTTCCGTGCTTTCGCTAGGAAACTTCTCGGTTCCCTGCTGGAAGGACTGGTGCCGCTTACAGGACTCGAACCTGTGACCCCCGCATTACGAATGCGATGCTCTACCAACTGAGCTAAAGCGGCACGGCGCTGGCGCGCTTACCAGTGTGTGCCTGGCAAGACAAGCACTGTGACCCGCGATTATTCCGCCAACCCTTAACGCTTCGTCAACCATATCGGGTGCAGATATGCCGAACTTCGATTGTGGGACGAGCTAAGGGTTTTTTCATGGACCAGACAGGCCATTTTACCCGGGATGATGAAACTGGCGTTGAAACGCCGGTGAATGTCGGAACCGATGAACGCCGGATGCACGTCCGCGCGTATAACTATTGGGTGTCGTTGCTCGATGGCCGGGCCTATCCGTCTATCGAGGATCTCGATCCCGGCAACATGGACGATTTCGGTCCGCACAGCGTTTTGCTCGATTTTACCAACGGCATAGAAAACCCCAGGATCGAATTTCTCGGCCATTTGCTCCGCAAGGAATGCGATCTCTCGGCTGAGGTCGAAACCGTCGCGGACGTTCCAAGCCGGTCGCTGCTTTCGCGCCTCACTGACCATTATCTTCAGATTATAGCCAATCGCGCGCCGATCGGCTTTGAAGCCGAATTCGTGAACGGGCGCGGCAACAACACCATGTATCGCGGCATACTCATGCCGTTCTCGTCAGACGAGGACACGATCGATTTCATTTATGGAGTGATCAACTGGAAGGAAATCGCCGACGAAGCGACAGCCAACGGCATCATCGACGAGGTTGGTCGTGCTTTACAGACGTCACCTGTACGCCACGATGCGCCGGTCAACGTTTGGGCCGATGGACCAAGCGGCCAAGCCGACCCGGCACCAGCTTCGCCCCGGTTCGAACCGCCCGCAGTCGACGAAGACGAGGCAACGCCTGAGTTCGAACCCGATGGTAGCGAAACACTGTGGGACTGGCTCGCCGCTGCGCGAGAGACCGCCGATGCGGTAACCCATTCCGAAACACGCAGCCGCCAGTTCCTTTATCGCGCTCTCTCGCTGGCGTATGATTTTGCGCTGGTCGCCGATCGCCGACCGGATGAATATGCAGAATTGTTGGCCGACAACAAGATCGTCACCCAGGACCGCGCACCGATGACGCCCATCGTGAAGCTGGTCTTCGGGATCGGCTATGACAAAACCCGGCTTGCCGAATACGGCATGGCCTTGGCGCATGGCCGCAGGCTTGGCATTGGCGCTGGCGAATTCAAGGCGGTGCTGGAATCCCACGTCGGCGGACTCAAAGGCATGGTCTATGCAGAGCGCGCCGAACGCCGGCCTGCATCGCGTGTCACTGTTGCCGAAAACGATCCGTCGCGCGCCTTGGCCCGTGCGATCACGCCGAAAATCATCATCGAATCGCCCGGCGAGGAAGAGTTTGTCCTGCTTGTCGCCCGGCGCATCGATCACGGCCATGTCGGAGTGCTCGGCGCGCTCGCTGAGGACAATGTGTTGGTCCAAAAGGCCCTTCGCGCGCTGACGCAATAATATAACAGGGTTGAGCTAGGCAGTTCCGGGGCGCATAAGCGCTCACTTGAAGGTGTACGTCTGAAATGGGCGGCATCCAGCAGGTTCAGGCGGAACAGAATGACATCCTCGACCCAAGACAAACGCCCACATATTGACAATCCGACAGTAACCATCGCGAAAGCTCTGATTGCAGGCTCATTGCCCGGGGACCTAGACGGATTTGGTCCGCAAGCGCGCGTGGCCGCCGCGGAGTTTACGCTGGCGGCCCTCGCGACCCGTCGAAGCGGGCAACCCAGCCTCGCAATTGATACGATTACCGAAAACGACGGGCGGAGGCGGATGCGGCTTGCGGTCGTCAATCCGAACATGCCGTTCCTTGTCGATTCGATAGCCGCCGTCATTTCGTCCAAGGGACTGGTAATTGATCGGTTGCTCCATCCGGTGATCGGTGTGACGCGCGATGCAAAGGGCGCGCTTGTCTCGATCGGCAGGGGTGGGAAACCTGAATCGATCATCTACATCGAAACCGACCGTGCCGATGCCCGTGATCGCGTCGAGATTCGCGATGGGATCAAGCAATGCATGTCCGATGTACGCTATGCCGTCGATGATTGGGAGGCGGCCAAATCGGCAATGCTCGCAGATGCCGAAAGCCTTCCCGCGGAAGATGGCGCCCTGCTCTCCTGGTTTGAGGATAACAACTTCACGCTTCTCGGGCAGGCCCTTTTCGGCGCCGATGGCGCATTGCAGTCCGGCATCGGCATCGGTCGCAACCGTGGCGAAAGCCTGATTTCCGAAGCCGCGCGCAAGCGGGCGCTCGATCATTTTCGCAAAGGCGGCGAAGGACTGCTGATCGTCAAATCCAACCTGATGTCGCGCGTCCACCGCCGCGTTCCGCTAGACTTGCTCATCGTACCGCGGCGTGAGGGCAAGAAGGTCTCGGGACTTTCGATCCACGCCGGATTGTGGACGAGTGCCGCCTTGGGCAAGGCTCCAGAAGAAATTCCGATCCTGCGCCAGCGCCTGATCGGGTTGCAGGTCAAATACCGGTTCGATCCCAAAGGCCATACCGGCAAGGCGTTAAGCCACGCGATTGCCAGCCTGCCACATGACATTGCGATCAGCATCAGCGACGCGAACCTCGACACGCTGGCCCTGTCCGCAATGTCAATCGCCGACCGGCCCCGTCCCATGATCGAGGTGGTCGAAGCGCCACTTGACCGGCATCTGTTTGCATTTGTCTGGTTGCCGCGTGACGAACTGACCACGGCCCGTCGCCTTGCGATTGCGGACATGCTGACGGAAGCGGCCAATGCCAGGCAATTGAGCTGGGCAATCGAATTGGGCGATGGGGAGGTTGCGCTGATCCGCTACACCCTTGACCTGCGCCAGGGTGGGCGCATGCCAAAGGTTGCGGCACTTCACGACCGGATCGAAATGATGGTTCGCGGCTGGCAGCCTGCCGTCGAGGCCAGCCTCGGGCAGCTTGGCGATCACGGGCACGCGACACGGCTTGCGCTGCGCTATGCGGGGGCCTTTCCTCTTGCCTATCGCAATGGCGCCGGGCCTGAAGAGGCTGCGCTGGATATCAGCTATATCCATGTGCTGGATGCAGCAGGGAGGCGGGGAGCGCGCTTCTATCGCAACGATGATGACGCGCCAAATCGTCTTCGCCTCAAGCTTTACAGCCTCGATCCGCTTACGCTTTCGGATGCTGTACCGGCGCTTGAAAATTTCGGGTTTCATGTGATTGAGGAGCTGTCGACACCGCTTGATTCCGGACGGCTGGGGCATATCCAGAAATTCGTACTGGAAACGTCTGGCGGACGCGGCGGCGCTGCGCTCGTTGCCAATCCAGCAATCCTTGAAGGCGCGCTCGCACAGGTGCTCGAAGGCGCGGCCGAAAATGATCTGTTCAACCAGCTGATTGTCGAACTCGATCTCGATCCGGCTTCCGTCACGCTGTTTCGTGCACTGTTCCGCTATCTCCGGCAGACCGGGCTTCCCTATGGGCTGGTCACGGTCGTGCACGCCCTGCGCCAGGCGCCCGAGATTGCGCGGGCGCTTGCCCGGCTTTTTGCCGCAAAGCACAGCCCAGAAGGCGATGACATTGCGGCAAAGAGCGCCGAAGATGAAATTGCCCGCGGACTGACGCGGGTCTCCGGCATTGATGACGACCGCATCCTGCGGCTTTATCGGGCCGTCATCCGGGCGACGCTGCGGACCAATGCCTATGCCCCGGCTGCGCTCGAAGCGCTGGCCTTCAAGATTGACAGTGCGCAGGTTCCGGGCCTTCCCGATCCCAAGCCGTGGCGCGAGATCTTCGTTTACTCGCCACGCGTCGAAGGCATCCACCTGCGCGCCGGGCCGGTTGCCCGCGGCGGGTTGCGTTGGTCCGACCGTCGCGATGATTTCCGGACCGAAATCCTGGGCCTGATGAAGGCGCAGCGCGTGAAGAACGCCGTGATCGTGCCGACCGGCGCGAAGGGCGGCTTCTATCCCAAGGCGCTGCCCGATCCGGCCAATCGCGATGCCTGGCTGACCGAAGGGACGGAGTGTTACCGGATCTTCATCCGCTCGCTGCTGTCAATCACCGACAATCTGGTCAAGGGCAAGGTCGTCCACCCGCAAGGCGTTGTCATCCTTGACGGCGAGGATCCCTATTTCGTGGTCGCCGCCGACAAGGGGACGGCGACATTTTCCGACGTTGCCAACGCGATCGCGCTCGAACGCGGTTTCTGGCTGGGCGATGCCTTCGCCAGCGGCGGCTCTGTGGGTTACGATCACAAGGCGATGGGCATTACGGCCAAGGGCGGCTGGGTTTCGGTCCAGCGTCATTTCGCCGAGGCCGGCGTCGATGTGCAGAAGGAGCCCGTCCGTGTGATCGGTTGCGGAGACATGTCGGGCGATGTGTTCGGCAATGGCATGCTCCTGTCAAAGGCGATCAAGCTGGTTGCCGCGTTCGACCACCGCCACATTTTCTTCGATCCCAATCCCGATCCGGCTACAAGCTGGAAGGAACGGGCGCGGATGTTCAAACTACCGCGCTCAAGCTGGGCGGATTATGATGCAAAGCTGATCTCAAGGGGCGGCGGCATTTTCCCGCGCACGGCCAAGGAGATCAAGCTGACCAGGGAAATGCGCAGCCTGCTCGGCGTCGAGGACGCAAGCCTCGATCCCTCGGCCCTGATTACGGCCATCCTCAAGGCCCCGTCTGACCTGCTGTGGTTCGGCGGCATTGGCACTTATGTGAAGGCGCGCTCGGAGAACAACGCCGAAGTGGGTGACCGGGCGAACGATGCGCTCCGCATCAATGCCGAAGACCTGCGCACCAAGGTGATCGGCGAAGGCGCGAACCTTGGCCTGACGCAGGCGGCACGGATCGCCTTTGCGCTCAAGGGCGGACGGATCAACACCGACTTCATCGACAATTCGGCCGGCGTCGACTGTTCGGACAATGAAGTGAACATCAAGATCGCGCTCAACGCCGAAGTGACGGCGGGCAAGCTGGGCATGAAGGCGCGCAACACGCTGCTTGCCAGCATGACCGACAATGTCGCCGCGATCGTGCTTGAGGATAACCGGCTCCAGACGCTGACGCTGTCGATTGCGCAGCGACACGGGGCGGAAAACCTGCCCGCCCATATCCGCCTGATCGAGACGTTCGAGACGGCGGGCCAGCTGGACCGCGCGGTGGAAGGCATTGCCTCGAACGATGAGCTTCACCGTCGCGCGACCGACCGGCTAGGGTTGACCCGCCCCGAACTCGCGGTGGTGATGGCTACGTCCAAGCTCGCGTTGCAGGAAGCGATCGAGAAGACCCCCCTTGGCCAAGATCCCGCGACGCTGGGAGACCTGATGGCCGCCTTCCCGCCCGAGATGCGCAAGCGCCATGCCCAGGCGATCCAGGGCCACCGGCTGCGTAGCGAGATCGTCGCGACCAAGCTGGCCAACCGCATCGTCAACCGGCTCGGCCTCATCCACCCGTTCGAACTGGCCGAGGAGGAAAGCGCGACGCTGGGCGATGTGGCCGAAGCCTTTGTCATAGCCGAACAGGTTCATGAGATCGGCAAACTCTGGCAGGCGATCGACGAGGGGGAGATGCCCGAAGCGACGCGGCTTATGGTGTTCGAACAGGTCGCGATCGAGCTGCGCGCGCACATGGCCGATATCCTGCGCAACACGGTTGCCGGCCGGTCGAATGACAAGGCGATTGCCGCCTATCGCCCGATGATCGAGCGGCTGATGGGCGCGCGTGAGATGCTGCTGCGCGAAGAGGCCCGCAAACAGACCCGCGCTTACGGGGAACGGCTGGTGAAGGCTGGCACCCCCAAGCGTCTGGCCGAACGGCTCGTCGAGCTGGCGGAAATGGATGGCTCGATCGGGCTCGGCGCGCTTGCCGGGAATGCCAAGGTGGATGTCATCGCGTTGACCGACGGCTTCGGTACGCTGGGCGAAGCGCTTGGTCTTGATTGGGCGCAGGGCACAGCGATGCAGCTTGATCCGAGCGATCCGTGGGAACGGCTGCTCGCCGCCGGTCTCTCGCGCGATTTCCAGGCGATGCGGCTGGAGTTCCTCAAGCGCAAGGGCGGCAAGACCCCGCGCGCCAATGTCGAAGCGTGGCTGGCAAAGAACGCCAACCGCGTCGGCACCTTCCGCGCCATGGTCGATCGCGCCCGCACCGGTGCCGTCCACAGCCCCGCCATGCTGGCCCAGATCGCGGGACAGGCGCGCCACCTGCTCTCGGGCTGATCCCGCCCGAAGGTTAGGAAAGTGTGCCCAAAAAGCGTTTCCCTCCCCCGCCTTATCCGCCCTGCCGCAAGGGGGGGCAAGCCACTAAACCTTGAAGCAATTCATCCGATGCCATTCCAAAAAACGCGGATGCGGCCGAAGCATTGCGTTCGCCGGCGCAACAGCTTGCTTGGTATCCCTAACCAAATTCCAGACGCTGTCGGCATCATTGACGTGCCGCGAAACCAGAATATCCAGATCATCGGACAGGCTGATCAGCCCGCGATCGAACATCCAGTGCGCGGTACCTGAGAGGGCTAGGCCATTGCTCACGCTATCCGGACCGGCATGTTCGACGGGCCGGATATGAGCGGCCTCGACTTCGGCCCGTCCGCCGCCATTTATCAGTTTGAGGCCAGTGATAGCGCAGCGGCAATCATAGGCGTCGAGTACCATCTTCCTGAAGATGTGATCCCGCTTTGGCCGGGAGGTGAGATATTCGATGCGCTGGCGTTCGGTTTCGAAGACGAAGGGCGTACGTTCCTCGAACAGCCGCTGGGCGGTTTCGGCATCCTCGCCCGCGCGAGGCAGCAGCAGTTCTTCTTCGACAAAGCCGAGATCAAGGATGCGGTTGAAGTCTTCGGTCGAGAGGGGCCTGACCGCCGATTGGGCGCGGCCCGATACAACGCCCTGATCGTTGAGAATGCCGCGTTCCGAATAGCCATCCCTGCCGTTGAACGGGACGTTGCGTTCGAACGGCAGGTAACTGCCAGACTCGATAAGGGCGAGGTAGCGATCCTGCTCCGTCGGGTCCGGTACGATCCGTTCGACCTTGGCGATCGCGTGATAACCCTTCTGGCCCGCCTTTGTCGGCTCATAATAGATGATCCAATCACCCACAAATTGGGAGGCCCGGCCGAGATATTGTTTGGGGAACTGGTATTGCTGATCCGGCTTGTCATCATAGATCGAGTCCGCGCGATGAATGAATACGCCGTTCGTCAAAGCCCTGCTCCCAGCCACTCGAATGAGAATAGCAGATTATGCGCGATTGTCATTTGTCTCCGCAACTCCACTATCCGCATCCGTTCCGCAGACTCAACGCATATTGGCTTGCATGACAAACTCGATCCACAGCAGAGCCTTCGAGCGCGGCAACGGGATTGCATTGGTTGCGGCCTTCTGTTATAACACTCGTATGAACATGCAACTCAAAGTCACGAAGATCGGCAATTCGGCTGGGGTGATCCTGCCGAAGGAATTGCTGGCGCATCTCGAAACGGCGATCGGGGAGACGCTTTCCGTTTCCAAGACGCCGCGCGGGATCGAGCTTTCCGCGCCCGAGGCGGATTTCGATGCCCAGATGGCGGTCGCCCGTGACGTGATGGCGCGCCGCAAGCGTGCGCTGGCCGAACTCGCGAAGTAAACCCCAATGGCACAGCACTGGATATGGGTTGCGCTGGCCGTGGCCGAGGCGGCGCATCTTGAGCAACTGGCCGAAAATGGCGGCGGGGAAGGGGTGCGCGATGCCCGTCTGCTCGAAAGTACGATGGCGCGGGCGCAGAATCTCGCCGCCTATGGGGAGCCGGATGCGGCGGCGCTGGCAGCGGCTTATGCTTTCGGGATTGCGCGGAACCACCCCTTTGTCGACGGCAACAAGCGGACAGCTGCGGTGGTTGCAGAAACCTTCCTCGTGCTGAATGGTTATACGCTCAATGCTACGGACGCCGAGCTGGTTGTCGTTTTTCTGGCTCTGGCCTCAGGCGAGCTTTCCGAAGCGGAGCTGGTCGACTGGTTCAGGGAGCATCTGTCGGAGTAGAACTTACAAAACCTCCCTGTTATCAATAATTTGCACCACCACCCGTTTGCATATCCCGGCGTCTGCCTGTCATAGCGGCGGCGCGGAGCAGGCTTGCCTGCAATGGGCCGCAAAGGAGGTGATTTGTATAGACGACACGACTGCCATTTTGGTTGTAGCCGTAATCACGGCAGCAATCGGCTTCGCAATGCTTGTTCTCAAGATTGTCGAAGTCTCACGTTCGAAATGACGTGACGGGCGGGGCCGGGCTAGCACCCGGTCCCAAACGGTTTGAAGGGCGCCAGCCTCTAGCATGACCGGCGCCCTTCGCATCCGAAGATGATTCTATAGAGTCTACGACTGCTTGGCCAATATCGTCGAGAATCGTTTCGAAATCAAGTGCCTGAGCGCACGCCTCAGTGCAATTTACTGATTTTCAGTCCGTCCGCCTTCGCGCGGTCCTTGATGCTTTCCTCGCTGCGGGTCATTGCCTTGGCCATTTGCTTGAGGGGCATGCCCTTTTTCGCCAGCGTGTGAAGCTTTTGGATCTCGTCGCTCGTCCAGGGCTGGCGATGGCGTTCGAAGCGTTCGGCCATTGGGGTTCCTTTGCTCGTCGCTCATCCGAAACTTTGTACTCCTGCGAAAGCAGGAGACCAGTCCTTTAACATAAGTGCTTGGCATGGGCTCCTGCTTTCGCAGGAAGTACATTGACCTCAGACCTAGCCGTCGTCGCCCATTCGCAAGGCCGCGATGAACGCCTCCTGCGGGATGCTCACCGAGCCATATTCCCGCATGCGCTTCTTGCCTTCCTTCTGCTTGTCGAGCAGCTTCTTCTTGCGGCTGATGTCGCCGCCATAGCATTTCGCGGTCACGTCCTTGCGCATCGCCGCGATCGTCTCGCGCGCGATGACCTTGCCGCCGATCGCGGCCTGGATCGGGATCTTGAAGAGGTGGCGGGGAATCAAGTCCTTCAGCCGCTCGCACATGCCGCGCCCCCGCGCCTCCGCCGTGCCACGGTGGACGATCATGCTCAGCGCGTCGACCGGCTCGGCATTGACCATGATGTTCATCTTCACAAGGTCGCCCGTCCGGTGGCCGATCTGGTGATAATCGAAGCTCGCATAGCCACGCGAGATGGACTTGAGCCGGTCATAGAAATCGAACACCACTTCGTTGAGCGGCAGTTCATAGGTCACCTGCGCGCGGCCGCCGACATAGGTCAGGTTCTTCTGCACCCCACGCCGATCCTGGCACAGTTTGAGGATCGAGCCGAGATATTCGTCGGGGACATAGATGGTCGCCTCGATCCACGGTTCCTCGATGCTCTCGATCCGGTTCGGTTCGGGCATGTCGGCGGGGTTGTGGAGGTGGAGCACGCCCTGCCCGTGATTGAGCTTGATCTCGTAGATCACGCTCGGCGCGGTGGTGATCAGGTCAAGGTCATATTCGCGGGTCAGCCGTTCCTGGATGATCTCGAGGTGGAGCAGGCCGAGGAAACCGCAGCGGAAGCCGAAGCCCAAAGCCGCGCTGCTCTCGGTCTCGAAACTGAAGCTGGCATCGTTGAGGCGCAGTTTGGAGATGCTTTCCCGCAGTTTCTCGAAATCGGCGGCGTCGACCGGGAACAGGCCGCAAAAGACGACCGGCTGGACTTCCTTGAAGCCGGGCAGTGCTTGAGCCGCAGGGCGTTTGGCGTCGGTGATCGTATCGCCGACACGGGTCTGGGCAACTTCCTTGATCTGGGCGGTGATGAAGCCGATCTCTCCGGCGGCGAGTTCGTCAAGCTGTTCGATCTTGGGGCGCATGCAGCCGACACGGTCGACCAGATGCTGGGTGCCGGTGGCCATGAACTTGATGAGCTGGCCCTTTTTCAGCACGCCCTCGACGATGCGGATCAGGATGACGACGCCGAGATAGGGATCGTACCAGCTATCGACGAGCATCGCCTTCAGCGGCGCGTCGCGGTCTCCCTTGGGCGGGGGGATGCGGGTGACGATGGCCTCGAGCACTTCGTCAATGCCAATGCCGGACTTGGCGGAGGTGAGGACGGCGTTCGAGGCATCAAGGCCGATGATCTCCTCAATCTCGTGGCGGACCTTGTCCGGCTCGGCAGCAGGCAGGTCAATCTTGTTGATGACGGGGACGATCTCGTGATCATGTTCGATCGATTGATAGACATTGGCGAGCGTCTGCGCCTCCACACCCTGTGCTGCATCCACCACCAGCAGTGCGCCTTCGCATGCGGCGAGGCTGCGCGAGACTTCATAGGCGAAATCGACATGGCCCGGCGTGTCCATCAAGTTGAGTTTGTAGAGATGGCCGTCCTTCGCGGTATAGTTCAGGCGGACAGTCTGCGCCTTGATCGTGATCCCGCGTTCCTTCTCGATATCCATACTGTCGAGGACCTGCGCCGTCATCTCGCGGTCCGTCAGCCCGCCGGTCCGCTGGATCAGCCGGTCAGCCAGTGTGGACTTGCCATGATCGATATGCGCGATGATCGAAAAATTGCGGATGCGCGAGAGTTCGGTTCTTGGCGTTGTGGACATGATGCCGCGCGCCCTAGCAGTGGCGCGGGCAAAGGGCAAAGGGGGCAAAGGGTGCGTGTTGATTTCGTCCAAGATCGGTCGCGAAATCGATGCTATGATCTCCCGGTATTCGAAACATCCGGGGGGATAATCTCATGAACCGCATTATCATCGCAGCGCTCCTTGCCTCAAGCCTTGCGCCCTTGCCGGCCTTGGCGGCGGACAAGCCCAAGGACGCGCTGCCGCAAGTCACCACGTGCGAGAAGAGCTTCGGGACGATTGCCGTGACCGACGGCGACGCGCAGGGTTGGACACAATTCGGGCTGGGCAGTCCGCGCGCGCTGATCGCCGCGCTCGTCGCCGAAAGTGGTTGCTTCACGATGCATGACGTCTCGACTGGGCAACCGGCCAGTTTTCTGATGAGCGCGGTCGCGGGTTCCAAGGAAGAGGTTGACCAGACGGTCGGTGCGGTGAAGTCCGCCGCAACTGAAGGATTGGTCCGCTCGGGCGCGCTTGGCCGGATGGGTGGTGGTGCGTTCGGGGCACTTGGTATGCTGGGCGGTATGGGCGGCAAGAAAAAGACTGTCGCCGCCGGCCTCCGGATCCTTTCGCCTGCTACCGGCATGACGATTGTCCAGGGCAGCGGCGAATCGTCCAAATCCGCGATCACCTTCGGCAATGCCGGAGGCTGGGGCTGGACTAGCGCACTCGCCAGTGGCGCAACGCAATATACGAGTTCGAAGGACGGTCAGTTGCTGACCAGCGCATTCATCAACGCCTATAACGGGATCATTGCCCAGTCGTCGGCGATCGCGGCAGTTCCTGTCGCAGCCGCCCAGAGCGTGGTGGTCGCCAAGGTCAGCAGCGATACAATGGCTTCAACCACAGCCGATACAAAACTGTTTGCCGAGCCGGGCAAGGGTGCGATCCTCCAGACGCTCGCAGCTGGCACGATCATCACGCCCACGGGCAACCGCATGAATGGCTTTGTCGAGGTCAAGGACGCTTTTGGAGCGCAAGGCTGGGTCGCGACCGGCGATATCAAATAGGGGCTCAATCAGGGGCGGCTGTCGAGCCATTCGCCCAGGATCGCATTGACGGTCTCGGGCGCTTCTTGCTGCACCCAGTGCGAGACGCCCGGCAGGCGGTGGAGCGTGAAATCGCTTACCCATTCTTCCGTGCCTTCGGTACAGCGGATGTTGAGTGCGCTATCCTCCTCACCCCAGATCATCAGCGTCGGTGTCTCAACCCGCCCATCGCCCAGATCGACACTGTCGCGGTGGCGGAGCAGCGCGCGATAATAATTGATCATCGCGGTGATCGCTCCGGGGCGGAGTGCGGCATCGGCATAGGTCTGGAGTACCTCCTTGGGGAAGCGGCTCTTGTCGACCGCCATGTTCCAGAACGCCCCTTTGATGCCCCGCGCGCCGTTTCGGATCATCAGGCGTTCGGGCAGACGGGGAAGCTGGAAGAAGAAGATATACCAGCTCCGCCGGAATTGCCGCCAATGGCGGATCTCGCGCATCCCGACCTTGGGGTGCGGCACGTTCATGATGACCAGCTTGACCAATGGGCGAGTTTTAAGGATCGCAAAGTGCCAGGCCACGATTGCGCCCCAGTCATGCGCGATCAACATCACTTCCTTCGCGCCCGACGCGTCAATCAACGCCGCCACGTCATGCGTCAGATGATCGAGCGCATAAGCGCGAACGCCCTCTGGCTTGGAACTGGCGCCATAGCCACGCAAATTGGGTGCCCAGACGCGCCATCCCCGTGCCGCCAGCATCGGCATCTGGAACCGCCAGCTGTAATTCAACTCGGGAAAACCGTGGAACATCAGCGCCAGTCGGTCCCCCATGCCGCATTCGGCCAGCTCGAAGCGTTGGCCATTGGCCTCGACGAAGCGGTGCGTGATTCCGGAGGCGGCATCGGGGGTCCAGCTGAATTCGGTCATTTAAAAATCCTTTCAATTGCTTCGAGAGCGGCGTCAAAACGGGACTCTCCGTCGCCGCTTATCGTTGCCCAATTGACACCGCGGCGTTCAAGTTCTGCCTGCGAAAGCGCGAAAAAGCGCTCCCTTACTGCAGCTGCGCCATAAATCCGAAGGCCATCGTCGATCCAGGGCAGGTCGATATCAAGCAAAAGGTAAATGTCCGCAACATCGGCGAAACGATCGAACCACGCGTCATGATGGCCGAACATCATGTCTGCCCAGACTGCAGTCATGACGGGATCAGTATCGAGAACCAGCCATTCGCGCGCGCGCGACTTTGCGGCGACGGTCATTTCCTGGTGCGTTTGCGCGATGGCGACCAGATCGTGCATCGTGATATCGGTGCCGTGTTCCTCGCAATAGGTCCGGCCATATTCGGGGACGATTTCACAATTGAAATGCGCAGCGAGCAGCGTCGCCATTGTCGACTTGCCCGTGCTTTCAGGCCCGTGGAGGCAGATGGTTGTCACGTGGTCGCCAGCAGGGCGCGGCGCCACTTCAGCAATCCCCAGATCGCTGTCGCGAGCAGCAGTGCATAAATCGCGGCCGTCAAGAGAAGGTCCTTCTTGAGATAGAGCGGGATCGATATCGCGTTGACGAATATCCACCAGTGCCAGTTTTCAATATAGCGCCGGGTCATCAGGATCTGGGCCGCCACCGACAGCATGGCAACTGAGGCATCCCAATAGGGATAACTCGCATCGGTCAAGCGGGCCATCAGCGTTCCCCATCCAAGAATTGCGACAACGGAGCCCAGGATCCACAGCGTCGTTCCCCTAGTGGTCAGGCGTTCAACGACGATGGCTCCGGAATCGGCCTTGTTGCGAGACCATGCCCACCAGCCATAAAGATTCACCGCAAAGAAGAAGAGTTGCAGTCCGGCATCGCTATAGAGCTTCGCCTCAAAGAAGATGAAGGCGTAAACAGACACGGCAAGGAGCGCGAAGAGATAATTCCAAAGGCTTCTGAGCGCGACAAGGATGATGTTCGCCAGGACAAGTGCCGCCGCGATGATTTCAAGCAACATGCCCGCTTGATGGCGATTGCGTTACATTTGCGCAACATCGGGCCGGAAAGCGACAGAGATTCTGGCGAAAGGGTTGACGCCCTGTGCGGAAATAGCCACGCATCACGCCTTCCGGTGCACATAACGGAGACCCACACCATGCGCTCAACTACCGCCAGACTTGCGTCCTTCATCCTTTTTGCAGGCGTTTCGATGCCGGCTCTTGCCCAGGAAGCGGCCAATGCCGCCAACGAAGATGGCTTGGGTGATATCGTCGTCACAGCGCAACGACGTGAGGAGAACCTCCAGGACGTTGCGCTTTCGATCACGGCTGTCGGCGGCGAAAAGCTCGATGCCATTGCGTCAGGCGGCCAGGATGTCCGCTTTCTTTCAGCGCGCGTCCCCAGCCTGATCGTTGAATCGTCGTTTGGACGCACGTTCCCGCGCTTCTATATCCGTGGGCTCGGCAATACCGATTTCGATTTCAATGCATCGCAGCCGGTCAGCCTCGTCTATGACGATGTCGTCCTTGAAAACCCGATCCTCAAAGGATTTCCAGTGTTCGATCTGGACCGGGTCGAAGTGCTGCGTGGACCGCAAGGAACGCTGTTCGGCCGCAACACTCCAGCAGGCATCGTCAAGTTCGATTCGAAGAAGCCGGGCGAGGATTTAAACGGCTATGGCCGCATCTCTTATGGCCGCTTCAATGCGATCAATGCGCAGGGCGCCATAGGTGGACAACTCGCAGGCGATACAGTCTCGGCCCGGTTGTCGGTCCTTTATCAGCGGCAAAACGACTATATCGACAATGTCCTGCCCGCTGGCACGACCAAGAATGCTTTTGAGGGATACAAGGAAATCGCGGCGCGACTCCAGCTCCTGATCGAGCCTTCTGAGGAACTAGACATCTTGCTCGGCGGCCAGTTGCGGTCGCTCGACGGGACGGCGCGCGTTTTCCGCGCCAACGTCTTCACGCGTGGACAAAAGGGCCTGAACAGTAATTTCAGTCGCTATCAGGTTTCGACCGACGGGAAGAATGAACAGGAAGTCGACACCTACAACCTGTCCAGCCGGATAACCTACGACGCTGGCGCATTCTCGCTGATTTCGGTCACGAGCTATTGGGACGGCGATGCCACCTCGGTGGGTGACGTCGATGGCGGTTTTGGCGCGTCGTTCCTGCCGCCTGCACTGACCGGGCCAGGGGTTATCCCCTTTACCGCTGAAACGCGGGACAGTGTTCCCAGCCTCAAGCAGTTCACCGAGGAGTTGCGGATCGAGAGCAATGGCAACAATGCGCTCTCCTATCAGGGCGGATTCTTTTACTTCGATGAAAGCCTCCGCATCGTCAGCGAGAATTATTCGACGCTGGGCGATCCCAACAACCTGCCCGGTGGCGTGAACATATTGGTGAGCCAGAGCCAGAGCAGCAAGGCCTATGGCCTCTTCGGCTCGCTGACCTACAAGTTGACCGATCGTTTGAGCGTAACCGGCGGGGCACGGTACAACAACGACCGGCGTCGGTATAATGTGACCCGGACGCGGGATACCCAGTTCCCGGGCTTCCTCCAAGATCCGCTCGGAACGGTGAACCGGTCGGTGAAGGACAATAATGTGACGTGGGATGTCACCGCCAAATATGATGCAAGTGACGATGTGAACCTCTATGCCCGAGCCGCCAAGGGCTACCGGGCGCCAAGTATCCAGGGCCGCATCCTCTTCCCGGCCAACACGGCGAACACGCTGGAAGACGGCGTTACCATCGGCAACTCGGAAATCATCTATTCCTACGAAGCCGGGATCAAAGCCGATATTCTGGACGGCAAAGGGCGTATCAATCTCAGTAGCTTCTATTACGACCTGAAGAATGCCCAGCTGACCGCAGTGGGCGGGGCAGTGAACGCCAACCGGCTGATCAATGCGAAAAAGGTGCGCGGATATGGCATCGAGCTTGATGCCGAGTTCAAACCTACCCGGCACCTGCTGCTCACGGCGGGCCTCAGCTACAACAATACCAAGATCAATGACCCCAACCTCACGACTTCGGCATGCGGCGCTGTGCGCGTCGATACATTCCCGAATGTTTCGCTGTGCACAATCCTCGATCCGATCGTCGTGGCGGCTGCGCCATTCTCGGCGGCGATCGTGAACATCAACGGCAATAGCCTGCCACAGAGCCCGCGCTGGATCGCCAACTGGACGGCAAGCTATTCGATCCCGATCGGCAATGGCGAAGTCTATGCCTATACCGATTGGGCCTATCGCTCGAAGATCAACTTCTTCCTGTATGATTCGGTCGAGTTCCAGGACGATCACCTGCTCGAAGGCGGGCTGCGGGTCGGATACAAAACCGGCAAGTATGATATTGCCGCGTTTGTCCGGAACATCACCAAAGATACATCGGCAGTCGGCGGGATCGATTTCAACAACCTGACTGGGTTTGTGAACGAACCTCGCATCTGGGGTGTTGAGGCCGGGTTCAAGTTCTGACCTGAGCTGTTCGCCTATCGATAGGGTGCGCTCGAAACGGGCTTTTCCTTGGTTTGCAACTGTGGTCATCCGTTGAATAATTTCGGTTAAACAGCCTGTCCGGCCGCGACGCCGCTCGCCCAGGCCCATTGGAAGTTGTAGCCGCCGAGCCAGCCGGTCACGTCGACCGCTTCGCCGATCGCATAGAGGCCCGGCACGCGGCGCGCCTCCATGGTTTGCGAGGACAGGTCGTCGGTACTGATGCCGCCGACGGTCACTTCCGCCTTGGCAAAGCCTTCGGTGCCGTTGGGGTGAAACTGCCATTCGGCTAGCCGTCGCTCCACGGCCTCGAGGCTCCGGTCGGTCTGGGCGCCCAATTCGCCCGAAACAGCGAGTTGTTCGGAAAGGGCGTGTGCCAGCCTGTCTGGCAGGGCTTCGGCGAGTGCGGTGCGCATGCCGATCCGTGACCGCTGCCGCTTAGTCTCGCGCAGCCAGCCCGTGGCATGATCGGGCACGAAATCGATCGCGACAGGCTGCTGGTGGTGCCAATAGGAGGAGATCTGGAGGATCGCCGGGCCCGATAATCCGCGGTGCGTGAAGAGCGCGGCCTCACGGAACGCAGTCTTTCCAATCCGTGCCTCGACATTGGCGGAGACGCCGGAGAGCGACGTGAACAGCGCATCCTGACCGGACAGGGTGAGCGGAACCAGCGCCGGACGCGGCTCGACCACCTTCATCCCGAAGCGGCGCGCCAGATCATAGGCAAACCCCGTCGCGCCCATCCTGGGGATCGAGGGGCCGCCAGTCGCGATGACCAGCGCGGGCGCCGAGACAATCCGGTTGCCGAGATGAACACGGAAAACCCCATCGCCATGTTCGATCTCTCCGACCGGCTGGCCGAGAGCAAGGTCGACCCGGCCCTTCGCGCATTCATCGAGAAGCATATCGACAATCTGGCGCGCCGACCCGTCGCAGAACAATTGGCCGAGGGTCTTTTCATGCCACGCAATTTTGTGCGCCTCGACCAGCGCAATGAAATCGTCCGGACGATACCGCCCAAGCGCGGATTTGGCGAAGTGCGGATTTGCCGAAATGAACCGGTCGGCAGTCGCGTTGATGTTGGTGAAGTTGCACCGCCCGCCACCCGAGATCAGGATCTTCTTGCCCGGCGCGTCGGCATGGTCGATCAACAGGACCCGGCGTCCACGCTGCCCGGCGGTTGCCGCGCACATCAGCCCCGCTCCTCCGGCGCCAAGAATGATTGCATCGTAAGAATCGGAAAGGGCTGCCATCATCCCGCTTTAGAGGGCAGGTGGTGCGATAGGGAAGGCTGGTCAGCAAGGCCTCGCGTTGGAAATCTGCTTCCGCAGCAAAGTCGGACGATCCCGAAATCGGGGGACTTTGACTAGCGTTCCGGCTAGGCCGGATGAAACAGGAGACCAGCATGCGCCGCACGATCGCAATCCTCGCCAGTGCCGCACTCACATTCGCCGTGCAGACAGTTGAAGCGCGGCCCGGGCTTCTGCCGGCTGCGATCTATAGCGATCCCGCGCCTGACAAACTTCATCCTGCGAGGATGGACGTGCTGCACATTCCGAGTGGAGGAGTCGAAATCAACGGCGTCGCCTATATCGCTGCAGGTGCCGGGCCGCACCCGACGCTGGTGCTTTGCCACGGTTGGCCGGGCAACGAAAAGAACCTCGATCTTGCCCAAGCGGTGCGCCGCGCCGGATGGAATGTGGTAACCTTCAACTACCGGGGATCATGGGGCAGCCCCGGCAGTTTCCGCTTCGCCCAGAACCCGCAAGATGCTGCTGCAGTCCTTGCCTATCTCCGCGATCCCGCGATTGCCGCGAAACTTGACGTCGATCCCAAGCGCCTTGCGATGTTGGGCCATTCAATGGGCGGATGGGTTACGGCGATGGTCGCCGGACAGGACGACGGCCTGATCGGTGCTGGACTGATTTCTGCGGCCAACATGGGGTTCATTCGTTGGTTGGCCCGCGACAATATCGTTAAGCTCGCTTCGGAAAGTTCCGAAACGCTTGCCGGCACTTCGCCCGAAGTCATGGCGGACGAACTGATCGGCAATGGCGAGGCGTTCGATTTCTTGAGGGCGGCCGCCGGCCTTACGCGCAAGCCTTTGCTTGTGCTGAGTTCTGATGACGGCCTTGCTCCGCAGACCGACAGTCTGATCAAGGCCATTCGCGCCAAAGGCGGAACGCGGATTGCCGCCTATCACGCTGCAACCGATCATAGCTGGTCGGATCACCGCGTTGATCTTGCCGCTCACGTGATCCGTTGGTTGCAGAGCCTGAATCAACCGAAACGCTGACCGGCAAGCAATGCGCCTTGCATTTGCCAGCTCGCGCAAGCACACCCCCCTACTTGCGGAAAAAGGGAAGTGAGACGAGATCATGAAGGCCTATCGCCTGCATCGCTATGGCGGCCCCGAAGGTGCCTCGCTTGATGACGCGCCCACCCCGACACTTGGTCCAAACGGTCTTCTCGTCAAGATCGCAGGTGTGAGCCTCAATCCGGTCGACTACAAGACGCGACAAGGCGCCTTGAAGATCATGTACCGTCCCAAATTGCCCGCGACGCTTGGCAACGACCTGTCGGGCAACGTGATCGCGATTGGTTACGCGGTTACGCAGTTCAAGGTCGGTGACAAAGTGATCGCCTGTTCGAGAATTACTGAAATGGGCAGTTTTGCGGAGTTTGCCCGCATCGATGAGGGGTGCGCGGCGCTGGCCCCGTCCACGATTGACCTTGCGGTCGCAAGCGGGCTTCCGCTGGCTGGCCAGACGGCCCAGCAGGTGCTTCGTGATTTGCTGGAGGTGCGCCCGGGCATGCATGTCCTGATTACAGCCGGTGCCGGGGGCGTGGGCTGCTTTGCAATCCAGCTTGCCAAGCTGATGGGAGCCGAAGTGACCGCCACGGCGTCACCGCGCGGCGACGCGCTCGTGCGCTCACTGGGTGCAGATCATGTCATCGACTATACGACCACCGATCTTGCCACTGTCGGTCGCACGTTCGACGCCGTGTTTGACTTGGCGGGCGGAGAGGCGCTGGAGGCGTGTTTCAAGGTCGCAAAACGCGGGGCCACGGTCGTTTCGATTGCGGGCTTGCCGACACCTTCGACGGCCAGCAAGGAGCTGGGCATTGGCGCCGGGTTGAAGGTCCTGTTCTGGCTGGCGAGCTTCGGCCTGCGTCGCAAGGCGGCGGCGAATGGCGTGTCCTATCACTACTATTTCCTCCATCCGCGCAGCGCCGATCTTGCCGCGCTCGCCGCACTGGTTGATGCCGGGACCCTGAAGATCGTGGTCGACAAGACGTTCGCCTTTGAGGGTATCGCGGACGCAATCGCCCATCTCGAGGCGGGACATGCCAAAGGTAAAGTCATCGTAACGATCTGACGTTTCTCCCTTCCGTTTACGTCAAGCTGTGATAGTCTGGGTTTCAAATCGAAATGCAGGAGAGTCGAAATGCACGATCTGGTCATCCGGGGCGGGACAATCGTTGATGGCACAGGTGGCCAATCGTTTGAGGGCGATGTCGCTATTGATGGCGGCCTGATCACGGCGGTTGGCAAGGTTGAGGCCAAGGGGCGCGAAGAAATCGACGCGACCGGCCGGATCGTTACGCCGGGCTTTGTCGATGTTCACACCCATTACGACGGGCAAGCGACCTGGGATCCCGAAATGGCCCCTTCAAGCTGGCATGGGGTGACCACGGTCGTGATGGGCAATTGCGGCGTCGGTTTTGCGCCTGCAAAGAAAGACAAGCATGACTGGCTGATCGGGCTGATGGAAGGCGTCGAGGATATTCCCGGAACCGCGCTTGCCGAGGGCATGGCCTGGGACTGGGAAACCTTCCCTGAATATCTTGATGCACTCGAAAAACTTCCGCGCACCGTCGATGTCGGTACCCATGTGCCGCACGGCGCGGTCCGTGCCTATGTGATGGGCGAACGCGGTGCCGCCAATGAACCGCCGACCGAAACCGATATCGCGCAAATGTCCCGGATCGTCGAAGAAGGCTTGCGGGCCGGGGCACTTGGCTTCTCGACCTCGCGCACGGTTCTGCACAAGTCGGTGGACGGCGTGCTGGTTCCCGGCACGACCGCCACCAAGGATGAATTGCTCGGCATCGGCCGCGCAATGGGGCGGGTTGGCCACGGCGTTTTCGAAATGGCAAGCGACCTGAAGCGCGAATGGAACGAGTTTGAATGGATGGGCGAACTGAGCCGTGAAACCGGCATGCCCGTGACCTTCGCTGCGCTCCAGTCGATCGCCAAGGAACTACCGCTTGCAGAGCAGATCGACATGATGCGTGCGGAGAATGCAAAAGGCGCCAACATTGTCGCCCAGATCGCACTGCGCGGGAATGGCATCGTCATGGCGTGGCAGGGCACGGTTCATCCGTTCCGGCTCAAGCCGGCCTGGATCGAAATCATGGAGCTGCCCTGGGCGGAGCAACTCGCCTATCTGAAGGATCCCGCTTTCAAGGCGCGCATGCTCACCGAGCCTTCGGTGGAGTTTGAAACCGATCTTCCCGAGCTGCTCTTTCTCGTCGAAAATGGCCACTTCCTGCACTATGAGATGGGCCCCGATTTCAACTATGAGCCGACCCCGGAAGAATCGGTCCTGTCCCGCGCGGCGGCGGCTGGCGTTTCGGGCCATGAATATTCTTACGACCTGTTGATGCGCGATGAGGGCAAGGGCTTCATCTATTTCCCGCTCCTCAACTATGCCGATGGCAACCTCGACTTCCTTGAAGCGCTGCAAGTCTCGAGTGACACGGTCAATTCCCTGTCCGATGGCGGCGCGCACTGCGGCACGATCTGCGATGCGGCGTCCCCGACGTTCATGCTCCAGCATTGGGTGCGCGATCGCAAGAAGGCTCGGATCTCGCTCGAGAACGCGGTCAAGCGCCAGTGCCGCGATACGGCTCTGCTCTATCACCTCGAGGATCGTGGGCTGATAGCGCCGGGCTATCTCGCGGACATCAATGTGATCGACATGGACAGGATCAAGCTGGGCAAGCCTTGGTTGGCCTTTGACCTTCCGGCCGGTGGCAAGCGATTGCTCCAGAAGGCCGACGGTTATGACTATACAATCAAGTCCGGCCAGATCACATTCCGCAATGGCGAGTATCTGGGCGTGCATCCCGGCGGTGTTCTGCGCGGGCCGCAGGGTATCGAACTCGCGATGGCGGCGGAGTAGACTTGCACTCTTTCGTCTGACCGCTAGCATCCCGTCCGGCACCATAAAGGGATAGGGGTTCGCATGCGGCATATCGCGATCGTGGGATCGGGCCCTGCAGGTTATTACACTGCTGAGGCTGCGCAGAAGAAGTTTGGCGATGACGTACGGGTGGACATTATTGATCGGCTGCCGGTTCCCTACGGCCTGATTCGCTTTGGCGTGGCGCCTGATCACCAGTCGATCAAAGGCGTCTACAAGCGCTATGAAACGGTGAACCTGTCGGATAATGTCCGCTTTGTCGGCAATGTGTCGGTTGGAACACATGTCAGCGTCGAAGAACTGATGGGCCTTTATGATGCGGTCGTGCTAGCCACCGGCGCGCCGAATGACCGGCCAATTGAAGTGCCGGGCGCTGATCTTCCCGGCGTCATCGGATCGGCGGCCTTTGTCGGCTGGTATAATGGTCATCCCGATTTTGCTGACCTTGATCCTCCCCTCGGTGCCCCCGGCGCGGTGGTTGTCGGTAATGGCAATGTCGCGCTTGATGTGGCGCGCATTCTTTCCAAAACACGTGAGGAGTTTTCGGGGGCGGATATCGTTTCGCATGCGCTTGACGCGCTCGACCAATCGGGAATCAAGCGAGTCACACTTCTCGGACGGCGCGGCCCGCACCAGATTGCAATGACACCAAAGGAACTCGGCGAACTTGGCCATTTGACACGCGCCAGACCTGCGGTCGAGCCAGCCGATCTTCCCCCCGAGGCCGATGATGCGTTGCTCGAACCGGGCATGCGAAAGTCGGTCACCCATCTGCGCGCATTTGCGACCAATGGCGGCGACCCGAAGGACATCACGATCGAGTTCGATTTTTTCGCCAGTCCGATTGCGATCGAGGGCGATGGCAAGGTCGAACGCATTGTCGTCGAACGCACGAAGCTGGACGCGGATATGCGTTCGATTGGAACCGGCGAAACCTATGTCATTCCTTGCGGTCTTGTCATTTCATGCATCGGTTACCAGACACCGCCGATCGAAGGTGTTCCGTATGAGCATGGCCGCGGTCGCTTCGCCAATTCCGAAGGCCGCATCCTGCCGGGCCTCTATTGCGTCGGCTGGGCGCGACGCGGGCCAACAGGCACGATCGGAACCAACCGACCTGACGGCTATGCCATTGTTGACCTGATCGAAGCCGACATTGGCGGCGGCAAAGGCCGACAGGGTCGACCAGGGCTTGATGCCCTCCTTGAAAGCCGAGGCGTCGATGTCGTCACCTTCCGCGACTGGAAGAAGATCGAAGAAGCGGAGATCGCTCGCGCCCGCGAAGGCGCCCCGCGCGAGAAGTTCGTCGCCGTTGAAGACATGATCGCCGCGCGGGGTTGATCCGCGCACGACCCCTCGCTAATGGCGTCCGCCTGCCACGCTGGCATTTGCGAACGCGGCATCGGTCGGGGAATAGCTCAGCCCGGTAGAGCACTGCCTTCGGGAGGCAGGGGCCGGAGGTTCGAATCCTCTTTCCCCGACCAGCAATTCAGCCATTGCGCTTGGCTGCACCCCTGATCGGATCGGCCTACCGGGAGAAGGCCAATTACTGTGCCGCGTCCAGATCTCTTGTCACGCTTGCCGGCGCAAAGGGCGCTTCTGTGTGCATCTTCCGTTCAGTCCCAAACAACATTGGAGAAACTGGATGGGCTCTTGTCCGTCCGCTCATCGACCTTCAGGCGTAAAGGTGGCGACCAGATCGAACCGGTCTCCGCGAAACGTCTGGAAGACATAGGTGACGGGTTCCCCGGTGCGCCAGGTCCAGCGTTCAACGAGCAAACAGGGGGTGTGGCGCGGTATGGCGAGATGGGCGCTAACCTCTGCACTCGCTCCAACGGCGCTGATGCGGTGGCGGGCCTGTGTCCAGGGCACCGACTGGAGCAGCCAGGCGCTGGGGGCTTGTGCGGAGAAATCCGCATCCGCTGCGTCTGGTACGCATGACAGGCTGATCAGCCTGTCTTCAAAGGCGAATGGGCCGTCCTGACCGTGATGGATCCCTGAGAGGTGGCGCAGGCTGGTCCCGACCGAGAAATGCCCGCTGAGCCCATCGTCTGTCTGGATGTTTGAGGTCAGCAGATCGAAGTGGTAGCTGCCGGTGCGCTCGGCGATGGCGCTGCCGATATCGGGAATGTCGAGCACGGCGGATTGCACGTGCGGATAGGCGACGAAAGTTCCTGCCTTGCGCCGCCGTTCGAGAAGGCCGGTGCGGACGAGTGCCGTCAGCGCCTTGCCCACAGTGGCACGGGCACAGCCATAATGGGCGACAAGTTCATGTTCGAACGGAATGCGGTGGCCCGGTTGCCATTCGCCCGACGCGATGCGTGCTTCGATCTCTGAGCGTATTCGCTGCGCAATCGTCATTGCGCCATGATCCTGTCCACCACCTTAAGATAGCGGGTGGTTATATCGGTGCTGTCTCGGTGCTGCCCACCCGACACCAGCTTGCGTCCGCGTTTCCAGACGGTGTCGATGCAGCTGTTGCGGGCGGTAAATATCAAGTTATCGAGCAATTGATCGCCCTTGCGACCATGCAGCGCCGGGTGGGCGGCGCTCAGCGTAACGAAATCCGCTTTATGTCCCACGGCCAGCCCCGGCTTTATCCCCATGGCTTGCGCGCCGCCGGCCAGCGTGGCTTCGAACAACCGCCTCGCGACCGAGGGGTGCGCGTCGCTCGCCAGGATATTGCGCCCCTGGTGCGCAAGCCGCTGACTATATTCAAGACCGCGCAATTCCTGAGCGGGATCGATCAGTATGTTGGAATCCGTGCCAGTCCCGATCCGGCCCCCCGCATTTAGAAACCGCAGCGCAGGGAAAATACCGTCGCCGAGATTGGCTTCTGTGATAGGGCACAATCCTGCAACCGCACCGCTTGCGGCCAGCGCATCGGTTTCCGCTTCGGTCAGATGTGTCGCGTGGATCAGGCACCAGCGTTCATCGAGCCCGGCATTTTCAAGCAGCCATTCAACCGGGCGGTGTCCGGAAAAGGCCAGACTGTCCTGCACTTCCTTTTGCTGTTCGGCGGCGTGAATATGGATCGGCCCTTGTGGGTGCATGGCAACCAGCGCGGTGAGTTCATCGGGTGTCACCGCACGCAGGCTGTGCGGGGCGATACCAAGGTGATCGCCATTCGAAAGGAGCGGGCGGCAAAGCTCGAGCAGACGTGCAAAGCTCTCCAGATCATGGATGAAACGTCGCTGGCCATGATTGGGGGCCTGTCCGCCAAAATTGCTGTGCGCGTAAAAGACGGGAAGCAAGGTCAGGCCGATACCCGTGGCCTGCGCGGCAGCGGCAATGCGCGAGGCCATTTCGGCGGGATTGGTATAAGCTCCCCCATCCGCGTCATTATGAAGATAGTGGAATTCACCGACATGGGTGTAGCCCGTTTCCAACATCTCTGCGTAGGCCATGGCTGCAATCGCTTCCATATCGTCCGGGGTCAGCCGATCGAGGAAACGATACATGACTTCACGCCAGCTCCAGAAATTATCGTCGCTGTTGCCACCGCGATGTTCTGCAAGGCCCGCCATGCCGCGCTGAAAGGCATGGCTGTGGACATTGGCAAGTCCTGGTAGAATGATTTGGTGCACTTCATCGTCGGGCGCTGCAGGGATCCCGGTTTCCAATGATGCAATCAGCCCGTCAGCAACAGTGAACCGAACATTTTCTAGCCAGCCTTCTGGGAGAAGTGCGGTTGCAGACCAGAATGCGGGCATCGAAGACTCTCCAATGGATGGTAATATTATGTCTAGACATAATGAATTTGATATGCAACTCTTATGTCCATGAGCAGCGAATCTCCCCTCAGATGCGATCGTCTTTGGCTCGACGCAAGGCTGGCACCGATGACGGGCGCGGGTGTGGTGGAAGACGGCGTCATTGCCTGCAAGGACGGTCGGATCGTATATGCTGGCAGCCGGGCGGATGCGCCAGCGTTGCAGGCAGGGGAAGTGGTGACGTGCTCGGGCCGCTGGATTACGCCGGGGCTCATCGATTGCCACACCCATATCGTCCACGCTGGCAACCGAGCCCATGAATTTGAGCTACGGCTGGCGGGTGCGAGTTATGAAGAAATTGCTCGTGCCGGCGGTGGCATTGTCTCCACGATGAAAGCGACGCGCGCCGCCAGTCTTGCTGAACTGGTACAGTCCGCCTTGCCGCGCCTCGATGCCCTGATCGCCGAGGGCGTGACGACAATCGAGATCAAATCTGGCTATGGCCTTTCGCTGGATGATGAGCTGAAAATGCTCCAAGCGGCCCGGACGCTGGGTGAAGCGCGCGGGGTGACGGTCAGGTCCAGCCTGCTCGCGGCCCATGCCTTGCCTCCTGAATTTGCAGGCGACGCCGATGGTTATATTGCGCATGTCTGCGACACGATCATCCCGGCTGCCGCGCAGGCAGGCCTCGCCGATGCAGTCGATGGGTTTTGCGAGTCAATCGGTTTCGCGACTGCACAGATCGAACGTGTGTTCCAGGCTGCGAAGGCACACGGACTGCCGGTGAAGCTCCACGCCGAGCAACTGTCCAATAGTCATGGCGCAGCGCTCGCTGCCCGCTATGGTGCATTGTCAGCCGACCATCTCGAACATCTCGACGATGCTGGCATTGCCGCGATGGCAGCGGCAGGAACTGTCGCGGTTTTCTTGCCGGGCGCCTATTATTTCACCCACGAAGCGCTGCCGCCGCCGATTGGCAAGCTGCGCGCTGCCGGTGTAGCGATGGCACTGGCGACCGATTGCAACCCCGGAACCTCGCCGCTCACTTCTTTGTTGCTCGCGATGAACATGGGGGCGACGCTCTTTCGATTGACAGTGGAGGAATGTCTCGCCGGGGTAACACGCGAGGCAGCCCGCGCGCTCGGGATGCTCAATCAGGTCGGGACATTGGAAGCCGGCAAAATGTGCGATCTTGCTGTCTGGAATATCGAACGCCCCGCTGAGCTGGTCTATCGCATGGGCGCGAACCCGCTGCATCAACGCATCTGGAGGGGCCAATGAGCATAGTCATACAAGCCGGGGCGGTCCCGCTTGCGATCTGGCGAGAAATTTACCGGGGTGAGACGCCGAAGCTCGATGCATCCTGTCATTCGAAGATCATCGCCAGTGCCAAAGCAGTGGCGCGCATATTGGCGCGGCATGAACCTGTTTACGGCATCAACACCGGTTTTGGAAAGCTCGCCAGCGTCAGGATCAGCGATGATGATCTGCTAGCGTTACAACGCAATATCGTGCTGAGCCATGCCGCCGGGGTAGGTGAACCCATGCCGGTACCGATTGCGCGATTAATGATGGCGCTAAAGCTCGCCAGTCTGGCGCAAGGGGCTTCGGGCGTTCAACTTGCGACGGTCGAAATGCTCGCAGGCCTGCTTGAAAAAGGCCTGACGCCAGTGATCCCCGCGCAAGGCTCGGTAGGTGCCTCGGGTGATCTTGCGCCGCTTGCCCATATGGCCGCCGCGATGATCGGCACGGGTGAGATATGGGTCGGCGATGTCCGCACTCCTGCACTTGAGGCGTTGGCAGATGCCGGGCTGTCGTCTCTTGTGCTGGGGCCGAAGGAAGGTCTGGCATTACTCAATGGAACGCAATTTTCCTGCGCATATGCATTGGCAGGATTATTCGAGGCGGAGCGGCTGTTTGCCTCCGCGCTGCTGACCGGCGCACTCTCTACCGAAGCCGCCAAGGGCTCCGACGCGCCGTTCGATGAACGCATTCACGCTTTGCGCGGACACAAGGGCCAGATCGAAACGGCAGCAGCGCTGCGTTCGCTGATGAGCGGTTCGGCGATCCGCGCCTCTCACTTGACCGGCGATACCCGCGTGCAAGACCCTTATTGCCTGCGCTGCCAACCGCAAGTGATGGGCGCCGTGCTCGATATGCTGCGTCAGGCCGCGACAACCTTGTTGATCGAAGCTAATGGCGTATCAGACAATCCGCTCATTTTTGCCGATACAGACGAAGCTCTGTCGGGCGGTAACTTCCACGCCGAGCCGGTTGCCTTTGCCGCCGACATGATTGCGATGGGCCTATGCGAAATTGGCTCGATTGCCGAACGGCGCATTGCGATGCTCGTCGATCCCGCGCTTTCCGGCTTGCCCGCCTTTCTCACCCCACGTCCTGGACTCAACTCGGGTTTCATGATCCCTCAGGTAACGGCGGCGGCTTTGGTTTCAGAAAACAAGCAGCGGGCCTATCCGGCCAGCGTCGATTCGATTCCCACTTCGGCCAATCAGGAAGATCATGTCTCGATGGCGGCGCACGGCGCACGGCGGCTGTTGGGCATGGCAGAAAATGTCGCGGGCGTGCTGGCGATTGAGTATCTGGCGGCGGTACAGGGCTGTGATTTCCACGCGCCGCTCAAATCCAATGGCATATTGGAATCCGCGCGTTCGTTGCTGCGGACTACTGTGCCAACGCTCGATGAGGATCGCTATTTCCATCCCGACATGGTGCATTCGCAATCATTGGTTTCATCTGGCGAACTTGCGGCGCTGGCCGATCTGCCGCGGGTTGTATGACCGACTGGCTTTCTGTCACGCCGGGTTGTGCGCCGCTGATCGTAAGCGTCCCCCATGCAGGAACGACCATCCCCGACGATATTTCCGGTCTCGTCTCGCTCGATCTGGCCCGACGTGATGCTGACCATCATGTTGACCGGCTTTATGCCTTCGCAGCCGAACTGAACGCGACGATCATCCATAGTCGAATTTCGCGCACGGTGATCGATCTAAACCGCGATCCATCGGGCCGATCGCTCTATCCCGGGCAGGCGACAACTGGCCTTTGCCCCGATACGACCTTCGAAGGTGAGCCTTTGTATGATGCCGGAGCCAAGCCCGATGCAGCAGAGATCGAACAGCGCCGTGCGACCTGGTTCAATCCTTATCACGCAGCGCTGCGTTCCCAAATCGAACGTCTACGCGCGCTGCACCCGGCAGTCGTGCTTTATGACGTGCACTCGATCCGCAGTCGTGTGCCGCGCCTGTTTGATGGCGATTTGCCGCAGTTCAACATCGGCAGCTACAATGGGGCAAGCTGTGATGGCGCTCTGACAGATGCGATCGCAGCGGACTGTGCAGGCGAGAATTATGTCGTCAATGGCCGCTTTAAGGGCGGATGGATCACGCGCCACTATGGTGATCCAACGCGCGGCATCCACGCCGTGCAAATGGAACTCGCGATCCGGGGCTACGCCGATGAAGCTGGGCCGTGGCCACCGCCCTGGGACGCTGCCCGCGCCGCGCCCATGCAAGCCAAGCTCCGGAATATTCTCGCCACCTGTTTAGACTTTGCGAAGGACCAGCAATGAACCGTCTTGATAACAGCCGCATCATCCGTGCCGCACACGGCACCGAACTCAGCACCAAGAGCTGGCTGACCGAAGCACCGTTGCGGATGTTGATGAACAATCTTGATCCTGATGTGGCAGAAGATCCCGCCTCGCTTGTCGTCTATGGAGGCATTGGCCGCGCCGCACGCAATTGGGATTGCTATGACCAGATCGTGGCGACGCTCAAGCGGCTGGACGATGACCAGACGCTGATGATCCAGTCGGGAAAACCAGTCGGTGTTTTCCGCACGCACAAGGATGCGCCGCGCGTGCTGCTCGCAAATTCAAATCTGGTACCCGAATGGGCGACATGGGAGCATTTCCACGAGCTCGATCGCGCGGGCCTGATGATGTATGGTCAGATGACCGCTGGCTCGTGGATCTACATCGGCTCGCAGGGAATTGTTCAGGGCACATATGAAACCTTCGTCGAAATGGGACGCCAGCATTATGGTGGTGACCTTTCGGGCAAGTGGATATTGACCGGTGGCCTTGGCGGCATGGGCGGCGCACAACCGCTTGCTGCGACGATGGCGGGAGCTTCTTGCCTTGCTGTAGAATGCCAACCCTCACGCATCGAAATGCGGCTGCGTACGGGCTATATCGACCGCCAAACCGACAACCTCGATGAAGCGCTGGAAATCATGGCGAACACCAAGACGCCGATCTCGGTTGGCCTGCTCGGCAATGCGGCGGATGTCTTCCCGGAAATCTACCGGCGCGGCGTGCGTCCGCACGCTGTGACCGACCAGACCTCCGCACATGACCCGATCAACGGCTACCTGCCTCAAGGCTGGACGCTCGATCAGTGGATGACCGCGCGTGAGCGGGATCCGGCGGCAGTGGAAAAGGCAGCGCGTGCATCAATGGCGGTCCATGTCCGTGCGATGCTCGATTTCTGGAGGGCTGGCGTGCCGACGCTCGATTACGGCAACAATATCCGCCAGGTCGCCAAGGACGAAGGTGTTTCAGACGCCTTCGATTTCCCGGGCTTTGTGCCTGCCTATATCCGCCCACTCTTCTGTCGGGGCATAGGCCCCTTTCGCTGGGCGGCGCTTTCGGGCGATCCCGAAGACATCTATAAAACCGATGCCAAGGTGAAAGAACTGATCCCCGATGATCTCCATCTTCACAACTGGCTCGACATGGCACGCGAGCGCATCCACTTCCAGGGTCTTCCCGCCCGCATCTGCTGGGTTGGTCTTGGCCAGCGCCACCGACTCGGATTGGCGTTCAACGAAATGGTCAGAAACGGCGAACTGAAAGCGCCCATCGTGATTGGGCGCGATCATCTCGATTCGGGCTCGGTCGCGAGCCCCAATCGTGAGACCGAGGCGATGAAAGACGGATCGGACGCGGTGTCCGACTGGCCCCTGCTCAACGCTTTGCTCAACACGGCATCGGGTGCGACCTGGGTGTCGCTTCACCACGGCGGCGGTGTCGGCATGGGCTATTCGCAACATGCAGGCATGGTCATCGTCGCAGACGGGACCGACGATGCCGCGCGGCGTCTGGAGCGGGTCCTTTGGAATGATCCCGGTACCGGAGTAATGCGGCACGCCGATGCGGGCTATGAAATTGCGCTCGATTGCGCGCGTGAACAGGGGCTCGATCTGCCAGGGATTCTGTAACACTTGGAATTTGACGGAGAGAGGCATGCGGCTACGAAAATTGTTTCTGGGCTTTAGCGTGCTACTCGCGATGGCAACCCGGCCTTTGCGCGCGACGTGGTGATCCATGCTGGAACGCTGATCGACGGCGTTTCTTCCACCCCCCGCAGGCGCCGAGGTGATTGATCTGGCAGACGCGACAGTCATGCCGGGGTTCATCGATGCCCATATTTACATCGCCGCCAAACTGCCTAGCACCACCAACGCGACCAAGGACTGGTTGACGGAAGCTGCCATCGCGAATTAACCGCACTAGAACCGCCTTACCCATATGCAGTGACCGAAACCCGCAAGTCGGCAACCGGCCAGTTAAGGTCGATCAGCTTTGATAAGCAAATGATCGATAAGTTTATGCGACCGCAAAGATTGGTATCCCCCGTGGGCCGCGACCCCGAAAAATCCTTCCAAAATCTATTGTGATTGCGATGGTGCGGGCGGTGGGAATCGAACCCACACTCCTTGCGGAACCGGATTTTGAGTCCGGCGCGTCTACCAATTCCACCACGCCCGCATATCCGGTGTCGAACTGTCAGCCGCGCCCAATTTCGCTTTTTACAAAGTTGGGCGCATCTAGCCAAAACAGTCGACGACCCTATTCGAAGTCGTTGTATTTGTGCGCTATTATGAAAGCGCTTTGCCTCGTTTCCTCCGATAGTCTCAACGTTTTGAGTGGTGCGCGTGTGCCAATTTCACCACAGCCGCCCCAAACAGGGCTGGGGCGCAGCGTTTAGACAAGCATCGCTGCGCCCGCAACCATCAAATCGGGCAATCATGACTCAGTCGAATATTCAGCCGTCCGTCTTTGGATCGGGCCCGAAACGGTTTGGACCCCGCGTGCCTTCGAGAAACATGAAGACGAGGACAATCAAACCGCCAAGATAGGGTATGAAATTGAGCAGGACGAACCAGCCCGACTTGTCCTGGTCATGAAAGCGGCGCACCTGCACGGCAATCGATGGCACGATCACCGCAAGCCAGAAAACCACAAAAAGGATCATGAACGGCCCCGCCAGGAATCCGCCATTCTGTGCCATGCCTTCAAGGCCGCCACCCACGAGCACGGCAAGCAGGAGAAGCAAAAAGACAGCACCCATCACGCCCAAAGCAAACATCCAGTATTCCTTGCGCCGAGAGCGTCCCGAAAAGTCCGCGTAGCGCCGCAACGGCATCAACATCCAGTCCATCTGAAATCCCCCGTCCTGTTGAAAAGGATGTTCATCTTATACCTGTATCGCAACGGCGCAACTTCTTATGATGGCGGTAATCCAAAGGCATTTTCGCCGGCTTCCCCTGGTAGGAGGAGCAGGATTAACCAAGCGATTCCGCCGACAAGCAACGCTCCTGCCGACGCCAGAACCAGCGCAGGATTGGATTGCGAGACGAGGGTCGCAAGCCAGGGGAGATAGACCAGCATCGTCCACCAGCCGCTCCTGCCCGTATCGTGCAACCGCCGCACGCCGACCGTGATCGATGGCAGCAGAAACAGGAGGGTGACAGACAGCTCGACGATGCCCATGTTCATCGCAACCGCAACATCGCGTCCGTCAGGCCCATCGACAAAGTGGGCCGCAACGGTCAGCAACGTGACGAACAGCAGGAAAAGCCAGAACTCCGACCGCGACGCCCGTCCGTTGAAATCGGCATATTTCTTCAAAGGTCCGATGATCCACTGCATGTCCGCCCTCCCAAGGCTGTTCAGTTGCGGGGTGCTTGTCGCCGATAACTCAATGCTTCTGCAACATGAATTCTGCCGACCCCATCCGATTTTGAAAGATCGGCAATGGTGCGGGCCACGCGAAGCACGCGGGTATAGCCACGGGCCGTCAGGCGCATCGCGTCTGCGGCCTGGGCCAACAGCCGTCGACCCGCCTCGTCAGGCGTTGCAACACGCTCGAGCAATGCCCCATCAGCTTCACAATTGGTGCGAACCCCTTCACCCTGGTAGCGGTTCGTCTGCAGGTCGCGTGCCGCCAACACGCGCGCTGCCACGTCGTCCGACCCCTCGGCAGGAGGAGGAAGGACGAGGTCAGCCGCGCTGACCGCCTGGACTTCAATGTGCAGATCGATGCGATCCAGAAGCGGACCGGATACCTTTGCCTGATAGTCCGCAGCGCAGCGTGGCGCGCGGGCACACGCCAGTGCCGCGTCGCCCAAATGCCCGCAGCGGCACGGATTCATTGCCGCTATCAGTTGCACACGCGCTGGAAAGGTGACGTGTGCGTTGGCGCGGGCGACGCTGACCGTGCCTGTTTCAAGCGGCTGACGCAGGGAATCAAGGACGACCCGTTGAAACTCGGGCAATTCGTCCAGGAACAGGACGCCGAGATGGGCAAGGCTGACTTCTCCGGGCCTGACTTTCAATCCTCCGCCAACAAGCGCCGCCATTGACGCTGAATGATGTGGTGTGCGGAACGGCCGGGAGCGGATCATCCGCCCTCCGGGAAGCTCCCCGGCAACGCTTGCCACCATCGACACCTCCAGTGCCTCGGCTGCCGTAAGGTCGGGCAGAATGCCTGGTATGCAGGCCGCCAGAAGCGATTTTCCGGAACCGGGCGGGCCAACCATCACCAGATTATGCCCCCCGGCAGCTGCAATCTCGATTGCCCGCTTGGCTGTCTCCTGACCCTTGACTTGTGCAAGATCAGGCCCTCGCACGCGCCCCTCGGCTTCGCCCGGCTCAGGGGGGTTGAGCAACATGCTGCCTTTGAAGTGGTTGAGCAATGAGAGCAGATCCGGCGCCGCGATCACTTCGACCTGCCCGGCCCAGGCAGCCTCGGGCCCTTGCGATGCAGGACAGACCAGCCCAAACTGATTTTCCCCGGCATGGAGCGCTGCCAGCAGAACGCCGGGCGACGCCGCGACCCGACCGTCCAGCCCAAGCTCTCCAACCACGACATAGCTGGCCAACGTTTCGGCATCGACCACACCCATTGCCCCCAGCAATGCGAGTGCAATGGGGAGATCATAGTGCGATCCCTCCTTCGGGAGATCTGCGGGCGAAAGGTTTACCGTGATCCTTTTGGGCGGCAACGAAAGCCCCATCGCAGAAATAGCGGCATGCACCCGTTCCCGACTTTCGGCGACGGCCTTGTCGGGTAGCCCGACTATGGCGAATTTTGGGTTTCCCGGCGCAACCTGGCATTGCACTTCCACGCTGCGCGCTTCGAGACCCAGATAGGCCACCGTTTGCACCGTCGCGACCATCAGATCGGCGACATGGTCAATTTGGCGTTAATGCTGTGCGGCAAGTAAAATGAAAGCGGATCAAGGCAGTGACTGATTGTCATGAAATGCCCACCCGTCCGCAGAACCGAAGCACGTGTGAAGCGAGCGTTCGACCGCAGCATTTCGGGACTGATCGAAGCGATCCGGGTTCTGTTCTTTCTCTCCCCGTTCCTGCTCTCGCTGCCACAGATCGCCAAAGCGGAAACGGTAACAACCAGTTTTGCGACTGCAGAGTATGAAGAGGTCAGTGACGATGGCGTTTTCGTGCCATCTGCTCCCAATCCGTCCGCAATGGCGCAGTTCGGGCCATTCTCCGTCATGAGCGGAAGTGTTGCGGAGCTGAACGGAGTCATTGATCAAACTACACCCGATCAGGTCCAGCGGATGCTTGTCGCCTTTCCCGGTATTAGCCTGATCCGCATGATCGATTGTCCGGGCACCGAAAATGACGACGCAAACCTTGAAGTCGCGCGGATGATCCGCCGTGCCGGGATCAGTACGTTCGTGCCCAGCGGGGGCTCGGTCCGGTCAGGCGGTGTGGAATTGTTTCTTGCCGGTGTTCATCGCACTGCAGAGCCCGGCGCCGAATTCGGTGTCCATAGCTGGGAAGACGAGGATGGTCGTCAGGCCCGCGATGTCCCTGCGGGCGATCCGGCGCATCTGGCCTATCTGCGCTACTATCAGGATGTTGGACTATCGCCGGAACAGGCCAGCGCCTTCTATGCCTTCACCAACAAGGTCTCATTCGATAACATTCACTACATGACCCAGCGCGAACTAGCTCTGTATCACATCACCAACTGAGAAAATCCGCGGCGTGAGTCTTGCGAATTCAGCCAGCGGTCTCCACATCGGCGGCATGACATTAAAGGATCGCTGGTACGCACTGGGCCGAAGCCCGACTTACCGGCTGGTCATGTTCATCATCGGCGGCGGGTTGATGCTGCTGTCGCCTGTCGCAGGCGCCTTACCCGGCCCGGGCGGGATCTTTGTCTTTGCCATTGGTCTTGGAATGGCGTTGCGCAGTTCGCTTTGGGCCAAGAGGCGTTATGTCATTCTCAAGCGCATGCAGCCAAAGATAGGCCATTGGGCGGATTGGGGCCTTCGTCGCAAGAGCGCACAGCGCCGGATCGAACGCGCGAAACGGAAGGACAAGGCAGGCAATTGACTTTTTGACCGAGTCTGCCTAACCGCTCCCCGCATCAAAGGCCGTCTTCGCGGGCGGCCGTTTTTCGTTTAAGATGATTTACCAAGGACATGACCGATGAAGCGCACTTTTCAGCCGAGCAACCTGGTTCGCGCCCGCCGCCACGGCTTCCGCGCACGGATGGCGACGGTCGGCGGCCGTGCAGTGATTCGTGCGCGCCGCGCACGCGGTCGCAAGAAGCTCTCCGCCTGATTTCGATCAGAAAGCGGTCGGATTTCCTGGCCGCCAATGCAGCAAGCCGGGTGGCGACGCCCGGCTTTGTGCTGTTGGTGCGTAATCGCAAAGATGGCGACGCGGCCATGCGGCTTGGCATTACGGTGACAAAGAAGATCGGTAACGCCGTGATTCGCAACCGGATGAAACGCCGTTTCCGCGAAATTGCACGGGCGGTGATCGCAACCAATGGTGCCATTGGTTCGGATCATATCCTGATAGGCCGCGCAGGCGGCGTGGAACGCGATTTTGCGGCCATGAAGGCGGACCTTTCAAAGGCCCTGGCAAAGGTTGCCCGATGATTGCGCGATTGCTGATCCTGATCGCACGCGGCTGGCAATGGGGGCCATCCGCTATCCTGCCGCCATCCTGTCGTTACCAGCCTTCATGTTCGGCCTATGCAATCGAGGCGGTAAGCCGCTATGGGGCGGCCAAAGGCGGCTGGTTGTCAGCCAAGCGGATCATGCGGTGCCATCCCTGGGGCGGGCACGGCTATGATCCGGTTCCATAAGATTTAGAGGAAGCAGACTTTGGACAATCAGCGTAACATGATCCTGGCGATCGTGCTTTCTGCACTTGTGCTGATCGGTTGGACGGCGCTTTCGGAGCGTTTCTTCCCTCAGCCAAAGCCGCCCATTGTGACGACTGCGCCGGGTACGGTGGCGGCTCCTGGAACGCCTGCGCCGACAGTGCAAGTCTCGCCCAAGCCTGTGCTCCGCGATGTGAAGGCTGTCTTGGCGGCTGGCAATCGCGTCGCCATTGAAACGCCGCGCCTTTCAGGCTCGATCAACCTCAAGGGCGCGCAGATCGATGATCTGCTCCTGCCGACCTATCGCGAGACGGCAAAGAAGAGTTCGCCGGCCGTCAGGCTGCTTTCCCCGAGCGGTGCGGTCAACAGCTACTATGCTGGCTTTGGTTGGTCGGGCGACGGTGCCTCGGTCCCTGGCCCAAACACGATGTGGTCCGCCGACGCCGCCAAGCTGACGCCCGGGACGCCCGTTACCCTGAGCTGGGACAATGGCGCCGGACAGACCTACCGCATCAAGCTGTCGGTCGATGCAAATTACATGTTCACGATCGACCAGAGTGTAACCAACGCTGGGGGCAGCGCGTTCGCCGCGCGCAGCTACAGCTATGTCAGCCGTGTCAAGGGCGCTCACACAGGCGGGTCGATGCTCGCGCCGTCGAAGGACGTCGACAGCTGGACCATGCATATCGGCCCGATCGGCACGTTCAACGACAAGGCCAACTATGAAGTTGATTATTCCGATGTCGACGAAGCAGGCAGCGGAGGCATGAGGTTTGCAACCAATGGCGGTTGGTTGGGCTTTGGCGAGACCTACTGGTTGACTGCGCTTGTTCCGGCCAAAGGCGTGATTGTTGATACCGGCTTCCGCTCCGGCAACGGGGCCTATCAGGCCGAATTCTCGACACCGCAGGTTATCGTCGGCCCCGGCAAGACCGTTTCTGCCACAAGCCACTTTTTTGCCGGTGCCAAGGAAGTGCGGGCCTTGGACGTCTATGAGGAAAGTTTGGGCATTCCACTCTTTGGCAAGGCGATCGACTGGGGCTGGTTCGAGCTTATCGAAAAGCCGATTTTCTATTATCTTGACTGGCTGTTCAAGATGGTTGGCAATTTTGGTGTGGCGATCATCCTGCTCACACTGACGGTGCGTGGTCTGATGTTCCCGATCGCCCAGCGGCAGTTCGCCTCGATGGCGGCGATGCGTGTGGTCCAGCCCAAATTGAAGGCGCTGCAGGAACGGTTCAAGGATGACAAGCCCAAGCTCCAGCAGGAGATGATGGCGCTCTACCAGAAGGAAAAGATCAACCCGATGGCAGGCTGCCTGCCGATCTTCCTCCAGATTCCGGTCTTCTATGCGCTCTACAAGGTGCTGATGCTGACAATCGAAATGCGGCACCAGCCCTTTGCGCTGTGGATCCACGATCTGTCCGCGCCGGATCCGGCAACCGTGCTCAACCTGTTCGGCCTGTTAAACTTCACGCCGCCGAGCTTCCTCGCTCTGGGTATTTTCCCGATAATTCTGGGCATTACAATGTATCTGCAGTTCAAGCTCAACCCTGCACCGATGGACCCGATCCAGCAGCAGATGTTCAGCATCATGCCGTGGATCATGATGTTCATGATGGCACCGTTCGCGGCCGGATTGCAGCTCTACTGGATCGCGTCCAACGTGCTGACTATCGCGCAGCAGAAATGGCTCTATTCCAAGCACCCGGCGCTCAAAGAGCCGATCAAGACGTGAGTTTCACGGAAGAGCAGCTGGAATCCGCTCGCAAGATTTTCAGCGGCCCGATCTCCTTCCTGAAATCGGCACCTTCGCTTGAGTTCCTGCCCGAGCCAAGCGTCAACGAAGTTGCGTTTGCGGGGCGGTCGAATGTCGGCAAGTCGTCGCTGCTCAATGCCTTGACCAATCGCAGCAGTCTTGCCCGCACCTCCAACACACCGGGCCGGACGCAGGAGCTGAACTTCTTTGATGTGGGCAATCCGCTCGCTTTCCGGCTGGTCGACATGCCGGGATACGGCTTTGCCGAAGCACCCAAGGACGTCGTCAAGAAATGGCGCTTCCTGATCAACGATTTTCTGCGCGGGCGGCAGGTTCTGAAACGAACGCTCGTCCTGGTCGACAGCCGCCACGGCCTCAAGGATGTCGATCGCGAAGTGATGGAGATGCTCGACAAGGCGGCCGTCAGCTATCGCCTCGTCCTGACCAAGACCGACAAGATCAAGGCCAGTGCACTCGCCGAAGTCGCCGCCGCAACCGAAGCCGAAGTTCGCAAGCGCGCGGCCGCCCATCCCGCTCTCATCCTGACCTCCAGTGAGAAGGGGATGGGCATTCCGGAATTGCGCGCGGCCGTTATTGAAGCGATAGGGTGAGCCATGCGCAAACTCTTTATCGGCAATAAAACCTATTCCAGCTGGTCGCTGCGCGGCTGGCTCGCCTGTCGGCAGTCCGGATTGCCCTTCGAGGAAGCGGTCGTACCGCTTTACGACGATCAATGGACGAAACGTCGCGAGGATGATGAGTTCGCCCCGTCCTCGGGCAAGGTCCCGATCCTGTGGGACGGCGACACGGTGGTCTGGGACAGTCTTGCGATCATCGAATATCTGAACGAAAAGTCGGGCGGAGACAAATTCTGGCCGTTCGATGAAGGCGCACGGGCAATGGCGCGTTCGATGGCGGCGGAAATGCATTCGGGTTTCGCTGCACTGCGTCGCGAGCATTCGATGAACATCCGGCAAATCTATCCACCCAAGGAGCCGTCCACAGAAGTCAAAGCCGATATCGAGCGGATCATGGAACTCTGGGCTCAAGCGCGTGCCCGTTATGGCGGCGAGGGCGATTTCCTGTTCGGTGAGTTCGGAGCGGTGGACATCATGTATGCGCCGGTCGTCACCCGCTTTATCACCTACTCGTTGCCGGTTGCGCAGTTTGCCGTGCCCTATATGCAGGCGGTCATCGCGCATCCCTTCATGCAAGACTGGATCGCCGCCGCTCAGGCCGAGGACTGGGTGATCGAAAAGTTCGAGGGCCCGGTCCAGAACTAGGATTGGCACGCGTGGTGGATGTCCTCTCCCTTCTCCAGTCGGTTTTCGGCTTCCACGAGTTTCGGGGCGTGCAATCCCGCGTCATCGATCGGGTGCTGGCGGGAGAACGGACTCTGGCCGTGATGCCAACCGGAGCGGGCAAATCGCTCTGTTATCAACTCCCGTCGCTGGCCATGGACGGGACGTGCATCGTCATCTCTCCCCTTATTGCGCTGATGCACGACCAGTTGCGCGCGGCGACCGCCATCGGCATCCGGGCCGCAACATTTACCTCCGCCGACGACAATCGCGATGAAACAATCGCCCGGTTCCGGCGCGGCGAACTCGATCTGCTCTATGCCGCGCCTGAACGTGCATCAGGACAGGAGTTTCGCGGGCTTTTGCGCGAATCCCGGATTGCATTGTTCGCCATCGACGAAGCGCATTGCGTTTCGGAATGGGGGCATGATTTCCGCCCGGACTATCGCCTGCTTCGCCCGCTTATGGACGACCTCCCCGATGTTCCCCGGCTGGCGCTGACGGCGACGGCCGACGCCCACACGCGGGGAGATATCCTCGCACAGCTTGGCATTCCCGTTGGTGGGATGATCGTCGCAGGGTTCGACCGGCCGAATATCCGCTACGCCATGTCGCCCAAGCAGGGGACGACACAGCAGATTGCCGAACTGGTGTCGAGCACACGCGGCCCGGGGATCGTCTATGCCCAGACGCGCGCGGGAACGGAGAAACTGGCCGAGCAATTGGCGAAGACCGGCAGGCCGACCCGCGCCTATCATGCCGGGCTCGAACCCCAGGTCAGGGCGCGCAACCAGCATGATTTCGTCGCTTCGGAAGACATGGTGATGGTCGCGACCATTGCCTTTGGCATGGGTATCGACAAGCCGGATGTCCGGTTCGTGGCCCATGCCGGCCTGCCCAAGTCGATCGAGGCCTATTATCAGGAAACCGGGCGAGCGGGTCGCGATGGCGATCCGGCGGTTGCCCACATGTTTTGGGGCGCGGAAGATTTTGCGAAAGCGCGGCAACGGCTTGGCGAAGTGGACCCTTCCCGTTTGCATGGCGAGCTAACCCGCCTGACCGCTTTGGGTGCACTGGTCGAAACGGCAGGCTGCAGGCGCGCTGTGCTGCTGCGTCACTTTGGCGAAACGCCGCCCGAGACTTGTGGCAATTGTGATAATTGCCTCGAGACGCCTGCGTCGATCGACGCATCCGAAACGGCTCGCAAGTTTCTCTCGGCCGTCTTTCGAACCGGGCAGAGCTTTGGCGTCGGACATGTTGAGGCCGTGTTGACAGGCATCGCGAACGAGCGGGCCGAAAAGCTGGGACATGACAGGCTTTCGGTCTTTGGCATTGTCGCAGGCGAAGAGGCCGCGCTGATCAAGCCAATTGCCCGCGCGCTGATGCTTCGCGATGCGCTGCGACCCACCGAACATGGCGGACTCATGTTCGGCCCCGAAGCACGCGCCATCCTCAAGGGCGATACCAGTGTTCAGCTTGTCATACCGCCCAAACGGGAACGCCGTCGCAAACAGGGGCAGGGAGCCAACCCGGTCGGAGATCCGCTGTTTGAAGCGTTGCGCGCCAAGCGCCGTGAACTGGCCGAGGACGCGGGCATGCCGCCCTATGTAATCTTCCATGATTCGACCCTGCGCGAAATGGCGCAGACGAAGCCGCGCGATCTTGCCGCGCTGGGCCGCATCACCGGGGTCGGCGCGCGCAAGCTTGAAGCCTATGGCGATGCATTTCTGTCTGTTCTAAGGAATTTCCAGGAGGACAGGGACGATGTTCCGCACACTCGATGAAACAATCATGGTTGCCCCGCAAATTGGCACCGACGCCGTAGCGGAAGCGGTTGGCCAGGGCGTAACCCTGATCATCAACAATCGCCCGGAAGGCGAATCGGTCGATCAGGTTTCCGGCACAGAAATCGAGGCCGCGGCGCGGGCAGCAGGAATTGACTATGTCGCAATTCCCATCACGCATTCCGGCTTTTCAGAAGAACAGGTAGCGGCCATGTCGGACGCGCTGGAGGGTGCAACGGGTCGGGTTCTGGCCTATTGCCGTTCGGGGACGCGATCGACCCTTTTGTGGGCGCTTGCGCAGTCCGCCCAAGGCGAACACCCGGCCATACTCGCTGAAAAGGCCGCAAATGCCGGTTATGATCTCGCACCCGTCGCGGCATTGATGGAAATTTTGCGAGCCAAGGCATGAATGCACTGATCCAGCTTGCCCTGTCCCTCGTCGCGGTCTTGTTGATTGCAGCGATTGCCCGATGGATGAAACTCGGTGGCGATGTTCGCATTCGCGATGAGGATCAGGCGCGTCGGCTCGCCGATCAGGCTGTTTGCGGTTTCAACCCGAGCGAGGTGGTGATCGACCGGGCAGGGATAGGCGCTTTGCTGAAGGATACCGAAGGCCGCCAGATGCTGATCCGCCGCAATGGCGCCCACTTTGTCGGGCGCTTGCTTGACCGGAACGTGGCTGCCCGGCTCGATCGAAACTTCCTGACCATCGGTACCGGCGAGCGCACATTCGGCAAGATCACGCTCGATCTCGGCAAGAATGCACAATATTGGGCCGCAGGCCTGAGACATCCGACATGAAGGACCTTCCCAATCCGGTTGACTATGCGGTTCCCGTCTTTGTCCTGCTTATCGTCATCGAGATGATCTGGGCACGGCTTCGCGCACCGGAAAAATATGAACCGCGGGACACGTTGACATCATTGCTGTTCGGATTTGGCAGCAGCGTCGCGGGCGCGCTGACAGGCGCTCTCATCTTCGGCCTGTCAGTTTGGCTCTACCAGTATCGCGCCATCACCATTCCCTTTCAGTGGTGGGCGTGGATCCTGTGCTTCGTCCTTGATGATTTCGCCTATTACGTCTTTCACCGCACCGCCCACCGCGTCCGCTGGTTCTGGGCGAGCCACGTCAATCATCACTCGAGTCAGCATTACAACCTCTCGACCGCACTCCGGCAGACCTGGACGGGTTTCATCGCCGGGTCGTTCGCCTTCCGCCTGCCACTGATGCTGATCGGCTTCCACCCGGCTATGGTGTTCTTCGTCGGCGGTATCAACCTGATCTACCAGTTCTGGATCCACACCGAGGTGATCGGACGGATGCCGCGCTGGTTCGAAGCCGTCATGAACACGCCCAGCCACCACCGCGTCCACCACGCGACCAATCCGCGCTATCTCGATGCCAATTATGCCGGCGTGTTCATTATCTGGGACAAGATGTTCGGTAGCTTTACGCCCGAAGTCGACGATGAACCAATCCGCTATGGAATTGTAAAGCAGTTGGGCAGTTTCAACTTGTTGTGGAGCGTCTTCCACGAATGGATCGGCATCGCAAAGGACCTCTGGCGTGCGCCGTTCAGGGCGAAGCTCGGATACCTGTTCGGCCCGCCGGGCTGGAGCCATGACGGCAGTCGCGACACATCGGATACGATCAAGCAGAGATGGTTGGAAAAGCAGAATGGATGAATTTGACATCGTCGTCGTCGGCGGAGGCTCAGGCGGCAGTGCGGCTGCGGGGCGCCTCAGCGAAGACGGCAAATATACCGTCTGCCTGATCGAGGCGGGGGGCAAGAATACCGACATTCGCGTCCGTGCGCCGGGCCTGTTTCCCTTTCTGCCTGCAAGCACCAACTGGAAATTCGAAACGGTACCGCAAGCCGGGCTTAACGGCCGCAACGGCTATCAGCCGCGCGGGCGCGGGCTCGGTGGGTCGTCCGCGATCAATGCAATGGTCTATATCCGGGGCTGTGCTTGGGATTATGACAATTGGGCGGCGCTTGGCTGTGACGGCTGGGCCTACAAGGATGTGCTGCCCTGGTTCAAACGCGCCGAAGGCAACACGCGCGGTGGCGATGATTATCACGGTGCCGATGGCCCCTTGACGGTCAGCGACCTGAACTGCCCGAACCCTGGAAGTCTCGATTTCGTCGAAGCGGGTGCCTCGCTCCAGCTTCCGCGCAACGATGATTTCAACGGCGCGCAGTTCGAAGGCGTCGGGCTGTATCAGGTCACACAGCGCAAGGGCGAACGCTGGACATCGGCCCGCGCCTATGTCGAGGCGAACCGCGACGCCGGGCGACTCCATGTCGAAACCGGCGCGCTGGTCGAGAAAGTCATCATCGAAAATGGCCGCGCCGTTGGCGTGGTGATGAAACAGGGGCGCAAACGACGGACGATCCGCGCCCGTCGCGCTATCATACTCGCAGGCGGCGTCTTCGGGACCGCGCAGACGCTGATGCTGTCCGGCATTGGCCCTGCCGATCATTTGAAGGCGCATGGCATCCCGGTTGTGGTCGATCGCCCTGCCGTGGGTAGCGACCTTCAGGATCATATCGATTATGTCGCGGGGTTCGAAACCGGGGGAGACGTCTTCAGCGGCACCAATCTGAAGACAATTATCAAGACGGCCGGGTCGCTCTGGCAATGGATCCGCACCCGCACCGGGCCAATGACGACCAACTATGCCGAAGCCGGCGGTTTCGCCAAATCCTCGCCAAGTGTTGCCGTTCCCGATCTCCAGCTCCATTTCGTCCCCGCGATCCTCGAAAATCACGGGCTCGAAAAGGTCAAGGAGGCTGGCTTTTCGGGCCATGTTTGCGTGCTGCGCCCCCAAAGCCGTGGGACGGTGCGGCTCGCCAGCGCCGATCCGGCAGCAGCGCCGCTCATCGATCCGGGCTTCCTGACCGATGATCGGGACATGGCCGTGATGAAGGCGGGCGTCCGCCTGCTCCACCGTATCCTGACGGCGCCTGCGCTTGCGAAACATGGTGGCAAGGATCGCCACGCAACCCCGCTTGATGATGATGCCGCGCTCGAACAGATGATCCGCAATCGTGCGGATACGGTCTATCACCCGGTCGGCACGGCGCGGATGGGATCGGATGCGGATGCAGTGTGCGATCCGAAACTGCGCGTGCGTGGGGTCGAGGGGCTCTATGTGGCCGATGCGTCGGTGATGCCGCGCCTTGTTTCGGGCAACACCAACGCCCCAAGTATCATGATCGGCGAACGCTGCGCGGACTTCGTGAAGGCGGATCTGGGCTGAGAAGCAGGTTCGCCTCAGGCGGAGTTTCGATTACGGCCATGCACCATTGCTCGGCCGATCCGCAGGAACTCAACAGCCGGATGGCGCTTGGCGCGTTTCGTGTTGTGGCGATGAAATGTCTGCTTCCGCGAACATTGCGTACATAGCGCAAGTTTGTTTTTGCTCAATTTAGTTCTATGCGTAGGCTTGGTCTTCAACATTTGGCTTTGCGGGCGAGGCAGGATCAAACCGGCTGGTCAGGAACCGGACTTGGCCTTGGCCTTGGCGGGGTCCTTAGGGCAGAACCCCTCTTCGAGCGACTTGAAAAAGTCGGACCCGCAGGCCTTGGTCCGCAGTTTCGCCGCCTTCGCCCGGTCCACCCTGGTGCCGATCCCGCGCTCATGGCGCTTGGAAGCTTCGGCGCAGGCGCGGATGTCATCCAAATCGCAGCCTTGCGTGTAAAGTTGCAGCACTTGCGCCGGGGTGCCGTTGCCGAGCTTGTCCATGAGTTTGGCGGCGGAGTCACAACCGGATCCGTCCTTGGCGGCGCAGCTTTTGTTGTAGAGGCGCTGGGCTTCGGCGAGATCCTTGGACACACCCTCGCCGTCTTCGTACCTCCACCCGAGCCAGGTGCATTCCATGGCGTCGAGGTCGCAGGCCTTGCGGAAATAGACCACGGCGAGCTTGTGGTTGGGGACCGGAGGATTGCCGGTCTTGCCAATTTCGCCGAACAAGAACTTGGTGCCCAGGCTCCTGCAGCCCGAAGCGAGCCCGAGCGAACAGGCGCGGTGGAAAAAGCGCCCGGAGGCTTCATGATCGGCGCCCTGGCCGTCGCTTATGTTCATTGCGAAGACTGTCCCCAAGAGGTCGCAGGCTTTGGCCGCGGCCAGCTTGTCGGTCGACTTGTTGCACTCATCCAAAGTGTCAGGCTTTTCGGCCGGCTTGGCTGCCGGAGTGGGGGCTGGTGCAGGCTTGGGCGCCGCTGCGGGAGCAGGCGCCGCAGCAGGCTTGGCGGCGGCAAGCGCGGCCCCCGGCTGGCACTGCGCCTTGTCGAGCGTGCAGGCGCTCTGACGCAGCTTCGCTGCCTCACCCGGGGCAGCGGCCACGACCTGCCCCTTTTCGATCAGCGGGGCGAGCGCGGTGCAGGCACGGGCCTCGCGGCCCTCATTGCAGGAACTGCGATAGAGCCCCGCCACCCGTTGCAGATCGGGTTTGACATCGGTGCGACGCATCATGAAATCGGCCCAAGGGCTGCAACCGGCCTTGTCCGCGGTGCAGGCGCGGGCATAGAGGCTTTCGGCCATGGCGAGGTTCTTCGCCGTGCCCCTGCCGCGCTCGTGCGCCGCCGCGACCACGAAACACAGGGCGGTGGAAAGTTCGCAGCCGCGGCGGTAATAGGTGAAGGCGCTTGCCAGGCCTAGTTGCGGGGGATTGCCCGAGGCTCCAACCTTGCCCGTGGCGTAGAGAAGCCCAGTCGAAATGCAGCCGTTGGCGCTGCCCAGCGTGCAGGCGCGGTCGTAGAACCACAGCGCCCTGGGCCAGTCGATGACCTTGCCCGGCTGATCTTCGCCCTTGCGGGTTTCATGACCGAGCGTCTGGCAGGCTGCGGCGGCACTGGCCGGTGGCACATCGTAACTGCGGCAGGTGGCGAACAGCTGTTCATAGGTCGCCGCCGCTGCGGGCTGGGCGATGGACGATGCGGCCAAAACCGCAAGCAAGATCGCAAACTGCCGCATCAACGTCATTGCACGTCTCCCGCGCGAAGGACTGTAATTGTCTGGCTTGATAATCCCTTTGCTCGAGCCAAAGCAACTGCGCTGGCGGTGAGTTGCCCAAATGCTTGGCAGGGCACAACAAGGTCAGGTCCTCACAAGCCCACTTCCTGCCGATAGATTCCTACTTCTCGAATTTCAGCTTCCCACAACCTTCCGGACATTCCGCGCCGAAAATAATGCGATGTCTGCTTCCGACGACATAGTCGCTTTTGTCGGACGGAACCGTGGCGCCCGAAAGCGGACACAATCAGAGCCCTTCGCCACGAGATATGTCGGGCGACGTTTGGGTGGAAGGCGGGGTGGCTGGTATTGGAGGCAAATTCAAACAGCGAACCTGGCTCTCCAAAATCATCTAGATCGCAGCCGCCAAAGTCGCGAGTAAATGCCCGATCCCGTGACCCATCATCGCGCTCTCAATTCCCCGTCTCCAAAAGAGCAAGCCGAAGATAATCCCGGGCACGATATTGCCGATGATCACTGCACTAATCAGCCACAAGGGTGGAGATGGCATTATGGCAAAGAGAAGCGGCAAATGCCCTAGGCCAAATAATAGGGCCGCGATGAGCGTCCCGGTCCAGAGCGCACGTGTCCGCCCAAGTCCGAGCTTCAACGCAGCCAGCGCCACTCCGGACATAACACCCCACCGCGCAAGCAACTCTTCTGCCACGCCGCCATAAAGGAGCTTTGAAATGAGCGGCGGCTGGAAAGCCAGCATGCGCTCAATCTGCTTCGGACCATTGGCGCCAGCAAAGATTGTCTGTGTGAGCAGCCCATACGCAAGAAGGATGACCGCGACTATCAAACCTCCCAGAAGCGCAGGTTCGATCGATTTGCGCACCACGCCTTTGAGCGGCGCGCGAGACAACACGGCAAGAAGCACCGGTGCCGCAAGGCCCATTTTGGGAGCCGCCCAACACCCGAGCGCGGTTGCGCCAAGAACAAGCACCATAGGCTGGATCAAAAGCGCGACACGCGGCACCGCAATTTTTGCTTCTGGCGGGATTAAAGTTTCGAGGTCCGCAAGCCCGAGCGACGAAACACCGACCACACCCATGGCAGAGAGAATGATGCAGAGCTTGTTCAAATCCGGACCCTTTCCCTCTGCCCGTTTGAATGCATCATGCAGGGACAACAATTTGCTTTAGCACCCAAGGCGCGCACCTTGCTAATGCAATCCCCGCACCGCCTCGACGGCCGCTGTTTCGCGGACGGACAATTTGTCAGAGAATGGTTTGCGCTCTACCGCGAAAAGGACTTCCAGCCCGCGCTCGCGCTGTTCCATGCCGCCGCCAAGCAAGATCCGGGTGATCCGCGCGCCTATGCCTATCTTGCCGGGACCTATGACTGGCTCGGCATGAGCGTCGAATCTCGCATGGCTGCGGACACCGCCCGGCGGATCGATCCGGATGCGCTCGCCATTGTGCAGTTTGCGTTTGGAGGCCCGTAAGACATCCACTGGAGACCTGCGGTTCTTGGGAAGATTGGTGGAGCCTAGCGGGATCGAACCGCTGACCTCTAATCCACTGAAATCATTGACGTTTTAAGTGCCTCTGTTGCGGATGGAATAGTCACATGTAACAGTTTGGGCAAGCCCTTAGACAGTGCCAAGCTCAACCTTCAACCGTCCTATGATCGGAAGGGAGGTTACTTGTTACTATTCACCGCCTCTTCAGGATCGTCGCATCGTCCCCACTCGTCGCGGCTTGGGTCATCGAAGCTCTGGTAGTCAAGAAATCACGTGCGATTTCAGAGTTTCCGAAGAAGTCCTCGGCGTCAAAACGATAGCTCTGAAAATCCCTTGCAACCTTGGGATTGCCATCGGACGCTGCTCTCAAGGCCGCCATGGCCTTCTCGGTCCTCTCTTGCTTGTAGGTATCAATTATTGCCAACATCGCCTCCACCTGATGCAGCACGTCACCATAAAGTTGTTCGTTTAGGACTAGCCTCCTAATCGCGGAGCGTAGCGTCATACCTTGCGGGCCGAACACTGCGACTACCTTCTCGTTGGCGAATGCAAGTCCCTTGTACGATGCTGATCGATCGAAGTGGGCAAACGCTTCATGTCGCATCTGCTCCATTTCTCGGTGCATCGCCTGTTGCTCGCCGGTGAGCCTACCGGCAAGATCAGACCGTCGTCGCGATCCCGAAACTTGGGTAGCTCTCACATAATATATAACTGCTTGTGAGAATAAGGCACCGCGTTCGACTGAGGTATACCGAGGCTCGCCAGTAGCATCTTCTTGCCGTGCATCATTGTTCAACGCGACCATGATCTCATAGGCAAACTGCATATCGGCATGGGCGGAGTGCGCGTCCAGCATGTGTTCAATTGCTTGACCGGCCTTTCGCGTATCCTTGTGCTTTAGGAAGCCAGTAGCCACCTTACTGAGGTCAAAGGCGGGGGGAAGCTGTTCCTTCATATTACTCTCATCAATTGCGAAGGGAAGGGCGCGGCCGGCGCGCAAGCCTCCTCATAGTCTATTGCAACCATCGCTAATAGCCATCTGGCGGACTGATTAGCGGTGCCACCTAACGAAGCCACGGACTGGTTAGTTGCGCGTACCCCGCTTGCCGCGAGCCCGCGCCCTCAGATCATCAAGCCGCCGCCACTTGGTCTCGCCGGGAAACTTGGCCTCCCAGTATAACCAGCCATTCAGAAATGTGCTCGACCCCGACTTGGTGACTGCCAAGGCTTGAGCCGCAGAGGACAATGATGTGAACTCTTGCCCATTGACCACGAGTTTACCGTCCAAGAATTTGCCTTCGTAGACCTGGCGACCGCGATCATACATCATCCGAGCACCTGAGCCGTGCGGCACCTCCACAGGGCCGTCACGCCATGGCCTCCCATCAGGGGGCGTTTCGTCCACGGTGGCGGCTGGCACCGCTCCTAGACCTAGCAGGCGCCTCAGCGCGTGGAATGGTGGTTCCTCGAAGCTCTTGCGCTCTGCTTCAATGAGCTTGTGAATGTCAAAGTCGATGTCGATCGTAGCGAGTTTCATAATAGCCTCTTTGCTGCTTTCACTTCTAATACTGCAATTACTACTAATGTCAAGTACCAAGAGGTAATACAAGGAAAGCGCCAGCCACCGGCTTGGCGGCCAAATTTTGGTGGGGATTTGTGAGGGGGCAAGTCTCACAATCATAGTGCGCGTAGTCCCCCATACCCCCCTGCCCACTGTCGCCATGTCGCATGACAAGCGCATACCGGCTGCCTCAAGAAATGCCTTTACATCTTAGTCAACGAAGGATGGCACGAACGTCTAGGGGGATCAGACGGCGAAAGTAGTATGTTGAGCCGCGCTTCGATAGGTGGGTACACATATGGCCTCCGGTGTTACCGATGTAACAGTCAGGCGCTAAAATGTCCCGGATTTCAGCCAATCTGCCGCTTTTCTGCGGGGTAGAATGGGATGGTGGAGCCTAGCGGGATCGAACCGCTGACCTCTACACTGCCAGTGTAGCGCTCTCCCAGCTGAGCTAAGGCCCCATCGGAGGCAGCGCCTTAATCGCGCGCTGCCCCAAAATCAAGAAATCAAGCGATCAGGTGTCGACCGAAGGTTCGCCGGTATCGACGCCCAGATCATCATCGCCGCCCAGATCGACTTCGTCATCAGGAGACACTTCGGCATCCTCGTCGACATCGATATCCAGATCGTCAGCCAGATCGGTATCGACCTTTTCCGGATCAGCCTTTTTGGCTTCCTCAAACGGCATCGGCTGTTTGGATTTGAGCACGGGTTCCGGGTTCCACGCATTGCCACACGCGACGCAGGAAACCGGTTCGTCTTTCGTCAGATCGTAGAAACGCACGCCACATTTCGGACAAGTACGCTTCGTGCCCCATTCAGGCTTCACCATGAGCCTCAAAACCTTTCAACAGAATCAGAAACACCGGGGTGTACCCCGGGCGAGCGGCGCGCCTTGCCATAGCGGGGCGCCGCTGTCAAAAGCCGCGGCCATGCCAACCCCAAAGTCTTTCTCGCCGGGCAGTCCGCTCAAGGGCGTCGTCAATGTTCCGGGCGACAAGTCCATCTCGCACCGCTCGCTCATGCTCTCCGCGCTCGCCATCGGCGAAAGCATGATCGAGGGACTGCTGGAAGGCGAGGACGTTCATGCCACCGCTGCCGCAATGAGGGCAATGGGCGCTGACGTCGAACGCGGTGCAGATGGCATCTGGCGTGTCCACGGCGTGGGCGTGGGTGGATTGCTCCAGCCAGAGTCGGCGCTCGATATGGGCAATTCGGGTACCTCAACCCGGCTCCTGATGGGGCTGGTTGCCAGCCACGCGATCACCGCGACGTTCATCGGCGATGCCTCGCTCTCGAAACGACCAATGGGCCGGGTCAGCGATCCGCTGTCACTGATGGGGGCATCGTTCACCGCCAGCCCGGGTGCCAATGGCGCGCAATGCCTGCCGATGATGGTGCGCGGCGCCTGCCCGGCCGTGCCGATCGCCTACACTCTCCCGATGGCATCCGCGCAGGTGAAATCGGCCGTGCTCCTTGCCGGCCTCAACACGCCGGGCATCACGCGGGTGATCGAGCCCATCCCGACGCGCGATCATAGCGAACGGATGCTCAAGGGCTTTGGTGCGGATCTCTGGGTTGATATCGATGCCGAAGGCGTACGGACCATTTCCATCCGGGGCGAGGTCGATCTCAAGCCCCAGCACATTATTGTGCCCGGAGACCCATCGTCTGCCGCCTTTCCCCTGGTGGCCGCGCTGATCACGCCAGGATCGGAAATCACCGTGACCAATGTCGGCATGAACCCGACCCGCGCGGGGCTGTTCGACGTTTTACTCCAGATGGGTGCGGACCTGACCTTCAGCAATCGCCGCGAGGTGGGCGGAGAGCCGGTCGCAGACATTACCGCACGACACAGCATTCTCCGCGGGATCGATGTGCCGCCAGAGGTCGCGCCGAGCATGATCGATGAATTCCCGATCCTGTTCGTCGCTGCCGCAATGGCACAAGGCACGACCCGTACCTCGGGACTGGACGAGTTGCGCGTCAAGGAGTCCGACCGGCTGTCACTGATGGCCACTGGCCTCGCGCAGATCGGGGTGAGGGTCGAGGAAGCGGAAGACGGGTTGACGATCCACGGAAGTGGCGGTGCGCCTCTCGCGGGCGCCACCACCCCGCCACCGATCGAGGCCGCCCTCGATCACCGCATCGCGATGAGCTTCGCTGTCGCGGGCCTCGCCACCAAGGGCGGCCTGATCGTCGACGATATGAGCCCCGTCGCGACCAGCTTTCCCGGCTTCGAAGCCATTCTGTCGCAACTCGGCACGCGGGCATGAACGGCACCCTGGCAGACGCCATCGGCATCTGCGGCAGCACCCTGTTCATCGGCGCGTTCCTCTATGCCAACCGGGCAAAGCACATGGACAAGCTGCTGTTCAACGCCGTCAACCTTGTCGGCGCGATCCTGTTGCTGATTTCGCTTGCGGTGCATTTCAATCTGGCGGCGTTCATCCTTGAAGCGGCGTGGGCCGTGATCGCACTGGCGGGGCTGGTTTCGGCCTTGCGGGCGAAGGCCAGGCCGGGGCAGGCCGGGGACCATGATGGCAGCAGTAATAGCCCCCCAATTTGATCCGCGGCCGGTCGCGCTTGCACAGACACATTTTTGGCGACATTCTATTGTCGTTTCTGCGTGAGGGTGGTTGCGGGTTACTGTGCGCGTCACCGCAACGCCCGTGTTGCGGTAAATCCAATAGGGTTCCCATTGGAGCCGTGGAGAATTATCGATGCTGAGCGAAAAACGACGAACCCTGCTTGTGCTCAATGGTGTCGGCCTGCTGATTTCATCGGCATTGGCAGGCTGGGTCTATTTTTTCTTTCTGCTTGGCGCCATAGATCTTTGGCCGATCGTAAAGGACATTCCGGTAGAGATCGGGGGTGATCGCCGCGCTTGGAACATGGCGCACATGGAAGGCATTACAAACGGCCTTGTCCTTATTGCCCTTGCCGCCGCGGCACCCTTTGTGCGGCTCGGCCCGAAAGGGCAGACCTGGCTGTTCTGGTCATCGCTGACATTCGCCTGGTTGTTTACGTTGCCGGCGATCGCAAACGCCATATTCGGGACGCGAGGGCTTGAATTTGGGGGAGGCCCTTTCCCCGGTGACGTCACGATCAATAATATCATCTATCTCTTCGGTTGGCCGCCAATCGTCGCCGTGCATATCGGTTTTGCCTTGTTCGCATGGGGCGCCTGGAAACACTATAAATCGCTGAAGGAAGCGTCATGAAAATCGCCCAAACGAAGCCGGTCGATCAAGCCATTATCGTGCGAGCAATCCCCTTCGCATTTGAAGAGGCGATCAATCCGGTATGGCATCCCGGCAAACATGAATGGAGCCATATGGCGAACGGCGCATCGTTGGCGATGCCCTATCTTGAACCCTTTCTGATCAAGACCGTCAAGGAAGCCTTGAAGCAGGCCAGCAACAAGGAACTGAAAGAGGCAGTTCATGGCTTTATCGCACAGGAAGGCCAGCATTTTCAGAACCATCGCCGTTACAACGAGATATTGAAACGCCATTATCCCGATCTGGCGGAGGTCGAGGAGAAGATGGAGGCTGATTATAAAGGCTTCCAGTCCCGAAGCCTGCGCTGGCGCCTGGCTTATACCGCCGGTTTTGAAACGATGACGATGGGGATAACCGAGTGGCTGATAAAACAGCGAGGCGATCTTTTCAAAAATGCTGAACCGTCCGTCGCTTCATTGATCCTTTGGCACATGGTGGAGGAAACCGAGCACAAGAATGTGGCCTTTGATCTCTATAACGATTTGTATGGCAATTATTGGCCCCGCCTTTGGGGTTTGATGTGTGGAACCTGGCATGTCGCAAGATGTTCAAGGGAGGGCTGTGTCCGGATGCTCAAGCGGGACGGTTTGTGGCGGCAATGGCAAAGCAGGCTGCGATTATATCATATGATCGCCCGGTTCTTCGTCCATACATCACCGGCGATGCTGCACTCGCTTATGCCGGGATATCATCCGAGCAAGGTCAAGGATCCGCAATGGGTCGCGCGCTGGATCAATGCCTATTCCAATTTGCCGGCAAACAGCATTCCGTTGCTGAACACCCGCGATCCCGAAATACCCGCCCAATTCCGTTCGGGCGCGCCTTGTTGAGCGGGCATTGCACCGGCGCTGATTGAACGCAGGCCAAAGCGGAGGCTCGACCGGAAACAGTGAGTGCATTTGGTAAACGGGCACCGTAATTTCCATACAGGCCTGAGTCCGCTCCTAGCCGTCGATCCAATTTACAGAATCAATCCACTAACACGGTGACACGCAGAAAATTGGATGGAATGGGGTCTGAAGCGGACGTCCATCGACGAAACGAAAAATCGGTCGTCTTTGTGGGCTTTGATGCCCATGATTTGCGAAATCAACTCCGAGATCGACAGTTGATTCCGATAATTCTAGTTTTTTGGGCTAAAGAGACTGAATCATGACCAAGAGCGATACGGGCCTAATCGGACTTTCGGAGGACCTTTCTTCCGAAGGCAAATTGCGTCATCGATACTTCTTATGGCTCACCGAAGAGGGCACCGCCGCCAAATCGATTCCAGTTTTGCTCGATAGTTTTGTTCGTTTCCTGAACTCCGAAGGTTTCTCGATTCACAGGTGTAACCTCGCAACTGACACCATTCATCCGCAAATGTCCGGCCTTCGGCATGTTTGGTTTCATCGAGTGATCGATCCCGGCCCCGTAGATTCAAAAGTGGTCGTGAAACGACGTCAGTATTTGATCGGCAGCGCAATGATTGATGAGATATTCTTCAATGCGACTAGCCAACACAACCCCCAGTACCTTGCCAGCCCCTTCTACCGTGTGGAGCAGGAAGGGGAGTTGTACGATCTCGTACGACCTCCCGGCGAGAGCCAACCTTACCCGTTGTTTGATGACCTCGTCGAACAGGGTTGTAGTGCCTATTTTGGGTTGAAACTGAACAGCTTTGCAGGAATGCTTCAGAAGATCGGGCTGGTCACTGCTCTCGCCGGCGGCCTATCTGTGCAACAGATCGACGATTTGCGTTGGATGCTTCGTCTCATGACACTCCAACTCAACACTATTATCGAACACAACATCAAGAATACGCTAGCCCAGTCATATATAGGTCGGGATCCTGGGGCGCGGGTCTGTGAAGGAATGATAGAGCTCGGACGGGTTGTGGCCATTGATGCCGCGATTTGGTTCTCCGATCTCCGCAGCTTCACTGCGATAAGCGACTCGCTCGGTGCCGAGGCGCTCGTTGAGAATTTGAACACCTATTTTGAGCAGGTCGTGGCACCCATTTATGAGCATGGTGGTGAGGTATTGAAATATATCGGAGATGCTATTCTTGCGATTTTTCCCGTTGCAAATTTTGGCACGGCCACCGAAGCCTGCGATGCTGCGCTCGCTGCTGCTCTCGATGCCGAAGCAAGGCTTCATTCGATGAACGCGGAACGGTCGGCGACAGGATTGGTGCGGCTCGACCACGGCGTTGCTCTTCACTTCGGCACAGCGCAATATGGCAATATCGGCAGCCTTGAACGGCTCGATTTCACATTGATTGGTCGCGAAGTAAACATCGCGTCAAGGATTGAAGGTCTCACAAAAGAGCATGGCGAGCCACTTCTTGTAAGCGAAGCCTTCGCGAACCTATGCACAACCGTTACCCGACCTATCGGCAGTTTCGAGTTTAAAGGTCTCGCCGAATCGACACAGGTCTTGGCAATAATTCGCTAGTCCGATTGCCATGAGTCCATGCTGCAACAAACTCAATGGGCCTAATTGAGGACGTGAGCTGCGATCATGAACGAACGAGCGCATTCGGGGGAGCCGCACTCTGGCTTCGACGACCGCAATGTCGTCGGAAGTGGACATGCGTTTCTCCCCATTGCCTCCGTGCTAACCCTCCAGCATAAAGCCTTCGGCGCCGCTATGCACGGCGCTGGGGCCTAGTAACCCCTCTTCAAGTGGTTGGGCTGTACGGAACAGCCCGTGCATCCTTGACCCATTATGGTCGGGGGGCCTGTGACGTATGTCCAGGGCTCTCGGGTCTAAAGGTCGCAGGGGCCGTCTTGAAGCGGTTTACTAACTCCCCGATCAAAGGATTGGATGTGAAGTCGAATGCGGGGGCGCCCGCTTTTCGGCTTTGCAGGAGAGTCTGTGTGCCCAAGGGACAATCTTACGCGCTGACGGGGACGTTGCGGCGTTCTGCGCTCGTGCCTTCTTATCGCCTGTACGTGCTCGATTTCCCCGATGGCGGCGGCTGGCTGCTCGATACGCCGCGCCGCGTCGATCACCTGATCGGGCGGCGGGTGCATATCGAAGGGACGCGCTGGGACTTCGCGATCATCAATGTCGACCGCATCTGGGCCGAGGGTGAGCCAAGGCCGCTCCTCTGGCGCGAGAGGCTGGCGCGGATGATGTGGTGGCGCCCGCTCTGACATCCTCCCCGCGCCTTTGGCTCAGGGAGGATGATGACCTGTCAAATCCACTTGAATAATAGGATTTCGGCTGTCAGCGTCTTGCGATGTTCGATGCTCGTTTCTGTCCGACCCGCCAACGCGCCACCACGGTTGCCTGTGATCGATTCCGGCGATCACGGTCGGCTGTGGAAAGGCCGGATCTCAGCGCAATGGACACCCACAACTTAAGCCTCGACCGATCAACATATCCGATCACAGGAGCCTTTGCATGATCATCGCCGTTGATGGCCCCGCCGCTTCGGGAAAGGGCACGATTGCCCGGGCGCTTGCGGCGCATTTCGGGTTGCCGCATCTCGATACCGGGTTGCTCTATCGGGCAGTCGGCGTGGCGACGGTGCGGGCGGGTGGCGATCCGGCCGTTGAGGGTGATGCCGCGGCGGCTTGTGTTTTTGACGACGCATTGCTCGCCGATCCGGCGCTTCGGAACGAAGAGGCGGGCGGGCTGGCCTCGCGCGTCTCGATTCATCCGGCGGTCCGGGCCGCCCTCCTGAAGCGTCAGCGCGATTTTGCCGCGCAGCCTGAGGGGGCCGTACTCGATGGCCGCGATATAGGGACGGTGATCGTGCCGGGGGCCGATGCGAAACTGTTTGTGACGGCCACCCCCGAAGTCCGCGCACGACGGCGGCAGCTCGACGATTATTCGCGCGACTATCCGGCGATCCTTGCCGAGATTCTTGCCCGTGACGAGCGCGATTCGGGCCGCGCCGTTGCGCCGATGCGGCGGGCCGAGGATGCGGACTTGCTCGATACCACCGATTTGACTATAGGCGCCGCCATCCAGCGGGCGATTGCGCTCGTGGAGGCCCGGATCCGGCCCTGATCGCGCAAGCGGTCACCCAGACACCCCGTCCCCCGCGTGACTCTCAACCAAGGATGCTGTGCGGGCATGCGGCCCGCATGGCGGATCGGCCACAAGACCAGCGGAACCAACCGCTCGGCCGGAAATAGTAAGTACAGGAACTCTCATTTATGGCCACTTTGGCAAACCCGACGCGCGATGATTTTGCCGCGCTCCTCAACGAATCTCTCGGTGGTGAAGATCAAGGCTTTGAAGGCCGTGTGGTAAAGGGCACCGTCACTGCGATCGAAAACGATCATGCCGTCATCGATGTGGGCCTGAAGAGCGAAGGCCGCGTGCCGCTGCGCGAATTTGCCGCCCCCGGCCAGAAGGCCGAACTCGCCGTCGGCGATGAAGTCGAAGTCTATGTCGATCGTGTCGAAAATGTGAATGGCGAAGCAATGCTCAGCCGCGACCGCGCCCGCCGCGAAGCCGCATGGGACACGCTCGAAGCCGAATTCACCAAGTCCAGCCGCGTCGAAGGCGTGATCTTCGGTCGCGTGAAGGGCGGTTTCACCGTCGATCTTTCGGGTGCTGTGGCATTCCTGCCCGGCTCGCAGGTCGATATCCGTCCTGTGCGCGACGTCACCCCGCTGATGGATATCCCGCAGCCATTCCAGATCCTCAAGATGGACCGCAAGCGCGGCAACATCGTTGTCTCGCGTCGCGCGATCCTTGAAGAAACCCGTGCGGAAGCCCGCACTGGCCTGATCTCGACCTTGGCCGAGGGCCAGGTGATTGACGGCATCGTCAAGAACATCACCGATTATGGCGCGTTCGTTGATCTGGGTGGCATTGACGGCCTCCTCCACGTCACCGACATGAGCTACAAGCGCGTTGGCCACCCGTCCGAAGTCATCAACATCGGTGATACGGTAAAGGTCCAGATCGTTCGCATCAACAAGGATACGCAGCGTATCTCGCTCGGCATGAAGCAGCTCGAGAATGATCCTTGGGAAACCGCCGTTGCGACCTATCCAATCGGCGCGAAATATACGGGCCGCGTGACGAACATCACAGAATATGGTGCATTCGTCGAGCTCGAAGCCGGAATCGAAGGCCTCGTCCATGTTTCGGAAATGAGCTGGACCAAAAAGAACGTTCATCCCGGCAAGATTGTTTCGACAAGCCAGGAAGTCGATGTCATTGTCCTCGAGGTTGATACCGAGAAGCGCCGCATCTCGCTCGGCCTCAAGCAGGCGATCAACAATCCGTGGGAAGCGTTTGCCGCCGAGCATCCCGTTGGCAGCCAGATCGAGGGCGAAGTCAAGAACGCCACTGAATTCGGCCTGTTCATCGGCCTTGAAGGCGATGTCGATGGCATGGTCCACATGTCGGATATTGCCTGGGGCATCTCGGGTGAAGAAGCACTCGCGCTTCATCGCAAGGGGGAAAGCGTTACCGCGATCGTGCTCGACATCGACGTCGAAAAGGAACGCATCTCGCTTGGTATCAAGCAGCTCGAAAAGGGTGCTCCAGCAGTGGGTGGCGCTCCGACAGCATCGGCTGGAGGCCTTGCCAAGAACGCGATCACGACCGTCACCGTGCTTGAAGTCCGCGATGGCGGGCTTGAAGTCCAGGCCGGCGAAGATGGCGCTACCGGCTTCATCAAGCGCACGGACCTTGGCCGCGATCGTGACGAGCAGCGTCCCGACCGCTTCCAGGTTGGCCAGAAGTTCGATGCGATGGTCATTGGTTTCGACCGGTCGAAGAAGCCGAACTTCTCGATCAAGGCCATGCAGCTTGCCGAAGAAAAGCAGGCGGTAGCTCAGTACGGCTCGTCCGACTCCGGGGCGTCGCTTGGCGACATTCTGGGCGAAGCGCTCAAGGCTCGCGACACCAAGAAATAGTCCTTGCGACACCCGCCGCCCTGCCCGCATTCACGCGATCGGCAGGGCGGCGGGTGTTTCACTTGGCCAAATACTGTCATTTGATGCCAAATTGGCAGCGTCGTCGTCGTTATTTGTCATATTTTCTTGCATCGATTGAGTTTTGCGCCATTTTGCGCACAGAGTGCTGCGACCAGCGCGTGCGAACGTCAGGTAGGACCGGAATCTCGCTGTGGTTCTTCTCGAGGGGAGGAGAGTCTCGTTGAATGCAGACTCTTGGGGGGTATTCATGATCCGTTCGGAACTTGTAAAATTTCTATCCGATGAAAATCCTGGCCTGTCGGCACGCGAAGTCGAATTGATCGTCACTGTTTTCTTTGACCAGATCACGGCTCGCCTCGCCGAGGGTGGACGCGTCGAACTTCGCGGCTTTGGAGCCTTTTCGACCCGATCCCGCGATGGACGTACCGGGCGCAATCCGCGCACGGGAGCATCCGTCAGGATCGATGCCAAACGCGTGCCCTACTTCAAGCCGGGCAAGGAAATCCGCGAGCGATTGAACGTCTGATCGGCATTCGTGCTTGACGGGCGACGTTCGGAGCCCTTTGGAAGGCTTTGGCCCGCGGACGTGGCGAAACCGGTAGACGCAGCAGACTTAAAATCTGCTTCTCTTCATGAGAGTGCGGGTTCAAGTCCCGCCGTCCGCACCAATATTCTTGGCTTTTTCCGAGTGTGTGTGGCTTGGCACTGGCAAATCACCCAACCAAAAGTTTGATGAAGGGTTGGCGTTGCAACCCTGCCAATATACACCAGAGCCGGACGTTGCGGATTATTTGGCCCATGACGCGGTTAATCTCATTGCTGGTCTCAATCGGCCTCGGCCTGGGGAGCTGTTCGCGCGCGAGCGACAAGCAGCCGATTACGATGAGCCTGATCGGGTCAAAGCTTCAGGTAACAGATCCGGATCGCGGTCCGATTGGAAGCGAGGCCGCTTTGATGCTGGGAGCAACTGCACAGGGCCTTGTCGCGTTCGACGCCGATGGCCAGATCGAGCCTGCTCTGGCCGAACGCTGGATCATGACCGATGACGGGATGAGCGTTATTTTCCGCATCCGCAGGACGCAATGGGCGGACGGGCGGGCCGTAACAAGTGCCGAAGTAGCGGCGCGACTGCGCGCAATCGCTGCGCCTGCCAGCCGCAATGTGCTCAAACCTTTGTTGCCCGGCGTCGAACGTATTATCAGCATGACGGGACAGGTCATCGAGATTCGGCTGAAAGTGCCGCAGCCTGATTTCCTGCAGCTTATGGCACAGCCCGAATTGGCGATCTTTCGCACGCGCCCTGCGCTGGGCACTGGGCCTTTCCGGGTTCATTCCGTGCGCAACGGCGTGACGAGACTGCGTCTCATTCCAGCGATTGGAGAAACGCCCACGGAAGAGGAATTTCAGCGCAACGATGTTCGCGTGCGAAGCGAAAAAGCAAGCCTTGCGATCGCTCGGTTCGCTTCGCAGGACATTGCGCTTGTGACAGGCGGCAGTTTTGCGGACTTGACACTTGTCCGCGCCGCAAATGTTGCGTCCAGCCGGTTCAAACTCGACCCGGCCTATGGGTTGTTCGGGCTTGCCGTCAATGTTGAAAGCAAAGCGCTGGAGGATGTGAATGTTCGTCGTGCGCTGGCGATGTCAATCAACCGTGATCGGATTGTGCAGCTTTTTGGTGTTTCCAACTGGAAACCGGTGCAATCGATCCTCCCGGCCCAGCTCGATAGCTCGGCGTCACCAGCAGCGCTCGAGTGGGTCACACTTCCTCTGACTGCAAGGATTGCGCGCGCACGCGGCTACATAAATGGACATCCTGAACTACCTGAAATCCGTGTCGCATTGCCAGGAGGCGCAAGTTCGCGACTTCTTTTTGCGGCACTCGCCGATGACTGGCGGCGAATCGGAGTTCGCGCACGCCTCGTCAGCCTCAAGGATTCCGCCGATCTGAGGTTGATTGACGAAGTGGCGCCTCAATCCAGTGCACTCTGGTATCTCGCGCGCGTTTCCTGTGCGAACAATATGCCGTGTTCCGAGCCCGGGGAAACCGCCCTGAAAGCAATTGTTTCTGCGGCAACCTTGTCCGAGCACGCTGCCGCCATTGCGGAGACTGACGCAGCGTTCGCGTCCAATCAGCCGTTTATTCCAATCGCCCTGCCGTTGCGCTGGTCTCTTGTTGGCCCACAATTGACCGGCTGGCGCGCAAGTGCCTTTGCAATTCACCCCTTGCGCCATTTAAGGGCTGCCCAGCGCTGAACACTGGAAACGCCGTTGACCCCTCCTATATCTGAGCCAAAGGAGCTTTGCCCATGGCCATAAAGCCAGAGACAATCGAGCGTATCAACGCAGGCGCTGGCGGATTTTCCGGGCAGCACCCTGCTGCTGTTCGTCGGAGAATCGAGGTGATGGAAAAGCTGTTGGAAGGAATTTTCACCATTCCCGGAACAAACCAGCGCATCGGACTTGACGTCCTGCTTGACCTTATTCCCGTTGGCGGGAGTGTGATCGCAGCGGTGATGGGCAGCTACCTCGCCTGGGAAGCCCGCAATCTCGGCATGCCTAAATCGACCATAGTCCGCATGGCTGGCTATATCGGTTTTGACGCGCTGCTCGGCGCCATTCCGCTGGTCGGCGCCGTGCCGGACTTTTTCTTCCGGTCCAACACGCGCAACCTGAAAATCATCAAGAAGCATCTTGACCGCCACCATCCCGGTACCGTGACGATCAATCGATAGGTCGTTCAGTTGGTTCGCCAGATCCTGAGTTTGCCATCAGGTCCGGCGCCTCCGATATCGCGTGGGCAAGGCTTGGGACGATAATCCCTGCCAAGGCATAGTCTTACGCCCTCGAGCCAGCTGAGCGGCGTAACATCGACCCGTATCATGTCGGACGTCAGCCCCGGATTGGCGGCGATGAATGCCGTCGTAAAATCACGGACGACAGGTTGTGCGCGCGAGAGCGCATCCATGTCCGGGAATTTGAGGGACGTGTAGAGCAGGTTCGCCGCGCGGAAATAGCGGCCCGCGTCGCTTTCTATGCAGCTCCCGTGCTTTGCCCATTCATGCTGCATCAGCGCCGCAGAGGGCGTTGCACAAAAATTCGCCCGCAATACGTCCCAAGTAACAGCGGCGACCCTTTTGCACCATTGAGGATCTCTCTGGCCGTCTCCATCAGGCCACAAACCGTGCAGGATGAAGCCAAAGCGGTTCGATCCACCGCATTGCGGGGCATTCTTCTTTTCATCGCCATGCACCTTGCAGAATTGCGGCGACCAGGAGAGCGAAAGGACATGCCCCGTCAAAGGCACAAGGACGGTCGCACCCGGCGGTGGGAAAATGGCACGGTCAACAGGTATCGATTGAGGAATGGCGCATTGATTCTGCGCCACGGCGAGGGCGGGAAACCCTGTCAGGGCCACGATCACTGCCAAGCCGCGCATCCATTTACCTGCCATCACCCTGTCCTTTTACGACTGCACCGAGAAATCGAGCCCGATATCTGCAGCGGGAGCAGACTGGGTCAGCCGCCCCACCGAGATATAGGTAACACCTGTTTCCGCCTTAGCACGAATTGTATCCAGCGTGACGCCGCCAGACGCTTCCGTCGGGACGCGGCCCGCGACGAGCGCCACCGCTTCCCTCAACTTTGGCGCATCCATATTGTCCAGCAAGAGGTGCGTTGCACCAGCCGCTAGCCCGGGTTCGATCTGGGCAATGTCATCGACTTCAAGAATGATCCGCGCAATCCCGGCATCTTTCGCGCGCCGAACAGCTTCGGCCACACCGCCAGCCACCGCGACATGATTGTCCTTGATCATCGCCGCGTCCCACAGGCCCATCCGATGGTTGGTCGCTCCGCCCATCCGCGTTGCGTATTTCTCCAGCACGCGCAGGCCGGGAATGGTCTTGCGCGTGTCGAGCAGGATGCAGCCCGTGCCAGCAATGGCGTAGACATAGGTGCGCGTCATCGTCGCGATGCCGCTGAGATGCTGGACGGTGTTGAGTGCAGACCGCTCTGCCGTCAGCATCGCCCGCGCCGTGCCGGAGAGTCGCATCAGGTCCGTGCCCGCCGGAACGGACGCGCCTTCGCCGGCAAGGGTTTCGATCTCCATCGCGGGATCGAGGTGCCTGAAGAACGCCTCTGCAATCGGAAGTCCGGCGACAACGACAGGATCGCGGCTGTCCATGACTCCGGAAAAATGGGCATCAGGAGGAATCACGGATTCGGATGTGACGTCCCGACCTGTAGGCCCGAGATCCTCGGCAAGCGTTGCGCGGACGAAGGCTTCGAGATCAAATTCGGGAAGCGTGAAGGCCATCTCAAACCCTCCATAAACTGGGCAAGTTGACACTAAAACGGTTGCTGGCCCAAGGCGCAGCGCCGCCGGATAGAGGGCATCGGAAATGGAGCGAAGCGTTCGTCATTTTGCCAGCTAGGCGAAGAAAGCGGCTGTAGGAAAGCGGAATCTTTTGAGCCTTGCGTCCCCATTGCATCCGGTCTGGCAGCCGCTGGCGAAAATGATGCAGGGTAGTTTTCAAAAAAGTCGAGAACATTGCTATTACTGTGTGATTCACATATATCGTGTATGTAGAGTTCGATGCGGACAAGGATGAGATCAATCGCTTCAAGCATCGCTTGCCACTGGCGTTTGGCAGAAGAGTGTTTGGCGACCCATTTCTAACGCTGTCGCCGACGATCTGAATGGGCGACGAGGAAGAACGTTGGAAGGCGGTCGGATATGTCGATGGCAAACTCTATACCGCTGTCCATGTCTGGCGCGGAAATGTCGTGCGAATGATTTCAGTGAGGCGAAGCAATGCGGGTGAACGAAGAGACTATGATCGCGATTCCAGCGGATCCCAATGATCCGGAGGATCGCGACGTCAGTGTAGCCGGGTTGAAGCGGGCTCATATGGGCCGCCGGTTACGCATCCTGCGCCATCGGTTGGGCATGACGCAGGACCAGTTCGCGCGGACCTACGGCATCCCGCTCGCGAGTCTGCGGCAATATGAAATTGCCCGCTATATGCCGCCGCCCGCGACGCGGGCCTATCTCAAGGTGATCGAGGCGGAACCGGATGTGGCGGCGAGGGCGGTGGCGGCGGGGTAGGCTCTATTCGAAAAAGTCTTCGTCGACTCGTTTGATGTGAAGGACTTCCTGATCTCGACATCCCACATTGTATCGAACCATTAATCTGGGCAGCTACGCGAATAGATGCCCTTTAGGAAAGCGAAAAAATGCGGGCTTAAAAAAGGAGCAGCCGTCCTGCCAGAAGAAGGATCAGCGACACACCGAAATTCGCGACATTGCCATCGATCCGCCCGAACCGCGTTGCCGCCATGCCGGTCTCTGCACCCACCTTTCCACCATAGATTTGCGCGGTGGCAGCGCTGATGAAAAAACTGCCAAGCGCGACAAGCGAAAGCATCATGGCAATGCAAATGCCAAGCTGTGGCTCGACCCGTCCCGACCAAAGGAAGAACAGCGCCAGCGCACCCATTGCAGATGTGGTGAGTACCTGCGTCACCACATGAAATCGGGCATGGCCCGGCCAGAGCGGGTTCGCGGCATGGCTGCGGTTGAGATCGGCAATCAGCGGGATAACGGTGAATTGCAGGATGGCGATGGTCATCAGGATGAGGCCGGGGTGTGTCATGCGAATGGCCGCGTCCCCAAATCCCCCAGCCCCACAGTCCCGCTCGCCATATCCAGCATCCTGTCGAGCGAGCGTTTGGCCGCCAGCCTCAACCCTTCCTCGATCTCTATCCGCGGCTGCAAATCCCTTAGCGCCACGTAGAGTTTTTCCATCGTGTTGAGCGCCATGTAGGGGCAGATGTTGCAGTTGCAGTTTCCGTCCGCCCCCGGCGCCCCGATGAACACCTTATCGGGCACCGCTTTTTCCATCTGGTGGATGATGTGCGGCTCGGTCGCAACGATCAGCGTGTCGCCAGGCATCGTCTTGGCATAGTTCAATATGCCGCTGGTCGATCCGACATAATCGGCATGATCGATGATGTGCGCGGGGCATTCGGGATGCGCGGCAACCGGTGCGCCGGGATGCTGGGCCTTGAGCTTGATCAGTTCGGTTTCGGAAAACGCCTCATGGACGATGCACACGCCGGGCCAGAGCAGCATGTCCCGCCCGGTCTTGCGCGCGAGATAGCCGCCGAGATGTTTGTCGGGGCCGAAGATGATCTTCTGGTCCTTGGGCAGTCCGGCAAGGATTTTCTCTGCCGAGGATGAGGTGACGATGATGTCCGAGAGCGCCTTCACCTCGGTCGAGCAGTTGATATAGGTCAGCGCGATATGATCGGGATGGGCCTCACGGAAGGCCCTGAATTGGTCTGGCGGGCAGGACTCCTCAAGGCTGCACCCGGCATCGAGATCGGGGAGGACGACGATCTTTTCGGGCGAAAGAATCTTCGCCGTATCGGCCATGAACTTGACGCCGCAAAAGGCGATCACCTCGGCATCGGTCGCCTGCGCCTTTCTTGAAAGCTCGAGCGAATCGCCAACGAAATCGGCGATGTCCTGCAATTCGGGCCGCTGGTAATAATGGGCGAGGATCACGGCGTTGCGCTCCTTGCGCAGCTTGTTAATTTCCTCGCGCAGGTCAACGCCGCTCAATTTTCCGGAATGGACGCTCATTTCAAATCCTCAAAAGCCACGCCCGCTTCTACCTGTGCCGGGTCTCGTGGCATAGCAAAACCGTCTCGCACCCGGCAAAGCCAGGCTTGTCGCATCCAAACCTGCCGCAATGCCGTAAATGTTGAACAGACATTCCGATCCGAGGCAAAACCATGACCAAAGCCGGAGCCACGCATAAACTGGGCGCGCTTTCGGCCCGGTATGAAACGTCGGGCCGCGGGCCGGGGACAGTTTCGAGCGGGCGGGGCGATGCGGGAGGGGTCTCCTATGGCAGCTATCAGCTTGCGTCGAAACTTGGCCGGCCCGAGGAGTTTCTTGCACATGAAGGCGCGCGCTGGCGCGCGGAGTTTGGCGCAGTCCGGTCGGGGATACCGGCCTTCAGTCGCATCTGGAAATCGGTTGCTGCGCGTGAGCCTCAGGCATTCCAGGCGGCGCAGCACGGCTTTATCAAGCGCACCCATTATGATGTGCAGATTGCTCATGTGTTGGGCAAGACCGGCGCCGACCTCGATCGGCGCAGCAATGCGGTGCGTGATGCGGTCTGGTCAACAGCTGTTCAGCATGGGCCGAAGAACGCACTGGTCATCCGGGCGATGGGCGGCGCCAGTCCGGACGATCGTACGCTGCTGATCGCGCTCTATGCCGAACGCGGCCGACGCAAGGCCGATGGCAGTCTGGTTTATTTCAGTGCGAACAGCCCTGCAGTCCAGGCGGGCGTCGCCACCCGTTTCCGCTCGGAGCTAAAGGATGCTCTTGCGATGCTTGACGCGGAGCAAATCTAGGTTGCGATGCTCCAGTTATCGCCGCATTCCGAAACAACCCCGCGATCGCGCAAGTCAATGAGGTGCGCGAGAACCGACCGGCCAGCCGCACCGTGAAGCCGGATATCGATCCCCTTGTACATTTCCTTCACCATATCGGGGATCACTTCCACGCCGCGTTCGAGCAGGCGCAATATCTGCCCCTCGCGTTGCTTGCGGTGGCCCATCATGCCGCGCACCAGCCGCTTGGGGTTTTCGACGGGCTTGCCATGGGCGGGATAATAGGTCGCGTCGTCACGTTCCATCAGCAGGGCAAGGCTGACCATATAGGCGGCCATGTCTCCATCTGGCGGGGAAACGACCGTGGTTGACCAGCCCATGACATGATCGCCCGAGAACAGCGCCCTTTCTTCCTCAAGCGCAAAGCAGAGGTGATTTGAGGTGTGTCCGGGTGTCGCGACGGCCCTCAGGGTCCAGTCAGGGCCGGTAACCGTTTCGCCATCCTTCATGATGTGCTGGGGATTATAGGTCGGATCGAATCCGGCATCGGCGCGCGGGCCATCGTCAGACAGGACGAGCGGTGCACAACCGATCACGGGCGCTCCGGTTTCGGCGGCAAGCGGCGCGGCGGCGGGCGAATGATCGCGGTGCGTATGCGTGCACATGATGGCCACAATCCGCTCTTCGCCGAGGATGCGGATCAGTTCGCCGACATGTGCCGGATCATCGCCAAGTGGTCCAGGATCGATCACCGCGACTTCGCCTTCGCCGACGATATAGGTTTGCGTGCCGGTATAGCTGAACGGCGACGCGTTGCGCGCCAGCACCCGCCGGATCAGCGGGGTGATCTGTTCGGCAATGGCATAGGGTTCGTTTGAAAGATCGGGCGCGTCCATAATGTGCATGTGGCGGCAGGCGCGCGCCTAATCAAGCTACTGCTGCGAATAACCCGTCGGTGCCGGCAGCGGCCGGACCGAAGCGATCTGGCGGTCGAGTGCGGCAAGAACGTACGCGCGTGTCGGGGCGGGCAGCATCGTATCATGTTCGATCTGCTCGCGCGCCGACTGCAAGGCGTCGATCATCTGGGCACGGCCCATCCGTGCCCCGTCGCCGCACACCATGATCCGCATCTGCTTATGCCCTTGTGCGCCGTCGGCATTGCCGAATGATATGACGCTGCCGTCGCTCTTGTTGGAACAACTGATCGTCATTGAGCGCACAGCTGCAGCACGCGCTGCTTCTGCGCCGCGCATGGCGATTGCGGCTTCGGCGGTTGCCTCGCGGACATTATCGCGCGCTTCGATCATCGCTTCCTGCGCGCTGGCCCGGCCTTCTGCCTCGGCAATTTGCGCTTCGACACGGGCCTGCGCAACGTCAGCATGAGCAGCCTCCGCAATCTTCCCGGCCTTGGCGCGAATCCGGGCGGCGACGTGAGCATGAGCATCGGGGCAATTCTTCTCATTATGGGCGGCAGGCGCAGAGATTTTGATCAGTTCCGGCCTTTCAACAATCCCGCCACCCAGCACGAGCGCATGTGGCGCCTCGATGGCGGGTTCAACCCCTTTGGGAACTCCGCCCGACGCGGTGACGGCAACCCCGCCCAAGACAAGGAAGGCCGCAAGTGCTGCCCCCGGCCGGGCGAGTCGGCTGTCGGCCTGACCCGAGATGATCCTGCGCAACCGCGCTTTCAGGGTCGTGGTCGCGCCCATCGCGCATACGGCAAGCGGAACACGGCCCATAGCGGACTTGAACAGCGCCGAGCCATAGGCATGACGATCCTCGGCGGAGGCACCCGCCAGTACAATTGCATCGCAGGCCGCTTCCTGATCAAGCCGGAAGGCACGGTGGGCGATATGGGCTACAGGGTTCCACCAGTGCAGTGCAAGTATGGTCAGTGCAGCAAAATTCACCGGAATATCGTGGCGATCATGATGGGTCAGTTCATGGGCCACCGCGAGCCGTTGTTCGACCGCATCGTAGCGATGTTCAAAATCCTCCGGGACGATCACAGATTTGCCAAAAACGCCCAGCGCGATGGGGGAGCAAACCGCCGGGCTGGCCGTCACCGGGATATTGCCAGCATCGAACAACGCGCGGCCCTCCTCGACCACATCGCGCGAAAAGCGGAGATAGGACAGCCAGTGTCTGGCGAAGAAGAGAACCGCACCGCCCAGCCAGATCGTAAGGGATGCGATCAGCCAGACGGTGCCACCCCCGGTTGTGATGGCCGGCTGGAGGGAAGGGGATGAAGCTCCCGCCAGCACGACCACCACGTCCTGCACAGCCGCGCCCTGATCGCCGAACCAGTCGGCGGGCAAGGGCGGCAAGACCATGCGCAAAGCGGGTGCAAACCAGAGAAGATAGGCTGCCCGCGCGCCAAAGCGGCTCGCCAAAAAGGGGCGAATCGCGAGCACAAGCAGCATCAGCAACGTCGTTGCGACAAGCGTTTCAGCGATCCACTGCATCATGACTTGAGCTCCCTCAACAACGCTTCAATCTCTGAAATATCCTGCGCGGTCAGCGCTTCCTGTTCGGCGAGGTGGGCGACCAATGGCGAAAGCCGCCCGCCAAAAAGGCGGTCAACCAGCCGCCGGGATTCCCCCGAAACATAATCGGCACGTTCGATGAGCGGTCGGTACAGAAAGCGACGCCCTTCGGCCTCAGCGGCCAGCGCGCCCTTCGCAAGGAGCCGAGACAGAAGTGTCTTGACGGTGGGAAGCGTCCAGCTCTGGCTATCGGTCAGCCGTTCGGCAACGACATTGGCGGTGAGCGGCGCATCCGCCCACAATACTTCCATCACCGCATGTTCGGCATCGCTGATCCGTTCTGCCATCGTCCGGCCTCCATTCGATTACAAATGTAATCACTGAAGTTGAACGCTGGATGAATGGGGGAGGGAAGGGCTGCTTGCGACAACTAGGCTGTCATTCCGTGACCGACCCATCCGGACATCCGGGTGAAATGATGAAACGCCTTCTCGGTAGACGTTTGTAGCGGTTCATCAATACTACGGGTTACTAGCGCCATCGGTGTTGAAGATGTCTGCTGCGACCTTCCACTGGCCGTCGATGTTCCGCCAGACCACGACGTACTTACCAACGTCCTTCGTCGGGCCATTGGGGCCAGTGAGCGACAGCAAATAGGTCCCTTGATCGAGAGCCATGTCGCCGCCTGAAGCAACCGCAATTTTATCGGCTTTGAAGGTCAACCCGAACCCCGGCATCTGCATAAGCCCGCCCCAAGCCTTCTCGAGCGCCGGCTGACCTTGTGCGATTGGAGCGCCTGGCGCCATCATTGCCCCATCAGAGGCATACAGCTTGGATACCGCAGCCGCATCGTGATCACGGATCAGTGCGAGCCATCTCTCATTGGTCTTGCGTATAGCTTGCTCGTGCTCCGCGGCCTTGTTGTGGGTTGAAGTTTTCGACTCGGCGCTTGAGCCGCAGCCTAAGAGCAGCACGCTAAATCCCGACAGAAAGGCATATTTAACTCTCAGCATATCGCATTCCTCCTTTGCTCCTGCGAAGATGTCATGGGTTGCGCACGAGCGCAAACGAGACTTTCCGTTCCGGGAACTTGCTGAGTGTCATCCTCGGATGTCCGCAACCCACAACGAAATTGCCACTCCCGTGTGCGTGGCAACCCAAGCCAGTTGGAGTTCTGACTTTCGATGCAAGACTTCATCGAGCCTTGTTATGAGTCAAGCTGCCCCGGCAAGGGTTCCGCCGTTGGCATAGGCATTGGCCTCATGCGAAAATTCGGGTTCAGGCCTTGGGCGGCCAGGGGATGAAGCTCGACGTCCGCCGGATATACTCCTCATATCCGGGCCGTTTCTTCTTGAGGCTATATTCCAGCATCGGCACGCCGCTCAGACGGGTCAGGAGCCAGGTGAGCAGGATTGGTCCCGGCAGCGCCCAGAACCCGATCGACGTTTCCGCCGCGATCAGCCAGAGGCCCCACCACACACAGGCATCGCCGAAATAATTGGGATGGCGGGTGTAGCGCCACAGGCCGGTGTCGAGCACTTTGCCCTTGCTCGCAGGATCGGCCTTGAAGCGGCGCAGCTGCCAGTCCCCGATCGTTTCGAAACCGATGCCGACCAGGGCGAGGCATTTTCCAGCAAAAGCCAGCCAGCCGGTCTGGGCCGGTTCGGCGGCAAGCTGACCAAGCTGGGCGGGCAGGCAGACGATGAACAGCAATGGCGCCTGCATCAGGAACACCAGGATCAGCGACGATTTGGCAAATGACCAGCCTCTCTTTTCCATCGCGCTGCCCAAAATGCGCCGGTAGCGCGGGTCTTCCCCCTCCGCTCTCCAGCGCGTGTAGAGGTGGAGCGAGAGGCGCAGGCCCCAGATGCCGGTTAGCGCGAGGATAAGGAATTTGCGTTGCGGCGATCCGTCATGCGCCTGCACAAAGGTTGAAATGGCAAGCATCACCATCCCGAACGCCCAGAAGCTGTCAATGAAACTGACGTCGCGGATACGCACCGAAATCGCCCAGAGGATGATGATCGCGATCATCAACAGCGCGGCATTGATGGCAAGAATCTCGATCATGGGAATAGCCTCCGTTGCCGGATGCTATTCACTGATGTCAGCAAAGGCCAGCGCTAGATGCACGACCAGCCTTGCCCGAGACATCCGGCGACTTAGCGAACGCGCGGACCGCCGAACGGTAATGGTGGGGGCGGACGGCGATCACGGCGCGGCATCTGCGCCTGATAGGCATGGCCACAATGCGCGACGCAATAGGGGAACCCGGGGTTGACCTTATCGCCACAGAAATGAAAATCGGGCTCGCCAGGGTGACCAAGAGGCCATTTGCAGATCTTTTCGCTGAGATCGAGCAGGCCAGTCCTGTCTGCAAATTCGGGCGAGATCTTGGCAGGCACAAGCCGGCGCGGAGGTGCAGGCGTTGCAGGGGGAGCTTGGTCGCCGGGCCCTTGCCTCAGAAAACCACCCGGGCCTATCGAGCGCAATTGCGCGCCGGTTGGGGCATTTGGCTGGGTCGGGACAGGCTGGGGCGTGCTTGCGGGCGTCGCCGTGCGTGGAGCCGGGGCGGGTGCGCGAGGCGGGGCGGTGGCAACCACAGGCTTGGCTCTTGCAGGGGCTGCTCTGCGCGATTCCAATTTTGAGCCATCGGCATCAGTGCCCTTCACGGGCGAAGGGCGTGACTGAAGGTCAAGCCGGTGGGCTTTTCCGATCACTGCGTTGCGGCTGACGCCGCCAAGTTCTTCCGCGATCTGGCTCGCGGTCATTCCTTTTTCCCACATCGACTTCAATTTATCGATGCGCTCTTCCGTCCAGGACATGCGTTACCCTTGTCATTCCAAAACCGCACTTGCAGCAAGCGTCTGGTGCCGATAGGCGATCAGGCGATGAACAGCGAGTCCGAAATCGGCATTATAAGCGAACCCGGCGTCCCCGTGATCAAACGGGTCAACTGGGGTGGCTTGAAGACCCTCTATATCAAGGAGGTGAGACGATTTTTCAAGGTCCACCTCCAGACAATCTGGGCACCGGCGCTGACAACCCTGCTTTACCTTGTCATTTTTACCGTCGCAACCGGACGTGGCGGAAGGACGGTGCTGGGCGTTCCGTTTGCCGATTTCATCGCGCCGGGGCTGATCATCATGGGGATGATGCAGAATGCCTTTGCCAATTCGAGCTTCTCACTGCTGGTCGGAAAGGTCCAGGGGACGATCGTCGATTATCTGATGCCGCCGTTGTCCAGCATGGAACTTCTGGTCGGGCTCGCGGGCGGAGCGATCACCCGCGCGCTGATGGTGGGGATTACGATCTGGGCAGCAATGCTCATTTGGCCGGGCGTCCATATTCTGCCAATGCATTTCTGGGCGGTGCTCTGGTTTGGCCTGCTCGGATCGTCGATGCTGGCGCTCATGGGCGTGTTGACGTCGATCTGGGCGGAGAAATTCGATCATGCGGCTGCGATCGGCAATTTTGTCGTCGCCCCGCTCGCCCTGTTGTCGGGGACTTTCTATTCGGTTGACAGCCTTGCCCCGCCATTCGTCGCGATCAGCCACCTCAATCCCTTCCACTATGCCATTTCAGGCTTCCGCTATGGCTTTATCGGGACGTCGGACATTCCGCTTGGGGCGGGATCGGCGCTGCTGGTGGCGATCAATCTGGCACTGGGATTGATTTGCTATCGGGCATTGAGCACCGGCTGGAAGCTGAAGAATTAGGGCAGGGGTTGTCGCGCCCCAGTACGGGCGGTATAAGCCGGTTCCGCGTCAAGGTGGCCTGTCGGGGCCGCCTTTTTGCGTTTTGGCTGAACTGAAAGGACCGATCCGATGACCATTACTCCGCTCATGCCCGTTTACCCGCGGTGTGGTGTGCGACCGGTTCGCGGCGAGGGATGTTATCTGATCGGCGAACGCGGCGAACGCTATCTGGATTTCGCGGCCGGTATCGCGGTCAACGCGTTGGGCCACGGCCATCCCCACCTGACCAAGGCGATCCAGGAGCAGGCGGCGACGCTGATGCACGTTTCGAACCTTTACGGCTCGCCGCAGGGCGAAGCACTGGCGCAGCGGATCGTCGACAACAGCTTTGCAGACACGGTGTTCTTTACCAATTCGGGCGTCGAGGCGATCGAGTGCGCGATCAAGACCGCACGTCGTTATCACTACGTCAACGGCAACCCGCAGCGGCACAAGCTGATCACGTTCAAGAACGCCTTCCACGGCCGCTCGATCGGCGCGATCAGTGCCACCGACCAGCCAAAGATGCGGGACGGCTTCGAACCGCTGCTGCCGGGCTTCGACTATGTAAAGTTCAACGATCTCGAAGCCGCGATTGCCAAGATCGACGGGGAGACCGCAGGGTTCCTTGTCGAGACGGTGCAGGGTGAAGGCGGGATGACCGCAGGCACAGTGGAGTTCATCCAGGGTCTGCGCAAAGCTTGCGACGATCATGGCCTGCTGCTGATCCTCGACGAGATCCAGTGCGGCTATGGCCGCACCGGCAAGTTCTTCGCCCATGAGCATTACGGCATCACACCGGACATCATGACCGTGGCGAAAGGCATTGGCGGCGGTTTTCCGCTCGGCGCGTGCCTGGCTACAGAGGAAGCCGCCAAGGGCATGGTAATCGGCACCCATGGTTCGACCTACGGTGGCAACCCGCTTGCAATGGCGGCAGGGCAGGCGATCCTCGACGTAATGCTCGAACCCGGTTTCTTCGATCGCGTGGCCAAGATGGGCGAGCGTTTGCGCCAAGCGTTCGAACAGTTGATTCCCAACCACGATCACCTGTTCGAGGAGATCCGCGGCAAGGGTCTGATGCTCGGCATCAAGATGAAGGAGCCGGCCGTATCGCGCGATTTCGTGGCGCATTTGCGCGACAATCACGGGCTATTGACCGTGGCAGCAGGGGAGAATGTGTTCCGGGTATTGCCGCCGCTGGTGATTGGCGAGGAGCATATCAACGAGTGTATCGAACGGCTTTCCGCCGGAGCGCGGGACTATCAGATCCCGCAGGCGGCGTGATTCGCCACTTCCTGAACCTGTCAGACGCAGGATCGGACGGGATCGCAGCGATGCTGGCCGACGCGCTTGACCGGAAGGCCGCGCGCAAGGGCTGGCCAAAGGGCAAGGCTGATGCTGACGCGCCCCTCGCCGGACGCACGCTTGCCATGGTGTTCGAGAAGAATTCCACGCGAACCCGCGTTTCGTTCGATATGGCGATGCGGCAATTGGGTGGCGATGCGATGTTCATGGCCGCAGGACAGATGCAATTGGGGCGCGGCGAGACAGTTGCCGATACGTCGCGTGTCCTCTCGCGGATGGTCGACGCAATTGTCGTACGCACCGACGAGCATAGCAAGATCGAGGAAATGGCGCAGTTCGCCGAAGTGCCTGTGATCAATGGCCTCACCGATCTATCGCACCCTTGTCAGATCGTCGCCGATCTTTTGACCCTGATCGAACATGGCAAGCCGCTTCCCGGTCTCAATCTTGCCTGGCTTGGCGATGGCAACAATGTCCTGTCATCGATCATTGAGGCGGCTGGGCTCATGAAATTCAACGTCCGCGCCGGATGTCCGCAAGGCTATGAGCCGGATCAAAGCTTTATCGAGGCCGCCCGTGCTGCCGGGTCGGCCATCGAAATCATGCAGGATGCCGCCGAGGCTGTCCGCGATGCCGATGTTGTCGTGACCGATACCTGGGTGTCGATGGGGCAGGAGCATGTCCATAACAAACTCGCAGCGATGGCCCCCTATCAGGTCAATGAGCGGTTGATGGCGGGCGCCAAATCTGACGCGCGTTTTCTCCATTGCCTGCCCGCTCACCGCGGCGAGGAAGTTACCGATGCGGTGCTCGACGGCTCCCAATCGCTGATCTGGGATGAAGCGGAAAATCGCATTCATGCCCAGAAATCGATCCTGCTTTGGTGCTTCGGGCTGATCGGGTGATCGACGCCGATATTGATCGCGCGCTTGGTTTCATCCTGGTTGAGCGCCATGCGCGCGGTCGGTTCGTGCGTCTCGGGCCCGTGCTCGAAACCATCCTTTCCGCCCATGGCTATCCACCGGCCATCGAAAAGCTGCTGATCGAGGCTCTGACGATTACGGCACTTTTGGGGGCAATGCTCAAGGACACGGGCGGGCAGTTGACTATGCAGGCGCAAACCGAAGGCGGGCCGGTCAGCCTTTTGGTCTGCGACTATCGCGGAGGTGAGTTGCGCGGCTATGTGAAGCATGATGCGGATCGGCTGGCCGAAGGTCCGGCCAACCCCACCTTGTTTGGACTGTTCGGCAAGGGCTATCTCGCGATTACATTTGACCAGGAAACGTCTGGAGAACGCTATCAGGGGATTGTCCCTCTCGAAGGCGAATCGCTGGCGCAAGCAGTCGAAAGCTATTTCAGCCAATCCGAACAGATACCCAGCCTCGTCCGGGTTGGCGTCGCGGGGCGCATCGCAGGGGGCCTGCTGGTGCAACATCTCGCAGAAGGCGAAGATGGCCGCGAACGAATCCATACGCGGCTCGACCATCCCGAATGGGAGCATGTCGAGATCCTGTCGCATTCGATCCGCCCTGAGGAATTGACCGATCCGGCCTTGTCGTTGGAAACACTGGTATGGCGGCTCTATCATGACGAAGGTGAAGTCCGCGTCCTTGGCGGCGCTGCGCTCTCGCAAGGATGCCGGTGCGACCCTGACCATATTCGCGATGTCATCTTTCGTTTCCCCGAGGAGGAACGCCTGGAAATGGCGGATGAGACGGGCACCATCTCGGTTGATTGCGAGTTTTGTGCCCGAAAATTTCCGGTCTCGTTACACTAACTTATTTTCGCCTGCTTTCGGTCGCATTGGAGTCCTGTCGAAAACATCCAATACGCGTTAAATTATCATGACTAGCTGCAACAATCCGCCGGAAGAAACCGGCCACCTTCATGGGGGCATGAGTGTGATGCGCCTGTTGCTATTGCCGATCATCGTGCTCGCGACACTTGCGGGCCCGGGTCTTACCCAGAACACCGCGCCAGGCGCCATGCCAGCACTTGCAGTGGTCCAGCCCGGCCAATGGCTTTTGAAATCGCGCACCAATCCGGCGGAGAGCCGATCGCTGTGTGTCAGCGATGTACGGGCATTGCTTCAGGTTCAACATGGCGCCGCGATATGCAATCGCTTCGTCATTTCCAATTCCCAACACGAAACGACGGTCCATTATACCTGCCCGGGTGCCGGACATGGTCGCACGACGATCAAGGTTGAAACGCCACGCCTTATCCAGATCGAATCGCAGGGTATCGCCAAGCAGGAGCCATTTGCATTTGAACTCGAAGGGCGGCGGGTTGGCGAATGCAAGGTCGCAATGCTGGGACAGCATCGTTAGGCTTTTGTTAACCAAATAGCGGTATCTCCCGTCTGTGCTTGAACTATGTTGATGGCACGCTTTCCTCCCAAATGGCCAATTGGCCTTACTGGGCCGCCCCTCACGGAGCGGCCCGTTCTTTTATCGGGGCTTGAAAACCGAGGGATCGGGGGATAGCGCCAACGCGCCATGACTATTCTTCCTGCAACCGCTGGTGATGCTGCCATTGTGCTCGTTTCTGGCGGGCTGGACTCGATGGTTGCGGCAGGGCTGGCTTGCGAGGCAGGTTACCGGCTGTTTGCGCTGACAATCGATTATAACCAAAGGCACAGGATCGAACTCGAAGCCGCAGCACGGATCGCTCGGGTGCTGAAGGCTGAACGCCATATCGTGCTGCCGGTCGACCTGTCGGCGTTCGGCGGCTCGGCCCTGACCGATACCGCGATTGCCGTGCCCAAACGCGGGGTCGATGGGAGCATCCCCGCAACCTATGTGCCGGCCCGCAACACCATTTTCCTGTCTCTCGCGCTTGGATGGGCCGAAGCGATCGGTGCCCGAGACCTGGTCATCGGCATCAATGCGCTCGATTATTCGGGCTATCCAGATTGCCGGCCCGGCTTTGTCTCGGCGTTTGAAACCTTGGCTGCTGAAGCGACCAAGTCTGGCGTGGTAGGTCGCGGTTTTCGAGTCCATAGCCCGTTGATCGCAATGACCAAGGCCGATATCGCCGCCGAAGCTGCCCGGCTGGGTCTAGATGCGGGTCTTAGCTGGTCCTGCTACGATCCCACAGCCGAGGGACGACCCTGCGGCCAATGCGATTCGTGCAGGCTTCGTGCGAAAGGCTTTGCCGAAGCGGGCCTGGTCGATCCCGCGGCACCATGACCTATTCGGTCAAGGAGCTCTTCCTGACGCTTCAGGGCGAGGGCGTTCAGACAGGCCGCCGCGCGGTGTTTCTGCGTTTTGCCGGATGCAATCTGTGGACAGGTCGGGAGGAGGACAGGGCGAGCGCCATCTGCCGGTTCTGCGATACCGAATTTGTTGGGACAGATGGTGAGGGCGGAGGCAAGTTTCCCGATGCCGATTGCTTGGCGGATGCTGCACTCGGTTGCTGGGGCGCCGCAGAAGGGGCTGCGCCTTATATTGTTATCACGGGCGGCGAGCCGATGCTCCAGCTTGATCAAGCCTTGATTGACGCACTTCACGTCCGGGGCTTCGAAATCGGCGTGGAAAGCAATGGTACGATCGCAGCCGTGCCGGGAATTGACTGGCTATGCATCAGCCCGAAGGCCGGGAGTGACACGATCCAGCGTTCGGGCAACGAACTGAAGCTGGTCTGGCCGCAATCAGGCAGCGACTGGAAAGCGATGGAAAGCTGGGATTTTTCCCATTTCCTGCTTCAGCCGATGGACGGGCCCGATTTGGCAGCCAATCGCGCGGCTTGCGTCGAATTCATCATGAAAAATCCACGCTGGCGACTTTCGACCCAAACTCACAAGATCCTGGGAATTGCCTGATCAGCTTTTGAAGCCGCAACTGTTGATATATTTGTTCTTCTTCCAACAACGATCCTCAGAGAAATTGGGCGTCGCTGCAAGGCGGTAAGGAAGGCGATGGCGGAACTGCTGTTCGCCTTGCGCCGTCAGGCTGTTCCGCAATTCACGCAGATGCTGTTGGGCCATCGCGATGAAGCGCCCTTTTGGGGTAAACAGGGCAATCCGCCCGATCCGCGAAGAAGCATAGCAGAATCCGACTTGGGCGCGCACGGTCGAAAAGCCGCTATAGGTCCTTGTTCCAAACGTATCGAGCGCTTTTTGCCCGGCTGCGGCGGTCTTGTTCACGCGCTTGAAATAGGCCGCAAGCGCATTGAAGGACGACGTCAATTCGGCGTTGTGATCGCTCAAGACAGCGTTGTAATTCTGCATCGTACGCAATGTCGGCTCGAAAGCGCATTGCAAGGCTGCGACGTTCAACCCTGCGCGCATATTCCATGTGATCGCGGCTTTTTGTTCGGCTTCGGTCGCATTTGGCAGGGCGACGCCCATACCAGGTTCATATCCCGAAAGTGGCAGGCCAGAGAAATCCGGCGGGACCCAATAGCCCTGGGCTTGCGCTGGGGCGGCAAACATGAAGAGCGCCCCTAATGCGGTAACGACGATAGCAATCTTTGAACGCATGATCATTCTGTCCATTTCGGGCGGGTGTAGCCAAGGAACCTTAACCAGAAATGGACAGACGAAAAAAGGCCGCCCGGTTTCCCGGACGGCCCAATTCCGACCAGTAATGCCAAAAAGGCGATTA
>JANOFN010000015.1:0-274826 GCA_031413655.1 Sphingomonadales bacterium | reverse complement strand
TACCACGCAGCGAGGCTGTTCCGCAAAAAAGTCGAGCAGCTTGGTTCGGCGAATCTTCTTGCTGAAAAGCGCATGGCCACGCTCATCTGCACCATGTGCGTGAAAAACATGCTTGGCGATATCAAGGCCGATGGTGGTAAGTTGTGACACTGACGCCTCCTTCAGATGGTGATCAACACCTCCATCATGGCACTTAAATGCCGTCGGGGGGCGTCCACCCCATCACAACTTAACCGCCGTTCCAGCGCAACGTGAACCGACGGAAGCTACAAAGGGCCTCCAAGTGCCCGATCAACGACAGGAATGTTGGCGGTTGCTGCTGATCACTTCGAATGCGCAAGAACGGCAGCTTTTCAGCTTTCCACCCAATTGCAGACATTCCAGGTCGAAAATGATCGAATGACTGCCTTGAAGGGGGTAGCTCTTTTCAACAATGCGTAGAGTCATCAGCAAATGTATCACGCCCGAGCCGCGAGCACCTTAATTGCAAGAATTTCAATGGCTTGGTCATCGCCAGCAAACGCGCAGAATTCTCCTTCAGCAGCACCCATGATGGCTCTGGCCAGCGGAGCCATAAAGGCAACCCGTCCTGAGGTGGGATCCGCTTCATCGGTGCCAACGATATCAATAGTGCGATCTTTCGCCTTGTGACGGAATTTCACCCGCGTGCCAAAAGCGACTTCGCCACCGGTGGAGATTGGCGCGAGCTGTGCTGTAGCCTTGCGCGTCTGCCAGTATCTCTTGTCACGCAACAATGCCTCACGGGCGTCTTTGTCGCCGCAGGTTGAAAGCGCGGTTTCGATGCCGACCAGTGTGTCATCAATCAGCTGCAATCCGGAAGCCGTGACCAGGTTTGGGCCTGGTGGAATAGGAAGCTCGAAACGCGGCTCTTTGTGTTCCTCGTCGCTTTCGCGGCGGAATGCGACGCTCACGTTATCCTCCAATCCGTCATATGTCTCAAATTATCTGACGACGGGCAATTTCAAGATCTTCATTGTTCGCTTGCATCAAGAAGCTTCTTTTTCAACTCTTTAAGTGACAGAAAGTCGCCTCTCCTGCGATGAACCATTCGATGACAGTTTGAACAAAGAACAAGCAAATCGGTCTTTGGATCTGTCTCTCGTTTCCTGACCGAGCTCCACTGAGTGGTCCGATTTGATTGTTAGTGCATTGTTGCCTCCATCGCCAGTGTCGATCGGAGGTGGGGCGTAGCGGAACCGGAGGGCGGCACTGGCGATGGAATGGCTTCCGGGGCGGATGGGCGGTAGGTAAGAACCTTGAAAAGCGGACATTCGCGTGTTGGCGAGGCTTGACCGAAAGGAGGCTGACTGCATTGCGTTCGACACATTCTCGAGGTTGAACTCAGCAGAAACCGACCATTTTTGTCTATTGTTGCATTGCGGCAACAGCCGCTTTGAAGATGGAGGTCATATCTTCAGCACGCGTTACGCGCGGATTTCCAGCGGTCGAAGGGTCACGCTGGGCATGTTCGCCGATCACATCGGCCTGATCCACAGGCACGCCGATTTCTCCAAGGCTATTGGGAATGCGCAATTGCCTGCGAAATTCGAGCACCCACGAATAAACCGCATCGAAGCCGACGCCATCCAGCCCCAGATAGCGCGCCAGCGGAACCATTTTTTCCGCAATCGCCGGACGGTTGAACAACATGACGTAGGGCAAGACGATCGCGTTGGTCAGGCCATGATGGGTATTGTAAAATGCCCCGACCGGATGCGAGATCGAATGGACGGCGCCCAGACCTTTCTGGAACGCTGTTGCCCCCATGCTGGCCGCAGCCAGCATTCGGGATCGCGCTTCGATGTCGCGTCCATCGGCGAATGCGCGCGGCAGATAGTCTTTGACCAGCCGCATCCCTTCCAGCGCGATGCCGTCCGCCATGGGGTGAAACCCTGGTGCGCAGTAGGCTTCGAAGCAATGGACAAAGGCGTCCATACCGGTGGCGGCTGTAATATTTGCAGGCAGGCCAATTGTCAGTTCGGGGTCGGCAATCACGACGACGGGCAGCATTTTGGGATGAAAAATGATCTTTTTCTCGTGGGTCTCTTCCTTGACCACCACCAACGCACGGCCGACTTCCGATCCGGTTCCAGCCGTCGTGGGTACGGCTATGACGGGTGCAATTCCGTCCGGGTCGGCGCGCGTCCACCAGTCCCCCACATCCTCGAAATCCCAGAGCGGCCGTGTCTGGCCTGCCATAAAGGCAATCGCTTTGCCAACATCGAGGCCCGAACCGCCGCCAACGGCGATGACACCGTCATACCCGCCGCTGCGGTAAAATGCAGTGCCTTCATCGACATTTCTGCCAACGGGATTGCCCTGAACCTCTGCATAAATGGTGGACGCAATGCCGGCCTTTGCAAGCACCGCGCATACCGTGGTGATTATGCTGCTGTCGGCCAAGCCCTTGTCAGTTACGATCAGCGGCCGGGAAATTCCCGCAAACACGCAAGCCTCGCCCAGATTGTCGATGCGACCCGGGCCACTCCAAATCTTCGTTGGATAGTTCCAGTCACCGGTGAGAATGGTCGTCATATCAACCCTTTGTGCTCAAACGAAAATGATAGGATTTTGGTCGCGTCAGATGCTCGTAGCCAAGCGCGCCAAGCGTCGCGCCCCGCCCGGTGTCCTTGACCCCGGTCCAGGCCAGCGCCGGATCGAGATAATCGCAGCGGTTCAGGAAGACCGTGCCGGCCTCAAGCTTGGGCGCAATCCTGTGTGCGGCGCCCACATCCTCGCTCCAGATCGATGCAGACAAACCATAGGGACTGTCATTCATCAAGCCAATCGCCGGGGCATCGCCGGATACCTTCATGATGCCGACGACCGGGCCAAAACTCTCGTCGCGCATCACCGACATTTTATGTGTGACCTGAGTCAGAACCTGGGGACTCAAATAGGGTGTGCCTGATTTGTCTGCTGCAAAGGAAGCAGGGTCGAGATGCGCCTTGGCGCCCGCAGCCAAGGCCTCGCTTATCTGGCCACGGACAAAGTCGGCGGCCGATGCCTTGACCATGGGGCCAAGCGTCGTAGCAGGGTCAAGCGGATCGCCCAGCACATAGGCCTCGGCGAGCGCGACAAAGTCTTTCACAAACGCATCGAACAGGCTGTCGTGGACATAGATGCGCTCAATGCCGCAGCAGCTTTGCCCCGAATTGAAAAAGGCACCGTCAACCAGGTTTTCAACTGCGAAATCGAGATTGGCATCGGCGCGCACATAGGCAGGATCCTTGCCGCCAAGCTCCAGCCCGACATTGATGAATGCGCCTGCCGCTGCGGCTTCGATTGCCTTGCCGCCCTCAACCGAACCAGTAAAGCAAACCATATCGACCGTGCGCGATCCGATCAGCCGCAACGTCTGGTCATGGCTGAGGGCCAGATTTTGGAACAGCCCGTCGGGAAAGCCAGCCACCTGGGCGGCCTTCTGGAAGCGCTCTCCAACCAGCAATGTCTGTGCGGCGTGTTTCAAAATGACGACATTGCCGGCCATCAGGGCAGGCACGACGGAATTGACAGCCGTGAGGTAAGGATAGTTCCACGGCGCAATCGTCAGCACCACTCCTAATGGCTCACGCGTGACAAAACGTTCAAAACCAGGCTTCTGTTCCGGCGTTATGTTTGCAAGCGCGCTATCGGCGATCCCAATCATGTGGCGGGCGCGTTCCTCAAACCCGCGCAACTCGCCCCCACCATAGCGGACTGGCCTGCCCATTTGCCAAGCCAGTTCCGGAACAATTTCGCCCTGCATTGCCAGCATCGCATCGACAAAAGTGTGGCACAGCACTGCACGGGTGCCGATCGGTTGACTTCGCCAATGGCGCTGTGCCTCACGGGCAGCAGAGACTGCGCCGTCAATATTTGCCTCACTGGCAAAGGGACGAGACGCAAGAATACTGTCGTTGACGGGTGATTTGCACGTAAAGAGGGACATTGACTTCCTTAGGTCAGATAATTTCGAAATAACGCGCCAACTGCCAATCGGTGACGGCCTTGCGGGCCTCGCGTTCTTCCCATTCACGGGTGGCCGCGTAATGATCGACAAACGTGTCGCCGAACAATGTGCGTGCAGGCTTTGACGCCTTCAAGCGCTGTGTAGCTTCCCACAATGTCGTTGGCAGGGCCAGTTTTGCCGGGAATTTTTCAGTATAGGCATTGCCTGCGATCGGCTTGGTCGGCTCAATCCTGTTCTCGATGCCCCACAGGCCAGAACCGATGCTGGCGGTAAAGGCGATATAGGGATTTATGTCGGCGGCCGCGATCCGGTATTCGACCCGCTGCGCCGCGGGCGAACCGCCAATCACCCTGAGTGCGCATGTCCGGTTTTCAAATCCCCAGCTCGCGCTGGTCGGGGCCCATGCCCCGGGAATCAATCGCGTGTAGCTGTTGACTGTACAGGCGATCATACTCAGGAATTCCGGCATCAGCGCCTGCTGGCCTCCGACAAACCAGCGCATCGTGTCCGACATGCCGAGTGGTCGCGCCTCGTCGTAAAACACCGGCTTGCCCGATTTTTCGTCGAGCAAAGACATGTGAAGATGCCCAGACTGACCCGGCCAGTCGTTCGACCATTTGGCCATGAACGTGGCCATCCAGCCACGCTTTTGCGCCAATATTTTGGTCATTGTCTTGAACAGTGCCGCCTTGTCGGCGGAAGCTATTGCATCATCAAACTTGATCGCCGCCTCGATCACGCCAGGACCGGTTTCGGTGTGTAGCCCCTCAATCTCCATGTCCATCTCGAGGCAGAGTTTCAGCAGGTCATGATAAAAGTCGGCGTGGACGCTGTTGCGGATCACCGAATAGCCAAAATCACCAGGCGTAATGTTTGTGAGGTTCCTGTAATTTTTCTCGCGTACCGAATGCGGCGTTTCTTCGAAAACGAAAAATTCGAATTCGGCCGCGGATTTGACTGCAAAACCCATCGTCTTTGCCCGTTCCAAAATGCGGCGCAGCAGCGAGCGCGGACAGACTGGTTCCATATGGCCGGTAAATTCCCCCAGAACCAAAGGCATATTGTTTTCAAACGGAATCAACCTGGTGGTTTCGGGCAACAATCGCGCCTCGGCATCTGGGTAGGCGGTGTGCCAGCCGGTCATTGTCAGATTGTCGAGCAACTGATCCCGGCAATCCCATCCCAGCACCACGTCGCAAAAGCCGAAACCCTTGTCGAGCGATGACAGGAGCTTGTCGCGAGTCAGATATTTGCCGCGCAAAACCCCATCAATGTCGAACACACCAACCTTCGCATAAGGCAGCGTCGATTGCTCGACATGGACTTTCAGTTCTGCTGCGGTGCGCGGCGTTTTGGGCATGGTCATCTTATCAGGTCTCAATTTGAAAGGGAGGTGGAAGGGCAGTTCTCAATTGACCCCGTCCCCAACCCATTTTTCTACGCTTCGCCGACAGCGGTCTCGGCAGCCGCTATTTCTGCCGCACGGGCGGCGATCTGATCTCCGATCGGCGGGCCTTTGAAGCGACGATTTTCTAGGCCGAACCAGGCGATGACCGTCAGCAGGGCAATGACCCCAAGCACCTTCAAGGCGAAGTCATTTGGCGGTTGCACCCCAACATAGACGATTACCCCAGCAATCCCGATGCACAGCACCGCTACGACGCGGAACGCCGGCCCCATGTCCCACGGACCCATTTTCGTCCAGCTATTGCCGTACGCGAACAGCCCCGCCGCAATCGGCATTGCATAGGACAGGTATAGCGCGATCGACGTCACGGCCACAGCAACCGAATAGGCGCCGGCAAATGAAGTGAAACCCACGGCAAGCGCGGCGCATGTCCAGATCGCATGAACCGGCGTCCGATGCTTCGGGCTTACGGACTTGAGATAGCTTGACCCCGGCAAACCATTGTCACGCGCGAAGGCAAAGGTCATTCGCGATGCCGATGTCACCGTTGCCAGGCCGCAGATAAACTGGGCGACAAGGATGATGGTATAAAGGAAATATTTCAGCCCAGTCGGAATCGTCGCGTCCATAACATAGAAAAATACGTTCCAGCCCTGCTTTGCAGCTTCGGCCATGTCAGGAATGGCCATGACAAAGGCACATGAAAACAGCCATGCGAACAAAGCTGCCCAGAACACTGAATGGATGATCGCAGTCGGAACCTTCTTGGCCGCGCCGACGGTTTCCTCCGACGTGTGAGCCGAGGCGTCATATCCGGTCAATGTGTAGATTGGTAGCAAAAGCCCGAGGAAAAAGATCAGCATCATCGAACTGGTCTCGGGCCACACATCGCCACCGGCAGCGCCGGAATAGTTGGTGAATGTCCATAATCGGCTGAAATCACGAGACGGGGCGTACACAACAAGCGCGACGGTCAGCAGGACTGCACCGGCCAAAATCAAATATCCCGAAAGGTCGGTCAGCTTGGTCGTCGTCCTGATCCCAAGGTGGTTGATGAGCGCCTGAATGCCGGTCATCACGATCAGGCAAACCAGCTGCGACCAATAGCCCGCCTCGATTCCAACAAGCGATCCGAAAGAGCCGACAAAAAAATTGAACGTGCCCACGTTGATAGCGGCCAGCACGGTGATGAGACCGATGAGATTGAGCCAAGCCGTAAGCCACCCCCAGAAGCGTCCGCCAATGATCGAGCTCCAATGATACAGACCACCGGCAGTTGGAAATGCCGAAGACAATTGCGCCATTCCCAACGCAAACATGAGCGCGGCCAGGCCGCCAACAATCCAGCCTATTCCCAGCGCAGCGCCACCGGCTCCACTGGTGCCTTGCCCCAGCGAATTGATGCCCCCCGAGAGAATGCAAATGATCGAAAAGGAAATTGCAAAATTGGAGAAGTGCCCCATTCTACGAGACAGTTCCTGAGCATAGCCCATATTGTGCAGCGTTTTCACGTCATCGTCGAGAAGCGTTTCATCCGGATTTGACATGTCTTGCCCCCTTTTCTCGTTTGGCTCTTGACCTCTACCACCCAGAGCACCTTCGGTCAGCCGACCTGGCGCAACCGAGCGACGACTCCGTCTGCCTTCGCCCGCAATCAATGCTCGGTTCAGTGTCAAAGTCCAATGCTGTTTCTCTGGGAGCGAAAATTCGTTCCTGCAATTCGATCCTGTCGACGTCGATCCGGCCTTTGGCAGTGATCGTGCCCGAATGTCAGACTTTAAGGACTTGTCAGGCACTTCTCATGCCGCCAATCTTGGTCATCATTGGCGGTCAGCCATTCTACTCTGTGCGCAAAAACCCGGACCGAAAACTGCTCAAACCCCAAAAGCGAACACTCGGGCTGCTCAGCGTCGCTGCCTTGTGCAGCCGCCCGCTGGGTCATGTTAATTTGTGTCCGCTTTCGGGATTCGAGCATTGGACTTTGAACGTCAGCAATGTTAGCAATTGTGTTGAAAAACTTCCGCGCGACTGCCTCAGGATGGATTTTAGGAAACAATGATTCAATCCGACCCTTGCTCGTGAATCTTCGTTGCGAGAGCAGGTGCTCGCGCGTTCGAAAATTACTCGCCAAAACGCCACTTGGAGTTTTTCAACACAATCTTAGCGATAGCCGACATCACGCTGCCATTGCGCGAATAAGGGCGCACTCGTTTGCCGCGCCTGTCGCCAGATCATTTTTATGCACCGTGCTACATGCCAATCTGGAGCTTTTGGTGCCGACCTAGACCAATCCGGTCCCAAGTTTCTCCTGGCCGCAAATGCCGCATTGCCGCTTGCGTCGTTCAAAGCCGTCAGAGCCCGCAAGTTCACGCGCTTTTCGGTTGGCATTTTGGCGAGCTGCCAATTCGAGCTTCTCAGCTACGCAATCGTCACAAATGGGTGCTGGTGCGAGGCGAGCAACCAGGGCGCGAACTTTGTCCAGGACCGTCATGATCGTCTCATCACACGTGGCCAAGTGATAGCAATTCCCAGTCTCTTGAGTTGCCGCTTATCCGGTCTGGGGCACTGGCAAGACCGTGGCAGCGACGCCTCATACTCACCCAAAACTCAGGGTGATTTTACCCTTGTGGGAAACATTCTCAAATTTGTGGGAAACTTCGATTTCATCATTTGCGACAAACCAACGAGTTCTGCGGCTGGTGACCCCTACGGGAATCGAACCCGTGTTTCAGCCGTGAAAGGGCCGCGTCCTAACCGCTAGACGAAGGGGCCGTCAAAGCGAGCCGCGCGCTTACCAGAAAAGGCGTGCGGGTCAACCGTGTTTGGAATGGCAGACGGCCTGCAGCTTGTTTCCGTCGGGATCACGGACATAGGCACCGTAATAATTGGGGTGATAATGCGGGCGGAGCCCCGGCGCGCCTTCGTCTGTCCCTCCGTGAGCGAGCGCGGCCGCATGAAACGTATCGACCGACGCGCGGTCCTTGGCTAAAAAGGCGAGATGCGTGCCATTCCCGCTCGATGCCGGTTTGCCGTCAAAAGTTGACCCGACAAAGGTTTTCGGGCCGATGGCCTGTCCAAAGGCGATCCCGCCTTCGCTTTCGAAGAAGATCGGTTGTTCCAGCACCGCCATGACGGCGTGCCAGAATGGTTTGGCGCGAGCCCAGTCGTTTGTCCCAAGCGTCACATGGCTGAACATCAACGTCCTCCCGTCTCAATCCACAAAGGCGATATCATCCACATGCAGCTCTGCTGCCGGTCTCGATCCCCAATCGTCAATTTTTGCACGTCCGGCGACCCACAGTCTCCGGTCTCGTCCCGCGCCGAGTATCGCCTGACCAAGCTCGGTCTCCGATTGGCGAAAGGCAACGGTTTTCAATGAGCGCCCGTCATCGCCGGCCATGACGGCGCGGACATGATTTGTCCCGACGATGTCAGCCTTGATGACGCGCATCGGCCCGGCGGCGATGCGTGGGGCTGGCCAGCCCATTCCGTACGGCCCGCCAGCCTCGAGCGCCTCGACAAGGGCAGGGGTGACGCCACCGGTGGCGACGACGGCATCGAGCAACAGGTTGCGGTCTTCTCCTGATCGCGCAACGTCAGTGGCAAGCCGTTCTTCGAGGAAGTCTGCAAACGCATCGATCCGATGTGCCTCAATCGTGAGCCCTGCCGCCATGGCGTGACCGCCTCCGGCGAACAGAAGTCCAGCGTCCTTTGCCGCAAGAACGGCAGCGCCAAGATCAACGCCTGCGATCGAACGTCCCGATCCCTTGCCAATTCCTTCGGCATCGACGGCAATGACGATCGCGGGGCGGTTGAATTTTTCCTTCAGGCGCCCCGCGACAATCCCGATCACGCCGGGATGCCAGCCGCTACCGCTGACCAGCGCGACCGCGCGATTGCCCTGGCCGATGGCCTTCGCCTCAGCTTCTTCCTGAACACCGGCTTCGATCACACGGCGATCATTGTTGAGCTGATCGAGTTCTTCGGCAATCCCGCGCGCCTCATCCGGGTCGGTCGTGGTCAATAGCCGCACACCGAGATCGGATTTGCCGACGCGCCCGCCCGCATTGATCCGCGGCCCGAGCGCAAAGCCGAGGTCGGAACAGATCGGCGCGCGCTTGAGCCGCGACGCCGTGATGAGCGCATCAAGCCCGACATTGCGCCGTCCGGCCATGATCTTGAGGCCTTGCGCGACGAACGCCCGGTTGAGGCCCCGCAACTGGGCGACATCGGCGACGGTGCCCAGCGCAACAATATCAAGCAATTCAAGCAGGTTGGGCTCGCTTCTTGAAGCGAAATGCCCGCGTTCGCGCAAAACCCGGATCAGCGCGGCCCCGAGCAGCCACGCCATTCCGACCGCGGCCAGATGGCCAAACGCGGCGCCTTCACCTTCATCCAGCCGGTTCGGATTGACGAGCGCAAACGCGACAGGAAGCGCGGTCGCACATTTGTGATGATCGACCACGATCACATCGACGCCCGCTGCCTTGGCCATCGCCAGCGCCTCAAATGCCTGTGCCCCGCAATCAACGGTCACGATCAGCGTCGATCCGCCCTGTGCGAGCTTCACCAGCGCTTCGCCGGAGGGTCCATAGCCCTCCATCAGCCTGTCGGGGATATAGGCACCCGCCTCAAGCCCGAGATCGCGCAGCACGCGGATGAGGAGCGCCGCCGAGGTCGCCCCGTCCACGTCATAATCACCGAAAATCGTCACCGTCTCGCGGGCCACCACAGCATCAGCGAGGCGCGTGGCAGCGGCATCCATATCACGGAAGATCGAAGGATCGGGCATGAATGCCCGGATCGTCGGATTGCGATGTTCGGCAAGCGCTTCAGGAGGGCATCCGCGCGCAAGCAGCAATTGATCGACCAGATCATCGCATTCCCCCGCCGCCCCGCGCCACGCCCATGTCTGGCCAGTTACGGAACGCGGGAAGGAAAGCGGGGAGGGCATTGTTCTGGCTTAGGCGGAACCGCGTTGTGGCCGCAATGGTTTACTTCGACTTCTCAAGCTTCTCGGGCGGCGGCTTGGCATCAAGCGTCAGCCCGTCTCGATCGAGCTTCAGATTCACGTTTACATCCCCCACATTCGTGTCGAGCGAGATGCTGCTGTCATTGCCAAGGGTAATGACGCTGTCATTGCCGAGTTCGATCGGAGGGATCTCCAGCGTTTCGTCGATCGACTCATCGGCTGGCTTGGGTTCTGTTGGCAGCCCGGCGCCGCTGATCGCCTTGCTCATGAAATCGCGCCAAATTCCTGCTGGAACATTGCCGCCGTTGATCCCGCGCAGGGGCGCATTATCATCATTGCCGACCCAAACGCCCACCACCAGATCGCCCGCAAAGCCAACGAACAAGGCGTCGCGATTGTCCTGGCTGGTGCCGGTCTTGCCAAAGGCGGGGACGCGCAGCGCAGCCGCATGCCCGGTCCCTTGATTGATCGGCGCGGCGAGCAGGTCCAACAACATTTCTTCCGTGTTTGTGCCAAAACTGCGTTCGGAAGAGAGGAGCTTTCCCAATATGCCAGCCTCCTTGACGGGAATGCCATGCGGCTTGACCGGATAATGCTTCGCAGCCACCGCGGCATAGGCGGACGTCAGTTCAAGCAAGGTTACTCCAGATGTTCCCAGTGCAAGGCTTGGGTCTGCCGAAAGCGGACTCTTGATGCCCAGATCACGTGCCGCCCGGACGACGGCGTCCCCGCCAACTTTCTTGTAAAGCTTGACGGCCGCGACATTGCTCGATCGGGCGAAGGCCTGCTTGAGTGTAATTTCGCCTCGATAACGCTCACCGCTATTCTTTGGTTGGTAGCCACCGGTCGTGATGGGGCTATCATCGATCATGCTGTCCGGGGTCATTCCGGAACGCAAAGCTGCAAGGTAGACGAACAGCTTGAAAGTCGATCCCGGCTGCCGGCTTGCCTGCGTCGCCCGATTGAAGGGGGACTTATCGTATGAACGCCCGCCGATCATCGCGACCACTTCACCGTTGGGGCGCATCGCGACCAGCGCAACTTGGGCATTGCCGAGCGGGGCACTGGCAATTGCTGAACGGGCGATCTTCTGAAGCCGCGCATCAAGCGTTGTCTTGATCTTCTGCTCGCCATAGGATTCCTCGGCGATGGCCCGTGCCTCAGGCATGGCCCAATCGGCAAAATAGGTTCCGGTCGGCAGGCTCTCCCGATCGCGCCGGTCAATTGACGCGGGGGCCGTAGCCGTCGCCTTGGCTTTCGAGATGTAGCCAGCGATGACCATTGCATCGATCACCATCTTCGCGCGTTTTTGCGCGGCCTTGGGGTTCTTGGTCGGCGCAAGACGGGACGGCGCCTGGACCAACCCCGCCAGCATACTCGCCTGCGAAAGGGTCAGGCGCTCGGGTTGGCGAAAGAAATAGTGCAGCGAAGCCGCGCGCAAGCCATACACATTGTCGCCAAAATAGACGTTGGACAGATAGCGTTCGAGTATTTCGTCTTTGGTCAGCCATGCCTCGAGCCAAAAGGCGATCAGTAATTCACGGGCTTTGCGTGAGAGGCTGCGTTCCGGCGTAAGGAAGGTGATCTTGGCGAACTGTTGCGTGATCGTGCTGCCGCCTTGCGTGCCCCCACTGCCCATATTGTTGAGCGTTGCCCGCACAACTCCACGCGGGTCGACGCCCCAATGTGAATAAAAGCGCCGGTCTTCGATCGCGATAAAGGCCTGTTTCACATGCGCGGGCAATGCAGCGATCTTGACTGGTTCATCGATGATTGCACCGTTGCGGGCAAAGGCCTGGCCATCGGCGGCAAGCAACGTCAGTTGAGGCGGGGCAATTGGCTGGAGCGATTTGGAGAGCGGCGCAGTCAGGGCAAGCCACAGGAAAAGTACGCTGAATAGAACCGCTGATGCAATGGCAGCACGACGAATCCAGAACCAGCGCCTGACCCAGCGGGAAGGTTGCGGGGTTGGTGGTCCGGATTCATCTTCGTATGGCGCAATCCAGTCGCGACCAAAGTCAGAATTGTCGGTGCTGGTCAGTGGGCCGGGCATTGTAGCTGTATTAGAGATATATGACAGCACTGGCGAGAGCGAAATCGCATTTAATGCGCCTTGCGATGTTCGCCTTTCACCCAGCGGACCGTGCCTGAACTTGCACGCATGACAACGCTCTCGGTCGTCATTGTTCCGTTGCTCAGGCGCTTGACGCCGTCGAGCAGGGACCCGTCTGTCACGCCGGTTGCAGCGAAGATACAATCACCCTTCGCCAACTCCTTGAGATCATAGATATAATCGAGATCCTTGATTCCCCATTTGCGCGCGCGGCTTTTTTCATCGTCGTTGCGGAACAGCAGCCGGCCTTTGAACTGGCCGCCGACACAGCGAAGCGCCGCGGCCGCGAGCACCCCTTCGGGCGCTCCACCCGATCCCATGTACATGTCGATCGTGGTATCCGGATCGGTCACGGCAATAACCCCGGCAACGTCGCCATCGGGAATGAGCATGATTCCGCAACCGATCCGGCGCAGTTCGGCGATCAGTTTCTCATGGCGCGGGCGATCAAGCACACAGACAATGATCTCATTTGGCTGGACACCTTTGGCTTTTGCGACCGCTGTGACGTTTTCGGTCGGTGTTTTGGCAAGGTCGATAATGCCATCGGGATAACCAGGGCCGACTGCAAGCTTGTCCATATAGACATCGGGTGCATTGAGGAGATTGCCTTCTTCGGCCACAGCCAGAACCGCGAGTGCATTCGGACCCGCCTTGGCAGTGATTGTCGTACCTTCAAGCGGATCGAGCGCGATATCGATCTTGGGACCGGTGCCGATCGCACTGCCGACCTTCTCTCCGATAAAGAGCATCGGCGCTTCGTCCCGCTCACCTTCGCCAATGACGACCGTCCCGTCCATGGCCAGTTCGTTGAGTGCGGCGCGCATCGCTTCGACGGCAGCGGCGTCAGCTGCCTTTTCATCGCCGCGGCCAATCAGTTTCGAAGCGGAAATGGCTGCGGCCTCGGTGACGCGCACCATTTCGAGAACGAGGACGCGGTCGAGGACTTTTGACGGAGTGACCATAGTTGAGCGATTCCTGTATGAGGTTGAGCGGCGGATAAGCCCGGACAGGTTAAAAATCCAGAATGGGCATCATGATTGGCTTTCCGACGAGACTTGGAGATCCAGCAAGTGCCGCAAGCACCTCGGTCACGGCGCTTTCCGGGCCTTCATGCGTGGTCATGACCACCAACACACCGCCGCCGGGCGCTTCACCGCGCTGGATCATGCTTTCAATCGACACGCCCGCATCGCGCATCGCTGCAGTCAATTCTGCAAGAACACCCGTCCGGTCTGCAACGGCGAATCGCAGATAAGCACGGCCGATTCGTTTGCCGGGGTCAGCAGTGCCAGGATGGGCGAGGCTTGCAACCGGCATGGCAAAGGCCGGTCCATATTCGCCCCGGGCAATATCGATAAGATCGGCCACGACCGCAGAGGCCGTCGGGCCTTCGCCGGCGCCACGCCCTTCGAAGAACAGTCTTCCGACGAAATTGCCTTCGGCGACCACTGCATTCATCGAACCTGCGACATGCGCGAGTGGGTGGCTGACCGGGACGAGGCACGGATGGACGCGCTGGAACAGCCCGTCGGGACCTGCATCGGCCAATCCTACCAGACGGACTCGAAAACCGAGGGTGCGGGCATGGGCGATATCTCCTGCCACAATGTCGCGGATTCCGCTTATAGCGACCGCGTCGAAATCAAGACGTGTACCAAAGGAGAGGGATGCAAGGATTGCGAGCTTGTGTGCAGCATCGACGCCGTCAATATCGAACGACGGGTCTGCCTCCGCATATCCAAGCGCCTGCGCATCGGCGAGGACATCGCCAAAATCGCGACCTTCGCTTTCCATCGTTGTGAGGATGTAATTGCAGGTGCCGTTCAGAATGCCGTAAACGTGCGTAATCTCGTTGGCTGCCGCGCCTTCGCGCAATCCCTTGATGACGGGAATGCCGCCGGCCACTGCCGCTTCATATTTGAGGGCAACATTTGCGGATTCAGCAGCCATCGCCAGTCGAATGCCGTGGTGTGCGATCATCGCCTTGTTCGCCGTGACAAACGCCTTGCCATTGGCAATCGTCGCCTCGCCAAGCGCAAGCGCCGGTCCCTCCGCACCGCCAATAAGCTCAATAATTACGTCGGCCCCGGCATGCGTTGCGAGCGCCACAGGATCATCACACCATTCAAAGTTGGAAAGATCCAGACCGCGATCACGAGTCCGGTCTCGCGCCGAGACAGCGATGATTTCAATCGGCCTGCTTGCCCGTCTGGTGATCAGTTCATGATTGGTCTCGAGCAGCCTTATGACGCCACCGCCGACTGTTCCAAGCCCTGCCAACGCAACCCTTAGCGGTTCTAACATTCCCAATCCCTGCTCGTAAGTCGCGCGGTCTCTAAGGGGGCAGGCGAGCGAAGGGAAGGGGGATCGGCTTCGTCTTTGCAACGGGCATGCATTAATATTCACCGGCGTCGTTGTCCCGCGTCGGAACACTTTGATTTACGGGGGCGCAGGTTGAGGAAATGGCGTGTATGGAACCGACTCTGCACAGTAAATCGCAGAGAGAATCGACAGGGTTGGTTTGGAATCGAGCAAGATCAGATCGGCAAGCAGACAGGCCAGAGACCGTGTTCGCGGTATGTCGGCGGTGTGCCTGCTCGCATTGTTGACATCGTGCGTGATGCCGCTTGCCGCGTTGCATGCCCCGCAGCGCGCGGTTCTTCGCCTGGACTCACCCCAGCCTTATGACCCCGGAGCCGATCTGGCGACATTGATGTCCGGTGCGCAATCGTCTGATATGTCTGCTCAAGCCACGACATCCGATTTTGCGCCGACTTTGCTGGTTTCAGGACCGGCTGCTCTTCCGTTCAAACTGCTTGGGACGGCCCAGGGTAAGCTTCGTGCCTCGCTTTGCCTGACTACGGCAATCTACTATGAAGCGGGCAACGAGCCCGACGAAGGCCAGCGTGCGGTCGCGCAGGTTATCCTCAATCGCGTCCGCCATCCGGCCTACCCCGATACAATCTGCGGGGTTGTTTACCAAGGTACCGAGCGCAACGATACACTTTGCCAGTTCACTTTTGGCTGTGACGGCTCGATGGCGCGCATGCCGGTCTCGCTGGTCTGGGATCGCGCCCGTCGCAACGCCCAAGCTGCACTTTTAGGCGAAGTCTACGCCCCTGTCGGGCTGGCCACCCACTATCACACGCTGGCAGTCAATCCCGTCTGGAACAAGGCTCTGACGCCAACCGCCATTGTCGGCGCGCATATCTTCTTTCGGTGGCCGGGCGGTGCGGGCAGCCCAAAAGCTTTCCACGTCTCCTATCGGGGCAATGAGCCAACACCAGCTCCTAAGCCCAAAGTTTTTTCTCCTGCAACGTCGAGCGAAATCGCGGACTTGGTGCTAGCGGTGCGACAGGATTCGATAGCCAGCGCACTTCCTCAGGCGGTGGTCGGGCGGTTTTCGGGTCTTGGGCCGAGCCAGCCATTGTCCACTGATCACCGCTATGTCCCTGGCGCCTTGCCCGAAAGCAATGTCCGTGAGGAGTACCGAAATTCTGGTCAATGGATTGTGCGTTGACGGCCAGAATAAGGTCGCGCCATCCCTGCGCGACCGTATTTTGGGGCAATCATTGCAATCAGGTTTTGGCGCGTACGGCCTTTTCGACCAGTGCGGCAACCTGCACGTCAGCCGAATTCAAAGCGTTTTGGTAACACTGTTGCTCTTTCAGGCGCAGCCCGAGGTCACGTGTGTTTGTCACACAAATTCTGCGCGAGGCTGACGCGACTCTCTGTTTTAGCCGTTTCTGGCCTTCAGTCGTCGCCAAGTTCAGGCCGTGGGGGCTAACCAATGCCGTAACCTGGATTTCATTGGTCGTGCTAGCAAACGCTGGGCTCGCGAGTCCGGTACTTACCAGAATTGCGAGCGCTGCAAGGGACTTGCTCATCGTTATTCTCCTTAGGTTGTGCCGCAGGCGGTTTCGGGATGAAGGTCGCTGCGGCACAATCCGGGAGATAGTCGGGTCGGTTTCGAGAAGCGCGGCACGTTCGACCAAAACCTTAGTGTGTTAGACGAATAACACAGATTGACGATGAATGATGAAAATCGAAGGATGAGTGGACAAGCCCGGTCGACCAACGACCGCGGAATTGTCGATCGCCCCCTTGCCGAATCCGAACAAATCTGGAACAGAGTTGGTCTATGTTGACTCACATTTCAGTACGCGGCGCGCGCGAGCATAACCTCAAGAACGTGGATGTGGATATTCCGCGCGATACGTTGACGGTGATTACCGGCCTGTCCGGCTCGGGCAAATCCAGCCTCGCGTTCGACACCATTTATGCCGAAGGACAGCGCCGGTATGTCGAAAGCCTGAGCGCCTATGCGCGGCAATTCCTCGAGATGATGCAAAAGCCCGATGTAGACCATATCGACGGGTTGAGCCCGGCGATCAGCATCGAGCAGAAGACAACGAGCCGTAACCCGCGCTCGACCGTCGCCACTGTCACCGAGATCTACGATTATATGCGCCTGCTTTGGGCGCGTGTCGGCATTCCCTATTCACCCGCCACCGGCCTGCCGATTGCAGCACAGACCGTCAGCCAGATGGTCGATCGGGTCATGATGCTGCCTGAGGGGATGCGGGCTTATCTGCTGGCGCCTGCCGTGCGCGGGCGAAAGGGGGAGTATCGCAAGGAACTCGCCGAGTGGCAGAAGGCCGGTTTTACGCGCGTGCGGATCGACGGGCTGTTCTTCGATATTGAGGATGCCCCGGCGCTCGACAAGAAATACAAGCATGACATCGAGGTGGTGGTCGATCGGATTGTCGTCCGTCCCGGCATCGAGACGCGGCTTGCGGATTCGTTCGAGACGGCACTGAAACTGGCCGATGGGCTGGCCTATGTCGATCCGGCGGACGCCCTGGCGGAACCCGTCGAGGCCAAAGCGGTGCTCGGTGACAACGCCCCGCTGCACCGCATCGTCTTTTCTGAAAAATTCGCCTGCCCGGTCTCCGGCTTCACGATCCCGGAGATCGAACCGCGCCTGTTCAGTTTCAATGCCCCGCAAGGTGCATGCCCGGCCTGCGATGGGTTGGGCGAGCGGCTGTATTTCGATCCCGAACTGGTTGTCCCTAATGAGAGCCTGTCGATAAAGGCGGGCGCAATCGTGCCGTGGGCTAAGTCTAACCCGCCGAGTCCCTATTACATGCAGGTGCTGGCCAGCCTTGCGCGGCACTACGGCTTTGCGATGGATACGCCGTGGAGCCAGTTGCCCGAAGAGATCCGCGATGTGATCCTCAACGGTTCGGGTGGGACGGTGATCCGGCTGACTTTTCAGGACGGACGAAAATCCTATGATGTGAACAAGTCTTTCAACGGCGTGGTCGGCAATCTCAACCGCCGGATGCTCCAGACCGAGAGCGCGTGGATGCGCGAGGAACTCTCCAAATACCAGTCGTCGGCGCCGTGCGAGACCTGCGAGGGCGCCCGGCTCAAGCCCGAAGCGCGCGCTGTCAAGATCGCGGGCGAGGATATCAGCATTTCGACTCGGCGCAGCGTCGTCGATGCGCTCCACTGGTTCGGCACGCTCAATGACAAGCTCAATACCCAGCAACAGCAGATCGCCAAGGCCATCCTCAAGGAAATCAACGAACGGCTGGGCTTTCTAAACAATGTCGGGCTCGATTACCTCAACCTCAACCGCACCTCTGGGACGCTTTCGGGCGGAGAAAGCCAGCGCATTCGGCTTGCCAGCCAGATTGGCTCTGGCCTGTCGGGCGTGCTCTACGTCCTCGACGAGCCGAGCATCGGCCTCCACCAGCGAGACAATGACCGGCTGCTGGAAACCCTCAAGCGCCTCCGCGATCTTGGCAACACCGTCATCGTCGTCGAACATGACGAGGATGCGATCCGTCACGCCGACTATATCATCGACATGGGCCCCGGCGCGGGCGTGCATGGTGGAGACGTCGTGGCGCGCGGATCGCTCGCCGATATCGAGGGGGCCGAAAATAGCCTGACCGCTGACTATCTCACCGGGCGTCGTGAAATTCCCGTTCCTGCCAAACGTCGCAAGGGAACCGGCAAGAAGCTGACGGTAAAGGGCGCGCGCGAAAACAACCTGCGCGACGTCACAGCTTCGATCCCGCTCGGCACCTTCACCTGCGTCACCGGAGTCAGTGGTTCGGGCAAGTCGAGCCTGACGATCGACACGCTCTATGCGGCTTCCGCCCGTACGCTCAATGGCGCGCGCATTGTCGCGGGCAAGCACGACAAGATCGAGGGGCTGCAATATCTCGACAAGGTCATCGATATCGACCAGTCCCCGATCGGCCGCACCCCGCGCTCAAACCCTGCTACCTATACCGGCGCTTTCACGAACATAAGGGACTGGTTCGCCGGCCTACCTGAAAGCGGCGCGCGCGGTTACAAGCCGGGGCGTTTCAGCTTCAACGTCAAGGGCGGCCGCTGCGAGGCGTGCCAGGGCGATGGCGTGATCAAGATCGAGATGCACTTCCTGCCCGACGTCTATGTCCAGTGCGACGTCTGCCACGGCAAGCGCTACAATCGTGAGACACTCGAAGTGAAGTTCAAGGGCAAGTCGATCGCCGACGTGCTCGACATGACGGTCGAGGATGCGGTCGAATTCTTCAAGGCGGTCCCAGGCATCCGTGACAAGATGGCAATGCTCGCTGAAGTCGGCCTCGGCTATGTCACGGTCGGCCAGCAGGCAACCACCTTGTCAGGCGGGGAGGCGCAACGCGTCAAGCTCGCCAAGGAACTCAGCAGGCGGGCGACGGGCCAAACGCTCTACATCCTCGATGAACCCACGACCGGCCTCCATTTCGAGGACGTGCGTAAACTCCTCGAAGTCCTACACGCGCTTGTCGCACAAGGCAACACCGTCGTGGTGATCGAACATAATCTCGATGTCATCAAGACAGCCGACTGGATCCTTGATCTCGGCCCGGATGGCGGCGTCAAGGGCGGGGAACTGATCGCCGAAGGAACGCCGGAGCAGGTCGCTGAGAATAAGAGAAGCTACACCGGCGGATATCTCAAACCCCTGCTCGCACGCGGCACGCGCACCGTGGCGACCGAACTGGAACTGGATGCAGCGGAGTAGGGCGTGCCCACCGCTGGCATGCACCTGTTATCCCGGCTAAGCCTTGGTGCAGACATAACGGCAAGAACGAGGAGCGGGTCCAATGCGGGGCGAAAAGATTTATGAGTATGATGTCGACATAACAGAAATGATCGATTTTGGTATCGAACTCGGCGCCATTCTCGAGAGCAAGATGCCGATCCCGCCTCAGGGTGCACGATTCGACGTCGCGTTCGGTGGTCGCGCGACGGGGCGCCTTTCCGGGCGCGTCAGCGGCATTGACCATGCCTATATGGGGCCAGACGGCCGCATCGAGCTGAACATTCATGCCGTGCTGGAAACTGACGACGGCAGCCGCATCGCGCTTGCGGCAGGCGGGCTCGGCGTCTTGCGCAAGGATGAGCCCATTCTCGATCTTTCGGAAAATGTCCGCCTTGTGACAGCGTCAGCAGACTATGACTGGGTCAACGCAAGGCAGGTCTGGGCCTGCGGGACGGCCAATCTGGCGACGGGAAAGATTCATCTGGACGGGTATTTGCAGTAGTTATTTGGGTGTTCGGAGGGATGATAGGGAGGGGGCGAATAGGGTGTCTGGCCCCCATTTGAATGGCGCAGATTGCGTGAACGGGTTACCTAGTCGTCCTGTCGCTTCATGCGTGGACTGCGGACGATGGCCGTGATCGCCGCAGCGGCGATTTCAGTCGCAAGCAGGCCCTTCAGCGCATCGATCAGGCCATTGCCTTCGCGGCGCAATTCCTTGGGGATCTTGATATTGCCGACACGCTTGGGAATTTTCAGCGTCTTTGCCTTTGCCTTCTTGCCGGTTTTCGGGGCTTTCTTGCTGTCCTTGGCCATGGTGAACTCCGCCTCATTTCTGGTGTGTTAATAAGATAATACACAATGGAAGAATTTCAACCCCTTGGATTGCAGCGCTGCACGGCCTGAATTCGTTTGACACATTCCGTCCAGTCGGGCCTGATCGGGTCAAGGCCGGGCACAGGCTTTGGGGGATGATGATGTGTGGATTGATTGCGGCCCAATTGAAACGGCCCCGGATCACTTCGGGAAAGCTCTACGCAGCACTTGAGACGATTGCCCATCGCGGGCCCGATGGAAGCGCCACATGGTTTTCCGAGGATCGCCTGACCGCGCTCGGCCATGTTCGCCTCAGTATCATCGGGCTGGAAAATGGCGATCAACCCCTCAGCCACGTGCGCGGCGATCTCAACGTCGTCGTGAATGGCGAATTCTACGGGTACAAGGCGATCCGCGAAGCGCTTCGCGAACAGGGCTATCGCTTCATCACCGAGTCTGACAGCGAGATTGCGCTCCATCTTTACGACAGGGATGGCGCGGTCTTTGTCGAGCATCTCCGTGGCGAATTCGCCTTGGTGATTGCAGACCGCCGCAGCGGGGAATTGATTGCGGCGCGCGACCGGTTCGGCATCAAACCGCTCTTCTATGCGATCTGGAACGGCGATGTGCTCTTTGCCTCCGAGATCAAGGCGCTGCTCGCGCTTGGCGTGCCGGCGCGCTGGGATGCCGATGCCGTGCTCGACGAGTTCTCGAGCATGCGCAGCCATACGACCATGTTCAAGAGTATCCACCAGGTCCCGCCCGGTTGCCTGTTGTTCGCCAAGGACGGCAATGTGCGGATCGTGCCCTATTGGGAAAATATCTACCCGACCCAATCTGCGCTCGAGAAGGACAAGCGGAGCGAGGCGGAGATCGTCAGCGGATTCCGGGATGTCCTCGATGATAGCGTTGCCGAACGACTGACCGCTGATGTCGAGGTTGCCTGCTACCTCAGCGGCGGCCTCGATTCATCGGCCGTGCTGGGGCTGGCGCAGGCAAGGCTGGACCGACCCATTCGGGCCTTCACCATTGCCTTTGAAGGGGCGTTCGATGAATCGCCACTGGCAGAACGAACCGCGGCATTCACGGGTTCAAACTATGTCCCGATTCCCGTGTCGCCCCTGGACATGGCGGACGCGCTGGGCGATGCGATCTGGCACAGCGAAAAACCGGTATTCAACGGAAACACCGTTGCGAAATTCCTCCTCTCGCGTGCTGTTCGCGATGCCGGGATCAAGGTTGTTTTCACCGGCGAAGGCTCGGATGAAATGCTGGCCGGTTATCCTTTCGAACGTCGTGATCTCATTTTGCACGGAAAAGGCTATGCAAACCATGCAGAGCGTCAGGCTGCGCTCGCGGCCCTGATTGCGGCCAATCCACTCTCGCGATGGATTTTCGACCCGTCCGGTATCCCGGCAAATGGCGTCGAACATATTCGCAAGGCGGTCGGATATTGCCCGTCCTGGATCGAGAGCCTGTCGGTTCAATATCATGAGCTGTCCGGCCTCATGCGGTCGGATGCGCCGATCGGAAACGGCGCCGATGCTCCCTATGCGCGGATCATGGCCGAACTGGATATTGCTGGTCGGATCGACCGTCGCGACCCGACCAATGTTTCGCTTTATCTCTGGCAAAAGACGATGCTGATCAACTTCATCCTGACGGTCCTCGCCGACCGTATGGAAATGGCCCATTCGATCGAGGGGCGCGTGCCCTTCCTTGATCACAAAGTTGCGGAATATGCCGCTGGCCTGCCAATTGATTACAAGATCCGTGAGAAAACAGAAAAATATGTGCTCCGCGAAGCTGCGCGCGACGTGATCACACCCGAACTTTATGCCCGAGAGAAACATCCGTTCATTGCGCCCCCGCTCAGCCAGACTGGAAAGAAAGCCGTGAGCGACCCTTTGCGACAGCGTTGTGAAGACATCATCCGGTCGCGCAGTTTTGCTGACCAGCCATTCTTTGACTCCGCCAAGGCTTGCGCTTTTCTTGCAACCGCTGCGGGTGGAGATGCGGCAATGGCAAGCGAGGCGTCACCGATTATCCTGCGAATGGCGACATTCAGCCTAATGCAGCAACGGTTCGGCATATCGGCTTGAGGGGCAATGCCAATGTCCGGACCAACGGTGATTTCAGTCTCGGCGCGCGACGGCCACGGCCTTGGCAAGACGATTGCCGCGTCAATCTTGCTCATTGCGGGTGAGGGGGTTGACGGCGATGCGCATCGCGGGGTGACGGTGAAGCATCGCAGTCGGGTTGCACAAAATCCCGACCAACCCAATTTGCGGCAGGTTCATCTGGTCCACGCGGAATTGCTCGCAGAATTGAATGCGCAGGGGTTTGTAGTGGCGTCGGGTGAACTCGGCGAGAATATCCTCACCGAAGGCCTGGCCCTGCTCGATCTTTCAACAGGTACACGGCTCCACTTTCCATCAGGCGCGATCATCATGCTGACCGGACTGCGCAATCCGTGTCACCAGCTCAATGGCCACACACCGGGGTTAATGAATGCCCTGCTGGAACACGCGCCAGATGGCACGCTGATCCGAAAAGGCGGGGTGATGGGGATAGTCGCATCTGGAGGGGCCGTGCGGGCGGGCGACAGGATGGCAATCACCCCTCCCGAGCCGCCGCATTCAACGTTAAAGCCAGTGTGATACTTGTGAGCGAATGGTTGCCACTTTCTCCGCGACCAGCCAAATACCGCAGGATTAACTGGGTGGAAAATTCAAGGCCTTTGAAGTTTCAATCGCATTGGAGGTGGCACGCCAAGCATGGCCAGAATGATAACCAGTGCGGCGTTGAACCAACGATTGTCACTATAGGGTCGGTTTGGGGGTGACTTGGCGTTCTCTTCTTGTCCAGTCCAAACCAGATCGTGCGCGATTTCAAAATCAGGCACAGCGACGCCTATTCGGATGCCACCGACCGCAAACATCAGGCCTGGGTTGACGTTTACGGTGTGCAAGTCGAACACATAAGACTCAATGCCGTATGAGGCGAGCATCGAGACGATTATGTGCGCTTCTGTAACGCTGTAGGCGACAGCGATATGTTGAATTTCATTCGTCATACCGGGGCGCCTAGCATGAGCTATGAGGTTTTCGCCAACCCGTTCGCTGCGCTGAGTACGGCGCGGACGCTGGCGGTGGCGACATCCTCGTCGATCCCCACGCCCCACACCGTTCGCCCGTTGGCGGTGCGGCATTCAACATAGGCGGCCGCACGGACGTTCGTGCCTTGGCCCATTGCATGTTCGCTGTAATCCGCAATGTCGAGTCCGACACCGAAGCTGTCGTTGATCGTCGCGACGACGCTAGAGATCAGGCCGTTGCCACGACCGCTCACCGATTGTTCGCGGCCGTCGACTGAAATTTTCCCGGCAAAAATACGGTCGCCATTTGCAGCGCGGCTCTCGTTATAATCGAGCAACTGGAAATGTTGCGGTGTGTTCAGGCAATAGGCGCGCTGGAACACATCCCAAATGTCGCCGGCGTGGAGTTCGCGGCCCACTTCATCGGCCAGTGCCTGAACATGACCGGAAAAGTGCGGCTGCATTCGTTTAGGCAGTTTCAGTCCCTGATCCTGTTCGAGCACCCAGGCAAAGCCGCCCTTGCCGCTTTGGGAATTCACGCGGATCACGGCTTCATAGGAACGTCCAAGATCGGCAGGGTCGATCGGCAGATAGGGCACCTCCCAGAAATCGTCATTGCGCTCCGATTGGGCAGAAAATCCTTTCTTGATCGCGTCCTGATGGCTGCCCGAAAATGCCGTGAACACCAGTTCACCAGCATAGGGGTGGCGCGGGTGAACGGGCAGGGCGTTGCAATACTCGACTGTCTTGATAACTTGGTCGATGTCAGAGAAATCCAGTTTTGGATCAAGGCCTTGGGTGTACATGTTGAGCGCGACGGTTACCAGATCGACATTCCCTGTGCGCTCACCGTTGCCGAACAGGCAGCCCTCGACTCTGTCCGCTCCGGCCATGAGGCCAAGCTCGGTTGCAGCGACCCCTGTGCCCCGATCATTGTGAGTGTGCAGACTGATTACCACACACTCGCGGTTCTGGATGTTGCGACCGAAATACTCGATCTGGTCGGCATAGATATTTGGCGTTGCCGCCTCGACCGTTGCAGGCAGGTTGAAGATAATTGGTTTGTCTGGCGTCGGTTTGAGCACATCCATCACAGCCGTGCAGCATTCAAGGCTGAAATCGATCTCGGCAGTCGAGAAGGTTTCGGGCGAATATTCGAAATGCCAGTCGGTATTGGGCTGCTTCGCCGCCTCGTCACGCATTATTTTTGCGCCTGTCACTGCAATATCAAGGATATCGGCAGGCTCCATTTGAAACACGATCCGCCGCCATGCTGGCGAAACGGCGTTGTAGAGATGCACGATAGCTGCCCGCGCACCGCGAAGGGAATCAAAGCTTGTACGGATCAGGTCTTCGCGTGATTGGGTCAGCACCTGGACGATCACATCCTCGGGAATGCGATCCGACTTGACCAGCCCGGAGATGAAATCGAATTCGGTCGCACCAGCAGCAGGGAAACCGATCTCGATTTCCTTGATCCCAATTTTGAGGAGAAGGTCAAAAAAGCGAGTCTTCTTCTCGGCATCCATCGGGTCGATCAGCGCCTGATTTCCGTCGCGCATGTCTGTGGACAGCCAGCGCGGCGCCTTGGTTATCGTGCGGCCAGGCCATTGCCGGTCGGGCAGGTTGATTTGCGGGAAAGGGCGGTATTTCTGTGATGGGTCGCGCAACATGATGGCTTCTCTCAAGCTTGGGTTCTGGTGATGCAAGCCCTTAGGCGGGTCGCGCAGGCCAAGCCCACGCAAGGAAACACGCGCCTAAGGGCGCGTAAGTCGCAGAAGGAGAAGGGCGCGGGCCGTATTCATGTTGTACGCGCCTATGCCGCGCGCGCGCAGCGATGTCTAGCCCTCCAGCACCCGGATTAGTGTGCGAACATCATTGTCGATTTCGCTGTCTTCGCCACGCAGGCGCTCGATTTGCCGGACGGCGTGAATAACGGTGGTGTGATCGCGCCCGCCAAACCGGCGGCCGATTTCGGGAAGTGAACGTGGTGTCAACTGCTTGGCCAGATACATCGCGATCTGGCGGGGGCGGGCCACTTCGCGGGCACGACGGGCGGAAACCATCTCGGCATGACGGATCCGGAAATGCTCCGAAACGCGTTTCTGGATTTCGTCGATCGTGATCCGCCTGCGGCTGGCGCGAAACATGTCGGCCAGCACTTCTTCGGCAAACTCGGTCGTGATCGGTCGATTGCCAAGCGAAGCATAGGCGAGGAGCCGGTTCAAACCGCCCTCCAGTTCCCGGACATTGGTTGATAGCCGCGAAGCGAGAAGGTCGAGCACCTGGTCGTCGACCGAAATACCGTCAATCGCGGCGGCTTTTTCCCCGATGATAGCGCGACGCAAGGAAAAGTCCGGTGGCTGTATGTCAACCACGAGTCCTTGTGAAAGACGAGAAAGAATGCGACCTTCCACGCCGTCAAGCGCTTGCGGCGCCCGATCCGCACTGATGACCAACTTGCGACCAGCGGACATCAGTTCGTCGACCGTGTGGAGAAATTCTTCCTGCGTCGATTCCTTCCCAGCAATGAACTGGACATCATCAATCATCAGCAGGTCAGCCGAACGCAGCCGGGTCTTGAACGAAATCGTGTCGCGCGCACGCATGGCCGACACAAAGTCGAACATGAAGCGTTCAGCGGACATATAGAGCACGCGCGCGCGCGGATTGCGTTGCTGGTGTTCATGACCGATGGCGTGAAGCAGGTGAGTTTTGCCCTGGCCCGTCTGGGAATGGATGTAGAGTGGGCTGAGCCGCATCGCCCCTCCGGTAGCAAACGCCAATGCTGCATTGGCAGCAACAGCGTTGGCCTGCCCGGTCACGAAGCGATCGAACGTCAGACGCGGATCGAATACATGGCCTTCCACCTTTGGTGCGGATGCTTCTATCGCAGTTTCGGCCTTTGCCTCATAACGTTCGGATGTTTCACCAGAGACTTCAATGCGAACACTGCGGACTTGCGGGCTTATTGCCTTCCACGCCTGGGTTAGCCGCTCGCCGTGATGCGTACGGACCCAGCTTGCCATGAACTCGGAGGGAAGCGACAGGCGGATAGCGCCATCCTCGGCTTTCCATCCTGCCAGCGAAACAGGTTTGAGCCAATGATCGAAACTGCGCGCGCCAATACTTTGGCGCAGCGTCTTGCGAATTTCCTGCCAAGCCGTTTCCAACGCATCGTTCCCGGAACCATCCTTGGATATGAGGGACGTTGGCAGCGACATGATCTTCGACGAACTCCCCCATTGCGATCCGGCTTACTGACCAACCCCTTTGCAGCACGTCGACCCTGCCCCCGAAACTTTCGCTGTCGGGTTGGGAACGTTACACTGCCCTGATCAGCCGCGAGTCGATTCGCCCGCTGCCAAGACTAGTTTCTAGGGATGCGAACGGCATTGGATCAAGTGCCGGAGTGTCAAAAAAATGAAATAAATGCGGTTGACTCGCTGGCCCGCAGGAATCCGTTAACCTATCCTAAAACATTGAATTAATGGGTAAATAAATGCGGGGGTGTTTTTGCGTGATGCGCGAATCGTGGTTTGTCCTAGGGTTGGTCTTTCATTGCACCGCACAATGAAAAGCCCGCCGGTCTTGCGACGGGCGGGCCAATGTTCTGAAGCGGGACGCTTTGCTCAGGAAAGCGAAGTGACAGCCTTGGTCAAGCGCGAAAACTTGCGCGAAGCTGTATTCTTGTGAAGCACGCCGCGAGCAACGCCCCTTGCCAATTCCGGTTGGGCTGCGGCTAAAGCTTCTGCTGCTGCGGTCTTGTCACCAGCCGAAAGGGCCGATTCGACCTTCTTGATGAACGTCCTGATACGGCCAATGCGATTGCCGTTTATTTCCGCGCGACGATCGTTACGACGGATACGCTTCTTTGCTTGCGGCGTGTTCGCCATGCCAAAACCCTCAAAATTCGATTCAAAAGAAAAAGCGGCGCAGAATCATCTGCACCGATCCGGGAGGGCCATTAGCCAAGCAGTGGCATGTGGTCAACTCCTAGCGCTGGCATGTTGCACAGTAAAAGGTCGAACGCCCGCCATCCGTGCGTCGCAGCACTGCCTGCCCACAACGGCACAACTCTCCCTCGCGGCCATAGACATGCCACTGTTTCGAGAAATAGCCGAGTTCTCCGTCGGGGCGCGCAAAGTCGCGCAAGGTTGAGCCACCTGCTTCGATTGCAGCGGCCAACACCTCCTTGATCGCCTGCACCAGCGGCATGAGCCGGGCTGTCGCAACCCGTCCAGCCGGTTTGTGCGGCTTGATTCCGGCCATGAACAGTGCTTCGCAGACATAAATGTTTCCCAGCCCCGCCACGGTCCGTTGGTCGAGCAACAGCGTCTTGATCGAAGCGGCGCGGCCTTTGAAAGCCGTGATCAGCGTTTTGTGGGAAAAGGCGTCGCTTAGCGGTTCAGGCCCGAGCGCCTTGAAGACGGGCCAATCCGCAAGTGCATCGGTCCTGATCAGGTCGAGCGAGCCGAAGCGTCGGTGATCGTTGAGCGCGAGCACGCGCCCGGCGGCGGTTTCAAGAATCAGGTGATCGTGCTTCTCGATCTCGGACGGATCGACCCGCCATCGACCGGACATGCCGAGATGAAAGACAAGCGTATCTCCCCTATCAGTCTCGATCAGGCCATATTTGGCGCGGCGGCCCAGCGCCGTCACGCGGGCTCCCGTAAGCCGCTGCCGCAGGTCGACAGGGATCGGTCGACGAAGATCGGCTCTCCTTGGTTCGACCCTGACAAGCACATCACCATCGAGAACTGCGGCGATCCCGCGCACGGTCGTCTCGACTTCGGGCAATTCAGGCATGGATTTGCGCTAGCGGCAGCGCCGCCCCTTGGCTAGAGCGACGCGCATGAGCGAAACCGTTTCCTTCGGCTATTCAGAAGTCGACCCGGCTGAAAAGACCCAGCGCGTAGGTGCGGTCTTCTCGAGTGTTGCCAGTAATTACGACCTCATGAACGATGCGATGTCAGCGGGAATGCACCGTCTCTGGAAGGACCGCTTCGTCCGTCGCGTAAAGCCGCGAGAAGGCGAACACATACTCGATATGGCAGGCGGAACGGGCGATATTGCGTTCAGAATGCAGGAGCACGGCGCCTTCATTGCCGTCGCAGACATCAACCCCGACATGCTGGATGTCGGGATCGAACGGGCGCAGAAGCGCGAAATTGGTGGATTGAGTTGGTCAGAACAGAATGCGGAGACGTTAAGTTTCGATGACAAATGCTTCGACGCCTATACGATAGCCTTCGGCATCCGCAATGTTACCCATATCGATCGGGCGCTGGCCGAGGCGCACCGCGTGCTCAAGCGCGGCGGGCGCTTCTTCTGCCTTGAATTCTCGACGACGCTGTGGCCGGGATTTGCCGAAGTCTATGATGCCTATTCGCACAAGATCGTTCCCAAACTTGGCCGGTTGCTGGCCAGGGACGAGGAGAGCTATCGCTACCTTATCGAATCAATCCGCCGCTTTCCCGACATGCTAGCCTTTGAAAACATGATCCGCGAAGCCGGCTTCATCCGCACCAATGTCGAGCCAATGCTGGGCGGGTTGGTGGCCATTCATAACGGCTGGAAGATTTGACCACGCGCATCACTCATCTGTGGCGGACGCTGAAATGGGGCCGGACGCTTGCGCGCCATGGGGCGTTGCTTGGTATCGAACGCGATTCCAATGCGCCTCCGGCGATGAGGCGATTGGCACGATTGGCTCGACTGGGCAGTTTTCCACCGAATCCGCCGGCTTATGCCAAAGCCTTCGAAAAGATCGGGCCGGCGGCCGTAAAGCTCGGGCAATCGCTTGCGACACGACCGGATCTCGTTGGGGAAGCAGCGGCGCGTGACCTGCTGCGGTTGCAGGATTCTCTACCGCCACTTCCATTCAACACCATAACGGTCGCGATTGAGGCCGGGCTTGGGGCGCCGGTTGAGGCCCTGTTCCAGTCGATCGACCCACATCCAGTGGGCGCCGCATCAATCGCGCAGGTGCATCGCGCGATCACGACTGAGGGTCGAAACGTCGCTATCAAGGTGTTGCGCCCGGGGATTGAAGAAAAGTTCGCTAGCGATATCGAAACCTACGAATGGATCGCGATACAAGCAGCTGCGCGGGGAGGGGAAATTGCCAGGCTTCGGCCGCGGGAAGTTATCGCTACGTTCAAACAATGGACGCTGCGAGAGCTTGATCTGCGCCGCGAAGCGGCATCGGCGTCAGAACTGGCGGATGCAATGATCGGCGAGGACGGCTATGTTGTTCCCGCGATCGACTGGAAACGTACAAGCCGACGGGTCATGACCCTAGACTGGGTGGAGGGGATCAAACTCACCGATCATGTGGCGCTGCTCGCGGCCGGACACGATCTCAACCATTTGGCAAAAACACTTGTCCAGGCGTTCCTTCGGCAGGCAATCGCCGAGGGTTTCTTCCATGCCGATCTTCACCAAGGCAATCTCTTCGTAACGCCGGAAGGTCGGATTGCTGCGATTGATTTCGGGATCATGGGTCGGGTCAACCGGCAGGCGCGGCTCTGGCTCGCGGAGATCCTCCACGGCCTGATCACCGGCAATTATCGTCGTGTCGCCGAAATCCATTTCGATGCGCAATATGTGCCCGGGCATCACAGCATCGATGAATTCACGACGGCGCTGCGGGCAGTGGGGGAGCCGATTCGAGGGATTGCGGTGAAGGACATCAGTGTCGGCAACATGCTCGACGGACTGTTCGCGATTACCCGCGAATTCGACATGCCGACGCAGCCGCACTTGTTGTTGCTTCAAAAGACTATGGTCATGGTCGAAGGGGTTGCATCCACGCTCGATCCAGAGATCAATATGTGGGAGGTTGCCGGGCCGTTTGTCTCTGAATGGCTTCGTGACGAGCTTGGACCTGAAGCGATTGCTGCCAATGCGATTCAGCGAGGTCTGAAGCTCCTCGGTGACCTTCCAGACCTGCTTCGCCGCATTGAAGCCGCTTACCCCAAGCCCGGTGCCGCTCCTCCTGGGCCACCGCTGGCCGAAATCAAAACCGTGGAGGCGAAATGGTTGCCGCATGCGGTTTTGCTTGTGATTGGCGCACTCGCTGGCGGATTGGCAACCTATTTCCTATATGGTCTATCATGACCAGCAAGCGCATCCTCCTGATCATCGGCGGCGGCATCGCAGCCTATAAAGCTTGCGAGTTGGTGCGGCTGCTCAAAACGGACGGCGTCTCGGTGCGATGCGTGCTGACGAAAGCCGGGCACAAGTTCGTAACATCGATGACGCTCGCCGCTTTGTCTGAAGACAAGGTCTATACCGATCTTTTCGACCTGAAGGATGAGGCCGAGATGGGCCACATCCAGCTGTCGCGACAGGCTGACCTTGTCGTTATCGCGCCCGCCACGGCCGACCTGATGGCGAAGATGGCGCAGGGGATTGCCGACGATCTCGCGACCACCTTGCTCCTCGCAACCGACAAGCCGGTGCTGGCCGCGCCCGCAATGAACGTCCGCATGTGGCAGCATGCCGCGACGCGCCGCAATGTTGCGACGTTGCGGCATGACGGCGTGCAGGTGCTTGAGCCCGCAGAAGGACCGATGGCGTGCGGCGAATTTGGTCCCGGTCGCTTGCCTGAGCCGGAGGCGATCCTCGAAGCGATCAAACGTGCATTGGCGCAACCAGCCAATCCGCTCGCCGGCCAGCCAGATTTTGCCGAAGATATTCCGCAACGACTTGCGGGCAAGCATGTCATCGTGACGGCGGGCCCGACGCATGAACCTATCGATCCGGTGCGGGTAATCGCCAATCGCTCCTCGGGCAAGCAGGGCTTTGCAATCGCCGGTGCGCTTGCGGCGGCAGGCGCGCGCGTGACGATGGTGTCAGGACCAGTTGCCCTTGTTACACCTGCTGGCGTGACGCGGATCGATGTCGAAACCGCGCGAGAGATGGAGGCCGCCGTGACGTCTGCGCTGCCTGCCGACGCCGCTGTACTGGTCGCGGCAGTTGCTGATTGGAGAGTTGATCAGGCACCAGAAAAGCTGAAGAAGGAAAAGGGACCACCGGCGCTTAATTGGCACAAGAATCCCGATATTCTGGCGGAGCTTGGGCAGTCATCAAAACGCCCGAAACTTCTTATCGGCTTTGCGGCCGAAACCGAAAAGGCGATTGAACACGCCACATTAAAGCGTGAACGGAAAGGCTGCGACTGGATCATCGCCAATGACGTTTCAATCGACAGGATGGGTGGCGACGACAATCGCGTCCATTTGATCACCGATAAAGCTACCGAAAGCTGGGAACGGATGGACAAGCACGCAGTGGCCCGCAAACTGACAGAGAAAATCGCCGATGCGCTTGCCTGATATTGCAATTGCGATCCAACGCCTGCCGCATGGTATGGGGCTGCCCCTTCCGGCCTATACCACGGATGGAGCAGCCGGTATGGACGTAGTCGCTGCCGAGGAACTGGTTCTGGAACCCGGCGCGCGTCATCCCGTTGCAACCGGCTTTGCAATGGCAATCCCGCGGGGCTTCGAGGTGCAGGTGCGCCCGCGCTCCGGCCTTGCCCTCAAGCATGGCGTGACCTGCCTCAACACCCCCGGCACGATCGACAGCGACTATCGCGGCGAAGTGAAGGTCATCCTTGCCAATCTCGGCAGCGAGCCCTTTCCGATCAAACGTGGTGATCGGATCGCCCAGCTTGTGCCCGCACCTGTCCAGCGCACAGTGTTTGAAGAAGTGGTGAGCCTTGATGAAACAACGCGCGGGAGCGGAGGCTTCGGCTCGACCGGGGTATGACCCTCAGTGACGACCAGCTTGAGCGTTATGCGCGCCATATCGTCCTGAAGGAAATCGGCGGGACAGGGCAGGTCAAGCTTGCCAACGCGCGGGTCCTGCTGGTCGGGGCCGGCGGGATCGGCTGTCCGGCGATCCAGTATCTGGCGGCAGCGGGCGTCGGCAAACTGACCGTGATCGACGATGACCAGGTATCACTTTCGAACTTGCAACGGCAGATTCTGTATGGAAATGAGGACATTGGACACGACAAGGTAGAAGTCGCAGCAAGAGCTGCGCACGCGATCAATCCGGGCGTCACATTCATTGCGCTGAAGCAGAGACTCACTGCCGAGAACGGCGGGTCATTTCTGGAGGGCGTCGATGTCGTGCTCGACGGTTCGGACAATTTTATGACGCGGTTGATCGTCAATGACCTGTGCCATGCTGCGAAGGTGCCCCTTGTCTCTGCTGCCATCAGCCAGTTTCACGGCCAGATCGGCACCTATCGGGGGTGGGAGGCGGACAAGCCCTGCTACCGCTGCTTCGTCGGCGATGCGCACGACCCGGACGATTGCGACAGCTGCTCCGAAATCGGCGTGCTAGGGGCAATTGTCGGCCTGATGGGCAGCTTCGCCGCAATGGAAGCAATCCGGGTGATCACCGGCTTTGGCGACGATCCGGCGGGCAAACTGCACATATTCGACGGGCTCGCGCCCTCGATGCGGACGATCAGGCTGCCAAAGGATCCGGGGTGTTCGACGTGTGGGTTGACCCGGCAATAGATAGGGACAGTCCCTAATTATTTATCGCGAAAGCCCCAACGCCTTATAAGCCCCTTCGAGCGTCGGCGCGGCTAATGCGGCGGCTTTCCCTGCACCTTTCACCAATATCGCATCGAGTGCCGCCGTGTCAGCTTTCATCGCGTTGAAGCGTTCTGATATCGGTCGCAGTGTCTCAACAAGCAATTCGCCTAGCGCGGGCTTGAACGCGCCAAATCCCTGCCCGCCGAAGCGCGCAAGCACCGCATCAACCTTCTCATCGGCAACGGCTGCATAGATGCCGACAAGGTTTTTCGCCTCCGCGCGCCCCTCCAACCCTGCCGCATCGCTGGGCAGAGGCTCGGGGTCGGTCCTCGCCTTTTTGATCTTCGCCATCATGATGTCGGCGTCGTCGGTCAGGTTGATCCGACTCATGTCGCTCGGATCGGACTTGGACATTTTGGCTGATCCGTCGCGCAAGGACATGATCCGGGCGGCGGCGGGCGGAATGATCGGTTCGGGCAGGGTGAAGAGTTCAACTCCGTAATCGGTGTTGAACTTCTGAGCGATATCCCGGGCCAGTTCGAGGTGCTGCTTCTGGTCGTCGCCCACGGGGACGTGCGTCGCCTGGTAGAGGAGGACGTCTGCCGCCTGCAGCACGGGATAGGTGAACAGCGCGATGCTTGCGCCCTCGCTGTTCTTGCCCGATTTGTCCTTGAACTGCGTCATCCGCTTGAGCCAGCCCATCCGCGCGGTGCCATTGAGCAGCCATTGCATCTCGGCATGCGCGGGGACGCGGGCCTGATTGAACAGGATGGACTTGTCCGTATCGATTCCACAGGCGACCAAGGCGGCTGCCATCTCGCGCGTGTTCGCCGTCAGGTCGGCAGGCTCATAGGGCATCGAAATCGCATGCATGTCGGCGAGGAAAAACAGGCATTCGCATTCATCCTGCATCCGCACCCAGTTGCGGATCGCCCCAAGATAGTTCCCGAGATGGAGATTGCCAGTCGGCTGGATACCCGAAACGACACGCATCAGTCCGCGCTCACCTTCTTGCGGCGAAGCAGGGTCATGACATCGTCTCGATTGATCGCCCCGATCATCCAGCCAAGCCCGAAATAGACCACGCCCCCGGCCGAAACGAGCGCTGCGATACTGACCAGTCTTTCACCGATCGAGCCCGCGAACAGGCCGGACATCTGCTCCACGAGAATCCAGAGCACCGCGCCCATCGCGGCTGCCGCGGCCAGCTGGCGGATCAGTCGCGAAACAAGCCAGCCTTCGAGCCGGAAATGCGCACGCCGATGCAGGATGAAATATAGGATCAGGCAATTTCCCCAAGCGGTCAGTGCCGTCGTAAAGGGTAACGTGGCAATTCCCATCGACCCGAGTAATACAAAGTTGAGAGCTACCCCTGTGACCAGCATGGAGACCGCAATCCAGACCGGGGTTTTCATGTCCTTGCGGGCATAGAAGCCGGGGGTGAGAACCTTGATCAGCACATAGGCGGGCAGGCCCGCAACGATGATCGAAAGGACAAGGCCCGTCAGCCGCGCATCCTCGGCATTGAACTTGCCGCCCTGGAACAGCGCCGCAGCGATTGGTCCCGCAACGACGGCAAGGGCGACGGCGGCGGGCAGCGTCAAAAGCATGCCAAGTTCGACGGCCTGTCCCTGAATTTTGCCGGCTTCGGACCCATCACCAGTCTCGACCGCCTTGCTTACCGACGGCAGGATAGCCGTGCCCAGCGCCGAGCCGATGATCGCCAGCGGCAGCTGGTTCAGCCGGTCCGCGTAAGCAAGGTAGACAAGCGTTCCTTCAGGCAGCCGCGTGGCGAAAAACGCGTAGAAAAACTGGCTTAGATAATAGATGCCCCCGGCAAGTGTTGCAGGGAGGACCAGGATAAAGAGTTCCTTGACGCGCGGCGTCATTTTCGGTGTCCGAAGACTGAGCGTTACTCCGGCACGTCGCACACTGATCCAGCAAAGCGCGACCTGGAATACGCCGCCAAGGATGACTGCGACCGCCATTGCTCGGGCCGTCGTTGCACCGCCATCGCGTACGAGCAAAAGCGCACCGACCAACGCGATGTTGAGGAGCGCGGGGGCAAACGCGGCGGCGGTGAACCGCGTGAGCGAATTGAGCACTCCAGATAACAGCGATACGATGCAGATGAAGACCATATATGGCATGGTGATGCGCGTCAGTTCAATCGCAAAGCGCGTTTTTTCGGCGCCGCCGCCCCAATCGTCGGGCACCATCAGGGCAATGAAGGCTGGCATGAAGATCATGAATAGTGCGGAAATCAGCATCAGCGCAGGCGCAAAGACGGCGAGAACCTCATTGGCAAACTCTTGAGCATCCTCAATCCCGCCCTCGCCATTCAGGCGTTGGCTGAACAACGGGACAAAACCGCTGGAAAATGCCCCTTCGCCAAATAGGCGCCGGAAAAGATTCGGTATCAAAAACGCGAGCTGAAATACTTCAGCCGCTGCCCCTGCGCCCAGAATGCGCGAGGCAATCATCTCGCGGGCAAAGCCCAGCACCCGGCTGACCATAGTCAGCCCGCCGATTGTGCCAATGGCTTTGCCGAGTTTCATGGTGCGCTTTTACGCGTTGCCTTCTGTTTCAATCGCAGCGGGTTGGCCTTCAGCGTTTGCCGCAGCTTGCTGCATATAAAGCGCCCCGAAGTCGATCGGTTCAAGCAAAAGCGGCGGAAAACCGCCATCTCGCACAGCGTCAGCAAGGACGCGGCGTGCAAACGGGAAGATGAGCCGCGGACCTTCGGCATAAAGGAAAGGCTGAATCTGTTCATCAGGTACGTTTCGGATCCCGAACAACCCTGCATAGGCAAGCTCGACCTGGAACGCGACTTTATCAGCGCTCGTCGCGCGTACGTCGATTTTCAACACAACTTCATGTGCGTCGTCTCCGACCTGATTGGCGCCAATATTGAACTGAACATCAATCTGCGGCTGCCCTTGCCACTGGAACACTGCCGGCGCGTTCGGGTTCTCGAAAGACAAATCTTTCACATACTGCGAAATCAGCCCCACTGCAGGGCCTGTATCCTCGCCATTGGCAAGCGGATCGTTGCCGGTTTCATCAGCCATAATTATATCCTCGGGTCAAACATGAATCTGGTGGTATGAGCTAAGCCATCGCCGTGCCGCGGGCGCCTAGCAGTCGAGGGTGTCAAGGGCAATGGAGAGATTTAATATGAAACCTATTTGAAACCAGCGAGCCGCGCGCCTATGTAGTGATTTCAAACGATTTGGAGACATCATGATCGGCATCGTCGTCTTTGCCATGATAGCCCTTTTTCTAGGTTTGCGGCTTTACGCTGTGCTTGGAAAACGGACGGGGCATGAACAGCCATTGTCTCGCCCACCAGAAGACATGGTGCGGGAGCGAGCGGCGTTGCCGTCAATCGATGACGCGCGTGATGGCCAGGTTGTGGTGCCGGAAGAGCAGCATGTACCAGGAGCAGAAGCAGGCTTGCGGGCAATTACCGCGGCGGATCGGAGTTTCAATTCCGCTGAATTCCTGTCGGGAGCGAAACAGGCTTACCAACTCATCCTGGAGGCATTCTGGGCTGGCAAGGAAGACGATTTGCGGGCCTATGTGTCAAATGATGTGCGTGAGGCTTTTGGTGAAGCAATTACGGAACGCACAGCTCAGGGTCATGTGCTCGACAACAGGATGGTACGGATCGAGCGTGCCGTCATTTCGGATGCCAAGTTGAGCGATGGAACGGCCGAAATAACGGTTCGATTTGACGCCGATATCGCCGCCGTAACTCGCGATACCGAGGGCAAGGTGATTGCGGGGTCATTGACCGATGCAGTGCCGACCCATGATGCCTGGACATTTGCCCGTAATTTGCGCTCGACTGATCCGAACTGGCTTTTGACGGACACCGACGAAGCGTCGTAAGGCGCCAAGGATGATGACTCGCTGGTTGGTTTTGATGGTTGCCGTTCTGATTCTGTCAGCATGCGGGGCGAGGATTGTACCGCAGGGCCATTCGCCGCGAACCGCAGGAAGCCTGCCACGACCTGCCACCACTGGTAAACCCAGTCAGCCATTGATGCCCCAAACGGTCGTTGCATCTTCTGGCTCTAACGCCCGATCAACCGGCATCGTGGCTGCTCCGTCATTTTCAAAGCTCCCGTTCGATAAACGGAGCGCGGCGCGCGCATTAAAGGCATTTCGCATTTCGTGCCCTTCGCTCATCAAACGCACGGATCAATCCGGATTGACCCGGAGTGAAGATTGGAAGCAGGCCTGTCTCGCGGCTGCCGGTTCGAGCGACGGCGATGCCGCGGAATTTTTCCTGCAGAACTTTGAAATCGTCCAGGTTGGAGATGGCAGGAGCTTCGCGACCGGCTATTTCGAGCCCGAGATCGCTGGATCGCGGATCCGGGCTCCGGGCTATGATGTACCCATCTACAAGCGGCCTTCCGACCTTATTGACGTCGACCTCGGTCAGTTTTCCGAGAGCCTGAAAGGCAAAAAGATTCGCGGTCGCGTAAAGGGGCAAAGTTTAGCTCCTTATGCAGATCGAACAGAGATTGAAGAGGGTGGACTTGCCGGACGCGGTCTTGAAATTGCTTGGGCGGCCGATTCAATCGAATTCTTTTTTCTCCAGGTTCAGGGCTCTGGCCGGCTGAGGCTTCCTGACGGCAGCGTGATGCGCATCGGTTATGATAGCCAGAATGGGCGGGACTATGTTGGCATCGGCAAGTTGATGAAGGATCGTGGTCTGATTGGCCCTGGCCAGACCTCAATGCAAGGTATCGTCGAGTGGTTGCGATCACACCCTGAAGAAGGGAAGGCGATCATGCGAGAAAACAAGAGCTGGATATTCTTCCGTGAACTGACCGGGGCAGGGCCACTTGGCGCTCTCGGTGTTCCAGTAACTGGCGGCGTGACAGTCGCTGCCGACCCTGCCTTCGTGCCACTTGGAGCTCCTGTGCTCCTGTCGATGGATCGCACGGATGCGACGGGGCTATGGATCGCGCAGGATACAGGCGGCGCAATCAAGGGAACAAACCGTTTTGATACATTTTGGGGGGCTGGCGAGGCTGCCAAAGCGACTGCCGGCGGGATGGCCGCGCGTGGAACAGCATTCGTGTTCTTGCCCAAAGGCACGCTGGTCAGAATCGCACAGGAACAGGCTGATGCCGCGTCGACTAAACCCTGAAGAGCGTGAAATCTGGGGGCGGGTGACGGCCACCACGAAGCCAATTAACTCTCACAAGCACAGTGCCGTTGGACTCAAGGATCAAGATGCAGCGAACTCAGTGAAGTATCCTGCATCTCTTTTAATCTCAACTATGCCCAAGACTGACCGTACGCCGGTCAAAAAAAAGGGGTTGAATCCAGCAAACACGCTTGATGGTGGCTGGGACAAGCGCATCGCCAAAGGCGCACTCGAACCTGATTTCACGATCGATCTGCATGGTGAAACGCTTGCAACCGCCCATGCCCGCCTCAATCGAAGCTTGTCCTTTGCGATTCATTCGGACGCGCGGATTGTCCTGCTGATTACCGGCAAACCGGCGCGCGAAAACCCGCGGCTGCCGCCTTCATCGAGGGGTGTAATCCGTGCTTCGGTAAAGGACTGGCTTTCAGCTTCTCCTCACGCACGCCACATCGCAGCTATTCGCAATGCCCATCCTCGCCATGGCGGTGCTGGGGCCCTCTATGTGATCCTCAGACGCGGTTGATGATGTCTGCGTAGATGCGCGTCAGCGCCAAAACGTCTTCGATTGCGACGGCTTCGTCCAGCTTATGCATCGTAGCGTTGCAAAGGCCAAATTCCACGACAGGGCATATTTTCGACAGGAAGCGCGCGTCGGACGTTCCTCCAGTCGTTGAAAGTTCGGGCGTCACACCGACGACCGCCTCAATTGCGCTTGATACCAGACTCGAAAACTCTCCGGGTGGTGTAAGAAAGGCCTCGCCGGATATCCGCGCCAGAACTTCCCCGTTGGGAGCGGTTTCCTGGACCAGCGCGGTTATACGATCGACAAGTCCCTGACCCGAATGCAAATCGTTGAAACGGATGCTCAGCCGGGCCTTCGCGGCCGCCGGAATAACATTGGTGGCGGGATTTCCGACCTCAAGATCGGTGACTTCGATATTCGAATGCTGGAACCAGTCAGTCCCTGAATCCAGGGCTATATCTTCGATTGCGGCGAGGATTCGCACCAGTTTGGCAATCGGATTATCTGCAAGATGGGGGTAGGCGACGTGGCCTTGCACGCCGGGGATGGTTATCCAGATATTGACCGAGCCGCGTCTTCCGATCTTCATCATATCGCCAAGCCGGTTGACCGACGTCGGCTCTCCCACAAGGCACAGATCAGGGATCAACGAGCGATCACGCAAGTGCTCGATCAGCGCCACCGTCCCATAAACTGCCGGACCTTCTTCGTCTCCTGTAATGATCAGGCTAATCCGCCCTAGATGACTGGCAGGAATCGCAGCAATGAACGCTGCAATGCTCGATTTCATGTCTACGGCGCCACGACCATAGAGTAGGTCTCCCCGGACTTCTGGTACAAAGGGATTGCTGGTCCAGCCCGGCCCGGGCGGCACCACATCCAAATGACCGGCAAAAGCAAAATGCCGGCCGTCGCCGGTACCCCCGCGCGTGGCGAATAGGTTTTCGACCGGGCCATCCGGCGCTTCGCCCGCGATGAAGCGTTCCACTTCGAAACCCAGCGGGCGCAGCGCTTCCTCAAGCACGTCAAATACATGTCCCGTCGCGGGCGTCACGCTCGGTACCGCGATCAGGTCCTGGGCCAGCCGGATTGCATCAATCATGAGCCCCGCCTAGCCTGTACGCCTTGAAATGCAAAGGGAGCCCCCATGCCCAAACTTGATCTGGACACGATCCCCCTAACCAACAGCACAGGATATCCACCCGTTTACGCAGAGGCTGTGCGCGAACGTTGGTATCGTCGCCTGGCGCCCGCGTCAGGGTTGTCGGATTTCGGTGTCAGCCATGTGACGCTGAAGCCCGGTGCATGGTCATCGCAGAGGCACTGGCATGAAGGGGAAGACGAATTTGTCGTCGTGCTTTCAGGCGAAGCCATCCTAGTTGACGATTCGGGCGAAACGCGCCTGCGGGCGGGAGATTGCGCATCATTTCCCAAGAATGACGGGAATGGACATTGCCTGATCAATAAGAGTCATCAGGAGTGCGTCTTTATCGCTGTCGGCAGGCCGTCCGAGACCGATTGCCATTACCCGGATATTGACATGCATCTCGATGCCCGCGTCGGCAAACAATGCCACAAGGATGGGACGCCCTGGTGATCAGGCAGCGAGCGCCTGCCACATCGCCATGGCAAGGCCGAAGCCGCGAATGTCTCCCGTCGTCGTGCCCTCCATCCGGTTCATGACGTAAGAGAATGTTGTTCGGGCATCCATATCGATGATGACGAGAGATCCACCGTAGCCGCCCCAAAAGATGGTGTTTGGGTTGGGTAGCGGTACCATCCCGCCAGAAAGACCAAAGCCAAGTCCAAAGCGCACCGGAACGCCAAGGATCAGATCCATGCCTTCAATTTGCAGTTCCAGTGCCTTGCGGCATCCGGCTTCCGACAGGAATCGTTTGCCTTTCGCGACTCCGCCGTTGGCAAGGATCGCCTGAATCTCGGCAACCGAGCGGGCATTGCCGGTCCCTCCAGCGGCCGGAATTTCTGCACCGCGCCAAGCGCGGCTGCGCGTGGCGAGTACATCGACTCCAGGATTGTTCGCCATATTGGCAGGAAGCGGATCGTCCGATCTCTCCGAGATTCCGGCTCCGGGTGGCGGAGGAATGAGATCGGCAACACGCGCATCTTCTGAAGACCAAAGACCAATATGGAAATCCGCGCCCAGCGGCTCGGCAATTTCTTCACGAAATACCGTCCCGAGCGTCCGCCCGGTGATCCGGCGTATCACTTCTCCAACAAGATAACCTTGAGTGACGGCATGATAGCCCGGCGCCGTCCCCGCCTCCCAATAGGGCGCCTGGGCCGCTAACAGCGATGTCACCTTGTCCCAGTCGTATAAATCCTCACCACAGATCGTTTCTTTCCAGCCAGACAGGCCTGCCGAATGGCTCATCAAATGGCTGACCTTGATGCGCTCTTTCCCGTTGGCTGCAAACTCAGGCCAATAACGCGCGACCGGCGCATCGAAGTCCAGTTCACCGCGATCGGCAATGAGGAGAGCCGTCAACGCCGTCATCGTCTTCGTTGTGGAGTAGACGTTTACAATCGTGTCCTGCTCCCACGGCCGCGTCCTTGCTTCGTCGGCAAACCCACCCCAAATATCAACCACGGTTTCACCTTCGTGTGTCGCGCAGAACGACGCGCCAACATCGGCACCGCTTGCAAGATTGTGTCCAAGCACGTCGCGCGCTGCGGCAAACCGGTCTTGGGTGTAGCCTTGCACCAAAGCATCATTCATTGACTCGTCTCCAGATATTGATCGATTTCAGGCCGCCTCTGCGTCTTCATCGCTTTCGGCCTGTTGGCGCGCCCACATTTCCGCATAGAGCCCGTTTTTGCGCAGAAGTGCGGCATGGGTTCCCCGCTCGGCAATTGTGCCGGCATCAAGGACGACGATTTCATTGGCATCGACGATTGTTGAAAGCCTGTGCGCGATGACAATCGTCGTGCGCAGTTGCGCAACTTGCATCAGAGTGTCCTGGATTTCCGCTTCAGTGCGGCTGTCGAGCGCGCTTGTCGCCTCATCAAGGATGAGGATCGGCGGGTCCTTGACCAATGTGCGTGCAATTGCGACGCGCTGCTTCTCGCCGCCCGACAGTTTCAGGCCGCGTTCGCCAACCGGCGTATCATATTGCTTTGGCTGGGCCGCAATAAACCCGTGAATCGCCGCACCACGCGCTGCCTTTTCGACCTCGTCCTGCTCCGCGCCTTCTCGCCCATAGCCGATATTGTACCCGATCGTGTCGTTAAAAAGTACAGTGTCTTGTGGAACGATGCCGATCGCGCTGCGCAGGCTCGATTGTGTGACGTCGCGAATGTCCTGTCCATCGATCAAGATTGCTCCACCGGTCACGTCGTAAAATCGGTAGAGCAATCGTGCGAGCGTCGATTTCCCCGCACCTGAGGGTCCGACAACCGCCAATGTCTCGCCGGGCGCAACGGCAAAGCTCACATAATTCAGAATCGGACGATCGGATTCATAGGCGAAACTGACATTTTCGAACGTGACTGCGCCGCCGCCGACGGCCAATGCCGGGGCGCCCGGCTTGTCCTTTACTTCCGTTGGTGTGTCGATCAGGTTGAACATCGCCTCCATGTCGATCAGGCCCTGTTTGATCGTGCGATAAACCATTCCCAGTAGGTCAAGCGGCCGAAAAAGCTGGGCTAGGAGCGTATTCACAAGCACGACATCGCCTGTGTTGAACCGGCCCACCGACCAGCCCCACACGGTGAAACCCATCGCTCCGGCCATCATCAGGTTCGTGATCAAGGACTGGCCGACATTGAGCAGGGCGAGCGAATTTTCGGACTTCACGGCAGCATCTGCATAGCGCTTCGCCACACGTGCATATTGATCAGTCTCGCGGTCTTCCGCGTTGAAATATTTGACTGTTTCATAGTTCAGGAGCGAATCGACCGAGCGCGAAACAGTGGCCGTGTCGAGATCATTCATCTCGATTCGCAATGTGGTCCGCCAATCGGTGATGCGCTGGGTGAAAAAGATATAGGCCACGACCATCGTCAAAGTGGCCGCGACGAGCCCGATGCCGAACTTGGTCCAGAATATGACTGTGACGGCGGCCAGCTCGATCACCGTCGGGGCGATGTTGAAGAGGAGGAAGTAGAGCATCGTATCAATGCTCTTGGTCCCGCGTTCGATCACTTTGGTGACAGCACCCGTCCGGCGACTAAGGTGAAACCGGAGCGATAGTGCGTGGAGATGGGCAAAAACATTGACCGCAAGCCGACGTGTTGCATCCTGGCCGACTCGCTCAAATACGGTGTTACGGAGATTGTCGAACAAAACCCCCGCAAACCTCGCTCCGGCATATGCGGCAACAAGGGCAATAGCGAGCGTAGCTTCTGCTTCCAGCCCAGGCTTCATCCGGTTGATGGCTGCGGCATAGACAAAGCCCATGCTGAGCTGAACTGCCTTTGAAACGAGCACAAGCAAAAGCGCGATGCTTATCCTGACGCGCAACCCCGGCTGATCCTTTGGCCACAAATAGGGCAGGAAGCGTCGCATCACCGCGAAATCGGGCATTGGCGCTTGGAGCAGGGCGTCCTGGGGCGGCATCGCCTTGCGCTTAGTCGATTTACGTCGCCATTGGAAAGCCTGTGCCTGCATCCCCGGGGGCTGCAAGCAGGACAATTCGTGGGATGGGCCCACATTTCCCTCGCATCGTCGTTTGTGACATGACAAGGCGATGATGGATTTGTTGCATTTTGATGAAATCGTGCGCAGTTCAGGGTTTCATGCACTTTCAAGGCACTGTCTGTGTTCCAGAATTTCGGCCGATCAGAGTTTGATGCACCTTCGCTTTCACTCCTTTTGAGTGAGGCGCGGGTGATCGGTGATTGGGCGCGCGGCGCCCGCCAGAATGGCCGAATTGCTAGCGCGCATGATGGCGAAGGCCGCAAGGTAGTGATCCTGCCCGGCTTCATGGTGTCCGAAGCGCGGATGGAATTGTTTCGTCATACGCTCAATCAGGCGGGGTACAGCGCCTTTGGCTGGGGGCTGGGCCGCAATCTGGGTGTGACGTCCGACATGCTAGCGCGGTTCGACGCGCGGCTTGATCAGATCGATCGCGCGACGGATGGCCCGGTAACGCTGGTCGGGTGGAGTCTAGGTGGGCTGATTGCGCGCGAATATGCCAAGCTGGCGCCACACCGCGTCGCAAGTGTTATCACGATGGGCAGTCCGTTTTCGGGAAACCCTCGCGCAAACAATGCGTGGCGACTTTATGAATGGGTGACGAAGCATGCGGTGGATGCACCGCCGATCGAGGCCCGGCTGGCGGAAAAGCCGCCGGTGCAGACCTATGCACTCTGGTCGCGCCGTGACGGGATCGTTGCGCCGGCCAGTGCGCGCGGACTTCCCGGAGAAGTCGATCACAGCATAGAGGTGGATTGCAGCCATCTCGCCTTTGCCTGCGCGCCTGAGGCGATTTCCGCGGTGCTTGGGGTGTTAGCGCGCCAGCTAAGTCCTCTCAACTAGCCAGGGCGCTCGTCGGGATTTCGTCGGCGCGATAGATCTGGATGGTCGGGGTTTCGGTCGAAAGCATTCCGATACTTTTCACGAATCCCCCAGAGGCAGGCACGCCAAAATGGGCACGGACCGCATTGCCGTCGCTCCATACCTCAAGGAACACCAGCCGGTCCGGATTCTCGCAATCGGCATGGACGTTGTGCGCGATACAGCCCGGCTCGGCACGTGAACGTTGGCTGTGTTCGACGCACAGGTGTTCGATCTCGGCGCGATTGGTGGCGTTGGTCATGACACTTCCAGTGATGATGATCATGTTTACTCTCCTGGCAGGAACGGCGCTGCCACGTCTTTGGGAACCCGGGCAATCCGGCCGCTGGCACGATCAACGATGGCCCATGTCGTCTTGGCACGAACCACCAGCTTTCCCGCGCCATTGGTAAATTCCACGTTCCGGTCGAACCGCGCTCCCTTGGGCGTGTCGCTGATCCATGTCCGCGCCGTCACCGTTTCGCCTGGCCCGACATTACCGAGATAGTCGATCTCGTGCCGGATCACGACCCAGATCCACTGGGCGATGTGGTAGGGCGATGCGACAGCATTCCAATGTGCCGTTGCGATGTCCTGGATCCAGCGCACCCAGACCGCATTGTTGACATGGCCAAGTTCGTCAATGTCAGCGGAGGTTGGCGTGATGGAGACCGTGAATCCGCTCACGAATCGATCATCCCCAATTGCCAGAGGAAGAACGCATATTCTTCTGCATCTTCGCGCAGGCCTTCGAAGCGACCGGATTTCCCACCGTGTCCGGCGCCCATATTGGTCTTGAGCATCAGCAGGTTATTGTCGGTCTTTGTCGCTCGGAGCTTAGCAACCCATTTGGCCGGCTCCCAATAGGTAACCCGAGGGTCATTGATCCCGGCAGTGACCAACATTGGCGGATAGGCTTGCGCTTTCACCTGATCATAGGGTGAATAGCTGCGGATAAGATCGAAGGCAGACCTATCGACGATTGGATTGCCCCACTCGGGAAACTCCCCAGGCGTAAGGGGAAGTGTGTCATCCAGCATCGTGTTGAGGACGTCCACGAAGGGCACATGTGCTGCAATCGCGCCCCAAAGACCGGGATCGGTGTTGACAATAACCCCCATGAGTTCGCCACCTGCTGATCCACCGGCTGCAACGACACGACCGCGCGCGGCAAAGCCCAGTGAAATCAAGCTGTTGGCACAATCGACGAAGTCGTTGAATGTGTTGTTTCTCTTGGTCAGCTTGCCATCCAGTTGCCATTGTTGACCCAGATCATCCCCGCCACGAATATGGGCAATAGCATAGGCAAATCCGCGATCGAGCAGCGAAAGGCGCAGCGTGGAGAATCCAGGGGGGATCGCAATACCATAGGCGCCATAGCCGTAAAGGTAGAGCGGTCCGTTTCCATCTTGCTTGAACTTTTTACTGTAAACTATTGAAACTGGTATTTTAGTTCCATCACGAGCGCTGATTTCAACACGTTCGGTGGCATACTGACTGGCATCATATCCTGAGGGAATTTCCTGCACTTTCAGGGTTTTCATCGCGCCCGTCGCAACGTCATATTCTGCGACTGTATCTGGCGTAACCATTGATTCATACGAGAGACGAAGCGTGGAAACCTTATACTCCGGGTTCTCATCCAGGCCTGCCGAATAACTTGCCTCAGGAAATTGTATCCGCTTTGGCGAGCCTCCTGAATAATCGTGGATCTCAACCTGGTCGAGCCCATTGTCACGGCCCTCAACGACGAAAAAGTCTGCAAATGTCGAGACTCCCGTCATGTAGAAATTCGGTGAAGCCGCAATTCGCTCTGTCCATTCGGAAGGTTTAGATAGCGGTGCCGTAACGAGGCGGAACTGCGTGCTAGTATCATTTGTATGGATGAACAGCATGTCACCATGCGTTTCGACATCATATTCGACGCCATTCTTGCGTGCACGTACAAGGATTGGATTTGCCAGCGGTTCGTCAGCAGGAACCAGCCTGATCTCGCTTGTCTCGTTGTCACCGGTTGCGATTACGATCCAGTTGCGATCCTGTGTCATGCCAACACCCGCCTGAAAACCGTGATCCGGCTCGGAATAGATCACCTTGTCTTTGGAGCTGGGAGCGCCCAGTCGGTGGAGCTTGATCGTGTCGATCCGCCAATTTTCATTGACGAGTCCATAGAGCAGGCTTGCTCCATCCTTTGAAAATACAATCCCGCCAAGTGTGCCTGGGATGGTATCCCGAAGATCTGCACCCGTCATCAAGTTTCGGAACCTGACGGTGAATCGCTCGGAGCCATCAGTATCCGTTGAATAGGCCATGATCCTGTCGTCATCGCTGATAGCGACTCCGCCCAACCTGAAGAATTCCTTGCCCTTGGCCAGCGCGGCTTCATCAAGGATCAACTCTTCGGGGCCGCCCGTGGCGCGTTTGCGCATCCATTGCTTGTACTGAGCGCCCTTTTCGAAGCGTCGCCAGTAGAGATAGTCTCCATCCCTTTGTGGCACGGACGATTCATCCTCCTTAAGGCGCCCCTTCATTTCATCGAAAATTGTCTGAATCAGCGCCGAATGGGGCTTCATTTGTGCGTCGAAATAGGCGTTCTCGGCTTTCAGGTAATCGAGCACATCACCATCATCCACCTTGGGGTAGGATGGATCCCTGAGCCAGGAATAGGGATCTGTCATTGTTACGCCATGATGGGTGCTGCTGTGCGGACGTTTTGCTGCAAGTGGCGGCTTTGAGATATTGCTTGTCATGTGCACTTTCTGGGCAAGACTGTTGTTCGGGAAGGCAATCATTGCCAACACACCGAAAGCAAGGGGCAAGGCTTTCATGACTGGAGCGCCTAGCCTATATGAACACGCTCACACAATCGCGAGTTTGCCATGTCAACCTATGAAGACCGTCTCCAAGCCCTGCGTGTACAACTGAAATCCGACAAGCTCGACGGATTTGTCGTTCCAATCTGTGATGAACACATGAGTGAGTATGTTGGTGCCTATGCCCAGCGGCTGGCATGGCTTACCGGTTTTGGTGGATCGGCTGGGACAGCTGTGGTTCTGCCAGAAGAAGCGGCGATTTTTATTGACGGACGATACACGTTGCAAGTGCGTGAACAGGTCGATGGGAAACATTGGCAATATCAGTCTGTTCCGAAAACGAGCGTGGCAGCCTGGCTGAAGGAGCATTCCAACAGCGGAGCACGGATTGGCTATGATCCGTGGGTGCATACGCGGACGTGGGTCGATGCAGCGACAAAGGCTTTGGCGGAGAAAGGCGCTGAACTGGTAGCGGTCGAGCGCAATCCGCTTGATGCCATATGGTCGGATCAACCAGCACCTTCGCCCGCAAAAATGGCGGTTCACGCTGATGAGTTCACCGGCCGGTCTTCGGCAGAAAAGCGTGCAGACGTGGCCGACTGGCTGACTGCGAATGGGTATGACGCTACCATCATTTCGGCGCTCGATTCTGTGGCTTGGCTGCTCAACGTGAGGGGAAGTGATGTCGATCGAACGCCGGTGGCATTGAGCTTTGCTGTCGTTGGGCAAGATGGGACGGCCGATCTTTTTGTTTCGCCTGAAAAGGTCGATGAAGCGGTTCGAATGCACCTTGGCAATGCCGTGCGCGTCCATGATCGCAGCGCTTTTGCACCGGCGCTTGCCAATTTGACCGGCAAGAAGATCGCCGTTGATCCAGAACGCGCCGTGTCCGCAATTTTCGGCGCGCTCAGAGCCGGTGGTGCCGAGATTGTAGAAGTTCGCGACCCAACGGTGCTGGCAAAGGCAATCAAGAATCCTGTAGAACAGGCTGGTCACCGCGCCGCGCAAAAGCGGGATGGTGCCGCCTTGACGCAATTCCTCCATTGGCTCTCGCTCAATGCTCCCAAGGGGGACGTGACCGAACTGTCAGCGTCTGCAAAGCTCCACCAATTTCGCATGGCTACAGGCAAGCTCAAGGATCTCTCGTTCGACACAATTTCAGGCGCGGGCCCCAATGCCGCAATCCCGCATTACCGGGTGGATGAACAATCAAACCGGCCGATTTTGCCGTCAAGCATCTATCTTGTGGATTCGGGCGGACAATATCTCGACGGAACGACCGATGTGACGCGTACCGTTTGGATCGGACCTGGAGAGCCAACTGCCGAAATGAAGGATCGTTTTACCTGCGTTCTCAAGGGTCACATCGCCCTTGCCCGTGCCGTTTTTCCCGCGGGCACGCGCGGCACCCAACTCGATACTCTCGCTCGTCAATTTCTTTGGGCAGCGGGCGTCGATTATGCGCACGGTACAGGACATGGTGTTGGCAGCTTCCTCTCGGTCCATGAAGGCCCGCAGCGCATCGCGACATCGTCAGGCGGGCAGGCTGGGACGGAAGAGCCGCTGGCGGCGGGCATGTTCCTCTCGAACGAGCCGGGATATTACAAATCCGGCGAATATGGGATCCGGGTCGAGAATCTGGTCCTCGTTGAGCGGCGCGAGATTGAAGGCGCAGAAGGCGAGTATCTTGGTTTCGAGACCCTGACCTATGCACCGATCGACCGTGCGCTGGTCGATACTGATCTTATGACACGCGACGAATTGCGCTGGTGGGATGCGTATCATGCGAAAGTCCTGGATGTCGTCGGGCCGCAACTTTCAGGCATTGCTCGCGCGTGGTTCGAAAGCGCATGCGCGCCGTTGGAACGGATAGCCTGACGGTGGCCAACAATCTCTTTAACCAGCCGATCCATCTTGGGCTCGGGGCTACAGCGGTGATCCAACCCGAGTTCACCGGGATGGACTGGTATGAAGCCTATGGCGCGCGCCATGGCGCGGATGGTGCCGAAGGCAGATTGGTGGCGATGCATCGCTTTACTGAAAGCTGGACCAGTTGGGAGGTTCATCCCCACGGCGACGAAGTGGTCGTCTGCATCGACGGAAACATGACGCTCCATCAGGAATTGCCGGATGGCAGCAACACTACCGTCACGATCGGTCCTGGCCAATATGCGATCAACCCGCCCGGCGCCTGGCACACAGCGGACATCGAGGGCGAAGCGACCGCTTTGTTTATCACGGCAGGGCTGGGGACCAACCACCGGCCCCGCTAGCGCGTCCTTGCTATTTCTGAGATTTGCGCGCATAAGGAGATTGCTAACGTCGCCACCGACGAAATTTGAGGCTCCCGCGACGGAGCAGCGCTTTCTCTGACACGACCCAGCATCGCTCCCGTGCTTTTGCGGAAGCGATCACAAATGTTTTCGTGAAAGGAAACGCATCATGCCAATTGGCACAGTCAAATTCTTCAATGCAGACAAGGGCTATGGTTTCATCCAGCCCGAAGATGGCGGCCAGGACAGCTTTGTTCACATCACCGCTGTCGAGCGCGCCGGGATGGTTACGCTCAACAAGGATCAACGCGTGTCCTATGAAGTCGAAACCGGCAAGAACGGCAAGGCTTCAGCAGTTAATCTTTCGGCCGCCTGATCATATGGCCAAAGAGGATCTATTGACCCTCGAGGGCCAGATCGACGAGATTTATCCGGATGGGCGCTTTGGCGTCATGCTGGAAAATGATCACCGGATTATCGCTTACACGGCGGGCAAGATGCGGAAGTTTCGTATTCGGTCCGTCGTGGGCGATCGGGTTCATGTCGAAATGACACCTTATGATCTGACCAAAGGGCGCATCGTTTTTCGCGAACGCACACCTGGCGTCGGTCCAAGCCAAAGGCGCAGTTTCAAGCGCTGAATTTTCCTGGAAAGGGAAGCGAACGTGTCGACCCTTGAATTCTACCAGACCCGTGCCGCCCAGTGCGCGCGCGAAGCCGAAGCGACCAATCTGGTCAATGTGAAGGAGCGTCTTTTGAACGCGCGCCTTGCGTGGTTGCAGATGGCCGAACGGCTTGAGCGAACCAATGAAGCCCGCGCGGTGGGATTGGCCCACAAGGCCGAAGCCTTGGCCGTATCAGAGCGTGAAGTGTCTGCGGTCAGTTAAAGACGACGTTCGGGCTTGGCGGACGGTGTTCGCTATGCCACTCTGCTCCTATGATCGATGTCATCAAATCCGGGCAGGCTTGTGGCGCGACCGTTCGCGGAATCGATCTGACGCAAGCGCTTGGCCCAGAAACTGTGTCTGCGATTCGTGCGGCATGGTTGGCCCATCACGTCCTCGTGTTTCCAGACCAGTCGATCGACGATGACGATCTGGAGCGGTTTACCGAAGCGTTCGGAGGTTTCGGGGTCGATCCGTTTATTGCTCCGATTCCCGGCCGTGAGCACATCATTGCGGTGGAACGGCAGGCCAAGGAAACCTCGCCTCTCTTTGCCGAGAACTGGCATAGCGATTGGAGCTTTCAGGCCAATCCGCCGGCGGGAACGTGCCTTTATGGCATCAAGATTCCACCTGTTGGAGGCGATACGCTGTTTGCCAACCAACATGCTGCGCTTGATGCGATGTCGGCGACGATGCGCGCACGGCTTGACGGAAAGATGGCGATCCACTCGGCCAAGCGCGCCTATGCGCCCGATGGTTTTTATGGAGAAGGGGACAAGTCCAAGCGTTCGATGGACATCCGCCCGTCTCGAGAAGCCGAGGCCACCCAGCTCCACCCCATGATCCGCAAACACCCCGAGACAGGCCGCGCAGGCCTGTTCAGCTGCTTTGGGTATATTATCGGGATCGAAGGGATGGCTGATTCCGAGGCAACGGAATTACTGGTTGAGCTTTATGGTTGGCAGGGCCGCGAGGAGTTCCAATATCGCCACCGCTGGGAGCGGAACATGCTGGTCATGTGGGACAATCGTTCGCTACTCCACGCAGCGACTGGCGGATATGATGGACATCATCGGCTTCTCCATCGAACGACCATTGCGGGCTGTTGACACGAATTATATGTTCTCTTAATGTTCCTTCTATCGGTATAGGAGGAAGTTATGATTGGCTATGTGACTTTGGGAACAAATGACCTTGCGCGCGGGGCGGCATTTTACGATGCGATCGCCGCCGAAATGGGGGTCGGTAGAATGATGGACTTTGAGAGCTTCATTGCTTGGGGCGAACCAGGTGGAGGAGCCGGGATAGCCCTGACCAAACCGTTTGACGGAAATCCGGCAAGCGTCGGCAATGGCGTGATGGCGGCATTGCAAGCACAGGACAAGGATCAGGTTGACCGGATTTATGAAATCGCACTCGCCAATGGTGCGACCGACGAAGGGGCTCCCGGCCACCGAGGTGAAGGTTTTTATGCCGGATATTTCCGCGATCCCGATGGGAACAAACTCAACGCGTTTGTGATGGGTTGAGCTTCAGTTTCCCCTGCTTTTCATGGTCACCGCGATGATCGGGCATGTCCGGTTGTTGCTGCCCTAGCTTGCGCTTGCGCAGATTTGCCCTGAGTGCTTCGGATAGGCGTTGGGCGCGTTCGTCGTTCGGTTTCGGCATAATCGGGTTGATTACCCTTCGTCCCTTGACGCGTCCACAGGCATTGTCCATAGGCCCGCCCCTACACGGGCGGTCCGGACGTCCAGTGCTGCCGTAGCTCAGTGGTAGAGCGCATCCTTGGTAAGGCTGAGGTCGTGAGTTCAATCCTCACCGGCAGCACCAGTTTCCGGTCGTGGCTTATGGCTCGGTCCGCCCGCGATAAGGCATAAACCTGTGCTTTCTCAGAAGCGCGCCCGAGATGAACGACACAACCACGCCAACCGGCAAGATTTCAAGCAAGGTCATCACCATCCGGTAGAGCGGCTGGGTATATTGTTTGCCCAAATCCGCCATCTCCTTGGTCAGCTTCGCAATTTCAGCGGCCGATGCACCGGCTGCACGCTTGGCCTCGATAGTGGCCTTGGCATATTCGGGGAAGAAGCTGTAATCAGTCAGCCAAAGATACACCTCCCACCCAATCGCGTAGACAACCCCTGAAACGACAGCGATGCCAAGGCCCATGCCGGTCGCCGCCCAGAACCGAATAACTCCGCCCAGCTCGATATCGCGGTAACGCTTGATACCGGCGAAGATCAGACTGAGTGAGGCAAGCATGATGAGGTAACCGAGCCAGACCGAGCCAGTCCCCGATTCCCCTCCAAGAACGAAACTGACCAAGATCAGTGAAATCGAGATCACGCCTGCAAGAAGACCATAGATCAAAACGAATCGGCTCATCCCCGCCTCCTGTCGTTGATGCGATATTTGTAATGACGTGCTGCGAGGTTTCCTATCGCCCATAAGGGTGAATTGCGCCAACTCACCCTTCCTAGGGAAGTATGCCCAGTGCCCGGGCGTTGCTGATAGAGCGGGTTCTCCGATTTGCATCCAGTTTTGCCAACACATTCGTCACATGTGTTTTTACGGTATTGAGGGAAATTGCCAGGAGCCGGGCGATTTCCTTGTTCGAATGGCCGGCTGCGAGCAGTCGCAGCACTTCATTTTCCCTTGCACTAATCCCCAACGCCAGCAGTGTCTGCTCGTTCGGGCTGAATGGCCCTTCATGGCGCTTTCCTGTAAGTCGCACTCCGATCCAGAGTCCCAGTGCTGTGAATAGGATTGCAAGGACGCCGACATAGATATCAGTATCGATGAAGCGCAGGACATGGTTCAATTGAATCCATTCGAGCAAAAGCGCGAAAGTGGCGAGTGCCAGACCATAAGCGACAACAGTGCGAAGCATGGCCTAGTTTAGCCCGCCTAGGCAGGATCTGCAATCAATCCGGCATAAGAGCTGGCCAGATTGTTCGATCGCCGAATGTCGAATCTATACAATACGATATAGATAGTTTCCCATATCCAAGTTGAGCGACCCGAGGGGCTCCAATTCGCTTGGACACCTTCCACCTCGTCAGGGCTCAACTGGGAAACCGGTTGGGCCCGTTTTTTTTGCGGGTGGAACTTTTGAACGTCATGCAAAGCATAGGCCGATGACATGCTCTAAGCCGCAGTTCCCAACGCAGAGCGTCGCGCATCATAATTCGATTATTATCGAAATATGCATTGACGAATCAATTTAATTTGATATTTCCATAACTGTCGAATTAAAGGAGTTGGCATTGGAATCGAAGCTCGCAGTCAAGGCACTTGGAGCGTTGGCACAGGATCAACGACTTGAAGCCTTCCGAAGGCTGGTACAGGCGGGTGACGACGGCGTTGCGGCCGGCGCTTTGGCCGAGGCAATGGGTGTTCCCAACTCCTCGCTTTCATTTCACCTTGCGCAACTTTTGCACGCTGGCTTGATCGTGCAGCAACGCGTCGGTCGATCATTGATTTACCGTGCTGACTACGAAGCGATGAATGCGCTGGTTGGTTATCTCATGGAAAATTGCTGTGGGGGCGCGGCGTGTTCGCCTGTGTCTTCCTCTATCCCTCAAAAAGAAGAAAGGTCGGCGGCATGAAGCGATTGCATATCCACATGGGGGTAGAAAACCTCGACAGGTCGATTGGTTTCTACTCCACACTCTTCGGTGTCTCGCCGAGCGTGACCAAGCCCGACTATGCCAAGTGGATGCTTGAGGATCCACGGGTCAATTTCGCGGTTTCTGAGGGACGCCACGCATCCAAAGGCATTGAGCATCTTGGCATCCAGGTCGAGGATAGTGTCGAACTCGCTGAAGTGTATGCCAGACTCAAGGCGGCCGATCGCCCGGTCCTCGAGGAAGGGGCAACAACTTGCTGTTATGCACAATCCGAAAAGAGCTGGATTTCCGATCCGGACGGCATCGTCTGGGAGACATTCCTGACGCATGGTGAAGCGACCCTCTATGGCGACAGCCCCACATTGCAGCAGCTCGCCTCGGACAATGCCGCGGACGGTGCCTGTTGTGTTCCAAGCGGGTTTGCAGAGAAGCAGGCTCCAGCGATCTCCTGTTGCGGGTGAAATGCCATGACAAACCAGATCTACAACGTTTTGTTTCTCTGCACCGGTAATTCGGCGCGCTCGATCCTTGCGGAAGCGATCATGCAACGTGAGGGGATTGGAAAATTCAACGCGTTCAGCGCCGGGAGTCAGCCTCGGGGCGAGATTCATCCTGTGGCAGCGCATGTCCTTGAAATCATGAATTTTGATCCGTCAAAATTCCGATCAAAAAGTTGGGAAGAGTTTGCAGCGCCCGATGCACCGAATCTCGATTTCGTGTTCACCGTCTGCGATAACGCAGCGAACGAGGTCTGTCCGGTTTGGCCAGGCCAGCCAATGTCCGCGCATTGGGGACTTCCCGATCCAGCCGCCGTTGAAGGAAACGAGGCGGAGGTCCATGCTGCATTCTTTGACTGTTTCCGGATGCTGACCAACAGGATCAGTATATTCGTAAACCTCCCGATTGCGTCTCTGGATAGTCTCAGCCTGCAAACAAAGCTTGATGCGATTGGCAGAGCGAACACCGAATGACCGTGCGGCGCGCGGTGGTTGCCGAGGCAATCGGCTCATTCTTCCTGTTTGCTACGGTCGTAGGATCGGGAATAATGGCCGAGAGTCTTGCAGGAGGAAATGTCGCGATTGCATTGATCGGGAACACGATGGCGACAGGAGCCATGCTGTTTGTCCTGATCACCATGCTCGGCCCAGTTTCTGGCGCGCATTTCAATCCGGCTTTGAGCCTGGTGATGGCGCTCCGCCGCGAGATCAGTGCGCGAACCTGCATCGTATATGTTTTGGTGCAACTCGTCTTCGGTATTGCCGGTGTATGGGCAGCCCATTTGATGTTCGATCTTCCGATCATCCAGTTCTCGACAAAGGTCCGCACCGGCACAGGGCAATGGGCAGGGGAGGCCATCGCAACTTTTGGACTGATTCTGACCATCCTTGGAACCGCTCGGCATCGACCGGAATGGATCCCCGCGAGTGTCGCGCTGTACATTACGTCGGCCTACTGGTTCACCTCCTCCACCAGCTTCGCCAATCCGGCCATAACCGTCGCACGGAGTCTGTCCGACAGCTTCGCTGGAATCGCCCCCGCCAACATTCCCGGCTTCGTCCTGGCCCAGCTTTCTGGAGCGTTGTTGGCAATGGTCGCCGGTCGTTTTCTGTTTTCGTCGCCGCAAGAGTGACGTCGCGCATCCAAGACGTGCGAATTTGATTACATTCCGATGACGTGATCCATTGTATAGCGTCCAGGCGGTTGACGCATGAGCCAGCTTGCCGCGCGAATTGCCCCCCTTGCAAAAATACTTCTATTTTCGGCATGGTGTGTGAGGGTGATCCGTTCATCGTCGGTCGCGAAAAGTACTCTATGATCGCCAGCGATCGTGCCGCCTCTGAGCGAGGCGAAGCCGATTGCGCCTCTGGCACGCGCTCCTGTCATGCCATCGCGGCCACGTTCGGCGTTTCGGGAAAGATCAATTCCGCGACCAGCCGCTGCCGCTTCGCCCAACATTATTGCCGTTCCGGAAGGCGCGTCGACCTTCATGCGGTGGTGCATTTCAAGGATCTCGATGTCCCAATCCTCGCCCAGCTTTGAGGCCGCTTCTCGAACCAACCGCGCGAGCAAAGTGACTCCAAGCGACGTATTGCCGGTCTGGAGCACCGCAACATGGTGGGCCGTATCATCAAGGGCCTGATGGTGATGCTCTTCAAGCCCGGTGGTGCCGACAAGGATCGGTTTGCCTGCTACGACCGCCGCGCCAAGGTTTCCGACCAAGGCACCGGGCGAGGAAAAATCGAGAAGGATATCGGCAACCTTTGCAAGCGCGATCGGATCGCCATCCTTGTCGATGCCGCCGGCAATGGTCAGCCCTGCATCTGCAGCGGCCTGAACCAACGCCTGTCCCATCCGTCCTTCGCTGCCAATAATACCAATGCTCGTCATGACTTGCCCGATCCTTGTCTCTTGTGCTTCATGCGCGCGATGGACGACATCCGCAATATCGTGATCCTCACTGGCGCTGGCATTTCCGCCGAAAGCGGAATTGGCACATTCCGCGATGCGGGCGGCCTGTGGGAGCAACACAGGGTTGAGGATGTGGCAACGCCAGAGGGTTTCGCCCGCGATCCCGATCTTGTTCTTCGCTTTTACGACATGCGCCGCGATCATATCCAGAAGGCCCAGCCAAACGCTGCGCACTGGGCGCTGGGGCATCTCGACTCTGGTTGGCAAGGCGAACTGCTGATTGTCACACAGAATGTGGACGACTTGCACGAACGGGCAGGTGCGAAGCGCCTGCTTCATATGCATGGTGAGCATCTATCTGCCTGGTGCATGGCCTGTGATGCCCGCAACCAATGGCGTGAAAGCCTGCTCGACCGGCCCGCGTGCCCGTCCTGTGGTGCTGCGGCGCTCCGTCCCGATATCGTCTGGTTCGGTGAGATGCCGTACCGTATGGACGAAATTGAGGCGGCCTTGCGAAATTGCGACTTGTTCGTCTCGATTGGCACGTCAGGCGCGGTTTACCCGGCCGCAGGCTATGTCCAGACTGCGCGTTACTATGGAGCCAGAACGCTCGAACTCAATCTCGATCCGTCGCAAGGCAGCGTGATGTTCCATGAAAGCCGGATGGGCCGGGCAGGGGACCTTGTACCGCGATGGGTCGAAGAAATATTGGGTTAGTCGACCCAATCCAACCCGATGTCGCGGTAATGGCTGCGATCATCTTCCCATTTAGAGTTGACCTTCACATGCAGATAAAGATGCACACGGCGGCCAAGCGATGTGGCGATTTCGGCGCGGGCGGTCGAACCGATTTCCTTCAGTCGCGCACCGCCCTTGCCCAGGATGATCGCGCGCTGGGTTGGACGTTCGACGAGTATTTGCTGATGGATTTCCACCGAACCGTCATCGCGCTCGGTGTATTTTTCGGTTTCGACCGTACTGGCATAGGGCAATTCGGCATGAAGCTGGAGATAAAGCTGCTCGCGTGTGATTTCGGCTGCGTTCATCCGGTCGGTTGCGTCAGATACCTGGTCTTCGGGAAAATGCCACGGCCCCTCCGGCATTGCCTTGGCCAGAGCGGTTTTGAGTTCGGGCAAACCATCGCCGGTTGCCGCGCTCACGAACCATGTCTCATCGAATTTTGCCCATTGGTTCAAGCGCTCGGCATGGACGAGAAGCTTGGCCTTGTCCGCGAGGTCGACCTTGTTGATGATCAGGATCTTCGGCTCGGGTCTATCCTTCAATGCCTGTGCAATCGGCTCAACCTTGGGACCGAGCCCGCCTTTGCCGTCGACCACCAGCGCAATCACATCGGCCTCCGACGCGCCACCCCACGCCGCTTGGACCATTGCGCGGTCCAGCCGTCGCTTCGGCTCGAAGATACCAGGCGTATCGACCAGCATCATCTGCGTCTCGCCCTCGATTGAAATTCCCATGAGCCTGACCCGAGTAGTTTGTGCCTTGGGCGAAACGATGGCAACCTTCTGGCCGACAAGCGCGTTGACGAGCGTCGACTTGCCCGCGTTGGGGGCGCCGACGATAGCAATGACGCCGCATTTCTGTGTCATGTGAGCTTCTCCAGCAACGCTGTGGCAGCGGCTGTTTCGGCTTCCTGCTTCGAACTCCCTTCCGCACTGGCTACCCCGGCAGATCCGAGCGAAACGTGAACGGTGAAGCGTGGAGCATGGTGCGGGCCGGATCGGTCGGTAACGGTATAGACCGGTGGCTTGCGATTCCGGGCAGCGGCCCATTCCTGCAACTCGGATTTGGGATGTCTCGGCGCCGATTCTTGTCCCTCCAGCAGCGCTTGCCAGTGCTTTTTGATGAAAGCGCGCGCCGGTTCCAGCCCCTGATCGAGCCAAAGAGCACCGATCAGGGCTTCGACCACATCACCGACAACATTGTCGCTGCCATAGGCTCCGTCATCGCGTGCCTGTTTTCCGAGCTTGATAAACGGTACGACACCAATTTGACGACCAACCTGTGCGCATGACGCACGTGTTACCAGAGCATTGAGGCGGAAGGAGAGTTTCCCTTCGGCATCGTCGGGAAAAGTCGCATAAAGCCAGTCGGCAATAACAAGTCCCAAAACCCGGTCTCCGAGAAACTCGAGACGTTCATATGTTTCGCTGCCATGACTGCCATGCGTCAGCGCGCGGGTGTAAATGGAGGGTTCGCGCGGGGTGATACCGACGGTTTCTTCAAGCCAGGACGCCAGATCGCTCAAAAGCCCTCACCGACGCGGCTCCAGCGGGCAGCCGAGAGCCACGTCCAGGGCTTCAGCCATTCTGCACTTCCGTCTGTTGAGAAGATCGAGAACCACGCTCGGCCTACGATATTCTCGCTGGGAACAATTCCGATTCCGCCTCCTTCGACAGCGGGAAAGCGGCTATCAGCGCTGCGGTCTCGATTATCGCCCATCAGGAAGACATGGTTTGCAGGAACCGAATAAACTTCGGTATCGTCGACGGGCACCGTCCCAAGATCGAGCACGTCATAGCTTTTGCCATTGGGTAATATTTCGCGATAGCGCGGATATCGACAACGTTCCGCACCGTCACTGGCCTTTTCACGAAACTGGGCGGCGTCGGCTTTCTTGCACGCGCTGTTGTCGGTTAACGGTTCGATGAAGTCGCCAATACGTTTGCGCGGAACAGGTGTTCCATTGAGAATTACCTGACCGTTCCGTACTTCGATCAAGTCACCCGGCAGGCCGATAACGCGTTTGATATAGTCCTGACTCTGGCTTGGCGGCGCCTTGAAAACGACGACATCGCCGCGCTCAGGGTCGCGACCGAGTATCCGTCCGCTCCAAAGTGGCGGCGAGAACGGGATTGAATAATGGGTAAAACCATAGGGCCATTTTGCGACGACCAGATAATCACCAATCAAGAGCCGAGGGAGCATGGATTCCGAAGGAATGCTGAAAGGCGCAAAGACAAAGCTGCGCAGGATCAGGACAATGATGATAAGCTTGACGAGAAAGGCCGAGAAGCTGCTTTCCGTCTTGGCGGAGGAACGGGATGTTCGAGGTTCATTCATGCGGACGCGCTCTGCTGTTTTGTCGGCACGGCGTCAAGCGGGGCTGGTTCATGCAGCGCAACCACGTTAGGTGCACGTTTATTGGATCAGGAGGCGTAAACGCATGACAGTCAACCCTTGGGCGTTTTTGGAATCCGAACCGGAAGTGTCACTTGAAGATTTGTTTGTAAAAGATGCCGGGCGTGTTGAAAGCCTGTCGCTTGGTGTTGCCGGCATCTGGTTCGACTGGGCAAAAACCCACCTGACGCCATCGCTTTTGTCGGGATTCGAGGCGCTGGCGAAGTCCCAGGAACTGATCGCGCGTCGCGACGATCTGTTTAGCGGACGGATCATCAACCCGACCGAAGGGCGCGCTGCGGAACACACCGCCGAACGCGGTGAAGGGGCGGCCGAGAGCGTGCAACGCGCAAAGGCATTTCATGGCCGGATGCGCAGCCTGATCGACGCGATCGAGGCCGGTGCCATGGGAGATATTCGCCATGTCCTCCATATCGGGATAGGCGGATCGGCATTGGGTCCAAACCTGCTGGTCGATGCCTTGGGCCGCGATGCATCGCGTTTTGACATTGCGATCGTATCCAATGTGGACGGCTCCGCCTTGAAGGAAGTCTTTGCGCGTTTTGATCCGCACAAAACGCTGCTGGCGGTCGCATCCAAGACCTTTTCGACCACGGAGACTCTTCTCAACGCCGAAAGCGCGTTGAACTGGATGGTAGCCGCAGGCGTAGAAGATGCGCAAGGGCGGGTCATTGCATTGACCGCAAACCCGCAAAAGGCCTTCGAATGGGGGGTCGATGAAACCCGGATTCTTCCATTCAGTGAAACCGTAGGCGGACGATACTCGTTCTGGTCGAGTATCGGTTTTCCGGCAGCGATTGCGCTTGGCTGGTCGGCGTTTGAAGAGATGCTGGAAGGCGCTGCAGCAATGGATCGGCACTTCAGGCTCGCGCCTTTGAAGCAGAACGCGCCATTCCTCGCTGCCTGCGTCGATCTATACTATACGCAAGCGCGCGGCAGCGAGACCCGCGCCGTTTTCGCTTATGACGAACGTCTGCGCCTCCTGCCGTCTTACCTTCAGCAACTCGAGATGGAGTCGAATGGAAAGTCCGTGACCGCAGCCGGTCAGCCTCTTGGCAGGACATCGGCGTCCATTACCTGGGGTGGCGTGGGAACCGATGCGCAGCATGCCGTGTTTCAATTGCTTCACCAGGGAACGCATCTTGTACCGGTCGAATTCATCGCCTGTATTGAACCCGGGCATGATCTTGACGATGCCCATCACCGGCAATTGCTCAACAATTGCTTTGCGCAAGGCGCGGCCCTGATGGCTGGTCGGCCCAATGAGGATGGCGCGCGGTCATATGCCGGTGACCGACCGTCTTTGACGCTGTTGCTCGACGAACTCGATCCGCGCACTTTGGGAGCGCTCATCGCGTTTTATGAACATCGCGTATTTGCGAATGCGGTATTGCTGGGTGTCAATCCATTTGATCAGTTCGGCGTCGAGTTGGGCAAGGAAATGGCCAAAGCGATGGATGGGGAGGGTGCGGCGTTCGATGCATCGACCGAAGCGCTTATCGCCCGGGCCTTTGGATAGAATTCCGATCACACTGATAAGCAAAAGGCATTGGCGGTGTTGAAACGCTGCTCCTAAATCGCCTCGCAGAAAGGAGCATAACAATGGATTTCGATTTCGACCTTTTTGTCATCGGCGCAGGCTCGGGCGGCGTGCGCGCTGCGCGCGTAGCAGCGCAGCATGGTGCGCGGGTCGCAGCGGCCGAGGAATATCGCGTTGGCGGAACGTGCGTCATCCGCGGCTGCGTCCCCAAGAAGATGCTCGTTTATGGTGCCCATTTTGCCGAGGATTTGCATGAATCCGCTCAATTCGGTTGGGATATCGAAGGCGCAAAGTTCAATTGGCCCCGATTGCGCGATACAGTCCAGAAAGATGTGACCCGGCTCGAGGGGCTGTATACGCAAACACTCGACAATAACCGCGTAACGATCTTCCACGAGCGCGCCAATGTAACCGGGCCGAACAGCGTGCGATTGGCAAGCGGCAAGGATGTATCCGCCAAAACGATCCTGATCGCGACAGGCGCCTGGCCTGCGCGACCAGATGTTCCTGGCGCGGAGCTGGGCATCACGTCGAACGAGATATTCCACCTCGATGCGCTTCCACGTCGTGCGATCATTGCGGGTGCGGGTTATATTGCCAACGAGTTTGCCGGTATCCTTCATGCTTTCGGCGTTCATGTAACGCTCGTGACGCGCGGAGAGCGGATGCTGCGGGGCTATGACGACGAGATCGTGGATCATCTTGTCCAATTGACCCGCAAGAAGGGCATCGACCTGCGCTTGCACTTCCCCTTCAAGTCGATCACGCGTTCGGAAAAGGGCTGCCTTGTGGTCGACGGTGGCGATCAGGGATTGTTCGAAACCGACCTCGTGCTCTGGGCAACAGGCCGCAACGCCAATACCGATGGCCTCGGCCTCGAAGAAGCAGGGGTCACACTCGACAAGAGTGGGGCGGTCGTGGTCGATGAATATAACCAGTCGTCAGTTCCCAGTATCTATGCCGTCGGGGACGTGACCAACAGGGTGCAACTCACCCCGGTCGCGATTCGCGAAGGACAGGCCTTTGCCGATACGGTCTTCGGCGGAATGAAGCGCACCGTCGATTATCGCGCGATCCCGACCGCGGTCTTTGCAAGCCCGCCGATTTCGGGCGTTGGCCTGACTGAAGCGCAGGCACGTGCCGAATTTGGCGATGCCATCCGCATTTACAAAAGCGATTTCCGCCCGATGAAAAATGTGGTGTCCGGGCGGCAGGAGCGGGGATTGTACAAGATGATCACCACCGGGTCGGACGAGAAGGTGATCGGCCTCCACCTGATCGGGCCTGACAGTTCCGAAATCCTTCAAGCGGCTGCGATTGCGGTCAAGGCGGGGCTTAACAAGGCAGCCTTCGACGATACGGTCGCTCTCCACCCCAGCATGGCGGAGGAATTGGTGCTGATGAAGTAACGAACGCTAACCGACCCTGTTTGCAACCAGATCATCCACGACCCCAGGGTCAGCCAATGTTGTCGTGTCCCCAAGATTGCCGACATCGCCCTCGGCAATCTTGCGCAATATGCGTCGCATGATCTTGCCTGAACGGGTCTTGGGAAGGGCGGGCGTAAACTGGATGGCATCGGGAGTCGCGATCGGCCCGATTTCCTTGCGGACCCAGCCGACCAGTTCCTTGCGCAACTCTTCGTTAGGCTCATCGCCGGCATTCAGCGTTACATAGGCATAGATACCCTGACCCTTGATATCGTGTGCCATTCCTACCACCGCCGCTTCGGCGACTTTCGGGTGAAGGACCAGCGCGCTTTCAACTTCGGCTGTCCCCATACGGTGGCCCGAGACGTTGATCACATCATCGACACGCCCCGTAATCCACCAATAACCGTCTTCATCGCGGCGCGCGCCGTCTCCGGTGAAGTATTTGCCGGGGTAGGTCGTGAAATAGGTCTCAAAAAAGCGTTGGTGATCGTTCCAAACGGTGCGCATCTGCCCCGGCCAGCTTCGGACGATGCAAAGATTGCCGGACGCTGCCCCGTGGAGCACTTTGCCATCGGCATCGACGAGTTGTGGCTCTACCCCGGGCATAGGCTTCGTGGCGGACCCCGGCTTGAGGTCAGTTGCGCCGGGCATGGGCGCAATCAGCGCGGCGCCGGTCTCAGTCTGCCACCAGGTATCGATAATCGGGCAACGCCCCTCGCCGACAACACTGTGATACCAGCGCCAAGCTTCGGGATTGATCGGCTCTCCAACCGTTCCAAGCAGTTTCAATGATTTACGTGATGTATTTGTTACGAATTCGTCACCTTCGCGCATCAAGGAGCGCAGGACGGTCGGGGCAGTGTAAATGATCTGAACCTCATGCCGGTCGCACACTTGCCAGATGCGGCTTGGCGTCGGCCAGTTGGGTACACCCTCGTACATAAGGGTCGTCGCGCCATTGGCGAGAGGCCCGTAGAGGATGTAACTATGCCCGGTAACCCAACCGATATCGGCAGCGCACCACCAGATGTCTCCCGCTCGATAATCGAAACACAATTCATGAGTCAGGCTTGCCCAGAGGAGATAGCCCCCGGTTGAATGGAGAACGCCCTTTGGTTTGCCTGTTGAACCTGATGTGTAGAGGATGAAGAGCGGATCTTCGGCCCCCATGACTTCGACGGGGCATTCGGTTGACACCTGAGCCGCAGCTTCATGGTACCATATGTCACGGCCCACCTGCATCGACACGTTTCCGTCCGTCGCTTTGACAACGATCACGCTTTTCAGGCTTGGGCACAAAGGCGCGGCCTCATCGACATTGGCCTTGAGCGGCACTGTTTTCCCACCGCGACGCCCTTCATCGGCGGTGACAATATAGGCGGAGTCGCAGTCCTGGACCCGGCCGGCAATAGAATCGGGCGAAAATCCTCCAAATATGACCGAATGAATCGCCCCGATACGCGCGCAGGCCAGCAGTGCAAAAGCTGCCTCAGGAATCATCGGCATGTAGATTGTAACGCGGTCACCTTTTTGGACGCCTTGTGCCTTCAGGACATTGGCAAATCGGCAAACTTCGGCGTGGAGTTGGCGGTAGGTAAAGCTTTTCGGTTCGTTATTGGGGTCATCAGGTTCCCAGATGATCGCCGTCTGCGCTCCGCGCGTCGGCAGATGCCGGTCGATGCAGTTTGCGGAGGCATTGATCTTGCCGTCGGAGAACCACTGGATATGGAAAGTGGTGGCATCAAATGACCAGTCACCGGCGATTTCCGGGCGTTTGATCCATTGCAGGCGTTTTGCCTGTTCGAGCCAGAATGTGCCAGGATCACCGAGCGCCCGACCATAGAGCTGATCATATTTCGCGGCGTCGATCCGCGCTTTTTTTGCCCATTCGGCGGGAACCGGGAAAAGGTCCTGTCCGTCCATCCTGCACTCCATCTCGATATGCATTCTATTGGCGATGGGGCAGGTGAGGGCAAGCCCCGATTGGCGATTGAATACGTTTTGATTTGCTACTAGCCTGAAGAAAATAGAAGGAGCGGCAGAATGACAGGCACAGTCTTGGTAACCGGCGGCAGCGGCTACATTGCAGGATACATTATCCGGCAACTCGTTGCAGAGGGATGGAATGTCCACACAACCATCCGCAGCCTTGCGAAGGAAGCGAGCGTTAGGAAGTCGCTTGCAGTGGATGATGGCAAAGTGAAGTTCTACGCAGCTGATTTAGGTTCTGACGAAGGTTGGCAGGAGGCCATGTCGGGGTGCAGCCATGTGGCCCATGTGGCATCGCCATTTCCCGCCGCTTTGCCCAAGCATGAGGATGAACTCATCATTCCGGCGCGCGATGGTGCTTTACGGGTGCTGCGCGCTGCCAAGGCTGCCGGGATCAAGCGTTTCGTCATGACCTCTTCTGCAGCTGCCATTGCTTACGGTCATCCCGAGAAGGTCGGCACTTTTACGGAGGCCGATTGGACTGATGCTACGAGCCCTGATGCTTATCCCTATATCCGCTCAAAGACCATTGCCGAGCGCGCCGCGCGTGACTGGGTTGCGGCCGAGGGCGAAGACATGGAATTTTGTGCAATCAACCCAACTGCAGTCATTGGCCCGGTTTGGGGCAGCGACATGTCCACATCGATCGAACTGGTCAAGAAGTTGCTGGAAGGGGCAATGCCGGGTTGCCCGGATATCGGTTTTGGGATCGTTGATGTTCGCGACGTCGCAGATTTGCATGTCAAGGCGCTATTGGCCCCTGATATGAAGGGTGAGCGCTTCATTGCATCCGGGCGCTTTTTCAAAATGATCGACGTTGCGCGAGTATTGAAGGCAAGAATGGGCGCCCGAGCCAAAAAGGTGCCGATGCGCGGATTACCGGCATTTCTGGTTCGCTTTTTTGCGCTCTTCGATCCGGCGGTGAAACAGGTCACGGGTGAATTGGGCAAGACGCGGAACATGGATGCAAGCCACGCACTCAAGGTGCTCGGCTGGAAAACTCGGCCCGAAGAAGAGTCGATCATCGACTGTGCAAACAGCCTGATCGACCTGGGTCTCGTGAAGGTCTAACCGATACGATAAGGCACGACATCGCGGCGATCAGGATCGACGATAATCGCGCGATCCGAGGGAGGAAACGCGCGCTGATCGCAATCGGGGCGCGGACACAGGCGGCAGGAAATACCAATTTTGGTCGCGGCGCGGTCGGATCCGAGGTCCAGCCCGTCGGCATAAATGAACTCATGCGCATGTTCGGCTTCGCAACCCAGTGCGACGGCATAGCGCCGCGGTGATCGCTCGTAACTGCCCGAAGGTTTCACTAGCCCCTTGGCCATCGAGACATACCGGATACCATCGGGCGTCTCGGCGAGCTGGACAAGAATGCGATCCGGAATTGCGACCGCCTCATGGACTATCCACAGCGGACAGGCGCCGCCGAAACGGGCAAATTGTAACCGCGTTGCGGAATGGCGCTTGGTAATGTTTCCGGCCATGTCGACGCGGCAGAAGAAGAACGGAACGCCCCGTTGCCCCGGTCGCTGGAGCGTCGACAGCCGGTGGCAGGCCTGTTCGAAACTGACCCCGAAACTCTGCCTTAGCCTGTCAATATCATGGCGCATGCTCCGCGCGGCTTCACGAAATCGCGTATAGGGCATCAGGAGAGCGCCTGCGGCATAGTTGGCAAGGCCGACGAACAACAGTTGCCGGGCCGCCGCGGTGCGCAGTTTCGCGCCTTCCACCACCGTCGAGATTTCCTCGCGCAGCGCAATCGCGGTTAACTGATGCGCAAGCTGAAAGCGCCTGCTTTCGGGCGGCTGGCCTTGATCGATGATCAGATGCCCCATTGTTGCGTCGAAATCACGCAATCCCGATGCCGTCTGGTAAATCAGCGATATCCCGAGGTCATGGCGAAGATAGTGTTCGAGCGCCTCGGTGTTCGGCATCATTCCCTTTAGTTGCATCGCGAGCGCTTCAGCGGCGCGATCGAGCGGATCGACATAGTTGCCTGCGTCGTGAAACCAGTCGCGAACCTCTTCCCAGGGCAGGCGGCTCCCGCCGACATTGTCGCTCGACATGGCCTCGTCGACCATTTGGACGCGCTCGCCAGCCCGCCGATAAGCAGCATGAAGCTGGACAAACTGATCGGCAAGTGCGGGCTGCTGTTCGGCAATGCGCGTCAGTTGTTCGGGGGAGAGGCTCGAGTTGAAAAGTGGATCGGCCGCGGCTTCGCGAAGGGCGGCGAACCGACGGGTGGCGCCGTCTTCTTCGAACGCATCCCAATCAAGAGAAAAATCCCGCGCCAACGCTTCCAGCAGTGGAGCGGTAAGCGGGCGATCATCATGCTCCAGCTGCGAGAGATAGGACACGCTGATGCCGAGCCGGGAGGCCATTTCAGCCTGTTTCAACCCGCGACTGTCACGAAGTGATTTGAGCCGTTCCCCGGCGAAGATGCGGCGTTTGGACATGTGCGCAGCCTAATCTGCAAATATTAACTTTGCAACTTTGCAAATTCACATTTGCAATTTCGTGTCGCTGGCGCAAGAATGCGTGCTTTGTAGACAAGGGAAAATAATGTCCTCCAACATTGCGGAACTTGAAAAACGGCGAGATGCCGCGCGACTTGGCGGCGGGAAGAAGAGGATCGATGCCCAGCACGCCAAGGGGCGACTGACCGCGCGCGAGCGGCTCGATATCTTGCTCGACGAAGGCTCGTTCGAGGAACTCGACATGTATGTCGAGCATAACTGCACCGATTTCGGGATGGAGGACACCAAGATCATGGGTGACGGCGTGGTCACCGGATCAGGCACGATCAACGGGCGTCTGGTGTTCGTTTTCTCTCAGGATTTTACGGTGTTCGGAGGCTCGCTGTCGGAACGGCATGCGCAGAAAATCTGCAAGGTGATGGACAATGCGATGAAGGTCGGCGCGCCCGTCATCGGGCTGAATGACAGCGGCGGCGCGAGGATTCAGGAGGGTGTGGCCTCGCTCGGCGGCTATGCTGAGGTGTTCCAGCGCAACGTGCTTGCATCGGGCGTCATTCCACAGATCAGCCTGATCATGGGTCCCTGCGCAGGCGGGGCGGTCTATTCGCCCGCGATGACGGACTTCATCTTCATGGTGAAGGACTCGTCCTACATGTTCGTCACCGGCCCGGATGTGGTGAAGACCGTGACCAACGAAGTGGTGACGCAGGAAGAGCTTGGCGGCGCGATCACGCACACGACCAAGTCTGGTGTCGCAGACGTAGCGTTCGAGAATGATATCGAGGCGCTTCTTGCAGCGCGCGACTTCTTCGACTTCCTGCCGGAAAACAACCGGATGCCGGTGCCGGAACGGCCGACGGCTGACGCCTGGGATCGCGTCGAGGACAGCCTCGACACGCTGATCCCGGCCAATGCCAACCAGCCCTATGACATGCACGAAGTCATCCGCAAGACGATGGACGAGGGTGATTTCTTCGAGATCCAGCCGACCCATGCGGGCAATATCCTTGTCGGCTTTGGGCGGATCGAGGGGCGCACGGTGGGCGTCGTCGCGAACCAGCCGATGGTCCTGGCGGGCTGCCTCGATATCAATTCGTCGAAAAAGGCCGCGCGGTTCGTGCGCTTTTGCGATGCGTTCGAAATTCCGATCATCACTTTTGTCGACGTGCCGGGCTTCCTGCCGGGAGTGGGTCAGGAGCATTCGGGCATCATCAAGCACGGCGCAAAACTGCTCTTCGCCTACGCCGAAGCGACGGTACCGAAGATCACGGTGATCACCCGCAAGGCCTATGGCGGGGCCTATGACGTCATGGCGTCAAAGCATCTGCGCGGTGACCTGAACTATGCCTGGCCGACCGCGGAAATCGCCGTGATGGGCGCGAAAGGCGCGGTGGAGATCATCTTCCGCTCGGATATCGGCGATCCGGAAAAGATCGCCGAACGAACGAAGGAATATGAAGACCGCTTCGCCAACCCGTTCGTGGCGGCGAGCAAGGGGTTCATTGATGAAGTGATCATGCCGCATTCAACGCGGCGGCGGATTGCGCTGGGGCTGCGGAAACTGCGGAACAAGACGCTGGAGAATCCGTGGAAGAAGCATGATAATATTCCACTTTAGGAGCCTCAAATGAGCACATATGAAGCTACAATCGAATGGCACATCCGGGACGGTGAATCCTTCGAATCCCGCAAATACAGCCGCGCGCATCGCTGGAAGTTCGATGGCGGCGCCGATGTGCCTGCGTCGGCTTCGCCATCGGTCGTTGGCACAGCTTTCTCCGATCCTGCCGGTGTCGATCCCGAAGAGGGTCTGGTTGCCGCTCTAGCGAGCTGTCACATGCTGTTCTTCCTCGATCTTGCCTCACGGTCAGGCGTCAATGTGACGTCCTATGTCGATCATGCCATTGGTCAGGTCGGGAAGCGAGATGATGGCAAGGTTGCGATGCTCAGTGCAACGATGCGGCCTAAAATCACTTATGCAGGGCCTGCGGACCCCGCCACGGTCGAGGCGCTGCATCACAAGGCGCATGAGCTTTGCTACATTGCCAATTCCGTGAACTTCCCTGTGACTGTGGAACCCGCCGCGTGAAGCTCGGCCGCCTCAATCATATCGGCGTTGCCACACCCTCGATCCCGGACAGTATTGCGCATTGGCGCGATGTGATGGGGGCAACGAAGATTCATGAGCCGTTCGACATGCCAACACAGGGAGTGAAGGTTTGCTTCGTCGATACGCCCAATAGCCAGATCGAACTGATCGAGCCGCTGGGTGCGGACTCGCCGATCCACGGATTTCTAGCCAAGAATCCACTCGGCGGGCAGCATCATGTCTGCTTCGAAGTTCCCGACATCCATGTCGCCAAGGCCGAATTCGAGGGGCTGGGTAAAAGGGTGCTGGGTGAACCCCGCATCGGGGCGCACGGCACACTGATCTTTTTCGTCCACCCCAAGGATATGGGCGGGATGCTGACCGAAATCATGGAGACGCCGAAGGAGGGCGCGCACTGAAATGACATACGAAACAATCACACTCGAAATCGCCGACGCCATCGCGACAATCACGCTCAATCGTCCTGAACGGCTGAACGCGATGGGGCCGCACATGGCGGACGAAATCTCCGAAGCAGTAGATAATCTAGAAGGCGCACGAGCCCTGCTGATAACAGGCGCGGGCCGGGCATTCTGCTCAGGTGCCGATTTGCAGGCGCGCGGTGGTGCGGCGGCGCTTGGTGCGAGCGGACCCTATGGTGCGCTGACTCGCAGCTATAACCCGACAATGGTCAAGCTCTCCAAGCTCAACGTGCCGATCGTCACTGCAGTCAACGGTCCTGCAGCGGGGATCGGATGCAGCCTCGCGCTCTGCAGCGATTTCGCGATCGCCGGAAAATCGGCCTATTTCCTGCAGGCGTTCGTCAATATCGGACTGGTGCCGGATGGTGGTTCAACCTGGATGCTGCCGCGTCTGATCGGCAAGGCGCGCGCGACGCAGATGATGCTTCTCGGTGAAAAAATCGGCGGTGAACAGGCTGCTGACTGGGGGCTGATCTACAAATGCGTCGAGGACGCCGATTTGCAGGCCGAGGCAAAGACGCTGGCCACGCGCTTGGCGAACGGGCCAACGCTTGCGCTGGGCCTCATGCGGCAGAATATCGCGGCCGCGCTTGAGATGGATTATGCGAGCGCCATGACCCGCGAAGCCGAAAGCCAACGTATCGCGGGCAAAAGCGCAGATGCGACGGAGGGGGGAATGTCATTCCTCCAGAAGCGCAAACCGGTGTTTACAGGCAAGTAGAATGACCAATATCGAAGATTGGAAGGCGGCAGCGGCCAAGGAGGTCAAGGGCAAGGACCTGACCTGGAACACGCCCGAAGGCATTGCCGTAAAGCCACTCTACACGAGCGATGACGCTGGTGATCCCGGCTTGCCGGGCTTTGCACCGTTCACGCGCGGCGTCCGGGCGTCGATGTATGCCGGACGGCCGTGGACGATTCGGCAATATGCCGGTTTCTCGACCGCCGAGGAATCGAACGCGTTCTACCGCCGCAATCTTGCCGCGGGTCAAAAAGGCCTCTCAGTCGCCTTCGATCTGGCCACGCATCGCGGGTATGACAGCGACCACCCCCGCGTTGTCGGCGATGTCGGCAAGGCAGGTGTGGCGATCGACAGCGTCGAGGACATGAAGATCCTGTTCGATGGCATCCCGCTCGATCAGATGTCAGTCTCAATGACAATGAATGGCGCGGTGATCCCGATCCTCGCATTCTTCATCGTCGCGGGAGAAGAGCAGGGCGTTGCACAATCCCAACTCGACGGGACGATCCAGAACGACATCCTCAAGGAGTTCATGGTCCGCAACACCTATATCTATCCGCCCGAACCCTCGATGCGTATCGTTTCGGACATTATCGCATATACGTCTGCCAACATGCCGAAATTCAATAGTATTTCGATCAGCGGATATCATATGCATGAGGCCGGGGCGACGGCGGTTCAGGAGCTGGCCTTCACCATTGCCGACGGCAAGGAATATGTGCAGCGGGCGATGGAGTCCGGGCTTGATATCGATGCTTTTGCCGGACGGTTGAGCTTCTTTTTCGGCATCGGCATGAACTTCTTCATGGAAGTGTCGAAGCTTCGCGCCGCGCGAACACTCTGGTACCGGGTGATGGACGGGTTGGGTGCGAAAGACGAGCGTTCGAAGATGCTTCGCACCCATTGCCAGACGTCGGGCGTGAGCTTGCAGGAGCAGGATCCCTACAACAACGTCATCCGCACCACGATCGAGGCGATGGCCGCGACCTTGGGCGGAACCCAGTCGCTCCACACCAATGCGCTTGATGAGGCGATTGCGCTTCCGACCGACTTCTCGGCCCGGATCGCACGCAACACACAAATTGTGCTGGCTGAGGAGAGCGGGATCACAAAGGTGGTCGATCCATTGGGCGGCTCCTACTATGTCGAAGCGCTGACCGCCGAACTGGTTGATCAGGCGTGGACAATCATTGGCCAGGTCGATGCCATAGGCGGCATGACCAAGGCGGTTGCCTCCGGAATGCCCAAGCGACTGATCGAGGAAGCCGCCGCGGCGCGTCAGGCGCGGGTGGACAAGGGCGAGGACGTGATCGTCGGGGTGAACAAATATCGCCTTGGCACTGAGGAACATCTCGACACTCTGGACATCGACAACGCCAAGGTGCGTGAAGGGCAGATTGCCCGAATTCGCGCCACGAAGGCATCGCGCGACGAGGGCACCTGTCAGGCGGCACTCAAGGCGTTGACAGCGGGAACGCGTGACGGTTCGAACGTCCTGGCGTTGGCGGTCGAAACGGCCCGCGCGCGGGCGACTCTAGGTGAAATCTCCGATGCGATGGAAGCCGAGTTCGGTCGTTACGGCACGACCCCGACGCCAGTGACGGGTATTTATGGCAAGGCCTATGCGAACGATGTGCGCTATGCTTTGGTCGTCGAAGGCGTCGATGCCGTGGGTCGTCGCCTTGGACACAAGCCTCGTCTTTTGGTCGCCAAGATGGGGCAGGACGGGCATGATCGCGGGGCCAATGTCATCGCCTCAGCATTCACGGACATGGGCTTCGAGACGATCTCCGGCCCGCTGTTCCAGACGCCAGAGGAGACCCTTGCACTGGCGCTTGAAAAGGATGTCGATGCCATCGGCGCGTCCTCGCTGGCGGCTGGCCACAAGACTTTGATCCCCGAACTGATCCGGCTGCTTCGAGAGGCGGGTCGCAGCGATATCAAGGTGTTCGCGGGTGGGGTCATTCCTCCGCAGGACTATGAGTTTTTGAGGAATGCGGGCGTTGTCGGGATCTATGGCCCCGGGACCAATGTCGTCGAAGCCGCGGCCGACGTTCTCCGCCTGCTTGGTCACAATATGCCTCCAGAGCAGGAAGCGGCTGAGTAATGTTCAAAAAGATCCTCATCGCCAATCGTGGCGAGATCGCCTGCCGCATCATGCGCACGGCCAAGAAGATGGGGATCGCGACGGTTGCGGTCTATTCGGATGCCGATGCGCGCAGTCCGTTTGTGCTGATGGCGGACGAGGCGGTGCATATCGGGCCGTCGCCGGCTGCGCAGTCCTATTTGCTGGCCGACAAGATCATCGAGGCCTGCAAGCAAACCGGTGCCGAGGCTGTCCATCCCGGCTATGGCTTCCTCTCCGAACGCACCTCATTCGCGCAGGCGCTGGCGGACAATGGCATTGCCTTTATCGGCCCGCCGATTGGCGCGATTGCGGCGATGGGGGACAAGATCGAGTCCAAAAAGCTCGCCCTGAAGGCGGGGGTCAATGTCGTCCCCGGTTTCGTCGGAGAGATCGACGATACCGAACATGCGGTGCGGATTTCTGCCGAGATCGGCTATCCGGTGATGATGAAGGCCAGCGCGGGCGGCGGCGGCAAGGGGATGCGGCTTGCCTATAATGAAACGGACGTTCGGGAAGGCTTTGACGCAACCAAGCGCGAGGGGCTGAACTCGTTCGGCGATGATCGCGTCTTTATCGAGAAATTCATCCTCAACCCGCGCCACATCGAGATCCAGATTCTCGGCGATAAACATGGCAATATTCTGTACCTGAACGAACGCGAATGCTCGATCCAGCGCCGCCACCAGAAGGTGGTCGAGGAAGCGCCATCTCCCTTCGTTACGCCGAAAATGCGCAAGGCGATGGGCGAACAATGTGTCGCGCTCGCCCGCGCAGTGGACTATCACAGTGCAGGGACAGTCGAACTGATCGTGAGCGGCGCTGATCCGACGGGCGAGAGCTTCTATTTCCTCGAAATGAACACCCGCCTCCAGGTCGAGCACCCAGTGACCGAGTGCATCACCGGCATCGATCTCGTCGAACAGATGATCCGCGTGGCCTATGGCGAGGCGCTGAACTTCACGCAGGATGATGTGCAGCTGAACGGTTGGGCGGTTGAAAACCGGGTTTATGCCGAAGATCCGTATCGCGGCTTCCTGCCCTCGACCGGGCGGCTGGTGCGCTACAATCCACCCGCGGCCGAAAATGGTGTGCGGTTGGACGACGGCGTAGCCGAAGGTGGCGAAGTTTCGATTTTCTACGATCCGATGATTGCGAAGCTCGTCACCTATGGGGCGACCCGTGAAGAGGCGATCGACAGGCAAATCCTCGCGCTTGACCAGTTCGAACTTCAGGGAGTCGGGCACAATATCGATTTTCTCTCCGCGATTATGCAACATGAGCGCTTCCGTTCCGGAAATTTGACGACAGGGTTTATTGCCGAGGAGTATCCGGATGGCTTTCGAGGCGCGCCAGCGTCGCCCGAACTCTTGCGTGCGCTGTCTGCCATCGCTGCCTTTGCGGCGACGGCAGAGGCAGATCGCGCTCGACGGGTAGATGGACAACTTGGCAAGCGGCTCGCGCCACCATCGGCATGGCAGGTTCTGATCGGAGGCACCGCCCACGATGTCGTACTGGCCGAAGACGAAGTCACCGTGGATGGCGAGACGCTGGACCTCGCGATGGAATATACACCGGGCGATCGCCTGATCGATGCCGAAATCGCTGATGTTCCGCTGGCAGTGAAGATCGCAAAGACGCGCACTGGTTTCACACTCACGACGCGCGGTGCAATTCACAAGGTCCGCGTCCTTCCGGCCCATATCGCCCCGCTTGCAGTACACATGATCGAGAAAATACCGCCCGATCTCTCCCGATACTTGCTGTGCCCGATGCCCGGCCTGCTGGTGGCGCTGCACGTGGGCGAAGGGGACAAGGTCGAGGCCGGGCAACCGCTTGCCGTGGTCGAAGCGATGAAGATGGAAAATATCCTGCGTGCCGAAAAGGCCGGCGTGGTCAAGTCGCTCAACGCAATGGCGGGGGATAGTCTGGCGGTTGATGCCGTCATTCTTGAGATGGTGTAACTCCGACAATCAGCCAATGTGTTTCAACGCCTCGCGCTTGCTCAAATTGCTGAGTCGCGCTTCATTGGCTTTTACATAACGGCGAACCTCGTCCGCATTGGTCCGTGCATAGTGGCGCAAGACCCAGCCAATCGCCTTGCGCAGGAAAAACTCCTTCGACCCGATCGAGGGTTCTATGCATGCATAGAGCAGATCAAGGTCCATATTGGTTTTGGCCTTCAACTGACACAATATTGCGCTTCGGCGGATCCACATATTGTCGTCAATGGCCCAGGCAAGCATGGCCTGAGACATCGCTTCACGGTCGGCGATCAGTATCTCGCCAAGCCGCGTCGTGGCAATGGCGTCGGTTGTGTCCCACCACGCGCCCGTCACGATCATTTCGCGATACATTGGCGGGGCATCAACCCTTTGAAAAGTGCGCGCCTGTCGCACGGCGGTCAACTCTATCGCCGCATAATATTCCTCGCGAAACTTTGCGTTGCGCCAGATTTCGAGCACATCGCCCTGCTATTTGGCACTGTTCTCGTAGCGCAAGCCGGCAAACACGGTCTTCGAAATAGCCCGCATTTGAGGCGATGGCACGCCCAGATACGGCATCGCTGACTTCATATAGGCCCGCATGCCGGTCGCACGTAAAGGATCGGCTCGTTCCAACACCGCCGCGCGCAGTTTTTTGTGCAGCAACATCGCGACGGATATTCCCCTTTAATTGCCTTTCTAGCGATAGACTTTTCGCAGTGCGAGCCGCATAACCCAATACATCCAGGGGGAGGGACACAATGGCATTGCCGATTACCGCTATCACGGCCGCTATCTGCGCGATCATGCTGCTGATCACAGCGATTGAAACTGTGCGCCAGCGCATCCGCGCGAAGGTGCCATTCGGCGATGGAGGCGACGCAAAGCTGACCAGCGCGAGCCGTAGCCATGGCAATCTTGCCGAGCATGCCCCGATCGCCATTATCCTGATCGGCCTGCTTGAACTGCATGCCAATCACATCGCCTTGAGTGCTGTCGCCGGAGCGTTTCTCCTGTCGCGGGTCGCGCACATCTTCGGGCTTTATGCGCCAGCCAGCACAAACCCACCCGTTCCCCGCCAGATTGGTGTTGTCGGCACGTGGCTGACACTGGCAATCCTGATAGTCTGGACGCTCTATATGGTCGTGACGCTCAACGGCTAAACCGCCCAAATATCGCTTTCCTATTTGGGCAGGTTCGTGTTCTCTTCATGCACCGGGCGGTTTGGCGCGCGGATGAAGCGGGTATTTAGTAGGTGGTTTTTGTAGTCCCGATCCGGAAGGTGCTCGCGGTATTTGTCGCCGCTCAACGCCAATTTCGACCTCGCATGACGCGACGACGGAAACGCACATTTCAACGACAAAACTGCGCAAATGGACACCCACAACTTCGTCCTGCCAGACTGGACGCTTTCGCTCTCGGGAGCCGACTGCAGCAACGTCGCCCATATGGTGCGGGATCAGCTATCGATCAGCGCAACCGCCCGAATCCAGCCCGCACTGGCGCGGGCGATCTTCACGGGAAAGCAGGACAGGGTGAATCCCGTTGCGGGCAGCGTGGCCAGATTCGCCAGTTTTTCGATCTGGTAATAGGGATGGATGCGTCCTGCTTTGTGGCCTTCCCAGATGATCGACGGATCGCGGGTTTCGGCCCAGCGTTTTGCTGTATGGCTGAAAGGCGCATCCCAGCTCCACGCATCGGTGCCGACGACTTTCACACCCCGTTCGGTCAGGTAAAGCGTCGCTTGAGCTCCCATGCCACAACCCTGATCGATGAAATTATCAGTGACATAAACGGCCCCGGACTGAATAAGCACAATATCCAAAGGCTGGAGTGCGTGGCCAATCCGGGCCAGTTCTGCCTCGACTTCAGCAGCCGAAACTACATGTCCGTTTGGGCGATCCGAAAAATCGAGTTTCACACCGGGCCTGAAGAACAGGTCGAGCGGCGCCTCATCGATACTGGGGGCAGGCGTCGCGCCGCTGTCGGTGGTTGAATGGAAATGCCACGGAGCATCCATATGGGTCCCGTTGTGCGTCGACAGCGTCAATTGCTCGACTGCCCAGCCTTCACCGTCTGGCAGATCCTCGCGCGTCAAGCCGGGGAAGAAGGAGGCAATCTGCTGCCAGGTGTTATCATGCGTCATGTAGGTGACACGCGGTCGCATGACCTCCGGATCAGAAACGATGTCATTGGTGATCGGGATTGAAAGATCAATGAATTGTCTGGCCATGATCATCACTTGCCATTTCGCGAAAGTCAGGGAAAGCAGAGAATCGAAAACTGGAGAAAGCCATGCAGGACGCCGTCATTGTTTCCACAGCCCGCACCCCAATCGGAAAGGCACATCGCGGTTCCCTGACCGACACGCACGGGTCTGATCTTGTTGCCCATGTCATCACCGCAGCGATCGAGCGGGCAGGGGTGGCTCCTGCCGAGGTTGACGATGTGCTGTTGGGCTCTGCCCATCCCGAAGGTGCAACAGGAAACAACATTGCCCGCGTTGCTGCCTTGCGTGCCGGATTACCGGTGTCAGTGCCGGGCATGACACTTGATCGCAAATGCTCGTCAGGTTTGCAGACGATCGCAATTGCGGCGCAGCGGATAATGTCTGGCGAGGAAGGCATCTATGTTGCGGGCGGGCTGGATTCTGTATCCCTGGTGCTGCCCAACAAGAATCTGAAACACTACCATTCGGATTGGGTGCAGGCCAATCGCCCCGACCTGATGCTGCCGATGATCGATACCGCGGAGAATGTTTCGAAGCGCTATGGTGTCACACGCGCGATGCAGGACGAGTATGGCGCGCAATCGCAACAGCGCGTGTCTGCCGCATTCGAGGCAGGACGGCTGGCACAGGAAATCGTTCCGATTTCCGTCACCAAGAAAATCAAGGACAAGGACGGCAACGTGATTGGCGAAGAGTCCGTGACGCTCGATCGCGACGAAGGCATGCGTCCCGGCACGACACTGGATAGCATTTCAGGTTTGAAGCCGGTTTATGACGGTGGAACCGTGACGGCGGGCAATGCCAGCCAGCTCTCCGATGGCGCGAGTGTTTGTGTCGTCATGTCCGCAAAGGAAGCCGCGCGTCGGGGGCTCACACCGATGGGCGCTTTTCGCGGTTTCGCTGTTGCTGGCTGCGAGCCCGACGAAATGGGAATTGGTCCGGTCTTCGCGGTGCCAAAGCTGCTCGAACGGCATGGACTGACGGTCGATGACATCGATCTCTGGGAATTGAACGAAGCCTTTGCCGTTCAGGTCATTTACAGCCGTGACAGGCTCGGGATCGACAATGACAAGCTCAATGTGGATGGCGGTGCGATTGCTATCGGGCATCCATTCGGGATGTCTGGTTCGCGTCTGACGGGCCATGCCTTGATTGAAGGCAAAAGACGCGGCGCAAAACGCGCCGTGGTGACCATGTGTATCGGCGGTGGCATGGGTGCCGCCGGTTTATTCGAGGTCTTCTAGTTCCTGACGCAACTCAGGACCATGTTCGTCCAGACCCGGCGCAAAGCCGATCGTCCGGTCCCTGTCGGCCGCAAACCGGATCGGCGGCGTAATCTGCTTGAACCGGCCTTCGGTCGGGTGCGCCCTGGTTTGGAAAAAACCGGTCGCTACAAGATGGGGGTCATTGAAAATATCGGCAAGGTCGCGCGCAGGCATTGCCGGAAATTCGGTCGAGGTCAGCAAGGCCATCCATTCGTCAGTCGTTTTGGCGGGCGTCAGGCGGGCGATCTCGTCATAAAGTGCCGCTGAATTCTTGAACCTTTCGCTCGGCCCCGCAAACTCGGGCTTCGATAGAACTTCGGGATCACCCAACAACGCGAAAAGCGTCGCCATTTTCCCGTCGGTATAGGCAACGATCGAGATATAGCCATCAGCCGTCGGGAAGGGCTGGCGACCGCGATCGAGTTGGCGGGGGTAGCCGATCGGCCCGCGTGGCGGATCGAATGTCGCGTCATGCAAATGTTCGGTCAGATTGAAAGTGGCAAAGGCCTCGAACATTGGCACTTCAACATGCTGACCCTCACCTGTACGCAACTTGTGAATAATAGCCGCAAGCATGGCTTGAGCCGCATAATGGCCGGACACTTTGTCAGCGATCAGAGACGGCAGATACCGTGGTCTCGGGTTACCATCGGCACGTGGCAATAGCGATGCAACCCCGGTCGCCGCCTGAATGACATCGTCATACGCCTGCAAATCGCGATAGGGGCCATTTTGCCCGAAACCGGTGCAATGAACATAGATGATGTCCGGCTTGATGTCTTTGACCGCATCATAAGCCAAGCCAAGCCTTGAAATTGCCTTGCTGCGCACATTGTGGATAAAGACATCGGCCGTCTTCAAAAGCTTGCGCATGACGAGTAGATCATCGGCATTCTTGAGGTCGAGTATAATTGAGCGTTTTCCGCGGTTAAGGGTCATGTGGGTCGACCCCATGCCACGGGTTTTGGAATGCCTGCCTATATAGCGCGAAACTTCACCGATTGGAGGCTCCACCTTTATGACATCAGCCCCCATATCGGCCAGCATTTGCGTTGCATAGGGACCAAAGACGACGCTCGACAGGTCGACAATACGGATGCCTTCAAGCATGGACATAAACGATCAATGAGCTTCCGAAAAACCGAATGCCCCGTGTTGCGCAGCGACGCGAGCGACGTCTAGGCTCAAAATAGCTAGGTCGTGCACCTTTCCATCGCGGTCACGGACATGGTCACGCAGCATCGCTTCGCCGCGAAATCCCATTTCCTCGAACAGTGCAATGGCACCCCGCTGATCGGGAGTCATGCGCGCCATAATCTTTTCGGCACCGCTTTCCACTGCATCGGCAAAGCAATGCTGCAACAATATCCGGCCAAGGCCCTTTCCGCGCATGTCCTCCGAAATCAGGATCCGCAGTTCGGCAACATGCGAAGACCAGCTCAGCGGGTCGCGCACGATTGCAGTTGTCCCGACAACCTCGTCCCCGGCAAGTGCAATGAGACTGGTAATTTCGCCATCGGCGATCGAATCAATCCACGCATTGATCACTTTGGGGTGCTGGATATCGCGCGCGAGGAAAAGCAGGTCATGCCCTGGAAGCGACTGGGCAAATGCCCTCACGGCTCCGAGATGGATGACCTCAAAAGGCGCAAGGGTTATCGGCACTCCGCCACAATCCACAGTTTTTGGGTAATCGCTCAAAGGCTGCGCTCCTGTAGCCAATTGTCGAGTTGCGGCCAAAGCCGCTTGATCGCATTTCCACCCGCCACGAGGCTGACATGTCCGCCTTTCAACATCACCTCCTGCTTGTCGGCCGAACCGATCATCGGGACCAAAGGCTTTGATGCTTCATAGGGTACAATATGGTCATGCTCGGCGACGACATGCATGAACGGTACCTTGATGTTGGCAAGATCCACTTTCTTGCCGGCGATCACCATTGTTCCTTCATACAGGGCATTGTCCCACATCAACTGCTCGGTGGTTTCCTTGAAATATCGCCCGGCAAGCGGCAGCATATCGGTGGCCCAGCGATCGAACATGCGGAAGGATTTCACATATTCGTCGTTCCACAGATTGTCCCACAACCTGATATTCCCTGCAATCTTTGCACCGGGCCGCAACAGGTCGAAAGCCGAATACAGCATTTCCGCCGGGCAGTTTCCGTATGTTGCGATCAATCGGTCGACATCAAAGAAGCGCTTGTCTGACCAGGCCTGAAACATCTCCATGCCTTTGAAATTGACCGGCGTCGTGAAGGTCACGAGATTTTTGAGCGGCGGCCCCGGATTGATTGCCGCCCACAGCAGCGAAAGCACGCCGCCAAAGCAATAGCCGACGACGGTCAGGTCCGGCTCGCCGGTTTCCTTGAGTACGCGTTCGACGCAACTTGGCAGGAAATCGAGGACATAATCGTCCAGCCCCAAATGGCTTTCATCCTGGCGCGGAGCTTCCCAATCAATCATGAACACGTCGAACCCGGCCTTAAGCAGGAATTCAACAAGGCTCTGTCCCGGCACCATATCAAAGATATAGCCGCGATTGGTTGTCGCCATGACCAGCAGGATCGGAACCCTATACACTTCGTCGGACATCGGGCGGTAATGATAAAGCCGCAACGTTCCGCGGGAAATCAGCGTGTCCTTTGGGCTGGCGCCAAGAACGGGCGCTGGCGACGCCAAATACCCGAGGCCTTTGATGTTCCGCTGCATTGCCCGCTCGAACTCGGCGGCAGAGCGTTCCAGCAAGTTAGTCTCGCTCATTTTGACTTCGTCGGCGGCAGCTTGGTTCGTTTGGGCTTCGGTGACGATGAACGTGTTGTCGACGAGCCCAACGCCGCCTCGATCCGTGACAGTTGCGCTTCGATACTGCCAACGCGTTCACCCAATGCGGCAAGATCTTCCCGGCTCGGGATGTTGGTCGCAGCAAGAACCTTGGTCATGCCTTCATGAACGGCCTGTTGTATTTGCATTGAAACGGCAGTCGCGCCCTGCATGCTCCGCGCAAATTCACTGCTGCCCGCAATCTTGCCTCCATAATCGTTGGCGGCCTTTTCCCACTGATTCACCATGTCGCGAAACATGGAGAAGGGGTCGGTTGGTGTCTTTTCGCTCATCGCCACATGTTTGGCGTTTGAACGACGCACGTCAAGCGCTTTGGCATAAAATGCGGCTCCGTTGCGAGCAAAGTTTCGCAACTCCATTCAAGATGTTAAATTTTGGAACGATAAACCTAACGTGACCTCTTTAGGAAACAGATCGATCGAATCCCTTTTGCTCGATACCGACCGGCTGGAACCTTGGCACGATGCGTGATCATTTCATCAAGGGAGTCTTCCCAAGGCATGAGGGGGACGGCAAGGCAAATATCGCAGGCGGCACGGTGGTGATCATGGCTCAGGCAAAGGCGCTGTGGGTTGCGTCGCGCAAGGCGCCAGAAGCGAATGGGCAAGCCTGCAGCCGCGTTTTGCCTACCCAACCGGATGCTTGCAACAATGCCGCAAATTTGAATTTCAGTCACGACCGAATTGGCGATTCCCGGCAGGGAAACGCGAGGTGAGCGAAGCCCACCCCGCGCGTATCACATACCGTCAACGCTCTTGCTGACCAGGATATTCACCGAAACGCGGCGGTTTTGTGCCTTGCCCTCGGCCGTGTCGTTGCTTGCCAGCGGATCCGATTCGGCCATCCCGGTGGGGGTAAGCATGCGATAGGGCTTCCAGCGGCAGGCCTGCTGAAGATAGTTGATGACGCTCGCCGCCCGCTTTTCGCTGAGCGTCTGGTTGTATTCATCGCTTCCGACTGAATCGGTGTAACCGACGACCAGCATCAGGGCGTTATCCGTCCCTTCGGCTGCGGTTGCTGCGGCGCAGAGATCGGATTTGGACTGACCGGACAGCGCCCACTTGCCAGTAGAGAAGTACACATTCGTCGAGCTCTTGATATTATACTTGTCGATATCGGCCATGCGGCCGCGCAGCGCCTCTGTCGCTGCAGTCTGTTCGTCAAACTGCTGGGCCGTGCCGTTGCGAATCATCCGCGCGGTCTTCAGGTCGTTGTTGCGGAACGTGATCTGGCTTGCGATCAGGCCATTTGGCCCTTGCATTGTCTTGACCGTCACCGGCAGCCCGTTGAGCAGCGCGTCTGCGGTAAGCTTGCCGCGATTGCCGCCGAGAAAACCTCCGCCGGCGCTGATCTTCGTATCATCGGTGAAGGTGATAACGGTGCTCGTGCCGTCGACAGCCGTGACCTTGATCTTGTCGTCGTTGCGCGCGGAAATGATGCCTTTGATCTCGGGCCCCGCGGGCATCGGCGCGCCGGTTACGGTGATAACGGCCTGGGCCGGCTCCTGCTGCTGCGCAGACAAGCTGCCTGACACTGGCATGGCAAGCAGGATGAGAACTGCTGATCTTTTGGAAATGAAACGCATTGAGCTACCCCTTCGAGCTGAAACTTCCAATCCCGCCTGTTCAGGTCAACCTTTCTGGTACATGAACAGCCCCGACTAGACCACAGGTTGTGCGGGTAGTTCGAGCGCATCATGCGGCGAACCGATGCAGGCGGCGGTACACAAGTGTATATGCGTACGTCGATTGACTGGCCAACATTAAATTCCAGAGGCCTTGCCCCAACAGACGTACAGTTTTCTGGAAAAGGGCAGGGCTGCATTCTTGGAGTGAATTGAATGTCCGCTGTTCCAGTGTCCACTATCATCAAGTCGTCGTGAATTCCCCTCGAACGGCTCGTTTTCCAGGAAAGTAAGGTGGATGAGCCGACATCCGAAAAGATGCGTGCAATTGCGAATGCGCCAGGCACGCCTGTGGAATGGATTGTTGAGATGCAAAGCCAGATTCTGACTACAACAGACCCTTGTTTAGGATGTCCTTTATTGGAGTCTTTTAGAAAGTATCCAAAACACCCCACAATACTGTGAATGCTGGCGGACAGGGTGGGATTCGAACCCACGGTGAGCGTGAACCCACGCCGGTTTTCAAGACCGGTGCCTTAAACCACTCGGCCACCTGTCCGCTTGAAGCGGGGCGCATAGCGGAGACACGGCCATAGGTGCAAGCGGCAGGACGAATAGGGATTCCGCCTGTCAATTAATTGTGCGACACATAACTCATGTGGGCTTACCGATTTCGCGCTGCGATTGCTCTTGCGACAACGTCGCTTGTTGCGGGCGCGCCGGTCTCGACTGTGGCGCAAGCACAGGATGATACAGGGTATTTGTCCTTTGTTGTGCAACTTCGCAAACAGGCGGAAATGCAAGGTGTGTCGCCTGCGACGCTCGATGCCGTGATGCCGACGCTTTATTTCAGCCAGCGGGTCATCGATCTGGATCGTGCCCAGCCTGGCGGTCCGCCAAATGCACCGATCCCGAAATTTGCACCCTATGCGGCCCAGCACGTCGACTCTGCACGGATCAGTCGTGGGCGCATAAAATATGCGGAGCTGCGCGGCCTCCTTGGTAAAGTCGAACAGGAAACGGGCGTGCCCGAGGCGATGATGATCGCGATCTGGGGTCATGAAACCAATTACGGCGCCTATACCGGCGATTTCGATCTCGCCAATTCGCTGGCGACCCTGGCCTATGAGGGCAGACGTCGCACTTTGTTTGCGACGGAATTTGTTGCGACGCTCAAGCTGATGGACAAGGGCGTCCCGCGACGGCAGTTGAAGGGAAGTTGGGCTGGCGCTACCGGATACCCACAATTTCTTCCCTCCACCTATCTGCGCTATGGCCGGGATGGCGATGGAGACGGGCGGGCTGATATCTGGGCGAACAATGCGGATGCCCTGGCTTCAATCGCAAATTATTTTGTCAGGTCGGGCTGGCGGAGCGGCGTTCCCTGGGGGGTAAAGGCTGTTGTTCCCGACACGCTCGATCGCAGTCTTGTTCGCGCGCGGACTTTACCGCCTCGCTGTCCACGCGTTCATGAGCGCCATAGCCAATGGAAGACAATCGCGGAGTGGCGTTCGCTTGGGGTCACCCCCATTGAGAGCAAGGGCTTGCGCGAATCCGATCTTGCAAGCCTGCTTGAGCCGGACGGCACGGGTGCTACGGCCTATTTGCTGACCGGGAATTATCGCGTCATCCTCGAATATAACTGCTCGAACTTTTATGCATTATCAGTGGGGCTTTTGGCAGATGCAGTTGAGAAAGACTATTAGGATCTTGCGCCTGCTGCTGGCTGTTGCAAGCGGAAGCGTCGTAGTGGCTGCCGACGCGCCCGCTGAACGCACGAGCTATGATGAGGTGGGGCGGGCAAGCTGGTATGGTGCCGAACTGGCAGGGCGCAAGACCGGCAATGGCGAGATATTCAAACCCGATGCGATCACGGCTGCGCATCGGATGTTGCCGATGCCGAGTTTTGTAGAAGTGACAAATCTCGACACAGGACGAACAATTCTGGTCAGGATCAATGATCGCGGACCGTTCAATGGCGACAGGATCATCGACATTTCCCGGGGAGCCGCGCAGCAATTGGGTGTTGTGGGGCAAGGGCATTTTCCGGTCCGCGTGCGCCGGGTCAACCCGCCCGAATTTGAGCGGACTGCTTTGCTCAATGGGCAGAAAGCGACCGAACGGCTGCCAACTCCACCGGCCTTGCTCAACGCGTTGCGCAAAAAGCTGGGCGCAAGGCCGGTTGCGGTCTTGGTTGCGAAGCCGCCCGCGACGCCCGCAGCGGTAAAGCCCGTGCTACAAAAGGCTCCGGCGGCAATGGGCGGCACATATTTCGTTCAGGTTGGCGCATTCAGTACCGAAGCCCGCGCCAATATTGCTGCAAAGCAGGTTGGCGGAAGCAGCCAGGCCAGTGGCAAGTACTGGCGCGTGCGCACAGGCCCGTATCAGACTGAAGCAACTGCAAAAGCGGCGCTTGGCCCTGTCGTGTCAAAAGGCTATCGCGACGCCATGATCACCCGCTGAGTCGAAAGCCCCTCATGAAAAGCCTATTTGCGTTACCCGCAGCCGTCCTTGCCATTTCCATCCCCGTCAGCGCGTCTGCACCGCCGTTCGAAACCAGCGCACCGGTGGCGTATATGATCGATTTGTCGTCCGGAGCCGTGCTTTATGCAAAGGATGCGGACCGCAGGATTCCCCCAGCTTCAATGGCCAAGATGATGACGGCACATCTCGCCTTTCGCCTGATCAAGCAGGGCAAGTTTCGTCTCGACCAGAAATTCAATGTCCGCCCGGAAACCTGGACCAAGTGGCATGGGCCCGAGGCCGGATCGACGATGTTCCTCTCGGTCGGCGAGGAAGTGAGCATCGAAAACCTGCTGCACGGAATCGTCACGCTTTCCGGGAATGACGCGTGCGTCGTACTGGCCGAAGGAATGTTCGGCACAGAACAGGCTTTTGTCGCGCAGATGAACGCCGAAGCAAAGCGGCTCGGCCTTGCCAACACCCAATATGGCACCTCCAATGGTTGGCCCGATGGCGGAATTACTTATACGACCGCCAAGGATCTTGCGATATTGGGTCGCGCGACGATTGATGAAACGCCGGATCTGTACAAAAAATTCTATAGCCAGACAGATTTTACATGGGGAAAAACCTTGGGAGCTGGCGCGCCCATCACCCAGGCCAACCGCAACCCTATCCTTGGCAAGATACCGGGCGCCGACGGCATCAAGACCGGTCACACTGACGAAGCTGGCTATGGCTTCACCGGGTCGGCTGAACAGAATGGTCGGCGGATTGTCATGGTGGTTGCCGGCATCGACAGCTACAACAACAGGATCACTGAATCTGTGAAATTCATGAATTGGGGGTTCAAGGCCTGGGAATCGAAGCCGCTGGTAGCCGCGGGCAAGATTGTTGAACATGCCGAAGTCCAGATGGGCAGTTCGTCATCCGTCGGGCTCGTGGCACCCCGGGATATCGCCGTAACGCTTCCAATGGGTGCTTCGACAAACATGTTGGTCAAGGTTGTCTATGATGGGCCGATCAAGGCACCGATCGCAAAGGGACAGCATATTGCTGACTTGATCGTGTCCACGCCCGATACGGCTCCGCAAGTCATGCCGTTGGTGGCAGATGAGGCTGTGTCCGAGGCGGGCTTTTTCGGTCGCGTCTGGGCCGGTTTGATGTCATTCTTCGGCGGGTGAACGAGAAAATAGAGCGCGGACGTTTCATAACGCTTGAGGGCGGAGAGGGTGTTGGCAAATCGACCCAGCTCCAGGCACTTGCTGTGGCCATACGTCGTCGTGGACATTTTGTCGTCACAACGAGGGAGCCTGGCGGAAGCCCGGGTGCAGAGGCTATTCGTGGCATGTTGATGGAAGGCATTGCCGATCGATGGAGTCCTCGAGTTGAAGCACTCCTCTTTGCTGCAGCCCGAGCCGATCACGTCGAAAAAACCATCCTCCCGGCATTGGAACGCGGTGACTGGGTTATTTGCGATCGCTTCATCGATTCCTCCCGGGCCTATCAGGGAGTAGCGGGCGGTCTCGGCGATGACGATATCATGGCGCTTCACCACATAGGGAGCCAAGGGTTAATGCCTGACAGGACGCTTGTCCTAAAGCTCGACACGAGCGAAGCCTCATTGCGCGCCGAATCACGTGACGGTGGGAAGGCTGATCGTTTTGCTCTTAAGAATAGTGAATATCACCAGAAGGTTGCTGATGCATTTGAAGATATGATGATCAGATATCCCGACCGCTTCAGGCTGATCCTGGCGTCCGGAAAAGCAAGCGACGTAACCGAAAAATTGGTTGCGGCCTTGGATGGTCTTCTATGAATGCAATTTTTGGTCATGATGCGGCGATTTCCGAATTCCTCACGGCGATGCGTGGGCCGCGCATGCATCATGCCTGGCTGATTGCTGGTCCCGAAGGCGTCGGCAAAGCCGAAGCGGCGACGGCACTGGCCAAGCGGTTGTTAAGCGAAGCCGCTGGTCCGGATATCGCTGGCGATCGGATCGACGTTCCGGGCGATCATCCGATTGGCAAGCTTGTTGACGCGCATACGCACCCCGATTTCGTGCTCCTTGATCGTTTGCCGAAGGATATGAAGGCCCTTCGAGAGATTGACCGCCGTGATTGGCCTCGCGATGTCGAACGCACGCGGAATATCACGATAGAACAGGTGCGAGCTCTTGGAAGTATCTTTGCTCTAACCCCGGCCTATTCGAGATCGCGTGTCGTACTGGTCGATTCGATCGACGATCTGGAACGCGGCGCGGCCAATGCATTGCTCAAGAGCCTGGAAGAGCCACCGCGGGGGACTGTCTTCCTCCTTATCAGTCATGCGCCGGGCCGTTTATTGCCAACAATCCGTTCTCGGTGCCGATCATTGAGGTTTGATGCGCTCGACGATGATGCGATGCGCGCGGCTCTGCGACAGGCGCTCCCCGAGATTGATTCCGCCGAACTCACCGCATTGATCGCGGCGGGGAAGGGATCTCCGGGGCGGGCACTCGGATATGCTGGCCTTGACCTGGCAGGTCTTGAAGGTTTGCTGCACAACATCGCCGATAGCGGCGATCCCGACAATGTGTTGCGTGCTGAATTGGCTCAGTCTCTCTCCGCAAAATCGGCCCAACGCCGATACGAAGCTTTTCTGACGCGGGCGCCGGCCTTTATCGCTGACAATGCCCGAAATCGAAGTGGACGCGCACTGGCCGTGGCACTCGACGCCTGGTCGGCGGCGCGCAGCCTTGCAGAAAGCGCCGTGCGCCAATCACTCGATCCGCAGATGACCGTGTTTGCGCTGGGCGGGCACGTCGCTGGCCTTGCTCCGGGAGCGAAGCACGTTAAAGCCTGACGCCATGTCAGACCCTTTCTATATCACGACCGCGATCAGCTATCCCAATGGTCGTCCGCATATCGGACATGCCTATGAAGCAATTGCTGCGGACGCGATCGCACGATTTCATCGCTTGTCGGGCCGTGACGTCCGGTTGATTACCGGCACCGACGAGCATGGACTGAAAATGGTGCAGACAGCGGCCAAAGGGGGGGTGTCGACGATCGCGCTAGCTGATGAAATGTCTGGCTATTTCAAGGAGATGTATACCAAGCTGAGCATCGACTTTAGCCAGTTCGTTCGCACCACTGAGCCACGCCACCACGAAGCGAGCATTGCGCTATGGAAGGCGATGGAAGCATCGGGTGATCTCTATCTCGATCACTACGAAGGCTGGTATTCGGTTCGCGACGAGGCGTTTTACGATGAAAAAGAACTGGTCGCCGGGGAGGGGGACGAAAAGCTTTCGCCCCAAGGCACACCTGTGGAATGGACGGCCGAGGAAACATGGTTCTTCCGTCTTTCGAAGTATCAGGATGATTTGCTCAACTATTATGCCGATCATCCCGACTTTATCCGCCCCGAAAGCCGTCGCAACGAGGTGCTGCGCTTTGTCGAGGGTGGGTTGAAGGATCTGAGCGTTTCGCGCACCAGCTTTGATTGGGGCGTCCCGGTCCCAGGATCGCCGGGGCATGTCATGTATGTCTGGGTCGACGCCCTGACAACCTACATGACAGGCGTTGGCTATCCCCAGCTTGATGGTGATTTCGCACGGTTTTGGCCTGCTGATATCCATCTGATCGGAAAGGATATCGTCCGGTTTCACACGGTCTATTGGCCTGCCTTCCTGATGTCAGCGGGGCTTGCGCTGCCCAAGCAGGTGTTCGGGCATGGCTTCCTCCTCGCTCGCGGTGGGGAGAAGATGTCCAAATCGGCAGGCAACGTGATCGATCCAATGGAATTGGCCGAGAAGTTCGGCGTCGATCAGTTGCGCTATTTCCTGCTGCGCGAAGTGAGCTTCGGGCAAGATGGGAGTTATAGCGAGGAAGCGATTGTCACGCGGTGCAACGCCGATCTTGCCAATAATTTTGGCAATCTTGCGCAACGATCGCTGTCGATGATCGCCAAGAATTGTGACGGTAAAGTGCCGGTTCCGTCCAAGCCCCAGCCAGCCGACCAGGGCCTGGTTGATGCAATCAATACGGCGCGGTCAAGCGTTGAAAAAGCCATGGCAGAACTGGCGCTTCATTCGTCGATTGAGGCGATCTGGACGGCGATGAGTGCCGCAAACCTCTATTTTGCAGAGCAGGCGCCTTGGTCAGTCCGAAAGGAAGACCCGATGCGGGCTGACACGATCCTCTATAATACAGCGAATGCAATCCGCCAATTGGCTATCCTAGCACAATGGGTCATTCCAGAGGGTGCAAATAAAGTTTTGGATTTTCTTGCGCAGAAAGAGAACAAGCGAAATTTCAATAATTTGAACGATGCTCTTGAGTCCGGACTTTCGTTGCCGCCGCCACAGGGCGTGTTCCCACGTCTCGAACTGGGGGGCTGATGTTCATCGATTCACATTGTCATCTCAACTACAAGGGATTGGTTGAGCAACAAGCAGATGTAATTGCGCGTGCCGCTGCTGCGGGCGTTTCGGGAATGCTCAACATATCCACACGTGAAAGCGAGTGGGATGACGTTATTGGTGTGGCAGAACAAGTGGACAGTATCTGGGCATCGGTCGGAATCCATCCTCATGAGGCCGACGGGCATGCTGATGTAGATACCGCCAAACTGATCGCCAAGTCAGCCCACCCCCGTGTTGTTGCCATAGGTGAAACCGGGCTCGATTATTATTATGACCATTCCAACCGGGAGCAGCAGCGCGCCAGCTTTCGCACGCATATCACGGCGGCGCGCGAAACGGGGCTGCCCCTGATCGTTCATACGCGTGATGCTGAAGCGGATACGGCCAGCATCTTGGCCGATGAAATGGGAAAAGGCGCGTATAATGGCGTCATCCATTGCTTTACTGCCAGTCAGGATTTTGCGGAAAAGGCGCTGGCGCTTGGGCTCTATATTTCCATCTCCGGCATCGTTACGTTCAAAAACGCCAAGGAATTGCAGGCGAGCGCGGCGCTTGTGCCCGACGATCGGCTGCTGATCGAGACTGATTCACCGTTTCTCGCCCCGGTCCCGCATCGCGGCCGATCTTGTGAGCCGGCCTTTGTCGCTGATACCGCCCATTTCCTGGCAGCATTGCGAGGCGTGCCGGTCGAAATATTGGCCGAACAAACCCGTGCCAATTTCTTTAGACTGTTCGACAAGGCGCACGCTGCGTGACCGGCGACCAAACTGCCAACCTTGTCTATTCCCTGCTCTTCCTTGTGCTGGTCTTGTCAAGCCTCATAGCGAGAAGGCTTCCGCTAGGTCAGACGGCCAAATATGCGCTCGCCTGGGTTGCAATCTTTGCGGGCGCTTTAGTTCTGTATTCATTCCGTCACGTGGCGGGGCAGGCGTGGGAACAGGTCAAACGGGAGTTCAATCCAAGCGCGCCATTCCAGTCAGGCCGCTTAGTGCATATACTCAAAAGCGAAGACGGCCATTTCCATGTTACTGCCAAGGTCAATAGCCACACTGTAAACTTTCTGATCGACAGCGGTGCGACTACGTCGACAATGTCGCAGGCTGACGCGGAGGCTGCGGGCGTGTCAATCGATGCGTTCGGTTTTGGCGTAATGGTCGAAACCGCGAATGGAACGGCAATGATGCGGCGCGCCCGAATTGGCACGCTTGCTATCGGAAATATTGAACGAACAAACCTGCCAATTCTGGTTTCGACAGATGTCGACGAGTTGAACCTGATTGGTATGAACTTTCTTTCATCGCTTAGAAGCTGGAAGGTTGAAGGCGATGAAATGATCCTGGCGCCCTGAAGGAGATCCTTCAGGCAATCGAATACAAATCTAAATTTTACATAATGTATATTATCGGACATAATGATGCCCCAGTCTCCAGAGACCCCTCACGCAGAAATCCGCCCTTTGATTGAGATCATGGCGCAGTTGCGCAACCCGGACAATGGCTGTCCGTGGGATGTCGCTCAGGATTTCAAAACCGTCGCGCCCTATACCATTGAGGAAGCCTATGAAGTCGCCGACGCTTGCATGCGCGACGATATGGTCGCACTCAAGGATGAATTGGGCGATCTGCTCCTTCAGGTCGTTTTCCATTCTAGAATGGCAGAAGAACGAGGCGCATTTGAGCTCAATGACGTCATAGCGTCAATTTGCGACAAGATGATACGACGACACCCGCACGTATTTGGACCTGAAGGTTCGAAGGCGGATTGGGAAGGAATAAAAGCTTCGGAACGTCGCGAAAACACTGACGATCACAGCGCAGTTGCCGGGATTGCATTGGCTTTTCCAGCCTTGATGCGCGCTGAAAAGTTGCAGAAGCGGGCGGCCAGTACAGGATTTGATTGGCCAGACGTTTCAGGGGCTCGTGAAAAAATTGACGAAGAGCTTGCCGAACTCGAAGCCGCAGATACTGATGACGCGCGCGAAGATGAAATGGGAGACATATTGTTCAGCGTGGTCAATTTGGCGCGCAAGTTGGATATTGATCCAGAAGTCGCATTAAGACGGACGAATGCCAAGTTCGAGCAGCGTTTTCGAACTGTCGAACTAATGGGTGGAGAAGGGTTTTCGAGCATGCAACTCGATGAAATGGAAGCGCTTTGGCAAACTGCCAAGCTGACTAGGTTAAACGACGCGCCTGAAACCTTGCAAAATCAACATCCGACAGTCGTACCCTTATCATGATCCTCTCACCTTTGATTGTTTCAGACTCGACTGCGCCGTTGGAATGCAACCACGCAACGGCTGCGCCGTCTGTCATGCCCAGTTCAATCTGGCGGAGTCGATGAGCGCTAGTCAGCCGGTCCGACAATATCCTGGCAAGCGTGTCAACGCCGTCCCCACAAAGCGCCGAGATGAGCACGACGTCATCACGTTTGCGTGCTTCGCCGCTGCGGACCGCATGATCTTCCGGATCAAGCAGATCGATCTTGTTCCAAGCCTCGATCACGGGAGCCCCCTCCTCCCCGCCAGCGCCGATTTCAGCCAGCACATTGATGACATCCTCACGCTGGGCTTCGGTATCCTCGTGCGCAATATCGCGGACATGAACGATAATGTCGGCATCGATGACGTCTTCCAGCGTCGCATGGAATGCGGCCACCAGCTGGGTCGGGAGGTCGGAAACAAATCCGACCGTGTCTGAAAGGATCGCTTTTTCTATGCCGGGCAGTGATATTTGTCGCATTGTCGGGTCAAGGGTCGCAAATAGGAGATCTTCAGCCATCACAGAAGCACCCGTCAAGTAATTGAATAATGTCGATTTACCGGCGTTTGTATAGCCAACGAGCGCAATTGTTGGCCATGGTGCACGCGAACGGCGATCTCGATGCAGTTTACGGGTTCGCGTCAAATCAGCCAATTCGCGCCGGAGTTTTGCCATCCTGTCGCGAATAAGACGCCTGTCAGCCTCGATCTGGGTTTCACCGGGCCCGCCAAGGAAACCGAAGCCGCCGCGTTGTCGCTCAAGGTGGGTCCAACTGCGAACGAGCCGCCCCGCCTGATAGTCGAGGTGGGCTATTTCTACCTGCAACCGCCCTTCGGCGCTTGCCGCCCGCTCGCCGAATATCTCGAGGATAAGGCCAGTCCGGTCTATCACCTTGGTATGCAGGGATTTTTCGAGGTTGTTCTGCTGTACCGGGGACAGCATGCCATCGACGACAACCACATCAATCTCGTGTGCGTTCACGCTTGCCGTTAGGGTTTCGATCTGTCCCGCACCAAAGAGGGTTGCCGGCTTGGCTGCCCGAATACGGAAAGTGGCAGTATCCCGCACGTCGAGCCCAATGGCCACAGCAAGCCCTATTGCTTCTTCCAGCCTGGATGCGGAACTCCGCAATCCACCCTTCCCAAAATCGGGTAGCACGATGATCGCACCCGCACCGCGCCGAACACCATCATCGTCCTGCCGCTGGAAAACGCTCAATCGACGTCCGTTTCGCCCTCTTCGGCGAGATTGAGCGGATTGACTGGCTGTACAGTCGAGATTGCATGCTTGTAGACCAGTTGTGCATTGCCATCTCGCTGCAGGAGCAGACAGAAGAGATCATAGGCAGCGATATCACCTTGAAGCATCACACCATTGACCAAAAACATTGTCACGGGGTTCTGGGTCCGCTGGACGGCGCCAAGAAACACGTCCTGCAGCTGTTTTTTCTTTTCGCCCTGTTCGAAAAGCGCAGCAATCCCAATCAAGTCTACATTTGCTGCCGGCATCACCGTCGAGATTGCATGCTTGTAGATGAGCTGGCTCTGCCCGTCACGCCGCAGCAGCACCGAGAAATTGTCAAACCAGGTGATAATTCCCTGAAGCTTGACACCCTTCACCAGAAACATCGTGACGGGCGTTTTGTTCTTGCGCAGATTGTTAAGGAACAGATCCTGCAAATTGTTCGATTTTTCGGGCATAGATCACCTCTTGGTCTTGGCAGGTCATCGCCTGCACCCGCGCCGTTACGCGGCGTCGTTTGCGCTCAATTGCTGAACGCTGACGTTCCATAATCGATCAAAGCTGGTTCGTCAGCACTGATCTTCATCATCAGTCCGTATTTCTACCATCCCAAGTATTTTAAGTTTCCGATGAAGCGCAGATCGTTCCATCCCGATAAAGGTCGCAGTTCTAGAGATATTCCCGGAAAACCGGCGAATCTGGACGCGAAGATACTCGCGTTCAAAGGTTTCCCGTGCTTCGCGCAAGGGAGCTCCCATCATTGCGTTGGCGGCGCCGTGAGCGACAGGCCCGCCTTCATCGATTATTTCCTGCGGCAGCATATCCACGTCAACCCGTTCGACCCGTTCACTTGGCGCAAGTATGATCGTGCGCTCAATGATGTTGCGAAGCTGTCGAACATTTCCTGGCCAATCATAAGCTTGGAGGGCAGCAATCGCATCGGGTGCGAAGTTTGGCGTCGCAATGCGTCGCTCGGCCGCAAAGCGGGCAACAAAATGATCGGCAAGAGCAGGGATATCTTCTCGTCGCTCTGACAGCGCCGGGATGTGAACCGGAACAACATTCAATCGATAGTAGAAATCCTCGCGAAACCTTCCTTCCGCGATTTCGTTCAACAGGTCGCGCGATGTTGCAGAAACGACCCGAACATCTACTTTCACCATCCTTGATCCACCAACCCGGGTAAAACTCTGGTCGGTCAAAACGCGGAGGATGCGCGCTTGGGTGGCAAGCGGCATGTCTGCAATTTCATCGAGGAACAATGTTCCGCCATGAGCCTGCTCCATCAAGCCGGGACTTATTTCGGACTCGCCACGTTCAATCCCGAACAATTCCTCGTCGACACGCTCGGGGGTCATGCGTGCGGCACTTGCAATGACGAAAGGCGCTTCCGCGCGAGGACTCCAGTTGTGCAGCAGCCGTGAAGCCACCTCCTTGCCCACGCCAGCCGGGCCGGTCAACAAAACGCGGCTCCCGGTCGGTCCGACTCGTTTGAGCGTCGCCCTGACGGCGTTGATTGCACTGGACGTGCCAGTTAGTTCATCTTCAAAGCCAATCTGCGCGCGCAGGGCTTCATTCTCTCTCCGCAATCGCTGGGTCTCGGTCGCTCGACTGACGAGATGGAGCAAGCGCTCCGCTTCAAAGGGTTTTTCGATAAAGTCGGCGGCGCCGCGACGCACGGCCGCCACAGCTGTATCGAGATTGCCATGGCCAGAAATCATCAGGACCGGCAATGAGGCGTCGCGACGCTTTATTTCGTCGAGCAAGTCCAGTCCATCGAGTCGTGATCCTTTGAGCCAAACATCGAGCAAGACAAGCGAGGGACGCCGGTCTGCGATTGCAGCCAGTGCCGCATCACTGTCTGCGGCACCCCTCGCCTCATAACCGTCATCTTCGAGAACACCGGCAACCAACTCCCGGATATCGGATTCGTCGTCCACAATAAGGATATCGAGGGCCATCTTTATCGATCTCCGCTACGCGTAAGGGCGGGAGGAAGAGACACGTCCGCATCCCCAAAATGAATGGCTTCATCGCCGTTATCCAGAGGGTGAGACCCCAGCGTCTCAAAATGAAGTGTGATAATCGTCCCTCCCCCTTCCCGATCGGCAAAGCCGAGCGTCCCTCGATGTTCCTCGACGATTTTCTTGACGATTGCCAAACCCAGGCCGGTGCCACGTTCGCGAGTTGTCATATAAGGTTCAGCAAGGCGATCGCGCTCCTTGGGCAAGCCAATACCATTGTCAGAGACTGTAATCGTGATCGTCGTGTCCGGATTGCCAAGCATGGAAACAGTAATTGCGCCATCTTCGTTTCCAGTGGCCTCAACCGCCTCGACAGCATTCTTGACAAGATTGGTCAGCGCCTGGCCCAGTTGCCTGCGATCACAAACGAGATGAAGTCGAGGATCTGGCGCGTCGATCGAAAAAGCAATGGTCGGGTGAGCAATTTCATGCAGAAACACGGCTTGGCGGCAGATATCGATCAGAGCCTCTTGATGGAACACCGGTTTGGGCATCCGTGCAAAGGACGAAAATTCGTCAACCATCCGCCTGAGATCCCCCACTTGCCGAACGATTGTATCGGTAAGGCGTTCGAACGTGGCAGGATCGGTTTTGATTTCCTTGCTAAACCTGCGCTTGAGGCGCTCTGCGGCCAGCTGGATCGGGGTCAGCGGATTCTTGATCTCGTGTGCAATCCGTCGCGCCACATCCGCCCAGGCGGCGCGGCGCTGGTCGGTCAATTGCGCGGTAATGTCGTCAAATGTGAGCACATGACCCAATTCATCCTGCGCAATCTTGACAGCGAGCGTGCGTGGCTCGTCCTTGCCTTCAAGATGCACGATAGCTTCAGATTCACCCCGCTCCAACATTGCATCAAGTTCAGGCGACAATTGTTCGAGCCTTACAGTCATGTTCGGTCCCGCGTTGAGCAATTCCATCGCCGAACGGTTCATGATGCGTACACGGCGATCTTGGCTTACGGCGATGACACCCGCGGTTACTCCGGACAAAACAGCTTCGATAAATGCGCGTCGTCGGTCGATCAGGTCCGAAGCGGCAATAATTTCGTTTCGCTGGGCTTCCAGCCGACTCGTCATCCGATTGAAGGCGTCGGTCAGAACGCCGAGTTCATCGCGCGTCGGGGGTGCCTCTACTCTGGCTGTCAGATCGCCTGCCGTCACTCGCTGTGCTGCATTCACCAGTTCTCCTACCGGTTTGACCAACCGATCGGCAACGGTAAGCGCCACCCAAACGGCCAACCCTACGATCAACAACGTGATCAACAACAATGCGGCATGAAACTGAAGTTGAAGGTTACGTGACCGTTCGACCAGATCGTCATAGTTCTTGAGAACGAGCGAAAACCGTTTCGCCTGCGCCTGCGCCTGCGGTGAGCTTACCCTTGCAGCGTAGACATAGACATCCGGTGCGCCTGGAAGCGGTGCGATAGCCTGCAGGCGCCCCCCGGAGTCCTGAAAGACGGTCTTTCGCGTGGCTCTCAATTGTTTGATGACTGCGGGTGGAACCCAGTCTTCGGTCGGCCGATCGTACGGGTTGACAAGCGCCAGAGATTGTGACCCGTTTTTAAGCGTAAACCGCACAATTGCGGCCTCGGAAAGCTCCCGAACATAGACCTGATAGGCAAAATTCTCGTTGAAGCCCTTGCTGTCGATCGGCGCGACTGAAAGATTGAAGCTCAGATCGCTCGCCATCAATTCGGTTTCCCGAATGATCCGTTCCTGCTTTTCAGTATAAAAAGTTTGAGCAAGGGTGTTCGCGTTTTCGAACATGCTTCGAGCGCGATCCGAATACCAGAATTCGACGCCATATTGAAACAGAAGCGAAGCAAAGATTACCAGAAGAAGCACAGGAATGCTCGCGATCAATGAAAATAGTGCAACCAAGCGAACATGAAGGCGTCCATGTCCTCCGATCGGGGATTGCGCTGCCCGCCTCTTTGCTATCCTTCTTCCGAAAAGCACGATCAGCGCGATCGCAGGGATCAGGTTCGCCACGAGGATTATCGCTACAAGCGGAGGTGTCAGGAGCCGTTGACCCGGCTCTCCTCCGGTCAGGGTGAAATAGCTGACGATCCCGACCATGAGAGACGAGAGGAATGTGCCGAGTTCAACAAATGGGATCCAGCCACGCCGCCGCGCCATTACTGCCAGCCAGCGAGGCCAGCGTTCGATCGCAGATGGGGTCGCGCCTGTCATTGTTGCAACTCTACAACGTTACCGTGGTATTTCCAACACACCTGTATCTATAGTGTTCGCAGCCCAACCGCAATTCAAACCCTTCCGCCGCGACCCAGTGAAGGTTCGATGCCGAGATCAACCAATTTCTTGCGCAAAGTGTTGCGATTGATCCCCAGCAGCTTTGCTGCGCGGATCTGGTTCCCGCGAACCGCTACCATCGTCGCCCTGAGAAGTGGGCGTTCGACGGTCTCTGTAAGCCGGTGATGAAGGCCGTCAGGCGGCAGTAGATTGCCGTGTCGCGCAAAATAGTTTGAAAGATATTGCTCAATCGCAAGCGAAAGCCCTTCATCGGCAAAATGGCGCTCGGGCAGCGCGACTGCCTGATCTTTCGCGGCATCAAGCTGTTGCTCGACGAGGTTTGCCGAAATGACATCATCACGCGCGAGCACAGCCAAGCGCCGCATCAGGTTCTCGAGCTCGCGCACGTTGCCGGGCCAGTCGTGTGCGACAAGCCGAGCGCTGCCACTATCATCCAGCTGTTTGCGAGGAAGCCCTTCTTTCGCCGCGACATCAAGAAAATGGCGAGCCAGGAAACCAACATCTTCGCCGCGCTGCCGCAAAGGCGGCAAATTGACCGGGATGACGTTCAGACGATAATACAGGTCTTCTCGAAAGGCACTTGTCGCAATCAGCTCGAGCAGGTTCTTGTGCGTGGCCGCAATGATACGAACGTCCGCACGAATAGGCCGATTGCCGCCCACCGTGGTGAATTCTCCGGATTGGAGGACGCGCAACAGCCGGGTTTGGGCATCCATCGGCATATCACCGATTTCGTCCAGAAAAAGCGTCCCGCCCGCCGCCTGCTCGAATCGTCCGGCCACCCGGGTTTGCGCGCCAGTGAACGCCCCGCGTTCATGGCCGAAAAGGTCTGCCTCGATGAGTTCACGCGGAATTGCAGCCATGTTCACGGCGACAAATGGTTTAGCCTTGCGAGCGCCAAGATCATGGATTGCGCGTGCAACGAGTTCTTTTCCTGTTCCAGACTCGCCCAAAATCAAAACCGAGAGATCGTTGGGAACCACGCGGGCTATCGTGCGGTAAACATCCTGCATGGCAGGTGATCGGCCAATTAGCGGAAGACCCCCATTGTCATCTGCTGCCTGCGCGGATGCGGATTGGCCTTTCTTTCGGCGCAAGCCGTCTCTAACCGCACGGCAGAGTTCATCAAGGTCAAACGGCTTTGGCAGATATTCAAAAGCACCCTGCTCGGTTGCCCGGACTGCAGTAGAAAGCGTGTTTTGCGCGGAAAGCACGATAATCGGCATTTCCGGCCAACGCGCGAGAATCGACGGAACATTGTCCAGCCCGTTTCCATCCGGTAAAATCACGTCGGTCACGAGGATATCTGGTGCGAAACTTTCCAGTAGAAGAGTCTGTTCTGCAACCGATGCTGCGGCAGCGACCTGATGCCCTTCGCGCCGTAAAGCTTCAGACACCACGGTGCGGATGGCCTGATCGTCATCGACCAGAAGGATTCGTCCTGTTGTCATGCCCCGTCTCTCTCCGCCCGTTGCAATAACAGACGGAACACCGTCATTTCGGGATCGCCCTCACGCGCATATTGTATAATTCCGCCCATATCCCGCACCAGCTTGTCGGCAATCGCGAGGCCAAGGCCACGACCCGATTTCTTGGTAGAAACAAACGGGTCGAACATGTCATCTTCGAGTTCGGGAGGCGCACCCGGACCATCATCGATCACACAAAGCTCAATGGGTAGTGAGCGTTTGCCTTTTTCGGAGTCCGCGGCGAGCGATACGCCCTGTCGGTATGCCGTAGTTATGCGAACTGTCCTCACTTCGCCATCAACTGCGGTTTCTGCCGCGTTTTTCAAAAGGTTCAGGAGTATCTGCACAAGCGAATCGCGGTGGACGAGCACGGGCGGTAACGAGGGATCGTAGCTGTCGACGATTTTCAAACCTGCGCCGAAACCGCTTTCGGTCACGTGCCGCACATGATCGATAATTTCGTGGATATTGTCAGGGGCAGGCAGACGCGGGCGCGTGTCCGTGAAGCCTTCCATCTGGTCAAGCAGGGCCGTAATACGATCAACTTCGCTGCAGATCAGTTGAGTCATTCGGCCTTCGTCGGCGCTTGCCCTGCGTTCCAGCAACTGCGCCGCGCCGCGAATGCCGGAGAGCGGGTTTTTGATCTCGTGCGCCAACATTGCTGCGACACCAACCGCGCTTCGCATTCCGCCTGCCCGCTCGAGTCGGTGTCCCATTCTGGATGCAGATGCCGCGGCATGGATGGCTATGAGGCGCCATCCGCGCCAGTCGGCAAATGGCGTCACAACGAAATCGGCACGGAAACTTGCACCACGTAAAGTGGTCAACGTGACTTCATAGGCAGCGAACGGACTATCGCTTGTCACATCAAAACCGGGAGGCAAACTGAGCATGTCCGTAAGTTTTCGGCCCTTTAGATGAGTCGCGCTGATGTTGAAAACCGCCTCTCCGGCAGCATTCACTTCCGAAATTTGACCATCAGGATCGACGATCAGGATCGCCGTTTGCAAAGCGACAAGTACATCAGAGGCGTCCGGCGCCGTTTTCATGTCATGCCGCCGCGCGACTAAGCCAGGGCGAATAGAATTGTTCCAACTCGGCCAGGACAATACGCGAATCGCCAATCTGGTTGATCCGATTGCGGAATTCGGCGGATCCCTGCAATCCTTTCGTATACCAACCGATGTGTTTGCGGGCCATATTGACGCCGGTCAACTCCCCATAATGTTCTAGCATTGCATGGTAATGCATTATAATCATATGATATTGCTGTTCAATCGATGGATCGGCGGGAACATTCTGTCGGGTCAATGCAGCCATCACCTGAGCAAGCAACCAAGGCTTGCCATAAGCCCCGCGCCCGATCATGACACCGTCAGCGCCGGATTGATCAAGTGCGTCCCGCGCATCGGCAACCGAACAAATATCGCCATTGACGATCACCGGAATGCGCACGGCATCCTTGACGCGGCGAACAAAGGCCCAGTCCGCACCATCACGATACATCTGACAACGTGTTCGGCCATGAACGGTAATCATTTTTGCACCCAGGTCTTCGGCGATATGCGCCAATTCCGGGGCGTTGAGGCTTTGGTGATCCCAGCCCATGCGCATCTTGACGGTGACCGGAACCTTAACTGCCCCTACCGTGGCTTGGATAATCCGGGTTGCAAGTGGCAAGTCTCTCATCAATGCCGAGCCAGCATCCCCATTGACAACCTTCTTGACCGGGCAGCCCATATTGATGTCGATAATCGCGGCGCCACGATCCTCGTTGAGCTTTGCAGCGTCACCCATTTCCTCGGGTGAACACCCCGCCAGTTGCATGGAAACTGGCTCTTCTGCTGTGTTCCAGGCTGCCTTTTGCAGCGATTGGCGGGTTTCGCGGATCATGGCCTGGCTGGCAATCATCTCGGTGACATTCAGCCCAGACCCAAACCGTCGAACCAGCGTGCGAAAGGGCATATCGGTGACACCGGTCATCGGCGCCAGGATCACTGGCGCTTCAATCCGCACCGGGCCGATCATGATGGGTTGGAGGATCTGCATATTCTGCCTAAAATTTCGGCATTTCCCTATCCAATTTCATGTTGCAGCGCAACACCCCTTCCGAACGGCCATCGCCGGGGGTATGGGCGCCGCATGAGTATCGCCGCCCTGATCGTCGCTGCCGGCAAAGGTGACCGGCTTGGAGGTGATTTACCCAAGCAATATGTCGATTTGGGGGGGAAGTCGCTGCTGGCCCATTCGGTTGACGCGTTTCTGGTCCATCCCAATATTACGTCGATTCTTGTCGTCATTGGCAGTGGACAAGAGGACCTCGCCAAGACAGCACTTGGCGGACGCAAGATCAGCGGCTTCGTGACGGGCGGCGTTGAGCGTTATCTTTCGGTAAAAGCAGGTCTGGATGCACTCGTCGGTTCAGGCGCGACGAAGGTTCTGATCCATGATGCTGCAAGACCATTCCTGCCACGAGAGGTGATTGATCGCCTTTTGTTGGCACTGGATGAAGCCGATGGCGCCCTGCCCGCCTTGCCCGTCGTCGATACATTGGCACACGGAGGCGCTGTTCTGGGTGACGCCGTGGATCGTCGTGGCCTGCTCCGCATTCAGACTCCGCAGGCCTTTCGGTTCGATGCCATCATGACGTCACACGAACGCTGGAATGGCGGAATTGCGACTGATGATGCACAGATGGCAAGGGCTGCGGGCTATTCCGTTGCGGTGGTCGCAGGAGATCCGGCCTTGGAGAAAATCACACACGCAATAGATCTATCGCTGGCAAATGCCAGTTTGGCAGACTCGCGCTCCGTGCGAACAGGTCTAGGTTTCGACGTCCATCGATTGGAAGCGGGAAAGGAGCTTTGGCTGTGCGGGCTAAGACTGGAGAATGCGTTCGGCCTCGCCGGCCATTCCGACGCGGATGTAGCCCTTCATGCGGTCGTTGATGCGCTGCTGGGAGCGATTGGTGAAGGCGATATCGGTAGCCATTTTCCTCCCAGCGACGAAAAATGGAAAGGTGCGCCCTCATGTCTTTTTATCGCACACGCTTGCAAGCTTATTGCCGAGCGCGGTGGCACGATTGAGCATGTCGACCTGACGATAGTTTGTGAGGAACCGAAAATCGGACCCCATCGGAGCGCAATGCGCGAGCGCTTGGCCAAGTTGTTGCAGATCGGGATTGACCGGACTAGCGTCAAGGCAACCACAACCGAAGGCCTTGGCCTGACAGGGCGGCGCGAGGGCATTGCAGCCCAAGCCATCGCAACGATAAGGATCTGAGAATGAGAGTATTGTTGCTCATCCTATCAATGACGATCCTACCGGGAGTGGCAATAGGCCAATCCTCGACAACCTGCCTCACATCCAGTGAAGCCGAGGCGCTCGTGACCTATGGGCTGCCATCCGCGATCCGGGCGATGACCGCAAAATGTGCCGCGGTGTTGCCTGCAACCACTGCGCTGGTTCAGTCTGGCCCCATTATCGCGGCACGATATCAGGGCGATGCTGACCGTGCATGGCCTGTTGCTCGGGTCGCATTTGACAAGGCATCCGGTTTCCACCTGACCAGCCTGCTCGGCGAAACTGGCGCCAAAGGACTGGTTGATTCGGCTTTCGGTGCAGGACTGGCGGAGAAGGTGAAGTCCGACGATTGCAGCAAGGTTGATCGCATGATCAACATTTTGGAGCCGCTTCCAGCCAAAAACATGGCAATGCTGATTACGGCCCTGATAGAATTCCGTAGCGCTGGCAAACCTTCCAAATTGCCACTCAATCTGTGTTCTGCACCTCTTATCGCAAAGTAGTCCAATGGAAGATTGTTTAGCCCCCGAACTGGTTGAAATCGCGCACAGAGTCATCGCAGCCAATCTTGCTGCAGGCCGACGCATTGCTGTTGCCGAAAGCTGCACGGGAGGCCTCGTCTCGGCAGCTCTTACGTCGGTTTCCGGTTCCTCCGCAGTTTTTGAAGCCGGGTTCGTCACCTATTCAAACGATGCCAAGGTCGAAATACTCCAGGTTGATACAAATATTCTTGAAACTTTTGGTGCGGTCTCAATCGCGACCGCTTGGGGCATGGCGCAAGGCGCGCTCTCGCGCTCCGGTGTCGATACCGCGGTCGCAATAACGGGAATCGCCGGCCCGGATGGCGGCACAGAAAAAAAGCCAGTCGGAACCGTCGTCTTTGCTCGCGCACAGAAAGGCGCCAATCCTGAAGACGTCATCGCCGACACACGACAGTTTGGCGATATAGGCCGAGGCCCAATCAGGCTTCAGGCAGCGCTGGTCGCACTCGAACTGCTCATACCATAAAGTGCTTCCGCACGCGCCACAAATGCATCGGTCATTTTTCTGAGAGCCCGTTCGAAGACTTGCCCGGCAAGTGTTTCAAATATCTTCGATTTGAACGCAAAATCCACCGTAAAATCGATTGATGATCCGCCGTCTGGCAGATCGGTAAAATGCCATTCGTTGTGGAGGAATTTGAGGGGACCATCGACATAGTCGACAGCAACGCGCGATGATCGTGTCTTGATCACACGAGACGTAAAATTTTCCCGCAGTCCCTTGAATCCCACGATCAGGTCCGCAACCATTTCTGTCTCGCTGTCAGAACGGACGCGCACAGCGCTGACCCACGGCAAGAATGCGGGGTATTGGCCAACATCAGCGACCAATTCATACATTTGCGCCGCAGCCCAGGGCAACGCCCGCCTTTCGCTATGCTGAGGCATCGCGTTGGGTTGTTGGGGCCAGATGCTTTGCCCTTGCTTCCTGCATCGCGGCAAAGTCACGATCGGCATGATAGCTTGAACGCGTCAAAGGACTTGAAGCAACGAGCAGAAAGCCCTTCGCGCGTGCGATTGCGGCATAGGCATCAAAGGCTTTCGGCGTCACGTAATCAATCACCTTTGCGTGCCGAGGCGTCGGCTGGAGATATTGACCCATTGTCAGAAAATCGACGTCTGCTGACCGCATGTCGTCCATCACCTGATGAACTTCCATTCGTTCTTCGCCAAGGCCGAGCATGATCCCGGATTTCGTGAAGATCGAAGGATCATGCCGCTTGACGCTTTCGAGCAACCTCAACGACGCGTAGTATCGCGCTCCCGGGCGGATCGTGGGATAGAGGCGGGGAACCGTCTCGAGATTGTGATTATAGACATCCGGTCGTGCAGTGATGATCGCTTCCACTGCGCTCTGCGCCTTGTTCCGGAAATCGGGTGTCAGGATCTCGATCGTCGTCCTCGGCGTGGTCCGCCGCAGTGCCTCAATGACCTTGACGAATTGCGACGCGCCTCCATCCGAAAGATCATCGCGGTCTACCGATGTCACGACGATGTGCTGAAGGCCCAGTTCGGCAGCCGCCGTGGCCACATGTTCCGGCTCAAGCGGGTCGACGGCACGCGGCATGCCAGTCTTCACATTGCAGAATGCGCACGCACGCGTGCAGGTATCGCCGAGGATCATCACTGTGGCATGCTTCTTGGTCCAGCATTCGCCAATATTCGGGCAGGCGGCTTCTTCACAGACCGTCGCGAGGTTCAAACGGCGCATCAATGCTTTGGTTTCGGCAAAGCCAACCGACGTCGGGGCTTTGACCCGAATCCAGTCCGGCTTGCGCTGGCGATCGTGTTTGACAGGCATGTTCATGGGCTTGCCTTAGCGTCAGTGCCGGGCTCTTGCCACCCCCTGCCCCTCCCCCTAACGGGAATATCATGACCGATTTCTCCGATTTGCTCTCCGGCTACCGTCGCTTTCGGCGGGATGGCTGGACTGCGCAGCGTGGCCGATGGGCCGAACTGGCGGAAGGGCAATCGCCTGACATCATGGTGATTGCCTGTTCGGACAGCCGGGTTGATCCTTCCACAATTTTCGATGCATCTCCCGGGCAAATGTTTGTCGTCCGCAATGTCGCGAACCTTGTGCCTCCTTTCGAGTTGGGCGGCGGACGCCACGGCGTTTCGGCGGCACTGGAATTTGCCGTCACGCAGCTTGAAGTATCCGAAATCCTGGTCATGGGCCATGGAGCATGTGGCGGATGCGCGGCGGCGCTTTCCCAGAATTTCAAGGATGCAAAACCGGGTGAAGGTGGCTTCATTTCTCGCTGGATTGAAATGCTCGATGATGCACGCGAAGCAGTCATCCACATGCATGGCGAAGGCCTCACGCGCGAGGCCATCCGTGCCATGGAGCACGAAGCAATAAAAGTTAGCATCGCCAACCTTCGCACCTTTGCCTGTATCCGCGAACGAGAGGCGGCGGGCGCGATTCGCCTCCACGGCGCATGGTTTGCGATCGACGGCGGCGAACTGTTTGTGCTGGACGAGAAAAGCCAGGAATTTCGCGCAGTATAATAATAGCTTGCGCGGCATTGATTGTAGCGGGTTGACAGCGGGCGCGGCGTGGGCACAACTGCCAGCCTGGGGTTTGCAAACATTGTTAGCCAAACCGGACCCGGAAACGCCGGCTCCGAAGGGGGCGGGACCGTGCCCGTCATTTGGAGTGTCTGGATGAGCACATTTATCGGCGCAGAGAAGATTGACAGGTTAGCGCCAAGTGCACCCTACAAATGGCTGAACCGCGTCGAGCGGCTGGGCAATGCACTGCCCGATCCGGTAATGATTTTCATCGTGCTGATTGGAGTTCTTATGGTCGTGTCGAGCATCGGCGCGACGATGGGCTGGCAGGCGGTCAACCCGGTCACGGGAGAGCTACTGGTCACGAAGAGCCTGATGGCGGAAGACATGGTCAGAAAGCTCCTCAACGAAATGGCACGGACATATACGGGGTTCGCACCGCTCGGTCTCGCGCTGGTGATGGTGATGGGCGCAGGCGTAGCCGATCACAGCGGGCTGTTGGGGGTGCTGGTACGTGCCAGCCTGCAACGCGTGCCGCTAACATTGCTGACTCCGACTATCTTTCTTGTCGGCATGCTGACAACACATGCGGTAGACGCGGGCGCCGTCGTCTATGTGCCGCTAGTCGGCTTGCTTTACGCGTCGACGGGTCGCCATCCCGTGCTTGGGTTAGTGACAGCCTATGCGGGGGTGGCCACAGGGCTATCAGGCAATCTGCTACCCGGCCAATATGACGTCCTCTTGCTGTCGATAACCCAAGTCGGCGCTCGGTTGATCGAGCCCGATTGGACGATGAACCCGGTCGGAAACTGGTATTTCGGTGTAGGCATCGCCTTCGCTTTTACGGTTACAGCGTGGTTCGTGCTCGATCGGATTGTCGCGCCACGGCTTGGGCCATGGACGGACACTGCAAGCGAGCCTACCGATGCGCCAGAGCTTGCAATTACACCGACAGAGCGTCGCGGGTTGTACGCCGCGGCGGCTTCCTTGCTCGGGCTAATGTTGATGGTTGCCGCGTTGATGCTGTGGCCAGGGTTTACGCCGCTCTATGACGCTGCCGCCGCACCTGGTGAACGGATCAAGCCGTTCTTCGGCGCGCTCGTCTCACTGCTGTTCCTGTTGTTCACCGTGACCGGCTGGGCTTTTGGTTCCGCCACCGGCAGTATCCGGTCGCATCGTGATGTGATCGAGATGATGCGCAAGGGCCTTGAACCGCTGCTGCCCTATCTGGTGTTGGTTCTGTTCGCTGCACAGTTTGTGGCGATGTTCGGCTGGTCGAACCTGGGGCCGATCACCGCGATCACCGGAGCGGGACAATTGCGCACTTTGGGCGCGCCACCGGCGGTTCTGCTGCCGCTGTTGGCGACGATGACGGCGTGGCTGGATTTTGTTATTGCTTCGGGTTCGGCGAAATGGACGGTGATGGCTCCGGTGGCGGCCCCCATGTTCATGCTGCTCGGCATTTCGCCTGAAATGACGACCGCAGCATATCGAGTCGGGGACACGGTCACCAACCTTATTTCACCACTCAATGCCTATCTCGTGCTGACATTGGTGTTTTGCCAACGCTGGGTCCCGTCGATGCGGTTTGGCTCGCTACTGGCGCTGACCCTACCACTCGCCATCGCCCTGTATTTAGCCGGGATCGCGGTGACTGTCATATGGGTTTCGCTCGATCTGCCCGTCGGCCCCGGGGCTGAAGTCGTTTACCGCCTGCCTTGAGCCATGTGTTTGTTGCGTAACGCGTGCATTGTTTGGTCAGACCACCTCGAGGTGAGGTGGCAGTAATTGGAGAGAAATGATGACGATGATGAAATCAATAATGGCCGCTGCAGGCGTTGCTTTAGCACTGTCGATGGCGGCCCCGGCAATTGCCCAGGAGTCGAGCTACAAGCCTGGCACGGTCTGGCAGGCCAGCCGGATCAATGTTCTTCCAGGCCAATTCGAGAACTATATGGATTTTCTGGCGGCGCGTTGGAAAAAGGTGCAGGAACTGGGCAAGAAGGAAGGCATCATCGTTGAGTATCACGTGCTATCCACGAACAATGCCCGCCACGGTGAACCCGACCTTATTCTGATCGTCGAGTATAAGGATTATCAAACCACGGCGCAGCAGACAGCCTTTAATGAAAAGGTCAATGCCTTGCTGGGTGAAGACGATCGCAAGGCCGCTGCGGCGAATGGCGCTCGTGCTTCCATGCGTGAATCGCTGGGCTCCACCGAATATCAGGAACTGGTCCTGAAATAGACACCCGTTTCAAAATCTTGGCAGGCGGCGCAAATCCATTTGTTCCGCCTGCCATAAACCTCCAAAATGACAGTGGCGTTCGTTTTCCTGTATTGGACGCGGCTATGTGACTTGAACGTAATCAGCGCGGTGGCTTTACCTGCGGCACGCTTCGGTGCCATTGTCGCCAGTATATATGCGAGACATATAAGACGTGGTGATGGCGATGTGGTGGAGTTTTTCAGAAGTGGCGGAGTTATGCCGCGCGCTTGGGGCGGCAGTGACTAAAAAAAGAACTTGTTGGCAAGATTTCTCAAAGCCAGAAGCTTGATACGTCCCTACCGCGTCAGCTTCTTGTATGCCAGCCGCGTCGGCCGATCCGCGGCATCGCCCAGCCTGCGCCGCTTGTCCTCTTCATAGCTTTCGAAGTTTCCTTCGAACCATTCGACATGGCTATCGCCTTCGAAGGCCAGGATATGCGTTGCGAGGCGATCGAGGAAGAAGCGGTCATGGCTGATGACGACGGCGCAACCGGCGAATTCCTCGAGCGCTTCTTCCAGCGCGCGGAGCGTCTCCACGTCGAGATCGTTGGTCGGTTCATCGAGCAGGAGGACGTTGCCACCCGCCGCCAGCATCTTGGCCAGATGGACGCGGTTGCGTTCCCCGCCGGAGAGTTGGCCGACCTTCTTCTGCTGGTCAGTTCCCTTGAAGTTGTACGCGCCGACATAGGCGCGGGTGTTCACTTCGTGCTTGCCGAAATAGAAGCGTTCATTGCCGCCCGAGACTTCCTCCCAGACATTCTTGTTCGGGTCGAGATCGTCGCGGCTTTGATCGACATAGCCGAGTTTGACCGTCTCTCCGACCTTGATCGTGCCACCATCAGGCTGTTCCTGACCGGTGATCAGCTTGAACAGGGTCGATTTACCGGCGCCGTTCGGGCCGATCACGCCAACTATGCCACCCGGTGGCAGGGTGAAATCAAGATTCTCGAACAACAGCTTGTCGCCATAGGCCTTGGTCAGCCCGTGTGCCTCAATCACATTGCCGCCGAGGCGCGCCGGGATCTGGATGAGGATTTGCGAGCCGCCGGGGCGACGATCCGCCTGCCTTTCGACCAGTTCGTCGAACGCCCGGATACGCGCTTTTGATTTGGTCTGACGCGCCTTGGGGCTTTGCCGGATCCACTGGAGTTCTTCCTTGATCGCCTTGGCACGGCTTTCATTCTCCGTGTCTTCCTGCTCAAGGCGCTTGGCCTTGCCTTCGAGCCAAGCCGAATAATTGCCTTCGAATGGAATTCCGCGACCACGATCGAGTTCGAGCACCCAGCCCACGACATTGTCGAGGAAGTAACGATCATGGGTGACGAGGATGACGTTACCGGCATAGTCGATCAGGTGCTTTTCGAGCCACTGGACGCTTTCAGCATCAAGATGGTTGGTCGGTTCGTCGAGCAGCAGGATTTCCGGTTTTTCCAGGAGCAAGCGACAGAGCGCGACACGGCGACGTTCGCCCCCCGAAAGATTCTCGACCGAGATGTCACCGGGCGGACACCGCAGCGCCTCCATGGCAATCTCAAGCTGGTTGTCGAGCGTCCAGCCATCGACCGCGTCGATCTTTTCCTGCAGTTCGCCCATTTCCGGCAGCAGCGTATCGAAATCCGCGTCAGGCTCGGCCATCAACGCCGAAATTTCATTGAACCGGTCGACCATGTCGGCAACGTCGCGGACGCCGTCTTTCACATTCTCAAGCACCGTCTTCTTGGGGTTGAGCTGCGGCTCCTGCGCGAGATAGCCAACGCGGCAACCCTCAGCGGCCCAGGCTTCGCCCGAAAATTCGGTATCGTAACCGGCCATGATCTTCATCAGGGTCGATTTGCCCGCGCCGTTGACGCCGATGATCGCGATCTTTGTGCCCGGCAGGAACTGGAGATAGATATTGTTGAGGATGGGCTTTGCGGCGCCGGGGAAGGTCTTGGTCAGGCCCTTCATGACATAGGAATATTGGACGGCCATCGGGTCGGTCTTTCGGATCGAGGGGTGCAGGATTTGGCGGCTCACTAGCGAACTGGCATGCCATTGGCAAACGTCGTCGAACGGGTTAGCCAGCAATCAGGAAAATGCTCATGTTCGGTCTGATCGTCTGAGGATTTGTCAGGAGGCATCAAATGAAGGTCGCATTGATATTGTTCCCGCTGCTTGCCGCGTGTGGCGGGCAAGTGACGGAAAGTGATGAAGCAGCGATAGCCAATCAGGCCGAATCACTTGAGCGGGCCGCCAATGCGACGACCGATCAATTGATCCTGGAAATCAAGAACGATGCCTTGGCCGAAGACGCCGCATCTTCCACCCCTGCTCTAACGTCCAACGACAGCCAGCCGTGATACCGAGTCCCGCGATAGAAGCGAGCGACTTGATCGCTGGCTTCGGGCTTTCTCCGCTTGGTGACATGACCGTCGTCAGCCCGATCGACGGGCGAGAGATTGCCACGGTTCAACAAACTACGACGCAAGAGGCCGCTTCAGCGATCGAGGCGGCGCATCTCGCCTACCTGAAATGGCGCAGCGTCCCCGCACCGCGCAGAGGAGAATTGGTCCGCCTGCTTGGGATGCATCTGCGCGCACGCAAGCAAGACCTGGCCCGACTTGTAACCCTGGAATGCGGCAAGCCAATCTCCGAAAGCCTCGGTGAAGTGCAGGAAATGATCGACATTTGCGATTTTGCCGTTGGTCTTTCCCGGCAGCTTCATGGCTTGACGATTGCCAGTGAGCGCCCCGGGCACCGAATGATGGAAAGCTGGCACCCGTTGGGCATCGTCGGCGTGATCTCAGCGTTCAATTTTCCCGTTGCGGTTTGGTCCTGGAACGCGGCGCTGGCTTTGGTCTGCGGGAATCCAGTCGTATGGAAACCGTCGGAAAAAACTCCGCTGACAGCGATGGCAGTACAGTCGATCTTTGCAGAAGCCCAAGTGGAATTCGGATCGGATGCCCCACCACATCTTTCAACACTGCTCATCGGTAGCGCTTCAGTCGGCGCCGTTCTGGTGGGTCATCCACTCGTATGTCTCGTTTCTGCCACCGGAAGCACGGCAATGGGCCGCATTGTAGGCGAACGAGTTGCAAGGCGTTTTGGCCGATCGCTCCTTGAACTAGGAGGCAACAATGCGTCAATTATAACGCCCACAGCCGATTTTGAACTTGCACTTCGGGCGTGTGCATTCGGGTTTATGGGCACAGCGGGGCAGCGATGCACGTCATTGAGACGATTGTTTGTCCATGAATCTTTGTATCACGGTTTCGTCTCGCGATTACGGGCGGCAGCTTCTTCTATTGCCATTGGCGACCCACGCGATCGCGCAACGCTTGTAGGCCCCCTGATCGACGAGCAGGCATTTTCGCACATGGAGGCGTCGCTTGCTGCATCGAGAACGGCAGGTGGCAAGGTTAGCGGAGGCGATCGGCTTGTCAGGGACGGAGTGTATGTCCGGCCTGCCATTGTTGAACTGCCTGCGCATTCGGGCCCTGTTCTGGAGGAGACATTTGCGCCCATCCTGTATGCCTTCAGTTACTCCAACCTTGAAGACGCGCTGGCCATGCACAATGCCGTGTCCCAAGGGCTGTCTTCGAGCATTTTTACGACCGATATGCGCGAGGCCGAGCACTTCCTCTCCTCCGCTGGAAGCGATTGCGGAATTGCCAATGTGAACATCGGCACGTCAGGTGCGGAAATTGGTGGCGCTTTCGGCGGCGAAAAGGAAACGGGTGGAGGTCGTGAATCAGGCTCGGACAGTTGGAAAGCCTATATGCGCCGACAGACCAGCACGGTTAATTTCTCCTCCGAGCTCCCCTTGGCCCAAGGCGTCACGTTTGATCTCTAGTCCGGTTTTCTGTCGTTCATTCGGCGCTCAACGTCAGCGCGCCAGCCTCGGCTCCGCCACCACATCACAAGCCCCGTAATGCCAAGAACCAATGGCATGATCCCACCAACGAAGATCGCAATCTGCCAAGGCAGACCCATACCGGATCCATTATGGAGGCGCTCCATGAGGCGATTTATACCGCCTTGCCCATGATCAATATCTTCGACTCGCTTGGATTCGCCGGTAGCATCGACAACAATCATTTCAGTGACTTTGCCCGACTGCTCAACCTTGACGCGCCAATTGGCTTCGAAATCGGTTGGCCAGACAATGGAAACGAGCTTGCCAGGTGTGTTGGCAAGCGCAACCGCCCTAACTGCATCAACGCTGATCGATGTTGTAACGATCGGTTTTGCCAACCATCGGGCAACATTCTTCGCTCTGTCCCGTTCCGCATCCGCCGACAACGCAGCAAAAAAGGGAGCAAAGACGATCCAGATCCCTGTAAACGATAGCATGCCGAGTGGAAGGCATATCCAGAACCCCACTTGATGATGAAGGTTTGTAAAACTATCGTTTACGCGGCGCCAGCGTAGTCCCCTGAGGATGCTTCCCGCAGTCGGCCACCAGAGCCACAGTCCTGTCAAAGACGAGATCAGCATAGCAACGCCCAGCCCGCCGACGACTAAGCCGCCGACGCGCGGAACATACATGTTGGCATGAAACCCATGAAACTGGCGGCTGAGACCTGCATCCTCTGCAGCGATATCAAGGACTTCGCCGTTCGCGGGGTCGATCCAGACGTTGGTTCGCGGCGATTCCGAGTTACTTCCCGCGAAAGCGATGGTCGATCGACCATCCCGGAAGCGCAGTGATGATATGGCCACGTTCGCATCGAGTTTGGAACGGGCTGCCTGAAGATAGACGGAAGGCGGTAGAATGGCCTCCCCATTTCCCGCAATGTGCCTTTTGGGATTGGATGAATCGTCGAGCCAGTCATGCCAGACCAAAGCGGAGCCGCTCAACGAAAGTGGCACAATCAAAAGTGCCAGAATAATTCCGAGCCATTTATGGACTGTGAGCCATGTCGCCCTTAGCGCCGTCTTTTTCGACACACTTAACCCCCCCCCTTGCTCGCAGCAACTCAAGTCTCACTCAACGGGAGAGTTGGTCGGGGAGACAGGATTCGAACCTGCGACCCTCTGTTCCCAAAACAGATGCGCTACCAGGCTGCGCCACTCCCCGACGCGGAGGCGCCTAGGCTGGCGGGGCACAGACTGCAAGGGAAATTGGTGGGCCCGGAGGGATTCGAACCCCCAACCAAGCCGTTATGAGCGGCCGGCTCTACCATTGAGCTACAGGCCCACGCCAGTTCTCGCCCGCGCGTTAGCGGAGCAAAGGCGATGCGCGCAAGTTCAGTTCTGCTCCGATCGCGCGCGCCATGCAGCAGCAACCACATCTGTTACCGCAACAGGTACGATGTTTTTGACCGCAAGAAACGCCAGTATCTTGTCCCACCAGTTGTAGAATTGGCTTAAATCAGCAGAGTTGCGAACATAGGGCGTATGGCCCGGGGCCAGAGACGGTGAGTGAAAGGAAAAGCTGAAAAACTGGATCCCGTCGCGCAGCATCCATTGAATGGCTTGTTTAACATCCTCAATCGGCATGTCTTCGGGGGTTAATGCCACCCTTGCGGCCAGGCCAAAACGCGCCAGACTTGCCGTCCGATTCTCGTTTCGTCGGCCGTCACCAATCAACCAACGACCATATCGTCGCAACTGACCTGTGTAGGTGGCGCCCAGCGGAAGTTCGAGCAATTGTCCAGTTGGCCCGGCCCAATAAGGTCGCGAATCATATTTCAGGAAGCTTGGCCCGCCTTCGTTGCTATAATCAAAATGCGGGCGCACCGAGGTGTCGATACGATATCCCTCTTCCTCTAGCAGTTTTGCAGTGTTGGCTCCTACCCCATAACGTCCCGCGCGATAGACTATGGGCCGTATACCATTCGTGATTGAAGCGATTCGCTCGGTCAACAAAGAGAGCTTTTCTCTCTCAAGATTTTCGGGAAGATTGCCCACAAAGCTATTGAAACTGTTCAATTCTTCATCATTTGGTGGATTTACCCATGGATGAAGCTGTGTGCCAATTTCACAAGCATGATCTGCATGGAGCCCTGCCAGCACGTCGCGCGATCGAGCATTGTCTGCAACCGGATAGTCGATCAGGTAACAGGGGTGCACGCCGTGCGCGTCCATAAGTCGCTGAAATTCCGGCAAATGGCGAACGGCGCTGGTGTTGATTGCGTCTCGCGAACGCGGGCGGGTCCAGTCAAACTCTTCTTCGGTATCAACAAAGACGGAAAAGCGCCGACCGAACTGTGCATCGAAATGCACGAGGTCGTTGGCTCTGGCAGGATGGTCCAACCGACCTTCATTCTGCTGCCGTCGATTGGCTTGCCCCGATTTTTGCACTGATTCTAGCCGCTTTCCTTGCTCTCTCCAGAGCTATCCACGGCGCATGGTAGGATCAAGCTGAACCTTTCGCGACCTATTTCTAAATGGCCCCCAGCCCGGCTGGCCATTGCGTCGATCAATCGGATGATGAATCCTAGGCCAAGTGCCAGATCACCACGTTCGGCCTCATCGCCAACCGCTGCAGTTGCATGGATTTTTTCCCGTGACAGGCCGATGATGCTCTTTGGACGATCAACATGAAATATGATGGCAGTGGTGGCCGCTTCCAATCGCGCAGCCAATTCTTCACCTTTCCCAGCCAGCTCTATTGCGGTTGAAAGCAACCTCCCAACGAGTCTGGCACAGGTTGCCCGATCGACCAGAGTCTGGTGAATGTCACGCCCGATCGAAACGCGTAGACTGACCCCTCGTTCATCACTCAACGGGCGGAGTTCCTTGGCCACAGATCCAAGAACTTCGGCTAGATCAACGCCGGCTTCGACCTGTTTTTCTGTCGGCCAATCTCCCGTCTCCAATCGTGCCGCAGCGTCGAGATCATCGATAACGCCCATCAATCGCGATGCATCGCTGACAATTCTGCGTGCCATATCGCTATAATGATGAGCCACCGGTCCGAGAAACTGGCCTTCGATCATTTCTCCGAAGCCGCGAATGGCGTTGAGTGGTGTGCGCAGTTCATGGGCAAGTTGACGGACAGAGTCTGCGGACAAGTTGCCGCCAAGCAATTGGCTGGCGCCGGAAACAGTCATAACCCCGCGTTTTGCGATTCCGCGATACCCCGTAAATCGTCCATCATCGGGATTGAACAATGGGTTTGCGGATATAAGCCAGGTGCCAGCAACGGCGCCTGCACCTGCTACTTCAAGATGCGCATCGATGAACTGCATGCGTTGACGAGACGCGCCGGCAGCATGGCCATCCACGCCGAATCCGCCTGGCTCTGCCATATCTACGAGCGAAATTCCTATGAGGGGACCGCGTGGCGCACCTTCTACCCAGTTGACGATCCCATCACTACCGGATTCAAAACGAAAGCAAGTTATTGCTTCCAGCTGGTCAACCAACATTTTGGGCACTTGATGATCACGTCGATACGCTTCGATCCGGGCGACGAGATCGCGAATCTGTATCTGAGAGCCTTCGGATGCAGCACTTCCAGGATCACTCGGAAGCGCAAAATCATGCGTCCCATAAGCGGCCAGGATACGATTGGCCTCGGATGGAAGGTCCCTCCGTTCGCGCAATAACGCCCTGCTCGTCGCCGGCCAACTGGGAATCAATCGCACCCATTCCGCTTCGGACAGTTTCGCACGGGACAGAACCGGAGCGGCAATCCTGGCGATATCGCGGGCGAAAAAATCGACCATTTCGTTCGACATTTCATGATAAGATAATGCGGTTGCCGTCATCCGTCGGCGTTCCGCCGGAACAATGTCGCGCCAAAGTCGAAGCCTCTCGAATCCGGCCTCACACAACTCCGGCAACAAGAATGACGATTCCTGCGTCATGACGTCAGCTATTTGGGCCCATACCACACCTTTGGCAGCCACATTTTCTGCGGACTGCGCCAACAGGGTGCTCAGGCGATCATCAAATCGCAAAGGGAAGGCTGCCCATTACCAATTCTTCTCTCCTGAGGAACGGATAGCCTGTTGATGAGGCTGCGGAAAGCATCGAAACTTGAGCGTCACAAAGTGGCACAATGCGCTTGCATCGCAACAAAATTACAGCGATGAATCGAATGAAGAAAGGATACTCCCCTTATGGCGCAAGTTTCGTTCGACAGAATCGATCGGCGCATTCTCTCGGAATTGCAGTCCGATGGCCGCATGACGAATGTCGACCTTGCCGAACATGTAGGTCTGACCGCACCTCCCTGTCTGCGCCGCGTGCGTGCTCTGGAGGAAAGCGGGGCCATTGAGGGCTATCACGCCACCCTCAACGCTGCGCGGTTGGGGTATACGATCACGGTTTTTGCGATGGTCAGCCTCAAGAGCCAGGCTGAGGCCGATCTTCGTGCCTTTGAATCGCATGTTGCCGCACTTGATCCCGTTCGCGAATGCCACATGCTCAACGGGGAAATAGACTTTATCCTCAAGATTGTTGCACGAGATCTTCAGGAATTTCAGTCATTCCTGACGTCCTCGCTCACGACTGCGCCAAATGTTGCGGGAGTTAAAACATCACTGACGATTCGCACGTCCAAACATGTACCCGGCGTTCCGGTCGACCCGGACTGAGCAATCCGCTTGCGACGCGTCAAGCCTCGCGCCATAGCGCACGCCCATGCATGACATTCGCCTGATCAGGGAGAACCCGAAAGCGTTCGACGCCGCGTTGGCGCGACATGGCGCCTCCGCAATTGCCAACCAGGTTGTGACGCTGGACGAACAATGGCGGGTATTGACCCAGAAACTGCAGGTCGCGCTGGCCTTAAGGAACGATTCTTCAAAGGCGATCGGGGCGGCCAAGGCAAAAAAGGACGAGGATGAAGCCAAGCGCCTTATGGACGCGGTCGCTGAACTCAAAACCTCGATTCCCGAACTCGAAGCCCGGGAACGCGACGCTCTTGCTGCGTTGAATGATGCCCTCGCGGCGATTCCCAATCTTGCCGAGGACGATGTGCCAACCGGCGGCGATGAAAGTGCCAACGCCATCATCCATCTGCGCGGCGCCATCCGCAATTTCGCCTTCACTCCGAAGGAACATGACGTGATCGGTCCAGCGCTCGGGCTCGATTTCGAGACTGCGCAGAAGGTTTCCGGCGCACGCTTTGCTTATTTACGTGGCGGCATGGCCCGCCTTTCGCGCGCGCTCGGTCAGTTCATGCTCGACCTGCACACTGGCGAGTTCGGCTACCAGGAAGTTGCGCCGCCTGTCCTCGTCCGTGACGAGGCGCTGTTCGGCACAGGCCAGTTACCAAAATTTGCCGAAGATCAGTTCAGGACAACCGATGGCCGCTGGTTGATCCCGACTGCAGAAGTCAGTCTGACCAACATTGTTCGCGAATCGATCATCGTTGGAGCCGATCTTCCCATCCGCTTTACCGCGCTTACGCCTTGTTTCCGATCCGAGGCCGGGGCTGCAGGACGCGACACGCGAGGCATGATCCGCCAGCATCAATTCGAAAAGGTTGAGCTTGTATCGATCACCCGCCCCGAAGACTCGGATGCCGAGCATGAACGGATGACGACGTGCGCCGAAGCGGTGCTAGACAGGCTCGAACTTCCCTATCGGCGGATGCTCCTCTGCACCGGCGATATGGGTTTCACCGCGCGCAAGACCTATGATCTCGAAGTATGGCTTCCCGGACAAGCGCAGTACCGGGAGATATCAAGCTGTTCCAATTGCGGCGACTTCCAGGCCCGTCGAATGAACGCGAGGTATCGCCCTGATGGTGAGAAGGGAACGCGTTTTGTCCACACTCTGAACGGTTCCGGCCTTGCGGTCGGTCGTGCGCTTGTCGCGGTGATCGAGAATTACCAGCAGGAAGACGGCAGCGTTGCCGTCCCATCCGTCCTTCTGCCTTACATGGGTGGAGTTGACCGCATCATCGCCGGCTAACTATCGCAAAACGCCGTATATCGCGCCCATCGCGCAGTAGATCACCACCCAGTATCCGGCATCGATTGCGAACAGCTTCAATGACTTGCTGGCAAAAAGGTAATTCACGCCAATCGCCGTCGCGATGAAGCCAAGTGCGACTCCTCCGGCAACCATGATGCTGACGCCCAATTCCGGACGCCCATAGGTCGCCAGAACATGGCCCAGGATGAACGAAGAAAACAAGTTCAGCAGGAATGCGCCGCCGAACACAATCGCCGGATTTCGTTTGGCCATCATCTCATGTGTAATTCCCGCTTCACGCTGCCAGGATTTGAGGAAAAGCGGACCATACCAGATGCCCCCAACCAGAAATCCGGCCAAAGCGGCCAGAACCATTGCGATCCAGTTTATATCCCACATTTGGGTTTACTCCTCTCTCTTGAAGCAAGCTGAGCGTATCATGCGGATGACATCGTTGCAAAACACGCCTATGGGCGCGCCCAATCATGGCAACGATACTCCCCTCCCCGCCCAAAGTCGGCATGGTCTCGCTCGGCTGTCCCAAGGCGCTGGTCGATAGCGAACGCATCCTGACGAAACTGCGCGCGAACGGATATGGCCTCTCGCCGGACTATGCCGGCGCCGACGTCGTGCTGGTCAACACCTGCGGTTTCCTCGATTCGGCAAAGGAGGAAAGCCTCGAAGCAATCGGTGAGGCCATCGCCAAAAATGGCCGAGTGATCGTAACCGGATGCATGGGAAATGAGGCCGATGTCATCCGGGCCCGCTTCCCGGAGGTGCTCGCGATCAGTGGGCCGCACCAATATGAAGCGGTCGTGGCGGCAGTGCATGAGGCAGCCCCGCCGGTGCCGAACGCCTTTGTCGACCTTGTGCCCGAGGCCGGATTGAAGCTGACGCCGCGCCATTACAGCTACCTGAAGATTTCAGAAGGCTGCAACCATCGCTGCGCTTTCTGCATCATTCCCAGCATCCGTGGCGATCTCGTTTCGCGCCGACCTGATGCGATTCTGCGTGAAGCGGAAAAGCTTGTGGCTGCGGGCACCAAGGAATTGCTCGTCATTTCCCAGGATACGTCAGCCTATGGCGTCGATATCCGCCATCGGCCGCGCGACTGGAAAGGCCGCGAGGTGCGCGCGCACATGACTGACCTGTCCCGCGAACTGGGCAAACTGGGTGCGTGGGTAAGGCTCCATTACGTCTACCCCTACCCACATGTGGACCAGATAATTCCATTGATGGCCGAGGGATTGGTTCTTCCCTATCTCGACATTCCATTCCAGCACGCCGCCCCTTCGATACTCAAGGCAATGAAACGCCCAGCAAATGAGTCAAAGGTTCTCGAACGCGTAAAACGCTGGCGCGAAATCTGCCCGGATATCGCAATCCGGTCCACCTTTGTGGTCGGGTTCCCCGGAGAGACAGAAGAAGATTTCCAGTACCTGCTCGATTGGCTCGACGAGGCCCAACTCGATCGGGTGGGTGCCTTCCGTTTTGAACCCGTCGAAGGCGCACCAGCCAATGCGCTTCCCAACCCGGTTCCTGAAGCCATCAAGGAAGAACGTTACGCCCGGATTATGGAAAAGACGGCGGCGATATCCGCCGCAAAATTGTCCGCGAAAATTGGCCGTACGCTCGACGTGATCATCGACGAAATCGATGATGAAGGCGGCGCAAATGCGCGTTCAAAGGCCGATGCGCCAGAAATTGATGGCCAGGTTTTCCTGCGCGATGCTGGCCATCTTGCCCAAGGTGACATTGTTTCGGCAAAAATCGAGGATGCCGACGATCATGACCTGTTTGGCGTGCCCTGCTAGAAAAGCGTCGTCAGACCATAGAAAAGGGCGCCTACGGTTGCCGATGCCGGAATGGTGATAATCCAGGCGGTCACGACATTGCTGGCCACTCCCCAGCGAACCGCTGATGTTCTCCGAGCGGTTCCAGCACCGATGATGCTCCTCGTGAATGTATGAGTTGTCGGGAATAGTCAGTGACCATGCTGGTGCATTAGCGCAGTGACGGTTATCATTCAAACGGCTCGACGTGGTGTGATCAGATTGGCATTGGATATTCATGACAGACTTTGCAGCCTTACTCCAACCCGATCAGGGGCAACCCGCACGCACAATCGAATTCGTCTCCAAGTTGGGCTTTGCGGATTGGCTGGCAACTCAGCCTGAGCGGGTCCGTACCGCCGCCTCTGCGGGACGTTTTGAAGGCAAGCCGGGCGAAATACTGATTGCCCCCGGAGATGTCGGCGACGAATGGTCAGTCGTTTTGGGCGCAGCAGAACATGACAGCGTCTGGACTCTTGCCGGAGCGGCGTCGCGCTTGCCGGAAGGAAGTTATCGTTTGGGTGAGGGAAATCCAGGCGGTATGGCGTTGGGCTGGTTGCTCGCCCATCATCGCTTTGGGCGATACCTGGCAAAGGCCGAGGCCATCCCCCATCGCATGTTGCTGACGAAGGATCCGGCAGGCATCCCAGAGATGGTTCGTCTGGCCCAAGGTACAGCGCTGGTCCGCGATCTTGTGAACACTCCTGCGGCGGACATGGGCCCGGCGGAGCTTCAGCATCAGGCCGAAGCCATTGCAAAGCCGCATGGCGCGTCAATCCATGTGACCAAGGGCCATGATCTTGAGACCGGCTATCCGATGGTCCACGCCGTCGGTGCCGCCGCGGAAAAACGTCATGCGCCGCGCATGATCGAACTTGAGTGGGGAAACCCGGCCCATCCGCGTGTTGCGATCATCGGGAAGGGTGTCACATTCGATTCGGGCGGACTCGATATCAAACCGGCCAGCGGCATGCGGATCATGAAAAAGGATATGGGTGGCGCCGCTCATGCCCTTGCGCTGGCCAGACTCGCCATGGAATCGCGCCTGCCGATCCGGCTGCATATGCTCATTCCCGCGGTAGAGAATGCAATTGCAGGCAATGCCTTTCGTCCCGGAGATATTCTCAAATCGCGCAATGGCATGACTGTCGAGATTGACAATACTGATGCAGAAGGGCGTCTTGTTTTGGCGGATGCCATTACGAGGGCGGTCGAAGCCGAAGCCGGCCTCATCATCGATTTTGCAACGCTGACCGGCGCTGCCCGCGTTGCGCTGGGCCCTGATTTGCCAGCCTTGTTCAGCAATGATCACGATCTGGCCGATGCATTGAACAAAGCGTCCGTCGCCGAGCATGACCCCGTCTGGCGATTGCCGCTTTGGTCAGGCTATGACGAGATGCTCAAATCCGAAATTGCCGATGTCGTCAATTCGGCCGAAGGCGGGATGGCAGGTGCGATCACGGCGGCGTTGTTCTTGCGCAAGTTCGTGCCCTCAGGAACGCCTTGGGTGCACCTCGATACCTGGGCCTGGCGTGCAGCTGCCAAGCCCGGTCGCCCGAAGGGCGGCGAGGCATTGGGACTGCGCGCTGTATGGGCTATGCTAAAGGCGCGATATCCAGCCACATAGGCTATTTGCGACCCAACAACCCGCCTAATATCGAATCAAGCGGATTGACCGTCTGTCCATTGCCGTTGCCGAATGCGCCCGCCAAGCCGCCCAAAACGTCCGCCAATCCGCCACCTTGTGTCGCTGCAGGCGATGCTGCGGAACCACCGCCAAGGACAGAAGCCAGCACTGATCCCGCTAGCCCACCTATGACGCCACCACCCATTTTTTTCGCGACCTGTTGAGCAACAAGTCCTGCAATAACGGGAAGCATCGCCTTCAGGATCGTATCGCTGATACCCGTTTCGGAAGCCGCATGGCTCGCGACCTGACGGCTTACATCTTTGGACCCGAAAATCTGTCCCAGAATCGTATTGCCACCCTCGATATCTTCGTGAGGAGCCCCCATTCCGGCGACAATATCAGCAATGCCGCCCAAGCCACCGCTTTCCTCGGACTTGTGAAGTCCGCCAAGCACCGCTGGCAACAGGGCACCAACGGCTGCATTCGCCTGATCGGGAGAAAGGCCAAACTGATTCGCAAGTCCGGACACGTCGATCGGCAGCCCGGAGCCTCCTTGTTGTCCGCCACCCAACGCGCCTTGCAAAAGATTGTCCAGAATATCCATGACCTTACTCCCAACTGACCAAAACTCGCCCGATCACGTTAGGATCGAGCGTCATTGACGTGTAGCATTGAGATCTCAGAAAAGGCCATCACGATTCGCGTGTCAGGCTCAAAGAGGAGTAGCACATGAGTATTTTCAGCAAGATCAAGGACGCCATTTTTGGAAAGGCAGCGCAGGCAGCCCCTGCCCCAGCTGCTGCCACATCCAGCGCAACGCCGGCTCCGGCCCCAGAGCCAGTCGACATTGAAGCCATACTGACGGTAGCAGCCGCATCGGTGAGTTATGAAACCAACTGGCGCACTTCGATTGTTGACCTGATGAAGCTTTGCGGTCTCGATTCAAGCCTTGCGAACCGCAAGGAACTGGCAACCGAGTTGGGCTACACCGGTGACATGAACGATTCTGCAACAATGAACATCTGGCTGCATCGCCAGGTGATGAACAAGCTGGCCGCCAACGGCGGGCATGTTCCTGCAGACTTGAAGGACTGATCTTCGATTGATTTCGGCAGCGGCGCAGTATGCCTGTGTCGCTGCCATTGCCTTTCTGGCGCGCCGTCGTCTACATGCCGCGCCATTATGCTGCACAAGCGAAACAGTTTTTTCCTGAGTGGGCCTTCTCGGACACTCGATCCGCGCATCAACGCGATGCGCGGTGACTTGGCCGACGTTGCGCTGGCCGGAAAGCATTTCTCTCCACATTATGTCAGCCCGGTTGAACGGTTCTGCAACATCCCCTTTACGCCGATCTGTGACAAGCCAAGTGGCGATCAAGTCTCCGAATTGCTTGCCGGGGAGGCTTTTATGTTGCTCGACATTTCGGGCGGCTGGGCCTGGGGATTCTGCAAGCACGATCATTATGTTGGCTATGTCCTGGCTGAAGCGTTGGCAGAAAGTGCGACGCCGGTTGACGAGTTGAAAACCCGTGACCCTGTCGAGGCAGCAAGGTCATTCCTCGGTAAACCCTATGTCTGGGGTGGGCGCGGAGGTGTCGGGCTTGATTGTTCGGGATTGATCCAGCGCAGCCTTGCAGTGGCTGGAATCGCGGCGCCACGGGACAGCGACATGCAGTTGGCCACGCTTGGCGCAGAAATCGCCACGAAAACGCCATTGCAACGTGGAGATCTTGTCTTTTTTCCCGGTCATGTCGGAATGATGGTCGATGCCGAGAATCTGATCCACGCCACCCAGAATTTTGGCAAGACTCTGATCGAGCCTCTTGCGGCTGTCGCCGCACGGATTGTGGAGAATCTTGAAAGGCCCATCCTTTCCCGACGAAGGATATCGTCATGACCGCCGTCTTTATTGATGGTGGGCATGGAACAACGGGACTTGAGATACGCGATCGGCTGTCCGGGCGACGCGATATAGACCTGATCGAGATCGCCGAAGCGTCGCGGAAGGACCCGCGCGCCCGGCGCGAAGCGTTAAACGAAGCAGATGTTGTGATTTTGTGCCTGCCTGATGATGCTGCGCGCGAAGCGGTGTCCCTCATCGACAACAAGCGAACGCGGGTAATCGACGCCTCCTCGGCACACCGGACAGCCGATAACTGGGTCTTCGGTTTCCACGAAATAGATCCGAACGGCTTCGAAAGGCTCAAGGAAGCAAAGCGCGTTTCCAATCCCGGCTGTTATTCGACCGGGTTTCTGGCCCTTGTCAAACCTCTGGTGCACGCTGGACTTATCCCCGCAGACTGGCCCCTGACCGTCAATGCGGTCTCCGGCTATTCAGGCGGCGGAAAAGCGATGATTGCCGAGTTCGAAAATGATGGCACCGATACGGCCTGGCGCACCTATTCACTCAACCTTGGTCACAAGCATGTGCCAGAGATGCAGACGCACGCTGGTCTGACCCACGCGCCGCTCTTTGCGCCATCGGTCGCAAGAACCTTTCGCGGGATGGTGGTCGATGTTCCACTGATGACAGGCGCCATGCCGAAAAAGCCATCGGCCGAAGAAATCGAGGCTGTACTGGCCGAGCGATATGACGCCAGCCCGATTGTCTCCCTCGTCACGGATTTTGACGAACCTCACCTGACAATCGAACATGCGGTCAACACCGATCGGCTTGACGTGTTCGTGTTTGCCAACGCGACTGGAACTCAGGCTCGCTTGGTTGCAGCACTCGACAACCTCGGTAAGGGAGCTGCGGGCGCTGCGGTCCAAACGCTCAATATACTGGCAGGATTGCCCGAAACTAAGGGCCTGCGACTCTAGTCGCGCAAGATAACCGCTTTTTGCTCATTCGATACTGGACTCGAGCCCGAGCATCGTGCCGACCGGAAAATGACGAACGCATCGTTGACGAAATATTTGGAACGATGATCGTTCAGAAAGAAAATCGATTAATTACATCGCAGTGATCGGAAATGGCGATTCAATATTGTGCACATTCCCTATTCCTTTCGCTGACCAAAGCGCCAAGATTGTTCTGGTCAGGATATGGAGGATAGGATGAGCAGCATTGATTTGTTTGGCCGGATGGGGGCGGCATCGCTCGCAGTTATGTCGGCATCGGCACTGGCGCAAACCGCTGATTTTTCTTCGAAGCCAGCAACCAACATGACCGTTGTGGCGCAGGCTGCCGAGCGCACTTCCCTGCCGAAGGACAATGGCAAGGATGCACAATTTGCGGCGCAAGGCTTTATTGCCACCCGCACTGATCCGATCATCCGCAACAAGGACGGAAAGCCGGTCTGGAACCTTGCCGCCTATGACTGGATGAAGGGCGATGCACCGCCGACCGTCAATCCAAGCCTTTGGCGACACATGACGATCCTGCGCAAGAACGGACTGTTCAAACTGGCCGATGGCATGTGGCAGGTGCGCGGGTTCGACGTATCAAATATGACCGTAATTGCGGGAAAAACCGGCTGGATTTTGATCGATCCATTGACCAATCGCGAAACAAGTTCCGTTGCTCTTGAACTGGTAAATCAACAACTCGGTGCACGACCGATTGTTGCTGTTATCTACACGCACAGTCATGCGGACCATTTTGGCGGCATTCGTGGCATTGTCTCGCCGGAAGATGTGAAGGCCGGCAGGGTCGCGATTCTGGCACCTGAGCATTTCATTAAGGAAACGGCATCGGAGAATGTCATTGCAGGCCCAGCAATGGGCCGCCGTGCGACCTTTCAGTTCGGTGCGGCTCTCACACCCGGCCCGCAAGGGCAAATGGGCTCCGGGATCGGTTCAGCAGTCGCTGGCGGAGAAATCACGCTTCTCGCCCCGACGGATAGTATTACCAAAACAGGAGAGACGCGCACGATCGACGGTGTAGCGCTTGAATTCCAGATGGTGCCTCAATCCGAGGCACCAGCCGAACTCAACGTCATGGTGCCGGAACGCAGAACCCTGGTGATCGGCGAAATCGCGACCTGTTCGCTTCACAATATTCTGACGCCGCGCGGTGCACAGGTCCGCGATGCACATGCATGGGCCGGGTACCTCACGGAAGCATTGCGGCTCTATGCAGATCGCAGCGATACCGTTGCCGCCAGTCATTGCTGGCCACATTTTGGCAAGGAAGAGGTGCGTCGCTACCTCACGCTTCAACGTGACAACTACAAATATCTGCACGACCAAACTGTCCGCCTGATGAACAAGGGGCAGACACCGGCGGAAATTGCTGAAGCGTTGATCCCGCCGCCGGCCTTGACCAACGAATGGACAAATCGCGGTTATTACGGAACCTACAGCCATAATTCGAAGGCGATCTACCAGCGCTATCTCGGCTGGTATGATGCCAATCCGGCCAACCTCAATCCGCTTCCGCCAACCGAGCGGGGCAAACACTATGTTGAAGCCATGGGCGGCGCGGACAGGATTCTGTCGATCGCCAAGGCGGCAATGGCGGCAGGAGACTATCGCTGGTCATCGGATATCCTCAATCAGCTGGTCTTTGCTGATCCAGCCAATGCCATTGCCAAGTCAATGCTCGCCGACTCATACGAGCAACAGGGTTATCAGGCCGAAGCCGCGACATGGCGCAACATGTTTCTTTCGGCGGCGAGAGACCTGCGTGAAGGACCGAAGCTGAATTCGGGCACGCAAAGCATCGATATGATTTCGGCCATCCCGACTGACCTCCTGCTCGATACGATTGCAACCCGACTCGATCCCGCCGTAATCGGCGCGAAATCGTTGAACCTCAACTTCAACTTTGTTGATCGCGGCGAGAAGGCGCGGATCACCGTCGAAAATGCTGTCATGATATCGGAAATGGGCGAAGCGCATGCCAAGCCCGCCGTGACGCTCAGCGGGCCGCGCCAACTCTTCTTGGGGCTGTTCTTCCTCAAGCTGCCTCTCGCTCAACTCGAGGCGGCTGGCCTGAAGGTCGAAGGCGATCGCGCGTCATTCGAAGCCCTTCAGGCCGCGATCGAAACGCCGCCCAACATATTCAACATCGTGACGCCTTAAGCCACGACCTTGTGAATCTCGTTGAACGGGACAGTCTTGTCCGGCCGGATGTCGCCCGGCAGGCCAAGCACGCGTTCGGCGATGATATTCCGCAGAATCTCGTCGGTTCCGCCAGCAATGCGCAAACCCGCCGACCAGAAATAGGTCTGGCGAAGCGCTTCGAGATGCGGCAGTTCGCTTGCGTCCGAACCGGTCAGAAGCCCGGCACTTTCGGACATATCGCCGGCAAAGCTGCCCATATCCTGCATCATCTTGGCGACGACGACTTTGGAAATGCTTGATTCCGGTCCCGGCGTCCGGCCAGACGAAAGCGCGGACAATGTCCGCATCCGGGTCAAAGAAATCCCGCGGTCCTGAATATAGACTTCGGCTATTTTCTGGCGGACGTGGCTTTGTTCGAGCGCATTGCCTTCATCCGTGTCAATCGCACGCGCAAGGGCGATCATCTCCTGCACACCGGGCGAACTGGTTGGTTTTCCGCCCACCGCCAGACGTTCATGCATCAATGTGGTCAGCGATACCTTCCAGCCATCACCGACGTCTCCCAGCCTGTGATCATCGGCGATACGAACATCAGTGAAAAACACTTCGTTGAATTCGCTCGCACCAGCCATCTGCTTGATCGGGCGAACTTCAACCCCAGGGGCTTTCATGTTGATGATAAACATCGTCAGACCTTTGTGCTTCGGCACATTCGGATCGGTGCGACAGACGACGATCCCGTAATCCGAACGATGCGCGCCCGAAGTCCAGACTTTTTGTCCATTGATCATCCAGCCATCGCCATCGCGTTCGGCCTTGGTGCGGATCCCGGCAAGATCTGACCCCGCTGCGGGCTCTGAGAAAAGCTGGCACCAGATTTCCTCGCCTTTCATCGCCGCTGGGACGTAGCGCGCCATGATTTCCGGGCGGCCATGCGAGAACACCGTCGGAATGCACATACCCAGGCCAATTGCGTATATGCCTGAAGGCACCCAATATTTGCCTTCTTCCTGATTGAACATGATCTGCTGCATCGCCGTGCCGCCCTGCCCCCCAACAGCCTTGGGCCAGGTGATGCCGACATAGCCTGCCGCATATTTCTTCGCCTGCCACGCCTTGGCGCGGGCGACGAGATCGCCATCATGGTCAACCGGCGTTTTGTACTCAGCCGCATTGGCGGACATCCAATCGCGAACGGTGACGCGAAAGGCGGCTTCTTCGGCGGTATCTTCAAAATCCATCTTTAATCTCCTCAAGCCGCGAGTTCTGTGTTGCGTTGTTCCAATGATCGCACAAGCTGGTCGGACCAGAAGGCTCCCGAACCCAGGCTCAATGCCAGCAATCGCGCGCGGCGATAGTAGAACTGGCAGTCGCTTTCCCACGTAAAGCCAATGCCGCCGTGCAGTTGCACATTCTCTTCCGCCGCAAACTGGAACGCATCAATCGCAGCGATGCGCGCTCCTGCCGCCGCTTGTGCCAGTTCCGGCGCGCCGGTCAGAAGCGCCCATGCGCCGTAGTAAGCGTGACTGCGGGCCAGTTGGTTCTTGATATACATATCCGCACAGCGATGCTTGACCGCTTGGTAGCCACCGATCTTTCGCCCGAAGGCAACACGATCCTGCGCATAGGCAACGGACATTTCCATTGCGGCATCCGCTCCGCCCAGTCCTTCGAATGCCAGCAGGATCGCCGAGCCGTGGAGGAATTTGGCGCGGAGCCGCTCAGCCTCCCCTGCCGCGGCAAGCACGGTGCACGGCGCATCGACAAAGCTGATCCGCGCTGACTTGCGCACCAGTTCGATCGTATCGCAGGGTGCCCGCGTGACGCCTTGTGCTGAAAGATCAACCAACGCGATGACAAGAGAGCCTTCAGCGTCATGTGCGGTGACAATGGCGAAATCCGCTGCCATCCCGTCGGCCACCGGTAATTTGACGCCCGTCAACCGATCACCGATGCAATGCAGTGCCGGCGTCCCATCGGGTTTTTTGGCATCGCCTTCCATCCACGCCACAGTCCCGATCGCCGAACCATCAGCCAGCTTGGGCAGCCAATGTCCCTGGGCAGCATCATGGCCGCTTGCCAGAAGCATCTCCGTCGCCATCAGAACAGAAGACGTAAAGGGAACTGGCGACAGCACACGACCTACTTCTTCAGCCAGCACACACAACTCGAGGACCGTAAGCCCAAGCCCGCCATGTTCTTCGGGAATCCGCAGGCCAGTCCAGCCTAGCTCAGCCACCTTTGACCAAAGTGCTGAGTCATGCGTTGCTTCTGTGTCCATCACGGCGCGCGCTTTTTCGCGTCCTGATTCCGCAGCAAGGAATTTCCGCGCTTCGTCACGTAGCGCCTCTGCTTCTTCCGAAAACTGGAAGTTCATGCCCGTCTTCTCCTTATGTCGTCGGGAATCGCGATGGCACAGCAACGTCGACGGTTCAACTGACAGTCGTGTCAGGCGAAACAGATCATTAAGCCTTCGCCATTATATGTCGCTTGCATGAAATTCGAAGGGCCCGCTCCGGAAACCGAAACACGGCAAGTAAGCCTGTCTTTCGCCACGTTTATTGTGGCCGTTGCTTTTGTCCTTTTTGGTATTGCGATGGCAGTCGGAACAATGACGACCAGCCGCACAAACGAAGCTCCGCCGCCAGAAACTATTTCAGCCGAACAAGTGTCATCCGAAAATGTTTCGCCTCCTCAAGCGGCTGTAACCCAGCCTGTCGAGAACACTAACACGAGCGCCAATGTTCAGGAGGACAACTCGGATCAGACTGAGGAGCAACAGGCCGTGCAAGAACCGGCTGAACAGGTCGCTTCTGTTGCCGAGCAACCCAAAGCCGCAAACCCGCCTGCGAATGCCTTGGCAAGCGAGCCTGTCGTGACCCACGATCCATCATTTCCTGCTCGCCATGCTGCTGCGCCGTCGCCTGCCTCGGTCACCGCACCCGCCAACACGGTAGCCTCAATGGTCAAACGCAAATAACAACGGTTGCTCTTGCGGATCAAAGAAAGAACATATAGCCTCACAAAGCGATTTATCGATCGTCAGGAGACTATAAATGCAACACGATTCCCGCCTGCGCGAAGCCGCGCGAGCGATCTATAACAGCGTCTACCCGTCAGAAGAATGGTCACCGCTTGCCTTCGAAGAGGCAGAGCAGCATCGCTCGATCCATTACCGGAACGCCGTCGAGGCGGCCCAACACGCCCAACGGCAGTTCCTGCCAGACAATGCACTTCAATTGAGGCTGTTCTAGACCGGACAATTCTTCTGGAACGGCGGAAAGCAAAGACTGGGTGCAATTGATACGCTGCTAATCGGCGACATAAGATTTTGGAATGGATTGACAGCTTGGCTCACCCTATGATCGAATCCATATTCAAAATCGGCACCGAACCGGGCCAATTTGGGAGGGGGAATCATGACAACCATTCGAAACCGCAACATATTTGCCGGGCGGTCAGCCTTGATGAGCAGCGCAATGTTGACGATTGCGCTCGCATTGTCGCCTGCTCCGGCGATCGCGCAAACGGCCGACGAAGCGACGATCGCGGAGGACTCTCCGGCAGACATCGTGGTCACGGCCCAACGCCGCGAGCAAAAACTGCAGGATGTTGGCATCTCGGTCAGCGTTCTGGGAAACAAGGCGCTCGGCGACCTCAACATTACCAATGCGACCGACATCGCCCGCGCGATCCCCAACCTGAAATTCAATGCCTATTCATCATCTCAGGTGGTATTCAACGTCCGCGGCGTTTCGCAGAATGATTATGGTGACCAGCAGGAACCGCCGGTCGCAGTCTATCAGGATGATGCTTATGCAAGTTCAATCAATACCGCGAGTTTTCCGATCTTCGATCTTGCCCGTGTCGAAGCCCTTCGGGGCCCGCAGGGCACATTGTTTGGCCGCAATGCGACCGGTGGTGCGGTTCAGTTCATCTCCAATCAGCCGACCAAGGACTGGGGCGGTTATGTAACGGGAACCTATGGTCGATATAACCAGACAATTCTGGAGGGTGCCATTTCCGGGCCGCTCGGCGACACGCTGGGAATCCGGATCGCAGGCATTTATGATCATGACAGCGGCTTCATAAAGTCGCTGGTCCCCGGCATTCCCGATCGCGGTGCGAACAATCATTTTGCGCTACGCAGCATATTGGCGTGGGAGCCGTCTTCTGATTTCAAGGCGCGTGTCACGGTTCGGTATGCCAAGGCGAACAAGGAACGCCAGGCTGGACTTTATTCGAGCGAACCCGCTTGCCCCAATGCCCAATTCCAGGGCGAGTTTCTGGCAACCAATGTTACCTGCGCCTATTGGGTTGGCTTTGGCACGCCAGGGCCAGGCACGACCGCAACCGGTTTTCGCAATGATGCAATTACACCTTCGCGGGGCGGCACACCGTTTGCAACCCAGGAAACGTCACCCTCCTACGTCAACCGCAGCCTTTTCGGATCAACCCTGCGTCTCGATGCGGCGTTCGGCAATTTCGATTTTGTTTCAATCACCGACTACCAACACCTTCGCAAATTTTATGTTGAGGGTGGCGACGCATCGCCTGATCTCGGCGTGGTCTTTTTCCAGGGCGCCAAATCAAACCAGGTCTCCCAGGAGTTCCGGCTATCGACCAAATTTGGCGCAAACCAGCTTGTCGTTGGTGCCTATGGGTTGATCATTGACGGCGATTTCACCGGCAAATTTGCATCGCCATTTTACGGCTATGATCCAAGCGTTGCCTTTTCACAGCGCACCGAATCTCTCGCCTTTTTTGCCCAGAACGAACTTGAGCTTTCTGACAAGGTCAAACTGATCGGAGGCTTGCGCTATTGGCGTGACAAGAAACGGGGAAATTATGTCGGGACCGAGCCAAGCACAGGTGTTGGCATCAATTTCGGGCCGGGCGGTACCACCTATTCCAGTTTCGGAGTGCTGCAGCCGTTGACGGGCATTCTTGTGAATGGCCGTTCTGCGACGCCGACATTCAGCGGCCTCACGGCAAGAGCCGAGATCGACTATAAGCCAATCGACGATATCCTGCTTTATGCGAGCTATAACCGCGGCAGTAAAAGCGGCGGGTTTACCTTTTCCACGGGAACGCCCTTTGCCACGTTTGAGGCTGCGTTCCTGAACGGCATTCCCTATAAACCCGAAGTTCTGGATTCCTACGAGGTGGGATTGAAATCCACACTCAGCCGCTTCAGCACGCTGAATCTCGCGGCATTCGTCTATCATTACAAGAATTACCAGGCCTTTGCTCAAATTGGCCCGATCCAGTCCGTTATCAACCTGCCTGCGACGGCAAAAGGGCTCGAGGCAGAGCTTAATGTTCGCCCTGCTGACGGGCTTTCGCTGCAGGTTGGCGCATCATTTCTCGACAGCAAGGTCAAGAATGTCCAACTCCCGGATGGGTCGTTTGCTACCCACGATCTTCCCCAGGCCCCAGGGTTTTCAGGCAATGCCCTGGCGCGATACGAATTTTCGCTAGGCGGCGGAACCGCGTCGCTGCAGGCAGATGTCCAGTATTCGGGTAAATTCTGCTTTACCGTGCTTTGCGCACCAGTTGAAAAAGAGGGCGCCTATACTGTTGCCAACGGTCGTATCGGGTTTGCCGGCGAAGATGGACGCTGGGAGATCGCGGCTTTCGTGAACAATGCGTTCAACCGCAAATATCGCGCCTATGCCTTTGACAGTTCGCTGTTTGCTGGGCTTGTTGCCGGTGTTTATGCAAAGCCGCGAACATGGGGTATTACCGGGACGGTCCGCTTCGGCGCCAACAAATAGATGGACGGTATAGCTTGAACCCTGGCGCAACAGGTGCCGTCGCTCAGGAGAATCTTGGTGGAGCAGGTGGACCATCTGCGGCCAGGCAGCTCCATCGCGAACTGAGCTGGCGCGACGCATTCTGGGCGTCGAGTGGTGTCCCGGCCGGCGTTCTGCTGACGATGGGTGGTGTTGCGACCGTTATTGGTCAGCCATCCTGGGTTGTGTGGATCGTATCTATCCTGATGGGCTTTGTGCAATCGTTCGTTTACGCTGAAATTGCTGGTCTCTATCCGCACAAATCAGGCGGTGCATCCGTCTATGGCGCAGCGGCATGGCTGCCCTACAGCAAGTTCATTGCGCCGGTTTCTGTTTGGTGCAACTGGCTGGCCTGGTCTCCTGTGCTGGCGCTGGGGACGAGCCTTGGCGCCGGATATGTGATGGCCAGTCTGTTCCCACCAGATGCTGCCATCAACGTGTGGAAGATCAACCTGCTGGATCTTGGCTTTATCCGTGACGGCCTGCACCTGCGTATCAACATGGTGTCGATCATCGCGGCGTGTTTCCTGCTATTGACGTTCGCATTGCAGCATCACGGGGCGGCGCGCGCAGCCTCGGCGCAGAAAATCCTTGGGGTTGTGTGCCTTTCGCCGTTGATACTGATCGGGCTCGTGCCAATCGTCACAGGCGATCTCCCGTCGAATCATCTCTTTCCGTTGCTCCCGATTGTGCGGGATGCGGCGAACAACATGTCTTTCGGCACATGGGACGGTTTTGGCCTTACGCTACTCGCCGGCGCATTGTTTGGAGCAGGCTGGTCAACCTATGGTTTCGAAACTGCGGTTTGTTACACACGCGAATTCAAGAACCCCAAGACTGACACATTCAAAGCGATCCTTGCAGCGGGACTCTTGTGCATTGTCATTTTCACGCTTGTTCCGCTCGCCTTCCAGGCTTCGCTCGGCCTTGATGCCTTGCTGGATCCGAAAATCTACGACGGCTCGGGGGTCGCTCTGGCGCTTGCCAAAATCGTCAATGGTGGCGTGATTGTCACCAATCTCATCATCGTCATGCTGATCCTTGCCCTGTTGCTGATCGTGATGACGTCCATGATGGGTTCGTCGAGAACGCTCTACCAGGCGTCTGTAGACGGTTGGCTCCCGCGCTACCTCTCGCGCGTCAACCAGCACGGTGCACCCACATCTGCCATGTGGACCGACCTGGGCTTCAACCTCGTGCTCTTGCTTGCGTCCGATTATTTCGCCGTCCTGATGATATCCAATGTTTGCTATTTCCTTTTCAACTTCCTGAACCTGCAATCAGGATGGATCCACCGTATCGATCGCGGAAATTGGGACAGACCGTTTCGTTGCCCAACCTGGTTGCTGACACTTGCCGCTGCCTTTGGGTTTCTCAACATGATCTTCATGGGCGCAGGTGCCGATGTCTGGGGTGCAGGCACGCTGCGCAACGGATTGATCGCAGCGGCTTTGATTGTTCCGGTCTTTTTATACCGTCACTATGTCCAGGATGGAGGCGTATTTCCTGCAAGCAATGCCGAAGCTGAATATTCTACGCGTGATGTTGGCTCCAAACGATCGGCCGGCCTGCTTCCCTATCTCGCCCTTCTGGCGTGCGGAGTGGTGGTCTGGGCTTCCAATCACTATTCGGTATTATCAATGACTTGAACCTGTATTCTCAAATGATATGAGAATTAGTCTCTTGCAAGCGTTCCACCTTCAACCCGGCGAAAAAAGCAACTTTCCTGCCCGGTATGGCAAGCGGGCCCGGTCGGCATGCATTTGAGCCAAATCGCGTCCTGATCACAATCGATACGCGTTTCCTTGACGGCAAGGAAATGACCGGATGTCTCGCCCTTCGTCCAGAGTACGCTGCGTGAGCGTGACCAGAACGTGGCCTTGCCACCTTCAAGCGTCGCTTTCAGGGCATCAGCGTTCATATGAGCGACCATCAGAACGTCGCCAGTCTCTGCGTGCGTACAAACGGCCGTGATCAGGCCGTCCGCGTCGTAGCGGGGATCCAGAACGAGGCTGTTTTCGCGCATGTTGGTCATCAGCACCTTTTAGGGCGATGCCGGGAGAGGGCAAGCGTCCCGATAGGAACGCGTTTCCGCTCCATTTCGATCTCGACGGAGTTTTCCGTTTAACGGGCATTACAAATCGGAGACAACCCCCTATATGCGCGGCACGGCGCAACCATCGGACGATTCCAAATGATCACGACGCATCCGTTCGATGATGACAAGTTACGGGAAGAATGCGGGATTTTCGGGGTCTGGGGCGCCGACACGGCTTCGGCTGTCACGGCGCTGGGCCTTCACGCGCTCCAGCATCGTGGCCAGGAAGCGGCCGGCATCACGAGCTGGGACGGATCCAATTTTCATTCGCATCGCGCAATGGGGCATGTTGCCGGCAATTTTGACCGTGACGAAATCATCAATGGCCTGCCCGGCAGCGTGGCCTGCGGCCATGTCCGTTATGCAACGACGGGCGAAACGTCGCTTCGCAACGTCCAACCGCTTTTCGCAGATCTGGCTTCCGGGGGGTTCGCGGTTTCCCACAACGGCAACATCTCCAACGCAATGACGGTAAAGCGCGACCTTGTCCGTCGGGGTGCGATCTTCCAGTCAACCAGCGATACCGAAGTCATCATCCACCTGGTCGCGACCAGCACCTATCGGACCCTTCTTGACAAATTCATCGACGCCTTGAAACAGGTCGAGGGCGCATATTCGCTGATCTGCCTGACGCCGGAGGGCATGATTGTTTGCCGCGACCCGCTGGGCATTCGCCCTCTCGTCATGGGCAAACTCGGTGAAACCTTTATCTTTGCGTCTGAAACCGTGGCTCTCGATGTTGTCGGCGCAACCTATGAGCGCGAGGTAGAACCCGGCGAGATCATCGTCGTCACGAACGGCGAGCTTCGCTCAATCAAACCCTTCGCGGCGATCAGCCCGCGACCATGCATCTTCGAACACGTCTATTTCTCCCGTCCCGATTCAATCGTTGACGGGTCCAGCGTTTATTCGGTGCGCAAGGCCATTGGCGCGCAACTTGCGGTTGAAAGCCCGGTTCGTGTGGATATGGTCATTCCCGTGCCGGATAGCGGAACGCCGGCGGCGATTGGCTATGCCCAGCAGTCCGGCATACCCTTTGAACTGGGCATTATCCGCTCACACTATGTCGGGCGGACTTTTATCCAGCCAGGCGATCAGGTTCGACATCTCGGCGTGAAGCTGAAGCACAATGCCAATCGCGCGCTGATCAAGGGCAAGAGCGTCGTCCTGATCGATGATTCGATTGTGCGCGGCACGACAAGTCTCAAGATCGTCCAGATGATGCGTGATGCCGGCGCGACCGAAGTCCATCTGCGGATCGCGAGCCCGCCAACACGACATAGCTGTTTCTACGGAGTCGATACGCCAGAACGATCCAAGCTGCTCGCAGCCAAGCACAATGTCGAAGAAATGCGGACGTTTATCCATGCCGATAGTCTGGCCTTTGTTTCAATAGATGGTCTTTACAAGGCGCTGGGAGAGGATCACCGCGCCGATATCCGTCCGCAATATTGCGATGCGTGCTTTACCGGCGATTATCCGACCCGCTTGACCGACCAGGACGAAATAGCGCCTGAAAATCAGCTCAGCCTGCTCGCTGAACGGGTGGTCTAGTGCCGGGATTGCTTGACGGACAGGTTGCGCTCGTCACCGGGGCTTCGCGCGGCATCGGGGCGGCAACGGCAGAGGCGCTGGCTTCGGGCGGCGCGCATGTGATCCTGACAGCACGCACCACGGCTGGGCTTGAAGAGGTCGAAGAACGAATACACGCGGCTGGCGGAACTGCCACTATCGCACCACTCGACCTGACCGATCCGGAGAGCATTGGGCGCCTTGCGCAGGCCGTTTCCACGCGCTGGAAAAAGCTTGATATCCTTGTGCTGAATGCGGCGACGCTCGGCACGCTTGGCCCGGTGCAGCATGCCGATGCCGCAGAATTCGCCAAGGTTTTCACCCTCAACGTAAGTGCGCAGCAGGCGTTGATAGCAGCGTTCGATGCGCTGTTGCGGCAGAGCGGCGCTGCGCGCGTAATCGGGATTACTTCAAGCGCAGGGCATAAGCCTTCAGCCTATTGGGGCGTCTATGGAGCGTCGAAGGCAGCGTTTGAAACGCTGCTTGGCTGCTATGCCGAGGAGAACCGCATAGCCGGGAGGCTGAAGGTTGCGATCATCGATCCCGGCAGAACCCGCACGCAAATGCGCGCCCGAGCCTATCCGGGCGAAGATCCGGGAAGCGTCAAAGCTCCGGAGGCCGTTGGATTGCGGTTGGCGGAGCTTCTGACCCAGGGTTTTGAAACCGGGCATCGAGAACGCATCGATTAACCATTTCCGCTAGCGGGGTGTTATCCAATCCGCACTATTACGGCGCTTGGGACCAGCATTGTCAGGATTAAGCGATGCCCAATTATACGCCTTACCAATCTGCGTCGCAGGAAGACCGTTGTGGCGTGCGCATTCCGATGCGGCTTGCGGCAAGACTGCGTGCGTCCGGGTCGCCCGGCTTCGAAGTCACCGTGTATGACCTGTCGATCAGTGGATTCTGTTGCGATGCGGTGACAGGCATGAGGCCCGATGCGATCTGCTGGGTAACTTTGCCGAGCCTGTCCAGCCTTCAGGCAAAAGTGATCTGGAACGATGGCTCACGTGTCGGTTGCGCGTTCGATCATTTGATGAATGTCGCCGTACTTGACCGGATTGTCGCGATACATAGCGGCGTGGATCAGCATTCGAACTCCACCGCGCGCTGAACCGCGTTGTAGAAACCCTGTCGCTCCGCCCCTACCCCTTCGGGGTCGGTGGCGGCTGGCCAGTTCCCGTTTGATGCGACTACCAGTTTGTGCTTCGGGTCAATGAAAATGCCTTGGCCGAAAATGCCTTGTGCAGCAAAGCTGCCATCGTCATTGGTCCACCATTGATAGCCATAGCCTCGACCGGGATCAGCAATATCGGCCTGTTTGGTGGTCGCATGGGGCAACCAATCATCGGGCAGGACGATCTTCCCGCCTGCAAAACCGCCGTTCAATATGAATAGGCCAAACCGCGCATAGTCCCTCAAGGTTGCCGAGATACAGCAACCGCTAATTTCGTGGCCCGTCGCGCCTAGCATCCAGACGGCATCGTGCTCCATCCCGAATGGCTTCCAGACCTTTTCCGAAAGATAGGAAGACAGTGTCTTGCCGGTCGCACTTGAAACCAGAACGCCAATCAGGTTTGTTTCGCCCGTCTTGTAAACCCACTTGCTTCCCGCAGGCGCCTCGCGCTGTAGCTTGCGCATGTAGCTTATTGTTACGTCAACACCGGGCTCGGGCTTCTGAAGGTTGAACAGTGCGACGTCCGACTTCGAATCGGTATAATCCTCGTTCCATTGCACGCCAGATGTCATGGTAAGCAATTGCCTGACGGTCACATCGTCATAGGGAGAGCCGCACAAATCAGGCATATAGGCTGTCACATTGTCGTCTATGCTTTTGATGTATCCGTCCTTGATAGCGGCCCCCACCAGCGTAGACGTAAACGATTTGGCGACTGAAAAGCTTGTCCAGCGTCCGTTTGGGCCATATCCCAGCGCATATTTTTCGAAGCGGATCCGGCCATCCTGAATGATGATGAGACCGGCATTGCGCTGGTGCTGCATATACTCGTCAATATCCAGATCAAGCTTGATCGGCGTTCCGATGGTCAAAGGATAGACCGGACCACCTGCCCTGATCGTGTTGGTCTTGACGATCTTGTCCATCGCCCGGAACGAAGTGTCGCGTTGGTCTTGTGTCCAGAAAAGCACATTCTGATCCTTTGGAAGGCCCGAAAACTTATGCTGCAACGGCGATCTCTTTTACCAGAGTGACTTGTGCAACGGTAATCCCGCCACCTCTAAACCCGCCTTCGCAATACATCAGATAATAGCGCCATAAATCATTGAAGCGCCTGTCAAAACTCTCAGACAATCTACCTAGTTGCAGTGCATCATCGAACCGGACGCGCCACCGCCGCAGTGTTTCGGCATAATGGAGCGGGAAATGGACCGGCGCCTCCCATCGAAGCCCACGTTCTTCGGCCAACGTCCTGAAGCGGCTCTCCGACAAGAGCATTCCGCCCGGAAAGATGTATGTTTGGATGAAGTCTGCGCTCGTCGAGTAAGAGTCGAATATATCGTCGGCGATTGCAATATACTGGATCGCCGCCCGACCGCCGGGCTTCAGGCGGCGCGCGATCATGTCGAGATAGGATGGCCAATAGGCTTGACCGACCGCCTCCACCATTTCCACGGACGCAATCGCATCGAAGCGGCCTTCCACGTCTCTATAATCACAAAACTGATAGCTCACGCTGCCTGCGGGTGATCCGGACAATCGTTCGGCCCAGAGCCGTTGTGATGGGGAAATGGTGATGGCCGTGACATTGTGGCCCAATTCTGCGCAGCACCTTGAAAAATGACCCCAGCCACAGCCGACCTCGAGGATCGTCGATCCGGGATCCAGTGCGAGCCGGTCGATCATCGACACGACCTTGCGGTTCTGTGCCGACTCCAGGCTCTCGTCACCATTGAGCGGCTCGGAAAATAATGCGCTCGAATAGCTCATCGTTCGATCAAGCCAAGCGCTATAGAAATCGTTGCCGAGATCGTAGTGGGCCATGATGTTTCGCTGGGCACCTTTGCGGCTGTTGCGGTTCAGCGCATGGGCGATCCGCCTAACTATTCGCGACAATCCCGAAGCACGGCCTGCGCTCCCGAGGCTTTCGCGATTCCGCATGAACAGGTCAAATAGCGGAACAGGATCTGCACTTGACCATTCGCCTCTTTCCCAAGCGTCATACCAGCCAATCGAACCGGAGCGTGACAACCGAACAAGGGCGCGCCAACTTCGTAGATCAACCTGCGCCACCGGACCGGGCGATTGCCCACCCAGGATACGGAAGCTACCATCTGGCAGCGTCGCCTCAATAGACCCGGATTTCAGGCCGACATGAAGTGCGTCCAGCGCGCGATGAAATCGTTGTGCGACCATCCGTGCCCATAGGCTGGGCCGGGCCGACACCGCCGGCTGCCCCCGTTTGGAAGACTGGCTGTTCATGACAGGTTGAGACTTTGGATGAGTGACGTCATGAAGGCAATCATCAATGGATCATCCCGCATCGCGAATGCTTCGCATCGCTGCCAAGGCTCGTTCGCGGGCTTCACGATGGCCAATAATTTTCGCCGGATAACGAGCGGGCCGCGCACCGAATGCGTCCGGGTCATGAACATAGGGGTTATCAAGCTCAGCCAGCTCTGGAACCCATCGGCGAATATAATCTCCCGCGTCGAACTTTTCAGATTGCGAAAGCGGGGCCATGATCCTCGAAAACAGGGGTGCATCCACTCCCGTTCCGGCAACCCATTGCCAGTTTGACGCATTTGCTGCGTAATCAGCATCGAGCAGCGTGTCCCAGAACCATTGCTCGCCTCGCCGCCAATCAAGCAGGAGGTGTTTGACCAGGAAACTCGCCGCGATCATGCGCACGCGATTGTGCATGAAACCCGTAGCCCAAAGCTCGCGCATTCCCGCATCGACGATCGGATATCCGGTCCGGCCTTTCGTCCAGGCTAAAAAATCCCGATCAGCCGCCCCGTCGTCTCGCCATGGCATCGCATCATAGGCAGGGCGGCCGTTTCTGGTGCCATAATCCGGAAATTGATCGATGAGGTTTGTCGCATAATCGCGCCAACCTATTTCGCGAAGGAAGGATTCTGCTTCTCTGCCCGCAGCTTTTGACGCGTGATGCCAGATCGCCGCGGGACTGATTTCGCCAAAATGCAAATGTGGAGAGAGTCGCGAAGTTCCCAGCGTTGACGGCAGGTTTCGCGCCGCATCGTAGTGCGCAAGCTGCGGATAAAAGGAAAGAAACGCATCGCGAGCGCCCTGTTCGCCAGGGCGCCACTCTGAAAATCCGTCACTCCAGTCCGGTTTGATCGGAAGAAGCATCCAATCATCGAGAATCGCGGTTTCAAAACCAGAAACCCCAACGATACGATCCGGCACCTGGAGCGGCTTGGGCGGAGGCATCTGCTCTAACAACGCTTTCCACCACGGCGTAAACACGCGATAACGCGTTCCTCCGCCTGTCAGGAGAGACGCTGGCGGTGCAAGCCGGTTGCCATCATGCAGCACCAGTTCAATTTCTGCGCTTAGTTCAGATTCGGCCTCACGCCACCAGGGTTCATAGTGATGATTTCCATCCACTCTGACTGCGCCGGTTTGGTTTGCCAGGCGCATCAGTTCGGCAACGCAGTTTCCACGTCGCAGTAACATCGTAATGCCCAGCGCCTTGTATGATTGGCTTAGGCTTTCGAGCGAATGATGCAGCCACCAGCGTTGCGCCGCCCCCATCTTGCGCAGACCCGGTGCCTCGTCGTCCAGCACGTAAACCGGAATGACCACGCCGCGCGCCGCTGCTGCAACAAGCGCAGGATTGTCACCGAGGCGAAGGTCCTGGCGCAGCCAGAGGATGGAGGGTACGGGCATCGGCGTCAGATGCCGTGTCTCTGGAACACGATCAAGTCTGGTGGGTGTAACATTCCAAAAATGGTCGAGGACTAACACCCGAACTGCAATAGTCTTCTGCGACGGGCAGCGTGGGAATGTTTGGCGCGCCCGGAACGATTCGAACGTCCGACCCTCAGATTCGTAGTCTGATGCTCTATCCAGCTGAGCTACGGGCGCGCGGAGAGGTGCCTTTAGTCGGGGGCAATGGGGAGCGCAACCCCGTTGCGGCGGAAAAGAACCGCGCCTAGGGAATGAGAATGATGAAGCATTTTCCCGCGCTCGCCATCGCTGTCCTGCTTGCCGGTTGTGCCGTATCGGGCGACTATCCTTCGCTTGCAAAGCGCCCGTTTGAAAAACCGCTCGCCAACCCGACCTCCCCGCCGCCTGCAGCCATGGTGCCATCCGATCCCGCGCTTCAGGGTCGAGTTGCCGACATGCTCAAACTGGCGCGCGCCGGAGTTGCAGATTTCGACGCAACCTTGCCCGCAGCACGCGAAGCCGTTCAGCGTGGAACAGGGGCAGCCGAAGGCAGCGATCTGTGGATCGAAGCGCAAATGGCTGTCTCGCGTCTCGAACGAACGTTGGAACCGGCGCGCAACGCCTTGGCCGATCTTGATGATGAGCGTCGGGTCCTTGACCAGAATCCAGAATCTCCCGACCGGCCCGCACTCGAGGCGGCGATCGCTGAAGTCGAGACGATTGATGCGCGTCAGTCAGCCAGCATCCGGGAATTGCTGTCCCTGCTCAAATAGACTCAACCGCGCTTTTGTGGGCAGCGCCGTTGCGAACATAGTGCGCAACCGCCATCTGGTTCCCGATCGACCAGTGTTCATCTAGATCTCGCATGAAACGGGCCGGTCGTCCGCCCCACATTTGTCCGGTCGGGATGATCTTGCCCGGCGTCAGCATGGCGCCCGCGGCAAGCATTGCATTTCGCTCCAGGACGCAGCCATCCATCACGATCGCTCCAAGCCCGACAAGCGCACCCGTGCGGATTGTGCAGCCATGGAGCATCGCCATATGGCCAACCAACGCATCGTCCTCGATGATTGTGGGACTTCCGTTCATACCGCCTTCTGCTGAATCGCAGTGAATCACGGTGCCATCCTGAACATTGGAGCGCGCACCAACATGGATGAAATTCACATCCGCGCGAAGGACGCAATTGTACCAGATACTTGCCCCTGGCCCGATCTCGACATCGCCGATGATCCGGCATCCGGGCGCAATGAAGGCGGTGGGGTGGATCCGAGGCGTTTTGCCGTGGAGCGGAATAATGCTGATATCGTTCATTTGTCCCGTTTATACGGCTTCAGGATCGAAAGGATACTGGCATGATCGTCGGTCCACGGCCTGAATCCCGGGCGCCCCGCCAGCGGTCTCCATACCTCCTTGGGGTCAGCAACAATGAGGCGCTGGATGACCGCTTTGTCCGGTGAAAATGCAATCCAGAGAGATGGTGAATAGTTCAGTTTCCGTTCGTCGGCCGTTGCGTTGGAATCACGCGCGGCACTTGACCAGCCCTGTTGCGACGCGGCGGAAAGTACAGGTTCTAGATCAAGATACCGGTTCGAGATATGAACCATCAGCAATCCATTGGTTGCAATATGACGGCGATAGGTTGCGAATGCCTCTTGCGTCAGCAAGTGCATCGGAACGGCATCGGACGAAAACGCGTCAATCGCAAGCACATCCGCACTTCCGTCGGGCTCCGCCGCAAGCGTCAAGCGGGCATCGCCAATGGCAACGTCTGTCTTTGGCAGGCATTTCGAGAGGAATGTGAACTGCTTTGGATCAGACGCAATGGTTACGATTGCCGGATCAATTTCATAGAATTTCCATTTCTGTCCCGGCAGCGCGTAACAGGCAAGTGTACCGGATCCCAGGCCCACGATCCCGATCCTTGCGTTGGGGCCATAAAGTTGCGGCGTCGCCGCCAGGGCCAAGCCAATGCCGGAACGCGGCGCATAATAGCTCGTGTGCATTTTTTCGCGACCAGGGCCAAGGTTTTGGACACCATGAACGGTCGTCCCGTGCACGAGAATTCTCGAATCGGTCGCGTTGGTGCGCACGGAATAGACGCCGAAATAGCTGCGGGTCATCATTCCGGGCCTTTTCGAAAGCTCGACCTTGTTCCAGCCATTCAGCCCCAGCATCAGCCCCACGACGGCGCCGACATAGAGCAATTTGTTGCCAAACCCGATCAACGCGACCACGATCAGGACAATCGCTACACCGATCTGAAGGACCTCGGAATCGCCTTTTGTGTATGCGCCCGCGCCAAGCAATGAGAGCAGAAACACAGCCACAAGCGTCCAGCGTGTCAGCGTTGCGGCGTAGGCGCTGCCATCCCAAAGCCTCTTGCTCAATCCGAAGATCGGCTGGGGCGCAATCAGAAACGCGGTGGCCGCGATCAGGATGGGGTGTTCATAGGTCCAGTCAAAAATCAGTGGCGCAATCAAGGCGCAGAAAATCCCACCCAGCACGCCGCCGACGGACATGGCGAGATAGAAGCGGGTCAGGTGCTCCGGATGCGGTCGGCATTCGAACATTTCTGCATGCAACACGACAGCCGCCACAAACAGGCTGAGCAGGGTCAGGAAAGCAAAGGCGAACGGAAACTGGGTCGAATCCATGAACGCACTGCAGGCGGCCATTAGAATTATGAATGGTGCGATCCGTTTGATGAAACCCGCAATTCCACGATTTGTTGCGAAAGCGACCGAGAAACTCAACAGATAGAGGCCGAGTGGTAAAACCCAAAGCAGCGGCATCGCCACGATGTCTGTGGTCAGGTGAAGGCTGGTTGAAAGCATCAGACCTGAGGGGACAGCTGCAAGCACGATCCAGCGTGAAACCGTCTTCCGATCAGGAATTGCTGTTTCAAGGCGCCTGGAAGGAGCTAAAGCAACATCCTTAGGCATCGCAAAGGCAGAAATGGCGACCAAGGCCATCAACGCCAGATAGCCACCGCTCCACATCAGGCTTTGGTCGGCAACTGGCAATAGCGGCTCAACGATCAGCGGATAGGCGATCAAGCCCGCAAAACTGCCGAAATTCGATGCCGCATAGAGAGGATATGGATCGCCTCCGCCAGAAAGCGTAAACCATCGCTGCATCAATGGTGCTTGCGCTGCGACAACGAAGAACAGCGGCCCGATCGATGCAAGGAGCAAATAGGGCACCCAGAATATGGGATTGGAACTGGCCGATGGCATTGCGCCATCCAAGCCAACCGGAAGCGTGAGGGCGGCAGCAAGGAACAATGCGAGGTGAATGCCGGCCTGCACGCGTCCAGAAAACCTCGCGAGCCAATGGGCATAGGCATATCCGCCGAGCAGCAAGGCCTGGTAAACCAGCATAGCCGAGTTCCAGACTGTTGGCGCACCACCAAGCCGCGGCAACGCCATACGTGCAACCATCGGCTGGACAAGGAAGAGCAGGAACGATCCGGCACAGATCGTGGCGATGAAGCGGAAACGAACCGACATTGAGGCGTGGCTTTGAATGGCTGCTCCGACCTGTGTCATCATGATTCTCCCCGATGGACTGGCCCTTAGCCGTTCACCCTTGTCTTATGGTTAATTCGTCTTTGAAGGGCAAACAGGGAAAAGCTCAATAGAGCCGGGTTGTCGTTCCTCCATCCACAGGCAGTGCGACGCCATTCACAAAGCTGGCCTTATCCGACAAAAGCCAAGCGATCGCTTCAGCGATTTCGCGAGACTCCCCGAGACGATTCATCGCCGAATGACGACCAATCGTCGCTTTCATGAGGTCTGGTACCGCTTCCACATAGGGATCGACCATTTCCGAATGGCTATAGCCCGGGCAGACGGCGTTCACGCGTACACCTTTGTCTCCATAGTCAATTGCGGCAGATTTGGTAAGGCCGATCACCCCAAATTTGCTCACGCTATAGGGACCGTGCCCCATGTCGCTTCCTCGAAGGCCATAGATGGAAGACAGGTTGACGATCGATCCGCCGCCATTGGCAAGCATGGCTGGAATTTCGAACTTCATGCACATCCAAAGCGCCTTGAGGTTGGTATTGATCGTCGAATCCCAATCCTCTTCCCTGATATCGGCGACTGGCGTCATCGTTGCCCCTGTGATGCCCGCGTTATTGACGGCACCATCGAGTCGGCCGAACCGATCCAAAGTCTTGGCGATCATGGCTTCGACATCGACGCGGCGCGTGACGTCAGTTTCGATAAACTGGGCTGTTCCACCGCTTTTCTCGATCTGCCCTTGGATAGCCTCACCCTTGTCTCGACGGCGCGCGGCGATCACCAGCTTTGCCCCGCGTTCAGCAAGCAGAACAGCCGTCGCTGCTCCAAGCCCGGAACTACCCCCGGTGACCAGAAAAACCTTGTTTTCAAATGTCTTCATTCAGCTTTTCCAATTCTACTATAGCTTACCTTCAACCGCAGGGCGTCGGATGCGATAGGTGATATGGCGTTTGAGCGGACTAACGTCCGGCACATTCGGGTGATCGAAGTCAAAATCATGCTGACGTTGCATTCCCAACCGTTCCATCAACCCCCAGCTTCGCGTGTTGCCCGGCGTGGTGATGGCCCAGATGTCATCGTCTGGCAGATTGGCAAAGCCCCAATCGAGCGAAGATGAGGCTGCCTCGCGCGCATAGCCCTGTCCCCATGCGTCATGAGCTATCCGCCAGCCCACTTCCAACTTGCCCGTGATCGGCCCTACATTTGCACGAATGAGGCCACAAATTCCCAGAAAACGGCCATCCGAGCGCAGCTCCAGTGCCCAGAAACAATAGCCGTTCATCGCCTGATGCCAGTGCAGCTTTTCGATCAGGGCAGCGGTTTCCGTGCGATCCATTAGCGGGCCGAGCGTCGCCATGACACGTTCGTCGCTGCACATGGCATGAAATGGCGCGAGATCGTCATCACGCCAGGTGCGCAATATCAACCGCTCGGTCTCGGCAATCGTTTCAGCCATTGAGAAGGCGTGCGGCGTGCGCGGCATGATAGGTCAGCACACCCGAACACCCTGCCCTGCGGAATGCCAGAAGCGTTTCAAGGACGAGCGCGTCGCGATCCCCTGCCCCAGCAGCCGCAGCGGCTTCGATCATCGCATATTCACCGGAAACTTGATAAGCAAAAACAGGAACTTCGAACCGCTCCTTTACACGGAGAATGATATCCAAATAAGGCAGTCCGGGCTTCACCATGATGCTGTCGGCGCCCTCGGCGATGTCAAGTGCGACTTCGCGCAGCGCCTCTTCCGCATTGGCGTGATCCATCTGATAGGTTTTCTTGTCGCCCTTCAGCAGCCCGCTTGATCCGACTGCGTCGCGGAACGGCCCATAAAAGGCACTCGCATATTTGGCCGAATAGGCCATGATCTGGACGTTGAAATGCCCGGCATCCTCAAGCGCATCGCGGATTGCGCCGACACGACCGTCCATCATATCCGAAGGAGCGATGATATCTGCACCGGCATCAGCCTGAACAAGCGCCTGATCAACCAATATCTGCGATGTTTCATCATTCAACACATATCCAAGCGCATCGACAAGGCCGTCATGGCCGTGCGCAGTATAGGGATCCAGCGCAACATCGGTCAGTACACCGAGATCGTCGCCGAGCGCATCCTTGATCGCGCGGATCGCCCGACACATCAGATTGTCGGGATTGAGTGCTTCGCGCCCGTCATCCGTGCGCAAGTCATGCGGGGTGTTGGGAAACAATGCGACGCAGGATATCCCCATTTTCTGGGCCTCCCGCGCGCGCTTTACGATATTGTCGACCGACCAGCGTGACACACCCGGGAGCGTCGCAATCGGCTCTTCGACGCCCCTGCCGTCGGTCACGAACAGCGGCCAGATCAGATGGGCCGGCGCCAGATGGGTTTCGGCAACCAGAGCGCGGCTCCAGCCAGTTGAGCGGGTGCGGCGCATGCGCAAGGCAGGAAAGCGGGCATCAGTCATGATGGAAATCCCCCTACACCAGGATTATGGAACTGGAAATCACGTACTATTAGGAGCATTTTAGCGCTTCAAAGGGCATAGCGGGGGCATGTTGCTGGTTCCACAAGCAGATCAGTCTGACCTCGGTTGCTACATTGCGCATGTGGCGGCCATCGGTGCTGTGCCAGACAGGCTGTATACCGAATGGCTGGAATTGGCCGACGACGCGAGTGAGCCCAATGCGTTTTCCGAGGCGTGGTTTGCCAGACCTGCGCTTTGCACTTTAGCCTTGGATCGCATCATTCACATCGTCGAGGTGCGCAATGCCAATGGCCGGTTGACGGGCGTCATGCCGTTGACGCTGGATAACCGCTATGGCCGGATTCCTGTGCGTCATGTGGTGAACTGGATCCATTTCCAGTGTTTCATGGGTACTCCGCTCGTGCGGCGCGGCGATGAAATCGGCTTCTGGACGGCCCTTCTGGCCCTGCTCGACCAGAGTGCATGGGCACGCGGATTTCTTAGCATTTCGGGACTTCTCGAGGATGGAGTGATTCATGGCGCGCTCAAGGCGGCGGCCGACCATCTCGGCCGCCCCTGCCCCACCGTTCACTGGGCCAAGCGTGCCGCGCTGGCGAGCGATCTTGAACCTGAGGCGTATATTTCAGCTACCGTCAGGCCGAAAAAACGCAAGGAATTGCGACGTTTGACCAAGCGGCTGTCTGATCGAGGGATGGTGAGTTTTTCTATGCTGGAAGACGAGAACGAAATTGTTGGCTGGTGCGATGCCTTTCTCGCACTTGAATCCAGCGGGTGGAAAGGTTCGCAGGGTTCGGCCTTTGCAAACCAACCGGAAACCGCCAAATTCTTTCGGGAGGTTATACATGGCGCTTTTGAAGCCGGGCGGCTCGACTTCCAGCGGCTCAACCTCGATGGCGAGGCAGTTGCGATGCTGATCAATTTTCGCACACCACCAGGAAGCTGGTCATTCAAGATCGCTTATGATGAAAGCCTGGCACAGTTTTCCCCCGGCGTCCTGATCGAGCTCGAGAACCTGAGGAGCGTTCTTGAGGACCCGGAAATCAACTGGATGGATAGCTGCGCGGTTGAGGATCATCCGATGATCAATAGCCTGTGGGGTGAACGGCGCTCGATCGTGCAAGTCAGTGTACCGCTCTCGGGCATGGCGAGAACCACAGTTTTCCAAGCGTGTCGCGCGCTGGAAATGACATCGGCGAAGCTGCGTCAGGTGCTGGCATCGTGACCGTTTTTTCCCAGGCTGCACGCGACCTGTTTGCGGCGAATTATCCCGAAGTCCCGGTCAAACTGACCCACGACCTGATTGATCATCCGCTGCTGACGCTTTCCGCACTGGTCGAACTGGGCACAAGTCTACCCGCTAAAGATGTCGAGTATAATCCGGGCGACCTGCCGATCGGGATTGCACCTGAGGATATCCCCTCACCTCATCTCGATGTTGCCGAAACCATTCGATCGATTGAACAAAACGGTAGCTGGATGGTGCTGAAGCTGGTTGAGCAGCACCCCGAATATCGAGACCTGCTCGAAACCACGCTGGCCGAACTGACCCCCATCGTAACCGCCAAAACCGGCGAGATGCTGACACTTCAGGGCTTCATCTTCATTTCCTCGCCGGGCGCAATCACGCCATTTCATTTCGATCCCGAGCATAACATCCTGCTCCAGATCCGCGGGAAAAAAACAATGACTGTCTTTCCGGCGGCGGATGAAACCATTGTTTCCCCACAGGCGCATGAAGCCTTTCATCTTGGCCAGCATCACCGCAACCTCAGCTGGGATGAGGGGTTCGCGGCCAAAGGCACCGCCTTCACCCTGACGCCGGGCGAGGCGATCCACGTGCCCGTCAAGGCGCCACATTGGGTAAAGAACGGCCCTCAGGTTTCGATCTCGCTTTCTGTTACATGGCGTTCAGCGTGGAGCTACGAAGAAGCCGATGCGCGCGCATTCAATCATTTGCTCCGGAGGTTCGGCGGCACGCCTGCCAGCCCGAAACGCCTGCCCGCTCACAATCGTGCGAAATCGGTTGCCTATAGGGCGATTCGGAAACTGGGGTTGGTTTGACACCGCCCCCTCATTCGGAACGTTTATTAGTATTCATGCCACGAACGGCTCCATGGGCCTCACACGGCCCCGCGGAGCACGAAGGTCCTCGTTGTTGATGGCTTTCCTGTTTCGCCACTCCACGCGCTTCTCATGGCGATTTTGAGGCGTACTTGTGCTCGACTTCGCCTGTGATTGCGCGATTTCGCCAACCACCGTGCAGATAATAGCCGATTGCCATGACGATCGAGGACATTGCGCCGCCTGAAAAAGCCCACCAGATAGCATCGGCGCCATAGCGCGGGTGAAAGGTGAACCCGATCCCGAACCGGACGCCGATCGCCGAAATGATCAGGAAAACCAGAGGCATCAAAACAGCCCCATTGGCGCGGACAACCGAAACCATCACCATTGAAATCCCCATCAGGATGAAGCTCCATCCGATGATATGGTTCATGTGGATGGCAATCGGGATAGCAGGGCTTTGCTCCGCGAAAAACAACCACAGCAACGGCCGCGCCGCCAGCGTGATCGCAAGGATCAAGGATGCTGTCATCGCCACGTTGATTGCGACTCCTGCCCCGGCAATGCGGTCTATCCGGTTCCACTTTCCCGCCCCGATATTCTGCGCGGCCATCGCGCTCACAGCGCCACCAACCGCGACAGCGGGCATTTGCAAATAGCTCCAGAACTGGTTCATCACCCCGAATGCCGCCGTCGTATCGACACCCTCGCGATTGACCAGCCCGATCATTACCAGCGACGAGCCGGACATGACGATCATCGACAGCCCCATAGGAAACCCCATGCCAAGGATGGGTATCGCGTAGGCGCGCGACGGCCACAGCCAGCCAAGCTCCGGTCCCCGCAACCGGATCACCAAATCCCGTGCGTAGATGCGATGAATCAGCACGATCAGGCTGATCAGCCCCGCAACGAGCGTCGCAACAGCAGAGCCGGCGATCCCCATCGCCGGGATCGGCCCGGCGCCGAGAATGAAAAGCGGGTTGAGCACGATATCCAGCGCCACGTTGAGCACGACATTGCCCAAGGGCGTGACTGCATCGCCGACACCACGCAACGAGGAGGAGAGCAGGATTGTAATGAACGAAAATGGCATCCCCAGGAAGATCACCCGCAGATAGACCAACGCCAGCGGAAAAGCGCCTTCGGGCGTGGCAAGCAAGTGAAGCAGTTGCGGGGTGAACACCCATCCGAGCGCCGCTGTGACAATCCCTGCCAATCCGAACATTCCGAGTGCCGATCCGATCGTACGCCGCACCGTCTCAACATCACGCCGCCCGACCGACCGGCCAATCAGGATTGTTGTCGCCATGGAAAAGCCGAACAATGACGAAAACATGAGAAACATGATCATATTGGCGTTGGACCCGGCAGCCAGCGCCTTTTCTCCCAGAAAACGGCCAATCCAGATCGCGTTGACCGAGCCATTGAGCGACTGGAGAATGTTCACGCCGAGCGAAGGCAGTGCGAAAAGGAACAGTGTCCGCGCGACCGGTCCTTCCGTGAGATCCGTTTGCCTTGGAGCCGCCGCCATCAACCCAGTCGCGCGAGAGCAGCGGACAGACGTTCGGCTTCAGCGGCTTTCTCGGCATGATCAGCACGGGCTTTATCGACTGCTTCCGGCTTGGCCTTTTCAACGAATGAAGGGTTGTTCAGGCGGCTTGCGAGGGAATCGCGTTCCTTGGAGATGGCTTCGATGGACTTGGTGATCCGGGCGCGTTCGGCTTCGAGGTCGATGGCATCGCCCAACGCGAGTACATAAGTTGCTTCATCAACAATAATCTGGGCTTCTCCGCCGATGGCTGCCGATTGCGAGATGCGCGCGAGTCGGCCGATTGCGCCCGAATGCGTTTCAAGCCGCAATAGCGTCCGCTCATTTGCTCCTTTGACAGCAAATGACAGTCTGGCACCGGGAGGCACATTCAGTTCGGTTCTTGCGGTACGCACTTCGTTTACCAGGTTAACGAGCCAATCGATCTCCGCCTTGGCTAAAGAATCGACTTTATCTACAGGAATCAGCCATTTCGCGTGGATCAGATCATATTCTCGATCCCCCATCGCGTGCCACAGCTCCTCGGTGATGAATGGCATGAACGGGTGGAGCATCACCAGAATCTGGTCGATCACCCAGCCCGCGACGCGCTTGGACTCCGCATCCATCTCACCTTTTTCGCCTTCGATAAAGGCTGGCTTGATCAGCTCCAGATACCAGTCGCAGAACGTCCCCCAGGCGAAATGGTAGATCGCGTCAGCCATCGCGTCGTAGCGCAGGTCGGCAATCGCCTTGTCGAGTTTGGCGAGCGTTTCCGCGACTTCGCCGATGATCCAGCGATTGACCGCGAGTTCCGCCGAGGGCGCGGTAAGCGTCGTCGAGGCGCCGATCCCGTTCGATTGGCAGAAACGCGCGGCATTCCAGAGTTTGGTGGCGAAATTGCGATAGCCCTCGACACGCTTTTCATCGAGCTTGATGTCCCGCCCCTGGCTTTCCATCGCCGTCAGCGTAAAGCGTAGCGCATCGGCGCCATATTGATCAATCAGGCCGAGCGGATCGACCGTGTTGGACTTGGACTTGGACATCTTCGATCCATCCGCCGCACGGACAAGACCATGCAAATACAATGTTTTCCACGGCACTTCTTTCATAAAGTGTAACCCTTGCATGATCATGCGGGCATCCCAGAAGAACAAGATGTCAAAGCCGGAGATCAGCACATCATTGGGATAGTGGCGGGACAGCAATCCTCCCTCGCCCCCTTCAGGGGGAGAGGGAAGAGGCGCGCCAGCGCCGAAGGGAGAGGGGGAATTCTGGGAAGTGACAGCACTCCCCCCTCTCCCCGTCTGCCCCCGGATCAAGTCCGGGGTCTGCCGACCCTCTCCCCCTGAAGGGGGGGAGGGTTGCGCTTCAGGCCAACCCAGTGTGCCGAACGGCCAGAGTGCAGAGGAGAACCAGGTATCGAGGACGTCATTGTCACGGGTCAAAGTTACCCCGGCACCAGCTAAAGCCTGCGCTTCAGTCTCATTTTCGGCGACATGCACGCTACCATCATCCGCGAACCAAGCCGGGATCTGGTGCCCCCACCATAATTGCCGCGAAACACACCACGGTTGGATATTCTCCATCCAGTTGAAATAGGTCTTTTCCCACGTCTGCGGTACGACCTTGATCGCGCCGGAGCGGACAGCCTCAATCGCGGGCTGGGCCAGCGTTTTGGCATCGACATACCACTGATCCGTAAGCCACGGTTCGATCACCACGCCCGAGCGATCGCCGAACGGGGTCTGGATCACGCGATCCTCTACCTTTTCGAGCAGGCCAAGCCACTCGATCAGATCGACGACCTTCGCCCGCGCGTCCTTGACCGTCAGTCCCAACAATTCTGCCGGTATCAGCTCATCCGCTGTCTGCACCACCCGTGCTTCGGCATCGAGCATGTTGAGCATCTCGGCGGCCTTGAACCCTGCCCGCTTGCCAACCTCGAAATCGTTGAAATCATGCCCCGGCGTGATCTTGACCGCGCCCGAGCCCAGTTCGGGATCGGCATGTTCATCGGCAATGATCGGGATCAACCGCCCGGTGATGGGTAAGCGCACGTTCCTGCCGATCACGGAGGTGTAGCGCGGATCATCGCCATTCACCGCGACGGCCATATCGGCGAGCATCGTTTCAGGCCGCGTCGTCGCGACAGAAATAAAGCCACTGCCATCCTCAAGCGGATACTTCAGGTGCCAAAATTTGCCGTTTATCTCGACGGTTTCAACCTCAAGATCGGAAATCGCGGTCTTCAGGCCAGGATCCCAGTTAACCAGCCGCTTGTCGCGGTAGAGCAGCCCTTCATTGTAGAGATCGACGAACACCTTGATGACGGCCTTTGAAAAGCCTTCATCCATCGTGAATCGCTCATTTTCCCAATCGCAACTGGCCCCAAGACGCCGGAGCTGGCGCGTGATCGTGCCACCGCTTTCGGCTTTCCATTCCCAGACCTTGGCGATGAACTCCTCGCGGGTGAAATCGGTGCGCTTCTGCTGGCGCTCGTTCAATTGGCGTTCGACCACCATTTGCGTCGCGATGCCGGCATGATCGGTGCCGACGACCCAAAGCGCGTCCTTGCCCTGCAGCCGAGCGTGGCGGATCAATATGTCCTGCAGCGTGTTATCGAGCGCATGACCGATATGGAGGCTGCCGGTCACATTGGGCGGCGGCATGACGATCGTGAAAGGCTCGGCGTCTGGCCGGGATGGCCGGAAGGCGCCGGTTTCCTCCCAATGGCGATACCATTTGGATTCGATTGCGGTGGGATCAAAGGTTTTGGGCAGTTCAGTCATGACGCGCGGCCTTTGCCAGCCGGTCGCGGGACTGGCAACCCGCCCGCGCCTCAGGCAGAATCAAGGAATGCTGCGATTTCGGCAAGCCCCCTGGCGCGCTGGTCCGCCTTGACCCTTCGGAAAGCTGGCTGGGATTCAAGTTTGCGTGCACGATTGACGGCCAATTCGATGAGCATAGCCGGCTCGACGAGTTCATCAGCCAACCCCGCGTTGATTGAATCGGCGGGGGCCAGCAAAAGCGATGAAAGTGCCAGTCGTCGCCGCCAGACCGGATCGAGACAGTATTCCATGATAATGGTCGGCACTTCGGGAAACGGCAGTCCGGCCGCCGCTTCGGGCAGCCCGATCTTGAGCGAATGTGAGTCCGCAATCAATGTCCAGTCGCTGGCGAGACAAATGATCCCGCCTGCGCCAATTGCGTGGCCGTTGACGGCCGAAACAACCGCGCAAGGGAGCCGATAGAGCGCCGCTGCAAAATTGTTGACGGCATTCAACAGACCGCGACGACCTGGACGATCCAGTCCGGCTGCAACCTTTGTGTCGACACCTGCGGTGAACACTTTACCCGCGCCGGTCAGGACCAAACCGCCCGCCGGGGGATTCGACGCCAATCCAGTCAGGAATAACGAACCTTCATCAAGAAGGTCCGTCGTCAATGCATTGATCGGAGCCCGGTTGATCGACAGGAGCAGGACACCTGCGCGTTCCTCCTGCAGGAAATGGGTCATCCTGGCCCGAATGCTCAGATCAGGCTTTTACCAGAAATCCGCGCAATTTCCTTGGAAACAAGACCTTCCACTATCTGTGGTAGATTGGCATCAAGCCATTCCTTCAGCATCGGGCGGAGCATTTCGCGGACTAGGCCCTCAAGAGTGTCAGTGCCATGCACATCGGGCTTCACGATCAGTGCCGAAAGCGCATCAAGCGCAGAGCGACTCGCAACCTCCGCATTTGGAGAAACGAGCGCGAAAGGCGCAGGTGTGTCGTCTTGCGAAATTGATTCGGGTGATTGTTCGGTCAACTCAAGGATATCCTCTTCATCTACCGCCGCCACAGTTTCAGTGACCGATTCAGTTGCCTGTTCCACTTCATCGCGAGCCGTTGCGCGGCGCGGACGCGGCGCAGCCAGTGTTTTAGAACTGTCCTCAGAGATGATCTTTTTGATGGACGAAAGAATGTCCTCCATCGTCGGCTCAGTGCTGATATCGTTCATTTTTGCCACCCTTGACGTCTCTATTGACCCTTTACTGACGGATTTTGCGCCTGTGTGTCAACGGTTTGTGTCGCAACGGGCTTTGGCTTGGGGTCGCTATCCCAATCCCAGACGCTGTTGCGGACGCGTTTGTAATTCGTCTCGGGGTCATAAAGGGCGCCCCCGTCTAGCCCCAAATCGCGCGCCTCAGCCTGCCCCATTGCAGCCAGCAAACTGAAACCGGCAACATAGGCATTGCGACGGGCCGAGACGAGTTGCACCTGCGCATTCAGATATTCCTGTTCCGCATTCAGGATATCGAGGATCGAGCGATTACCGACGGTATTTTCAGCCCGAACCCCTTCAAGCGAGAGCGCAGTTGCCGCGACTGCCGCCTCTGTCGAGACGATCACGGCATTGGACGCCCGCAAGCTAGCAAAGGCCGAACGGGTCTGCGCAATAATACTGCGTTCGGTTGCAATCGACTGCTCGATGGCCTGGCTCGAACGCGCCTGGGCCTGGCGCACCTGGGCGCTCGGGGCGCCGCCGTTATAAAGCGGCATCGTCAGTTGGACGCCTGCTGTAGCGTTTTCCGCAGTTTGCGATGTGTTGAATCCAGGAATGAACGACTGAAGGGAATTCAGGAAGTTTGCATAGCTCTTGTCTGCAACAAGCGACACTTTGGGAAGCCGCGATGCTCTCGCCGAACCAATGTCGAAACGCGCTGCCTCCTCGTTCTTCCTTGATGCAATCAAATCCGGATTGCTTGCCAGCGCCTTCTCGACCGCCATTTCAGGCGTCGCTGGCAGGTTTGGCAGCTGCGGTGGCTGCTCGAGGCTGCCCGGTTCATTACCAACAAGCTGGACATAGCGCTCCCGGCTGCCAATCAGGTTTGATTCTGCACCTTCAAGCTGACTTTGGGCAAAGGCAAGGCGTGATTGTGACTGCGCTATGTCGGTGCGTGTCAGATCACCCACTTCAAATCGGTCCCGTGTCGCTTCGAGGTTGGTCTGCAGCACTTTCACCTGATTGCGGTTGAGGCCGACAATCGCTTCGTCGCGAAGGACGTCCATATAGGCCCCCACGACCTGACTGAAAACGCTGGCTTCCGTCCCGCGCAGATTGGCTTGGCCGGCATCCACGCGCGAATCGGCAGCGCGAATGGCGTTCTTGACCGCACCACCCTGATAGATTGGCACGTCAAAATTCAGCCGTCCGGCAACTTGCCGGGTTGGTGACGCCGTGCTCGATGTCTGCAGATTTTCCGTATATGCTCCTGAAAGGTCGAGTCCGGGAAGGCCACGTGCCTTTGCCAATGGCACATTTTCGTCATTGGCCCGCTGCCCTGCCCGTGCACCGGTCAATGTAGGGTTCGTGGCATAGGCCTTGGCCAACGCCTCTCGCAACGTATCAGCCTGCGCAGACGTCGCAAAAAAACAAAGCGATCCCAGCAATAATATCCTGTATTTCAATCGCTTATCCATAACTCTTCTTTCAAAAACTAAATCCGGCTGGTTGTGCAAAGCCAGGCAGCCGCACAGCCTCGATATCGGTAAAAGGTACAAGTCCGACGCCCTTTCCAGCCTTGCGGCCCGAAGCAAGGCGAGTCAGACCATTGTCCATTAATCCCGTCAGAATTCGGCCAGCGGCGGTGAGCTGCGCTGCAAATGTTTCGGGCAAAGCTTCGATTGCGCCATCTATTATGATGACATCATAAGGTGCACCCTTGCGCCATCCGGCATTGAGGGGCCCTGATACAAGATTGACACCCGATACCTTTCCAAGTGCCTTCCTCGCGATACCGATCAATGCTTGATCGACCTCAAGTGCGGTGATCTCGGCCCCCAGTTTGGCCAGTAAAGCTGCAGCATAGCCGGTGGCTGCGCCGACCAGCAGAACTTTTTCGCCGGCCTTCACCCCGGATTCAGCGATCAGACGGGCTGTCGCAAGCGGAGCATTGAGGAAACGACCATTGCCAAGCGGAACAGGCACATCGACATAGGCTAATGACGCGCGTTCCGCAGGCACAAAATCCTCACGCGCAATGGCTTCCAATGCCGCTACGATCCTGGGCTCGCTGACATTGTTGGTGCGCAGCTGGTTTGAAACCATCGCCGCCCGCATAGCTGAGAAGTCCATTTCGCTCACGATCTGCCCCGTGCCATAAGTGTTTTACAAGCGCAATACACCTTGACGCGCTGTGGTTGCATTACTGTGCCTTTTTGCCCACGCCAAGCGCCATCATCGCCTTGACAGCGAAGAAGCGACGACGCAAAGGCCCACCTCCTCCGGCCCGATGGCGGAGTGGTTACGCAGAGGACTGCAAATCCTTGCACGCCGGTTCGATTCCGGCTCGGGCCTCCACTCCCTTTGGAAGCAACATAAGCGCCACAAGGCTAACAAGCGACGCGAGGGTCAGATACCCCCCGACCCACGCCAGCCCGCCGCGTTCTGCCAACGCCTGCGCCGCGAATGGCGTCAGAGCGCCACCGAATATCCCTCCCATGTTGAAGGCAATCGAGACACTCGTGTAGCGGACACGCGCGGGAAACAGGCTCGGAAGCCACGCGCCGAGCGGCCCATAGAGTAACCCCATGACGAACAACGCCAACGAAAGGAACATCGCAATCGCGAACAGGCCATCGCCAAACATCGGGGCGAGCGCGAACCCCAGAGGCACGCCCAGCCCGCAACCAGCCAAGAGCACGCGCTTGGGCGACTGAGCGTCCGACCACACGCCCGAGACAATGATTCCGGCGGCGAGAAACAGGATCGCGAAAAGCTGGATGGAGAGAAAAGTCTCGCGCGGGATGCCAAGGGTCGTTGTACCAAAGCCCAATGCAAAGGCGGTCGCGAGGTAGAAAAACGCAAAACAGGCGACGGCCGCAAAGGTTCCGCACAGGATTTCCGGGGTATGCAACGCAATGGCTTCACGCAAAGGCAAGGCGGGCGGACGTTCTTCTGCTAGCATTTTTGCAAACGCCGGTGTTTCGCTGATCCGCAGTCTGACCCAAAGCCCGACGATCACAAGGATTGCGCTTAAAAGAAAGGGAATCCGCCATCCCCAGCTCTGGAACTGTTCCGGCGTCAGCAGGACGCCGAGGATCAGGAAGAGTCCGTTGGCCAGGAGAAAGCCAACTGGTGCACCCAGTTGCGGGAATATACCAAAACGTCCCCGCCACCCCGGCGGGGCGTTCTCGACCGCCAGGAGCGCTGCCCCGCCCCATTCTCCACCCAGCCCGAACCCTTGCCCGAACCTCAAGATGCAAAGGAGCAACGGCGCCAACCAGCCGGCCATTGCATAGGTTGGCAGGAATGCAATCAGCAGAGTCGACCCGCCCATCAGCAAGAGTGATGCGACCAGTGTGGACTTGCGGCCGATCCGATCGCCAAAATGGCCAAAGATCACCGAACCAACCGGCCGCGCAAAAAAGGCAATGCCGAAACTGGCATAGGCGGCCAGCAATTGTGCCGAGGGGGAATCTGACGGGAAAAAGAGCGGGCCGAACACAAGAGACGCCGCCGTTGCATAGATATAGAAGTCATAGAATTCGACCGCGGTGCCCACCAGGCTTGCCGTCAGAATTCGCGCATTCCCGTCCTTGGCCATACTGGTTACCCCTTTCGTGAGCCGCCATTGCGTCAGGCAGCGCGCGATTGTCCAGAGCCGTTTGAGATGATGCGAATACTCCATGAGGCCTTGCGTCGGGGACGAGGAACGCGCGCAATCGGCTTCCCTCCAAGCGTGCTCTTTTGAACCCGCTTCTTTTACGCTACCACCCTGTCTCGGCGTACTCACAAATCAGGCGGGGAGAGAAAAGCGTTGATCGGACATGCGGCGATCGCCAAGGTCTGCCCCTGATGTCAGGTGCGAGCCTGAGAGCTTGGGCCAATATCGGCCTGCGCCAGCTTGGTATCGGGCGGCTGATCCTGACGATCCTGTTTCTGGCCGCTGCCCTTCTGGTTGCCAGATACGCGTGGAAGCTTCCACTCACGATCGAAGCCGAGCGGGCCCTTTTTGACTGGCGGCAGGTCCTCACCGCGCCGAAAGTCGATCAGGACGATCGGATTGTCATGGTTGTCTATACCGACGAAACGCTTGCAGCGACCGGCAAGCGTTCCCCTCTCGACCGCACGGTGCTGGCGAAGGCGTTGAAGCGGATCGACGGCTTCAAACCAAAAGCAATTGGGATCGATATCCTGATCGATCAGGCCCAACCCGAGGATCCTGTCATCATAAAGGCGTTTCAGGAGGTGAAAACACCAACCTTCCTTGCTTATGCCTCCGCCAGCACCGCCGAAGACAAGATCATGCTGTGGCAGCAGGAGTTTCTCGAAAACTTTCAGAAACAGATTGCGGTGGGCAATGTAAGGCCAGCCAGCATCATGATCCAGACTGACGATGACAACGTCTTGCGGAGCTGGCCGAAGGTCAAGAAAGGCCTGCCTGATCTGATGCCGATTGCGCTTGAACCATCCAAAAAGGCCGATTTTGAAGGCTATGACCGCAGCATCCTATACCGTCTGCCGGCATTCAACGAACGTCCGGTTTTTGCCAGCATTCCGATCGACACATTTACACAGGACGCCTTGTTCGAGAATGCCGAAGCCTCGGAACTCTTTCGAAAGCAGATTGAAGGAAAATATGTCCTGATTGGCGGACATATCCAGGATATCGATATCTTCGAAACGCCGCTGAACAAACTAACCGGCAAGTCGACATGGGGCATCGAGACTTTGGCGCACATGCTTGCCCAGGAACTTGACGGGCATTCGGCCCAACCTCCGTCGAGTTTGGTAAAGTGGCTTGCGGCAGTATCGGTCATCCTTGCTGCGGCATTGACGGCCGCATGGAACGGGCGACCATTGGCTGTCGCCTTTATCGTTCTGATCCAGTTTGGCGCCATCGCAATCGTTCCGTTCTGGCTGCAGGCACGCGGAATCGATTCGCAGGGGCTACCTGCTTTTGGCTGGGGAGTCGGCTGGTTTCTTGCTTTTGCATCGGTCGGCACAGCAGCGCGCGCGGTTGGATCGGAGCAGCGGAAATTTGCTCAGAATGCGCTTGGAAAATATCTTCCGCGCGACATTGCCGCCGAGATTTTGCGTAACCCTGACAGCCTCGCCCTGCATGGCGAAAAGCGTGAGATCTTTGTGGTTTTTACCGACCTTGAGGGTTTCACGAAGCTGAGCCATTCGATCGAACCGGAAATGGTTGCGACGCTGCTCAACCGCTATCTCGAGATGCTGAGTGACGTGGTGCTCGAACATGGTGGCACGATCGACAAATTTGTGGGCGATGCTGTTGTTGCCTTTTGGGGAGCGCCAATCAGCCGGCCCGATGATGGCGAGCGGGCGGCGAAAGCGGCCTGGGCGATGTATCAGGCTGGAGAGGAATTCCGGAAATCGGTCCCGGATGGCGTGCCTGCGATCGGCAAGACGCGTGTCGGTCTTCATCACGGGGATGCGATTGTGGGCAATTTTGGAGGCGAGGGCCGCATTCAATACACAGCTCTTGGCGATTCCATGAACACGGCTTCGCGCCTTGAATCCGCCAACAAGCAGCTGAAATCCAATGTGCTGGTCAGCCGGGAGGCCGCCGAACTCTCGGGACTAGACTGGTTTCGTTCGCTCGGTCGCATCGTATTGCGCGGGCGCGCCACACCGATTGACGTCATGGAGCCAAGACCCGATCAGTCGCATGATGAGCGTGTAGCGTTCAACAATCTTGCACAAAAGGCATTTTCGGGGGATGTGTCTGCCATCACAGCTCTCGCCAAGAAATCGGTCGAGACTCCCAATGATACGGCGTTGGCCAATTTCGTCTATCGATTGGCCCACCAAGAAGAAGGAGGCTATTTTGTCTTGGACTAGGAAGACCATTGGTTGCTGCGCCGTAGGGCTTGCGCTTGCGATTGCCGCCGGTGCGATGGCCGAAACCATTGTCGTAAAATCCGCTGGCCCGTCAGCCAAGTCATACCCTCCCGGAAAATCGATCCCGGACAACAGCAAGGTTGCACTAAAATCCGGTGATTCGGTGACGATCCTTGATGGCCGCGGCACCAGGGTCCTGAAAGGGCCTGGTGTGTTTGCAACGACAGCAAGCACGCAAACCGATTCTTCGATCGGTGCGCTCCTGCGTAACACCGGCACGCGTCAGGTCAGGACCGGTGCTGTGCGAGGCACAGGGACAGAAGTTTCGCGCCCGCCCAATGTTTGGATGATCGACTCAAGCAAGTCCGGCACGGTCTGCGTGGCAGGCACCGAGTCCGTCTCCCTCTGGACTCCACCGCGTGAACTTGCGGCCAGTATTACGCTGACTCGCGTTTCGGATGGCAAAGCCGTTCCATTGCCCCTGCGCCCCGGCCAGACGGTGAAGGCATGGCCCACCGTGGACCTGCCTATTACCAACGGCTCCCAGTTTCGCGTATCCGGAGATGGCCTGGCAAACCCGATCAACCTTCGCTTCGCGACGTTGGGACCGAACCCGCAAGGGCTGGAAGGCACGGCTGCAGCGCTGATCAAGGCCGGGTGCAATGCGCAGCTAGACCTGTTGATCGAAACTGTTGCCGTGCCGTCGGCTGAGGATGCTCCCGCCGGTTGACGTCAGGGCCGAACCATTGGAAGGGGCGCGGATGGAGAATTCCCCGCCCCTGATGCTGTTCAACAGCTTGACCCGGAAGCTGGAGCCATTTGTTCCCGTCCATTCCGGCGAAGCGCGCGTCTACAGCTGCGGGCCCACGGTGTATAATTACCAACATATTGGAAACATGCGCGCCTATGTCTTCGCCGACACTTTGGGGCGGGTGCTGAGTTACAAGGGCTATAAGCTCACCCATGTCATCAACATCACCGATGTTGGTCATCTGACCTCCGACGCCGATGAAGGCGAAGACAAGATGGAGAAAATGGCCGCCAATTTGGGCAAAAGCGCATGGGATATCGCAGCCTTTTATCAGGAAGATTTCGAACGCGATCTGGCGCGGCTCAACATCCGCAAACACGCGCACCCGAGGGCGACGGAATATGTCGACGCCATGATCGAATGGGGCAAGGCGATTGCCGACAAGCATTGTTATGTGCTCGACAGCGGCCTCTATTTCGACATCTCTACCGTCCCCGAATATGGCCGCCTCGCCCGCGCGGTGACCGATGCCAATGACTCTGGGGCAGAAGGCCGGATCGACGAAGTTGATGGCAAACGCAACAAGGCCGATTTCGCGATCTGGCGCAAGACGCCGTCTGGCGAAACGCGGCAGATGGAGTGGGACTCGCCCTGGGGTCGCGGTGCGCCGGGCTGGCATCTTGAATGTTCGGTGATGTCAAAAGCACTGCTCGGGATGCCGTTCGACATCCACACTGGCGGCATCGACCACCGCGAGATCCACCACCCCAATGAGATCGCGCAAAACCAGGCGCATGAGGGCTGCGCGGATAGCGGCGCACGCATCTGGATGCACAATAATTTCCTGGTCGAACGCAGTGGCAAGATGAGTAAGTCATCAGGCGAATTCCTGCGGTTGCAACTGCTGATCGACAGGGGCTTCCACCCCCTCGCCTACCGCCTGATGTGCCTGCAGGCGCATTATCGGAGCGAGTTGGAGTTTAGCTGGGAAAATTTGGCGGCGGCGCTTACGCGATTGAAGCGGATGGTGATGGGCGTTGAAGCCCTCAAATCCCGTCATGCTGAACTTGTTTCAGCATCCATGCCTCAATGCCAATCCGATGAACCGAGCGAGGCATGGACCCTGAAACAAGTTCAGGGTGACGAGAATTCTGACACTATTGGTTCTACCATTCGCGTGGTGGGCACGATGCGGTTTAAAGAGACGTTGTTCGAAGACCTCAATACGCCAGAAGCAGTTACGTCCATAGAGTGGGCTTTGTCGCTTAAGAACGAGAGCCCGGAGGCGAAGCTCGCCGCAATTGCAAAAATGGATACCGTCCTTGGCCTAAACCTTCTGTCTCTCTCCCGCGCCGATCTCCGCATCCGCCCGGTCATTACTCAAATCACCGAAGCCGAAATCCATGCGCAACTCGCTTTGCGCAAAGCCGCGCGGGCAGAAAAGGACTTTGCCACATCCGATCGCATCCGCGACGAACTCACCGCCAAGGGCGTCGAAGTCATGGACGGCGACCCGCTCGGCTGGGACTGGAAACTGGAGATCTGAAAATGAGTGACAAGGTAATCGCAGTTCTCCCCGGCATCGCGCGCGGCCTTTTGGCTGAAACCCTGCCTGACTGGGTCGAGCCGCACTTTTTCATGACCAAGGACGAAGCGTTCGAATTCGCCCCGCGCGCCGAAATCGGTTGGTTCGACATGTACGAGAAGAGCGACATGACAAAGGCAATTACGCTGGCCTCGGATATGAAATGGCTGAACTCTGTTTATGCGGGTGTCGATGGCATGCCGCTTGATCTGCTTGCCCAACGTGATGTGCAGTTTACCAACGGTGCTGGAGTAAATGCCATCACGATTGCCGAATATGTCATCATGGGCATGCTGACCGTCGCCAAGGGCTATCGAGAGGTCGTTCGCGCGCAGGAGCGAGAGGAATGGCTGCAAGATTCTCCGGGCAAAGTTGAACTGTTCGGATCAAGGGCGCTCCTTCTCGGTTATGGCGCAATCGGCAAGCTTGTCGAAGAACGGCTCCGCGGCTTTGGCGTAGAAACGACGATCGTCCGTCGCAACGCCGCACCCAACACGCTTGGCCCGGGCGAATGGCGCGCCAGACTGGGTGCGTTCGATTGGATTATCATTGCGGTTCCGGCAACGTCAGAAACCGACAAGATGATCGGTCAGAGCGAACTCGCGAGCATGAAGGACAGCGCGACGATCGTGAATATCGCGCGTGGATCGGTCATCGATCAGGACGCACTCGTTTTGGCACTGCAATCGAAGCAAATAGGTGCCGCGTTCCTTGATGTGACAGACCCTGAACCCCTGCCTGCCGGTCACCCGCTCTGGAGCCTCGACAATGCCCATATCACGATGCACCTTTCCGGGCGCGCGCAGACACTGATGTTCCAGCGATCCGGCCAACGATTCATTGAAAACCTTGGCCGTTATCGCACCGGTCAATCCCTTGAACACCGAGTTGATCTCGTACTTGGCTATTGAGCGTGACACCTTCGAAATGCCACGTTAGACATTACCCATCTGCGCGGAGTCACGGATAGACCGGAACCGCTTTAACCGACTGGGTCGCGCCAGATTCCACTCGCGCTACGTGCGCGCCGAAAGGGCAACCGACCATGAGCCAGAAAGCATCTGATCTATTCATCCAGTGCCTCGAAGACGAAGGCGTAGAATATATCTTCGGCGTGCCGGGCGAGGAAAATCTTGACTTCCTCGATTCGCTTTCGCGGTCGACCAAGATCAAATTGATCCTGACACGGCACGAACAGGGGGCAGGCTTCATGGCAGCGACCTATGGTCGGCATACCGGCAAGACCGGCGTCTGTCTCGCGACACTCGGGCCGGGAGCAACAAATTTCGTGACCGCAGCCGCCTATGCCCAACTCGGCGGAATGCCGATGATGATGATCACGGGCCAGAAGCCGATCAAGAAGTCGAAACAAGGCCGCTTCCAGATTCTTGACGTTGTCGCGATGATGGGACCGATCACCAAATACACGCATCAAATGGCGTCATCGGACAATATTCCAAGCCGTGTGCGCGAAGCCTTCCGCCTCGCCGAAGAAGAAAAACCTGGCGCAGTCCATATCGAATTGCCTGAAGATATTGCAGACGAGCACACCGACAGCCTGCCGATCCCGCGCAGTGTCGCGCGCAGGCCGAGTGCCGATCCGAAGGCTGTGGCAGCCGCTGTCGCAAGGCTCGAAGCTGCAAAAGCGCCGATCCTTGTCATCGGTGCCGGCGCGAACCGGACGATGACGAGCAAGATGCTCCAGGAACTGGTCGAGAAAACCAATATTCCCTTCCTGACGACCCAGCTCGGCAAAGGCGTGATTGACGAACGTCACCCCAAGTTCGTCGGATGCGCCGCCCTGTCATCGGGCGATTTCGTTCATCGTGCCGTCGAGGCGTCCGACTGTATCGTCAATATTGGCCATGATGTGATCGAAAAACCGCCCTTTTTCATGCGTGCGGATGGCGCACAGGTGATCCATATTTCGGGGCGCTCGGCCGAAGTCGATCCGGTTTACTTCCCGCAAACCGAAGTGATTGGCGATATTGCCAATGCGATTTGGCAGATCAAGGAAGCAATCACACCGCAACCGCACTGGAGCTTCGACTTCATGCTCAAGGCGCGGGCCGCCGAAGTGGCCCACACCGCGAGTGTTTCAGGGGACGAGCGCTTCCCGATCTATCCGCCACATCTCGTGAAACAGATTCGCGCAGCCATGCCCGATACCGGCATCATCTGCCTTGATAATGGCGTCTACAAGATCTGGTTCGCGCGTGGTTACGATGCCTATCATGCCAATACAGTATTGCTCGACAATGCGCTTGCAACAATGGGGGCCGGGCTCCCGTCTGCGATGATGTCTTCGATGGTCTATCCGGATCGAAAGGTCATGGCGATCTGTGGTGACGGCGGATTCATGATGAACAGCCAGGAAATGGAAACTGCTGTCCGTCTGAAGCTCAATTTCACCGCCCTCATTCTCAACGACAGCAGCTATGGCATGATCCGCTGGAAACAGGCCAATATGGGTTTCAAGGATTGGGGGCTGACCTATGGCAACCCTGATTTCGTCAAATATGCCGAAAGCTATGGCGCCAATGGGTACCGAGTCGAAAGCGCCGCCCATCTCGATCAATTGCTCAAGCACACTCTGAACACGCCAGGGGTGCACCTGATCGACTGCCCGGTCGATTATTCTGACAATGACCGTATCCTCAACAAGGACATCAAGGAGCTGAGTGCAAAGCTGTGAGCATGCTCAAGGATATTTATCCGCTCTACCTCAACAACAAGGCAGAGCAGCCAAACACCGACCTTGAGGTGACTGATAAATATACCGGCAAGATTGCCTTTCGTTGCGCACAGGCGGACGCCAAGACGATCGATGCCGGTATCCAGGGCGCGGTCGAAGCCGCGGAACCAATGGCGCGTATGGCCAGTTATGAGCGTCAGGCCGTCCTTCAACACTGTGTTGATCGCTTCAAGCAACGCTTTGACGAACTGGCCTACGCGCTTTGCGTCGAGGCGGGGAAACCGATCAAGGATGCAGAAGGCGAAGTGTCACGGCTGATCGATACGTTCCGGATTGCGGCCGAGGAATCGGTGCGCATGACCGGGGAGGTCCAACCGCTTGATATTTCACCGCGTGCTCGGGGTTATCAAGGGATCTGGAAACGCGTTCCTATCGGCCCCTGTTCGTTCGTTTCGCCATTCAACTTCCCACTCAACCTCGCCGCGCACAAGATTGCACCGGCGCTCGCCGTCGGGTGCCCGTTTGTCATGAAACCAGCCAGCCGAACCCCGCTTGGCGCGATCATCATGGGCGAGGTCCTGGCCGAGACGGATTTGCCGAAGGGCGCGTTTTCAATTCTCCCTGCACATCGTGAAGGTGCCGACCTTTTTACCGAGGATGACCGGTTGAAGCTCCTGAGCTTTACCGGCTCTCCGGGCGTCGGCTGGGAGCTGAAGGCCAAGGCAGGCAAGAAGAAGGTCGTGCTTGAGCTTGGCGGGAATGCCGCTGTCATCATCGACAAGGATGCCGACCTGCCCGACGCGCTGGATCGCGTCATCTTTGGTGCCTTCTACCAATCGGGCCAAAGCTGCATTGGCGTGCAGAGAATCCTCATCCATGCCGAAATCTACGATCAGTTCCGCGACATGTTGGTTGCAAAGGCGAAAACCCTCGTCGCAGGCGACCCAAAGGACCGAAATGTTTTCATTGGCCCCATGATATCCGAAGGCGAAGCAAAACGACTCGATGGATGGATCCAGGAGGCTATCGCGCAAGGCGCAACCTTGCTGTGCGGGGGCAAACGCGAAGGCGCCATGCTTGAGGCAACCTTGCTCGACAATGTGGCCCGTAATACCAAGCTCAATATCGAAGAGGCTTTCGGGCCGGTCGCATTTCTCATCAAATTTACCGAGTTTGAGGAGGCGCTCGATATCGTCAACGATAGCAAATTCGGGCTTCAGGCGGGTATTTTCACGCGCGACCTGTTCAAGACACTTGACGCATGGGACAGGCTCGATGTCGGGGGCGTGGTCATCAACGACGTGCCCAGTTACCGGGTCGACAACATGCCCTATGGCGGCGTCAAGGACTCCGGCCTGGGCCGTGAAGGCATCAGGTTCGCAATGGAAGACATGACCGAAATTCGCAATCTCGTCATCCGGCGTCGTTCATGACACCTGTGACAAATGCATCACAAATGGCGGAAACTCGACGCGAATAGTTGACAAACATGGTAAATCCGCGCTTGTTTCGCGATCAAATCTGCCTAAAAAGTTCGATAAGAACATAAGGGTTGCATCGCAGTTTAAGTTTGAGCGACGTTCGGTTGTGCCGGACGGACGGGGGGAGCGGTGCATAGGGATACCATCGCACAGATTTTGAAGGATTGGCGGGCGCTCTCAGCACTGTCGCTATTGTCGTTGCTTGCCATCTTTGCCTTCATCTTTGGCGCGACATCCGGAAATACGCGAGCCAAGGCCGCATTGCCCAACGACAAGACCCATCTCGGTGTTGCGACCTGTGCCGGTTCGACTTGTCACGGGCGTTCCGAAGCGGATGGCAAGATCGTACGCCAGGATGAGATCCTTCGCTGGCAGGAACCATCCTCGCCGACCGGAGCCCATAGTCGCGCCTTTTCCGTCCTGAGCAATGCACGCAGTGCTGCTATTGCTGGCCGCCTTGGACTCGGTTCAGCGAGTTCATCTCCGATGTGCCTGGGTTGCCACGCCGAACCGGCGCCTTCGCGGGGCGTACGCTTCCAGCAATCGGACGGGGTGGGCTGTGAAGCCTGTCATGGCGGCGCAGCCAACTGGATTGAGGTCCATAAGGCGGGCAATCATGGCGCCAGCCTTGCCGCCGGACTTGTCGCGCTGGAAAATCCGTCGGTCAAAGCTGGCGTTTGCCTCGATTGTCATTTCGGGTCCGCGGACGGTGGACAGTTTGTGAACCACCGGATCATGGCAGCGGGCCATCCGCGTATTTCGTTTGAACTCGACCTGTTCACAACATTGCAGGCGCACCATGATGAAGACGCTGATTATGTGCAGCGCAAGGGCCGAAGCAATGGCGTTCGTGTTTGGGCCATTGGTCAGGCAATGGCGCTCGAAAGGTCGCTCGCGCTCTACTCCAACCCAAGCATTGGAACCGAAGGGCAATTCCCCGAATTCTATTTCTTCGATTGCCATAGCTGCCATAGGCGGATCTTTGATGAACAGCAGTTCAACCAGACGGTCGCAGACAACCCCGGCCGACCAATTCCGGTCGGCATGCCCCCGTTCAATGATGAAAACATGATCATGCTTTCGGCGGCTGCACGTATCGCGGCGCCCGGCGTTGCAACACGGTTCGATGCCGATAGCCGGGCATTCCATGCAGCCATGGCTCGGGATCGGAATAGCGCCGTGAGTGCAGCTGGAAAACTTCGCGCCAGCGCCAGTGCATTAGCGGGTGCATTCCAGTCGACCAGCTTCGATCGGGCGCAGACTTTTTCGATCATCGACCTGATTGCGAGCGAAGCGATCAGCGCGCGATATACTGATTACGAAGGCAGCGTGCAGGCCGTCATGGCTGCGGACACGTTGCTCAATGCGTTGGTCAATGGTGGCCAGTTGCCAGCTATGCGTGTGGCGGCGATCAGAAGCGAAATCAACCGCGCCTACGCTGCCGTGCGCGATCCGAATGACTATCGTCCGGCTGAATTCCGCCGGGCTTTGGGCAGTGCTGTCAGGACAATCAGGACGTTGCGTTGATGCGTATCCGGTCTTCCATTGCATTGATTTCTGCCGCGGCACTTGTGGTTGCCGGATGTGGCGGCGGCGGAACGAGCACGTCACCGGTTGTCACGCCGCCTCCACCGCCGACCCCGGCGACGGTCTATCAGGTGCCTGCACAAGAAGCACTTTCCGTTGCCGACGTTCAGCAAGTCATCGCCCAAGCGGTCGCAGAAGCACAGGCCCGCAATCGCCCGGCGGTAATCGCAGTCGTCGATCGTGTCGGGAATCTGCTGGGATTGTTCCGAATGAACAATGTCGATTTGACACTTCGCATCCCGAGTTTGACAACACCGGTGCCAGACACGCTTTCCGGTATGAATCTGAACGCGCCGGCAGCACTTCCTGCCGCGCTGGCTAAGGCGATCACTGCTGCCTATCTGTCAAGCGGCGGCAATGCCTTTTCGACACGCACCGCAAGCCAGATCGTTCAGCAGCATTTTCCGCCGGCCCCCAATGCGGTCGGCCTTGAGAGCGGCCCGCTTTACGGGGTACAATTCAGTTCGCTCCCGTGTTCGGATCTTGTGGCCCGTTTCAATTCCGCTGGGGGTTCCGCCGCGCTGATTGGGCCTAAACGATCGCCTCTAGGGCTTTCGGCCGACGCTGGTGGTCTGGCGCTCTACAAGAATGGGGTCCTTGTTGGCGGGGTCGGCATCATGGCCGATGGTGTCTACGGGTTCGATCCCAACATTCTCGACGTCGATAGCGATGATGAGGAATATATTGCTCTCGCCGGAACCCGAAACTTCGAAGCACCGCAGGCGATCCGGGCAGACAGGATTTCGGTCGATGGAACATTTCTGCGATACAGCGATGCCACGCCGGACAAACTCCTCGTTGCCGGCGCTGCTCCTGGCTTTGGGGTTATCAATGGTGTTGCAGGCGTTCTGACCGGGCTTCCGGGCTATTTCAGTGGTGCTATCATTGCAGGCGTGCCCTACGGAAGCGAAGCGTCTGGAATTCGCGCATCAACTGCCGCCGAGTTTTCAAATCGCGATGCCTTTGTCCTGACCGACGGATCTGGAACCAACCGCTTCCCGATCCGCGCTGGAACAGATGCCGCCGAAGTCTCCCAGCCGCTAACCCAGGCTGAAACGCGGGCACTGCTTGAAGAAGCGTTCCTGATCATGAGCCGCGCGCGCGCGCAGATCCGCCAGCCGCTTGATAGCCGGGCGCAGGTTTCCATCTCGGTCGTAGACACTTTCGGATCGGTTCTTGGCGTGGTACGCTCTCCAGACGCGCCCATCTTCGGCATCGACGTGTCGCTTCAAAAGGCCCGCACAGTCGCATTTTTTTCCAATTCCAGAGCCGCCGCCGAACTGGCAGCCAACGGGACATCGGCTGTTCGCGATCGCCTTGTCACGTCACGCACATTTTTCAACGATCCCAATATTTTCACTGGGCAAACCGCCTGGAGCAACCGTGCCATTGGCAATATCGAGCGCCCCTATTTCCCGGATGGGGAGGTCGCCCGCCCGCCCGGTGCATTTTCGCCCGGAATCGACAGTTTCAATCCGTTCAATACCGGTCTGCAATCGGAACTGATCACGGGAAATGTGATCGCCCATTTGGTATTCCTGCTCACCTTTGGCGTGAATCCCGATACGCCAAGACGATGCACCCAGTCTCCTGACGTTATCCCCGGTCAGAACCGCCTGCAAAATGGCATCCAGATATTTCCCGGCGCCGTTCCGGTCTATCGCGGCAGCGTGCTGGTGGGTGCAATTGGCGTATCGGGCGATGGGATAGATCAGGACGATATGATCTCCTTCCTCGGCACACACAATGCCGGTGCGCGCATCGGTGGTATTGGTAATGCTCCAGCCGGACGCCGTTCTGATCAGCTCGTTGTTCAGATCACCGGCGCTGGCGTGAGGCTGCGCTATGTCAGCTGCCCGTTCGCGCCTTTCCTCGATACCGCCGAACAGAATGTCTGTCAGGGGCGCTAGCGATGTCAGTCGCTGCCCCCTTCCTGCCGGTCCTTGCCGCCCTTTCAGGCCAGGCGATCCAATTTGAACAGAAGGGCTGGACAAGCGCGCAGCGCGAAACAGGCCTGATTTTGGCTTTGGAATACGCGAATTCCAACGTGGCCGGCGTCGGTGCGCCGAATGACGGCGCGGCACTTGGCGAGAACACGGAGCCGAACGCTCCTCCTGCCCCAGAAACCGCCAACTCTGAACCGCAACCAGACCCAATGAGCCAGGATGGCGGCATCGATGCAGATGAGACACTCCTCGACGGGCGCCGCCGACCGGGTGCTCCGAAACGTTTGCCCGATCGTGTTACGCAAGAGAATATCGGTGCCGTGCGACCGCCTCCGCCTGAGGCCTTTCCCGGCGATCCGGATTTCCCAGTGCCAGATCGCTGGCGTCTATCGGAAACGCTTGGGCTGGCCCGCAAGGAGCGATTTTTCGATCCCTACAACCAGAATACGTACAAAGGGGATCGCCCGCTTTGTATCCCCTCCGAGGAGGAAAGGGAGCGTCGCGCCAAGGCGGGGCTTCCAAAATGCCGCACGCCAGGAATCCTTGGCCTCAAGGGCGAGGATTGGTTCCTCGCTCTCGGCGCAACATCCGATACGGTGGTTGAACCGCGGTCGTTCCCGATCCCGGTGGGTGTTCAGACCACGCAACGACCGGGAAGTCTGGATGTGTTCGGACGCAGCCACAGCGAGGTTGTTGCGCAGACATTTATTTTCAGCGCATCTTTGATAAAGGGCTCGACGGCCTTCAAGCCTCCGGAAATCGAATATCGCGTCGCGTTGGCACTACAGGGAAGCTATGTAAACGTGCCGGAAAAGCGCGTTTTATTCGTGGAGCCTTCCAAGAAGAGCCGCCGCTATGACCATTTCCTGGGTGTCCAGGAAGCTTTTGTCGATTATCACATCCGCAACGTTTCAGATCGTTATGATTTCGACTCTGTCCGGGTTGGTATCCAGCCGTTTCAATCGGATTTCCGGGGGTTCCTGTTCAACGACCAGCAACTCGGCGTCCGTTTCTTCGGCAATCGCGACAACAACCGCTTTCAGTATAACCTGGCTGCGTTCTGGCGCCTTCAGAAGGATACGAATTCGGGACTGAACTCTGTGGTTGAGAGCCCGCGCAATGATTTTGTCTTTCACGCCAATCTCTATCGCCAGGACTTCCCGGTCGTGGGACTAACCAGCCAGATTTCGGTGACTTACAACCTGAACCGCGAAATATCTCTCAAGGTCGATGACAATGGTTTTCCGGTTCGTCCGGCGCTTCTCGGTAATTTGCGACCCCGCCAATATGATGTCGTCTATCTCGGCTATTCCAACGATGGACATTTCGGGCGAGTCAACCTGACGAGCAGCGCCTACCTCGCGCTCGGGCAGGACCGGAACAGTCTGTTTACATCGCAAAGAGCCATCATCCGAGCATATTTCCTTGCCGCTGAATCCAGCATGGACTTTGACTGGATCAGGGTGCGCCTGTCCGGTCTGTATGCCAGCGGAGATTCAAAGCCGTTTGACAATACCGAAGGCGGATTTGATGCGATCTTCGAGAATCCGATTTTTGCCGGCGCCGACACGAGTTACTGGATTCGTCAAACGATTCCGTTTGCCGGTGGTGGACGCGCGATCGGAATCAATGGCCGCAACGGTATCCTGAATTCCCTGCGATCCTCAAAGGAAGAAGGCCAGTCCAATTTCAACAATCCCGGGACTATGCTCCTGGGTGCGGGTGCCGATTTCGACATTACACCAAAGTTTCGCCTGTCAACCAACGTCAACCACCTCTGGTTCCAGAACACCGCCACGTTGCAGGCGCTGCGCGTCGAGGGCAGCATTCCGAAGGCGATCGGCTGGGACCTCTCAGCAGCAGCAATCTGGCGCCCCAAGGCGATCCAGAATGTCGTCTTCCGCCTTTCTGCCGCCGTTCTCGATCCCGGCAAGGGCTTCAGGGACCTCTTCACAAATGCCCGGCGTGACGATCGGTATTACTCCGTCCTGTTCAACGGGATTTTGAGTTTCTGACATGGCCAGGCTGATTGCATCCTCCTCATCCCTCCGCTTCTGGCTGACGACGCTCGCACTGTTGGCCCTGACCTTACCCGGCGGATTTCGGTTGATGGCATCCAGCGGTGAAAAGCCGGTCAAGCGCGACTATTCCGCCGTTTTCGCGCCACCCGCACCGGAGACACAGACCAAGGAGGAGGCCACGGTTAAGAGTGCCGGCTGCATCTCCTGTCATACCGCCTCGGATGCGTGGACCATGCACAGAACCGAGGCCGTGGTGCTGGGCTGCACCGATTGCCACGGGGGCAATGCCAGCGTCCGGCTGGCCACACCTTCGCTCGATTTCAAGAGTCCGGCCTATATCGCCGTGCGCGACAAGGCGCATGTTGTGCCGCGTTACCCCGAAGGCTGGCACTGGCCTTCGTCTGCCAATCCCAAGCGCAGCTATACGCTGATGAACAAGGAGTCGCCCGAGTTCATCCGCTTCATGAACCCGTCGGACTACCGCGTTGTGCGCGACAGTTGCGGGGCCTGTCATATCGAAACGATTGAAGCCGCGGAACGGTCGCTTATGGCGTCCGGCGCCATGCTTTGGGGTGGCGCTGGCTACAACAACGGTATCGTTCCGTTCAAGAATTACGTTGTCGGTGAGGCCTATACCCGGCTGGGAGAGCCGGCAAAGATTGTTTCCCCCGGAGAACCGCATGGCACTGTCACCCCCGAGCAGAAGGCGCGGGGTGCGCTCCCCGCGCTGTACCCATTGCCGACTTGGCAAACCGTCATGCCAGGAGACATTTTCCGCGTGTTCGAACGTGGCGGCCGAAACGTCAGCACCCAGTTCGCCGAGGTTGGCCTTCCCAATCCGCTCGGCAACATCCAGCGGCTGGAAGAACCGGGACGTCCCGACCTTAAACAGTCCAATCGTGGCCCCGCGACAGGCCTGCGCGTGGCGATTCCCGTCCTCAATATTCACAAGACCCGCCTCAACGATCCGTTCATGTGGTTTCAGGGCACGAACGACCAGCCCGGCGATTATCGCCAGTCCGGATGTGCGGGCTGCCACGTGGTTTATGCAAATGACCGCGAGCCCCGCCACAGCCTGACATGGGCCAAATATGGCCGTGACGGGCAATCCGCGACTGTCGATCCGACGATTGCTGCAAAAATGGAACCCGAAGGCCATGGGGATGATCATGGTCAAAAGGCCAAGGCCCATGGCGCGCCGCCCGCGCATGGCGGCGAACATTATGGCGAAGCGAAGGGCGCTGGCCATGGCGCAATCGGGACAAAGGAAAAAGGCCATCCGGTCGAACATGCGTTCACGCGTGCGATCCCGACGGCACAGTGCATGAATTGCCACATGCATCAGCCCAACATCTTCCTGAACAGCTTCCTCGGTTATACGATGTGGGACTATGAATCCGACGCCCCGCATATGTGGCCCAAGGAGCAGAAATATCCGACTGCGGCCGAAGTACGCGCCACCAACGACCGCAACCCTGAAGCCGCCGCCGCACGCGGGAAATGGGCCGATCTCGAATTTCTACGCAATGTCTACGATCTCAATCCCGAACTGAAGGACACCCAGTTTGCGGATTATCACGGCCACGGCTGGAACTTCCGGGCAATCCTGAAGCGCGACCGCGAGGGCAATCTCCTCGATGCGGAGGGCAAGATTGTCGATCCGAACGATCCCGAAAAGTGGCGCAAAAAGGATGAAGGCAAATTCGTCGATCCGGGAACCAATCCCGGCAAGACCGTCCATATGATGGATATCCACGCCGAAAAAGGTCTGCAGTGCGCCGATTGCCATTTCGCGCAGGATAGCCACGGCAATGGCCTGATCTATGGCGAGGTTGCCAATGCTGTGGAGATCGGATGCAAGGATTGCCACGGTACGACGGACCAATATCCAACGCTGCTGACATCCGGCCCGGCAGCACCCCCACAAGGCACCAACCTGTCATTGCTGCGCAATCCCGACGGACAGCGCCGCTTCGAATGGTTCTACGATGGCGGCGGAAACCGTGTTCTCGTCCAGCGCTCGATCATTGATCCCAAGATTGAATGGCGGGTGAGCCTCGTCAAGGATTCGGTCGACAAATCGAGTTCGCATTTCAATCCAAAGGCCGCGCGTGCCAAGCTGATGGGACGGTTGAACGATCAGGGCAGCTATGGATGGGGGCCGGGGATCGCCAAGGAAAACAGGGCGCATGGCGATGACAGCATGGCCTGCTTCACCTGTCACTTGTCATGGACGACTTCGTGTGGAGGGTGCCATTTGCCGATCGAGGCGAACTGGAAAACCAAAGGCCATAAATATGAAGGCGAGGAAACCCGCAATTTCGCGACCTACAATCCGCAGGTCGCGCGCGACGAGATGTTCCAGCTTGGCCGTCACCAGACAACCAAAGGCAATATCATTGCGCCGGTGCGTTCAACATCGGCACTGATCCTTTCATCGACCAATGTGAACCGCGAACGGATTTACATCCAGCAACCGCCTATCTCTTCTGCGGGTTTTTCCAGCCAGGCCTTCGCTCCGCATTTCCCGCACACGGTGCGCACCACGGAGACCAAGACCTGCACCGATTGCCATCTCTCCGCGAATGAAGACAATAATGCGATCATGACGCAATTGCTGCTGCTCGGAACCAACTTCGTGAACTTCGTCGGCCTTCATGCCTGGACCGGCCTTGATGGAGGATTCGAGGCCGTGCGCGTGACCGAATGGGAAGAACCGCAAGCAGTGATCGGATCCTACCTGCAGAAATATGCCTATCCCGACTGGTGGAAACTCCATGTCGACCAGAATAACCGCGAACTCAAGGAATGGACCCGCGGCAAGATTTTCGACAGGAATTTCTCCGGCGAAACCAATCATACCGAGCAATTCCGCAATGTCGTCCAGGGCACGAGGGATCGTGTCGGCTGTCTCCAGTTGCGCGGCGAATACATGTTCGTCGCCGAAGGTAAAGGCGGCTTCAAGGCCTATGACGTCGCCTCGATCGGAAACAAGGGGTTCTCGGAACCGATCGTCTCGGCCCCCTTCTCCCCGCTTGGGCAGGACATGCATGTGTCGACAAGGAACGCGACCTGCATGGCACTTGCGACCAACCAGAACATCAGCGTCAAGCGTAACGACCATATCGTCAAGGATATCCCCGAGAACCAGGAGCAGGCCTTCCATCCGATCTATCGCTACGCCATCATCACCGACAGTCTCGAAGGCCTGATCGTGGTCGATGTGGACACGCTGACCGATGGCGAATTCCGCAATAATTTCTTCAAGCGGGCGGTGACATGGAACGAAGGCAATGTCCTTGCCGGTGCGCGGCACATCACGCTCGCTGGCCATATCGCCTATGTCACGACCGCGACCGGCCTTGCGGTGATCGATCTCGATGATCCGCTTCATCCAAAGTTGACGGCAAATATTCCGATGACGGACGCACGGGCCAGCGCGGTCCAGTTCCGCTATCTCTGGGTCACCGATGCAGAAGGCCTGAAGCTTTTCGATGTGACCGATCTGCGCAAGCCAGCCGCCATGCCATCGGGCACGATATTGCTGGCGAACGCGCAGCGTATCTATCTCGCGCGGACCTATGCTTATGTCGCGGCCAAGCAGGATGGTCTGGTGATCGTCAATATCACCAAGCCGCTTGCACCCATGATCTATCTCAAGGAAACATTTGGCGGACAGATGACGGACGCCGAAGACGTGATCGTCGGGACGACCAATGCCTCGCTGTTCGCCTATGTCGCCGACGGGCGCAGCGGCCTAAAGGTCATCCAGTTGACCAGCCCGGAGAGCCAGCCGAACTTCTACGGCTTCTCGCCCACACCCAAGCCGGAACTCATTGCCTGGGCGCGGACGCCATCTCCGGCCATCGCCCTTTCAAAGGGGCTGGATCGCGATCGGGGCGTTGACGAAACCGGCGGGCAAATGGCTATTTTCGGTCGGCTTGGCTCCCGCCCGTTTACGCGAAAGGAAATGGAACGACTGTTCCTCACGCCAATGGGTGTTCCCTACAAGGTGCTCGATACACCGGACATGGCCGAATATGTGCCGCTGAGGATGGCGGGGAACTGACGCGCTCCTGCGGCAACGGGCTTTCAAACGGCCAATTCTTAAGTGCCTCCCATTCGTGGTGTTTGCAGCACTAGTACGCCTTCTGCTATTGACAACAAAGCGGACGTTCGGTGGCTAATGCCCGCATCCCGAAAGCGGTCATAGCCAGCGCGAACATGTCGACGGCTTAGCTAACGGAGGCTGCTTCAAGCGCGAAAATGAGCCCCTTTGCCTCTTCTATAAGGGAAATATCGACACAGGTGAGATCGACTGCGCGTTCACGTACAGGTTTTATCTTTGACGCATTTGAAACGAAGCCTGCGACGTCACTAAGCCGCAGTTGCGCTGCTAAATGCCCCAATTGGGCCACCGGATTGGCAGAAAGCTTGTCAAGCGAGACCAGGATGATCCGATTGCTATGGTGCTTCAGAAGATGCCGATAGGTCGCGATCCAATAGGCCAACCAGAAATTGAGCGTCATCGGATCAAGATGTCCGGTGCGTTCAAGCCACTCATCAAAATTCACTGGCTTCAAATTGGCACCAAAATCAAAATGTCCAATACCGGCCATATAAGTGCGGGCGAAAGCATCGCGAGCATGAAGATCAAGGAAATTACGGTGCTGACCGAGTAGTGACGCCGCGTGTTGCAGCGGTGCGCGAAAGGGCACGACAATATCGGCGTCCGGAAAGGCGTTGGCCAATGCGCCTATCCGGGCGATATTGAGATTATTTTTGGACACATAACGTGCCGACCCTCCGGGCCGACGCAAGGCGACAATCTTGCGCATGTGATTGGAAAAGAATGGTTTAAAATTGATCAATGTCGCTGAATCTGACCATGGCCTTATCCATTCGCCATGATAACGTTTGGGAAAACATGCCAACCACAACATTTCCTCAAAAGCTTCGGGGCTGTCAGTGCCAACCATCATGCCGTCACCATGCGCGCGTTCCATGCGGTGTTCGGGCTTTTGAAACGCCCGTGAAATGCGACTCCACAAATGCGGCACCAATACAAAGGGCATGTCGCGGTAACTGTGTGCGGCGAACTCATCAAGCTCGGACAGGCAATCGAGAAGCAGGGTTGTTCCTGCTCGAGGAAGCCCAGTCACGAACAGTGGCGGCTTCAAGGGCAGGCCAGAAAATTTGCGGTCTTCGCTTTCTGCAAAATCAATTTGCAGACTGGGGGTGGCAAACGCCAGCCGATGCAAAAGCCGGTCGAGCCATGAGTAGTTGCTTTCGAACTGCATATCGCCCCAAATTATTTGTGCTTGTCGAGCAACACCACGGCGATGAAAACGATCACACCACCGAGCAGAAATGGCCAGGTCAGGGAGACCTGAATTACCGTCTCAAATTCGAGTATCCCGGTTTGCGCGATACCCCAAACCAGCGCAATCGGCATCGCAAGCGCACTTGCCAATCCTGAGGTCAATTTGAGAAATCGGGCGAACAATGCGCGGGCATTGGCCTGCATCGCCGCTTCTTTGGCGTCATCGCCCCGCAAGGGATCCCGCAGAATGGCCAAACTTTTTTGCGATAAGCGGCTGACTTCTGCAGCTATCCCGACCAACCCGAGCCAGGACAATATACTGGCAAAACCCAACACGATAAACGCTGCGGCGATATACGCCACGATCATTCGTCGTCCGTACTCTGCGAACCTTGTTTCCTGCGTTTAAAAATGCGCTTCAGCGGATACCAGACGAACCCATAGATTCCTGCCAACGCCGCGCCGACAAGCGCCAGGAGGGAGCCTATCATTGTCAATCCGGCGCCAGGGCCAGCATAGGCCAGCACTGGCTCTGAAAATGCTAACAGCAAAAAGGCCAAAAAGCTCCAATTACAAGCACGTGCCCATGAATCCGACATATGAAAATCCCCGATTGCTTAATGAGTGCCATGTGTCATGTCGGCGACCCAAACGCCAACACCTCTCAATCTTAGAGCAAGACCGGAACTAATTCTGCACGCTTATTGCTCCGTTTACCATTTTTCGACAAAATGCCTTTTCGAGCAAGCGAGTTGCTCAATAACTCAGCAGTAAAAGAAGGGCCTATGAAACGAAAAGTTCCGCCTGCCGGGCATCAATCTCGCGGCGTCGGCCTAGCTCCGCTGTTGTTCATAGCCTCGCTTTGCTTGATGGCTTTCGCCTACGGCGTTGCATCGATGATGTACCAACTCTTTCCTTATGGGATCATCATGAACGCCAAGGCAGCCTATCATGCACTGAGGGACATAGAGGAGGATGATTTGTTCGCCAGTGTCATCGCGCTCGATCCAAAGGCTCCCGCTTCACCGACGATATCCACACTTGATACCTCGGTGGGTTCTGAGCGTCTGCTGGTAACTGGCGGCCCGTACCAGCTTTTGGAACGCTGCCCCAAGTTTGGCTGCATGGCCTGGGTGATCGATCGCAAGGGCAAAGTACTGCATAGCTGGGAAGTCGATCTCGATAACTTGTTTAGTGACCTTCCGGAATTGGCCGGTCGGCCGTTGATGCGCAATCTTTACCCATCTGGACTGGCGCTCGATACCGACGGATCGCTGGTCATGGTAATACAAGCGCGCAACACATTTCCATTTCAGATCGGCATTGTCAAAATTGACCGCAATGGGAAATTGCTATGGAAACGTTGGGATCAGAACCACCATTGGCCGACGATCGATTCGACAGGCAATATCTATGCACCCTACCTGCACAACCCTAAGTACCTCAAATATTTCGACGGTTCAGCGGTGGAAACGCGTTGCCGCGGAAAAGTCGATATTGAGGGCGTTCGCGTTTACTCACCCGATGGCAAACTGTTTAAGCAGATTGACCTAGCAGAACGCATTATCGCTGGAAATTATCCGGGGCTGCTCTACGGTCTTAGGGATGGATGCGATCCCATCCATCTCAATTCGATCGATATCGCCAGCGCTTCGGTAGCCGCCAACTTGCCCGGAGTAGAGGTCGGTGACATGCTGATTTCGTTACGTGAATCGAGCAGCGTTGCGATCATCGATAAAAACGACGGTCATTTCAAAAAACTGATAACAGGGCGTACCGCGGGGCAACATAGCCCTAAATTTCTGCCTGATGGCACCGCGCTCGTGTTTGACAATCAAGGCGGCGAGCGTGCCAAGGGGGGAACGAGGATAGTTCGGATTAACTTTGTAACTGGCGCAACTGAAACCATATTTCCTCGCCCTGGGGAAACCCGCGAACTGCCGTTTTTCTCGACGCTTGCCGGGCATATCGATATCAGCAGCGATGGCCGCCGCGCACTGATCACGGGCAAGGAACCAGGCGTCAGCTTCGAAATCGACATCGCGAGCGGACGACCACTCTGGTCGTACCACAGCGGCTTTGATATCGCCCTCTTTCTCGCGCGGCAGAACATCAAGGCCAAAAACACCCGCGCCTCATTTCGCCTTTGGGGGCTATACTATGTTTCAGATCAGCATTTTCGCGACGCTGGATTGGGAAACTGACCAGAGGCGCCTTATCAAGTGAGTTCGCCTCAGGCCGCATGTTTGAAATCGGACGACTCCCGCTATTATCTTCAATTTCCCGCGAACGGCGGCCGTTCTAACTACGCCGCGCCAATATGGTCAGCCCGCAATCGTTCGAACCTCGCTAAAAGGCCCATGTCCACACTTCAGAACAATCTGTTCAGCGCCTTATCCAGCATCACCAATTGCCAGATCAGGCGGCCATTATCGGCAAGGCCCGATTTGTGCTCGCGCACCGCCTTCTCCAGCCGCTGCTGCTGAATCCATCCCGTATCGAGTAGGCGCGACTTGGTCACCATCGCTTCGGCCTGCCCTGCCAACGCACCGCGAAACCAGGCCGAGATCGGCGTTACAAACCCCATTTTTGGGCGATAGAGAATGTCTCGGGGCAAATGCCCTTCCATTGCCTTCTTCATCAGCCACTTGCCCTCGCCGCCCCTGATCCGCATCGATACGGGAAGCGTGGCGGCGAATTCGACGAGGCGGTAATCGAGCAAGGGCTCACGCGCTTCAAGGCTTACCGCCATGCTGGTGCGATCAACCTTGGTCAGGATGTCGCCGGGCAGCCAGATCTTCATGTCCGCATATTGCGCGCGGTCGAGCGCTTCGTGTGCCGGGGCGTTGCGCATCGCCTCTACATAGCGATCTTCGGCGCGATGGCCTTGCAAGCCGCGCCGGAAAGACTCGCTGTAAAGGGCAGCCCGCACCTCTTCCGGAATGACGCCAACCGAACGCGCATAGGCTTCTGCTCCGCCGCGCGCGAGCGATTGAAAAGTCGATTTGGCCCGAAGTGAGCGCGGCGCCCAATCGGCCTTGGGGAAAAAGCGCCCAAGAGTTCCAAAAACAGATTGCCTCAACCCGTCGGGGAGCAATGCACGGATCCTATCTTCAGCATATTGGAATTTGTGACGCCTGTACCCGGCGAAGGCTTCATCTGCACCGTCGCCCGACAAGGCGACCGTGACGGTCTCGCGCGCCAACTGGCAGACCCGCCAGGTCGGCAGGGCAGAGGCATCAGCGAAGGGTTCGTCAAAGGCCTGAGCCAAGGTGTCGATTGCGGAAAAGTCGTCCGAGGCGACGATACGACTGCGATGTTCGGTCGCAAACCGCTTGGCGACGATATCGGCATAACGCGTTTCATCCAGCGTGCTTTCATCGAAGCCGATCGAGCAGGTCTGAACGGCATCCTTGCTCTTTTCGGCCATCAGAGCGACGACGGTCGAGCTATCCACGCCGCCCGAAAGGAACGCCCCGAGCGGCACGTCTGCGACCATTCGTGATGTCACGGCATTGCGCAGATGAAAGCGCATCTCTTCCTCGAGATCTCTGGTCGAGCCTTTTGCGCGGCGTGAAAAATCGAGATCCCACCACCTCGTCGGCAATGGTAGCGGCTTGCCACGCGCGAGCTTCAGATAGGCTCCGCCCGGCAGTTTCCGCACACCTGCGATAATGCAGGCATCATCCGGCACATAGCCCAGGGCAAAATAATCCTCGATTGCCGTCAGATCGGGTTCGCGGCGCACCGCCGGGTTGGCAAGCAAGCCCTTCAGTTCTGACGCAAATGCAATACTGCCATCGGCGAGCGCGACATAATGAAGCGGCTTCACCCCGAAACGGTCACGCGCGAGGAACAGGCTCTGTTCGCGCGCATCGAATATCGCGAACGCAAACATGCCGTTGAGACGCGGCAGGACGCCCGAGCCCCATTGGCGATAGCCATTGAGGATGACTTCGGTGTCCCCCGCCGTTCGGAAATGATGACCCAGCTTTTGAAGCTCTGCCCTGATTTCCTGATAATTGTAAATCTCGCCATTGTACGTGATGGTCTGCAACCCGTCTTCGGTTGTCATTGGCTGGGGGCTGCCGGCAACATCGATAATCGACAAGCGGCGATGGCCAAGCCCAACGCCAGGGGCCGTCCACACACCCTCCCCGTCCGGCCCGCGATGCGCTTGCGCGTCGACCATCAATTTCAGGCGTGCCGGATCGACCGGCTTGGGGGTTTCAAGATGGAAAAGGCCGGCAATACCACACATGACATTATAGACCCTGAGCCGTCGTCAAGACATTGTCAGCGAGCACCTCCAAGTGCCCGAGATCTCGAAGAAAGGAATCGACCGTCGCGCGAGACTGGCCGTTGCGCGCAACCTCTGTTGAAACGAGGATCGCGACAGCCGCCTGGTTTTGCCCCAGAAGTCTTGACCGGAGCGTCGCAAGTTTGACAGTGGCTGGATTACCGGTGGTCATGCCCCCGATGCGGTAGAAGCTCAACACTTCGCGTTCCACCCCTGTTGCAAAAATCCTGACGGCCCTGCCGAGATCAGGTGCCTTAGTGTCATTAGCCCATGACCAGCGCGATCCTGGATCGAAAGCTCCTTGCGCATAGCCGACGATTTCCTTGCCCTCGGCTTGCGAGCCGTAGACGGCAATGGACAGGTCGATGCGATCGCCTTTTGCGTTCTGATACTGGCCGAATTCATAGCGATCAGCGCCATCAAAGCGGGGCCGCCAAGGAACCCCTTGCATCACCTGAACCCGCTTCCAATTCTTGATTTCTGGCAACGTGATCGCGTGAGAAACGTCGACCCTTCCTAACGAGGCGGTTGCAGCCTGCCACCCTACAGGGACCAGTGCCAGCGCAACAGCAGCGACCGTGATCGGCCAACCTGCAGGTATCGCCGAACCAATTGGACTGCTTACAGACTCCTCCAACCAAGGATCGTTGATTCCACGATCAAAGAAGCGCCAGCCGATGGCCATGACGATGACCAGTATGACAGCGAAGAACACCCAGCCGAAGACGATGTGATCGAAACTTTCCGCAAAACCGTTGTTGCCGGTCAAATAGGAAATATGGATCGTGCCATAGGCGCGAACGCCATTGGCCAGGATCGGGACGATCAGCGCCATTGCCATGAACGCCACCCTGCGCGGCCAGCTCTTGAAGCAGACATTTGCCGCCAGAGCGGCGTAAGCGGTCATCGCAACGAGAAATTTCACGCCAGAACAGGCCTCCGCCACTTCGAACGCACCCGTCGGAATCGAAATGAAGACTCCCTCGATATGGGCAGGTATTCCTGCCCAGCCAAGAAAGACCATGCATAGTTTTGCAGTAACTGTCTGCAACATCGGGACAAGTTCATCGCCGAACGGGATCAGGAAAATCAGGTAGAAGAGGGGAAACAAAAGCCCGCGCGTGACCTGCAATCCCAAAAGCGTCAAAACACTCGACTGGATCATGAGGATGAGCGCAGCGTGTCGAAACAATGCCACGCCCGCCACCTCTCCGACCATCCACAGGATCGCACCAGAAAAGACAAAGGCCAGACCCGGCGCATATCGGCACGGGACAAGCGCCACCAATTCGTCGCGTCGCTGCCAGATCAACCAGCCAACCAGAGGGATGATGAAAAGACAATGCGTGTAGGTCGAAACATTCCACCAGATGGCTGCCATCCCTGCGACATCTTGCGCGAAGATGAGAAGTAGCGCGGCGATCACAAGCGCAAGGCGGGTGATGGAACCTCGCCAAACCGGGTCGCGGGTCAGCAGCATCAATCCAGCCCGAGAATTGCTGGCAAGCCCGCCATCCGGGCGTCCCAGCCATAGCGCGCTTCAACCCTTTCGCGCGCCTTCTTCCCCAACATCATTGCCTTTGCCGGGTTCGACAGAATTTCAAGGACACCCTGCGCTTCTGCTGCGGAATCCTTTGCAACGATGAAAGCGTGACCCGAGATGGCATCAATCCCCTTGGCGGCAGCTGTTGACGCGACAACGGGCTTCGCCATCGCCATTGCTTCCAGGATCTTGTTCTGCACGCCACGCGCAAGCCGGAGAGGCGCGACGACCACATCGGCAGCCGCCAGCCACTCTCGCGTGTCAGGCACTTCACCCACCACGAGGACACCGGGAAGAACGGACAGCGTCTTGACCTCAGCCGCAGGTGCCCTCCCGACGATCGCAAAGATCGCATTGGGATGTACCGCGCGGATGATTGGCAGCACTTCTCGCGCGAAAATACCGACGGCCTCGACGTTCGGGTGATAGTCCATTTGCCCAGTAAAGACGAGCAAGGGTGTCCCGCCTGGATCGACGGATCGGTGGACATAATTTGGCGTGAACCGCTCCAGATCAATCCCGTTTTCGAGAACCCCGATACGGTCGGATCCAATGCCGGACATTGTCCGAAACAGACCAGCCTCATCTTCGCTGATGAACAGGCTTCTATCGGCGCGGTTGGCCACGTCCGTTTCGAATGCAAAAAGCCGATGCCCTTCGATCCGATTGGCGAACCGCGAAAGCCCTTTGCGGCTTTCAGCAAACTCCGCAAATTTGGCCGAGTCCATATCGACAAAATCCATTACAAACCGACACCCTTCGCGGTTGATCGGAACGAACTGCGCCATTTGCCCCGAAAAGGCATAGATCGTTCGGATCGGACGTGTGTCCAGCAGTTGCTTGACCCGATCTTCAAGCTTCCTGCTCGCAAAGGCGCACACAGAGGCCGGCTGGCCAGTGAACAGTGCCTTCACCACTGCCTGTGCTCGAGTGAACGATGGCGGCTCGATATGGACGCTCGCCGCAATTGCGCCAATCTCGTCACGGCCGGTTGCAGGATCGTCAGCAGGGTCTGCCACTCCCAAAACATGGGTCGGCGCAAGTTTGGCAATGGCGTTCAGGATGTTCCAGCTGCGTATTTTGTCACCCCGGTCGGGCGGAAAAGGAGCGCGATGGGCAAGGAACAGCACTTCGCCCGTCATCCGAGCCCCCGACTGATCATGGGGCCAATGCGGTTGGCGAGCCACAATGGCAAGCGCTGCCAAGCAGCAACCTGCAGACGAAGTTTTGGGTTCATTGGATTGATGTCCCGCAATTCACCACCGGCGACCGACAGACTCGCATAGGTGAGCGGCTCACCTTCAAAACCCCAATGCTGCTTATAGACGGACGGGCCGGTTCCGGTTTTGGACCGTCCGAAATCGAAACGGGTGCATCCCTTTTGCGTTCGCGCATGGCACATCAGTGCATAATACATCATGTCGTTCGCTCTGAACGTCCGTGCCTCGCGGGTACCACCGCCCCAATAGGGCATGACAGTGCCGCGCCAATAGAGGCTAAGAACCGAGGCCATCGCCTTGCCGTCGTGTCGCACGGTCAGGATATCGGCAGCATCGCCAAATTCATCCAATACGGATTCAAAAAGCGCTCGCGGAAAAACCGGTGTCCCCAGGTTTCGGACGCTTTCAGCATAGACCGCATAATGCTCCGCGCGTCCATTGGCTCCTGTCACAATTTCCAGGTCAAAGCCAAGCGCACGGCGTACCTCGGCGCGTTGCTTGCGCGGTATGGCCAGCAATTCTGCCGCATCGTCCGTTGCCAGATCGCGTGCAAATCCCAGGTAAGTGGTGTGATCCACATGCCAGTCACCGCCGGGCGCCGCACCGCCACGAAGCTCAAGTGTCGGGCATTTGAGCTGTGCTGCAAGCTTCACAGCCTGCTCGACCAGCTGCTTTGCAACAAGCGGATCGTCCGCAAGTACCCCCCCGTTTACCGCAAAGCCCGATGATACCAGCGCACGCCCGAAAAAGGGCGAATGGACTTCGGTTAGTGGCAGAACTCCAACTATTCCCCCACTCCGGTCTTCGGCTGCAAGATAGTAGCTGCGCTGGCCGCAACCGCGTTCAACAGCGCGGCTCCAGCCAGTAAGGTGAAAAGGCGTGCCGCCGGGCATCCCGTTGATAAAATCGTCGATGCGTTGTGCTTCGACACGATCAGTCAGATCGGCAGGCTTGATCGTCACTGTCACGCCAACCCCTTGCGCGCTTCTGCGGCAACATCGTCCACCCGTCCCCATTCGAAATCGCCCACAAGTCGTTTCAACTTCGTCGCCATGACGGAAAGATTCGTATAGTGACGCAGTTTCGATTTGAGCGGCGCGTTTTCCACCCTTGGCTGGTCTGGATCAATCTCCCAGGGATGGAAGTATATGATGCCCGGGTGGCCTTGCCCGTTGACCTGCTGAATCGCCCAACGCGAGAAGCGATAGGGAAGCAGGCGAAAAAAGCCGCCCCCACCTGCAGCGAGGGTGCGACCGGCAAATCTTGCGGTTGTAACCGGCAATTCGATGAGATCGCTTCCGGCAACCGGCTTGAACGCAAAACGTGGCGCTTCTGGCCAGCCATAATGATCATGGACGACAGGGGCGACGCTTGACGAATAATCATAGCCGGCGCGCGCCAGTTCTTCATGTGCCCAGGGCGTGCGTTTGTCGATCGAGAAGCTTGGCGCACGGTATCCTGTAACTGATACGCCTCCAGCATCTTCAAGTATCTTGCGCGCACGGGCAATATCGGCGGCAAATTCCTCAGGTGTCATGTTGAACACACGATCATGCGCACAGCCATGGCTGGCAAGTTCATGCCCTGCATCGACGATCCGGCGGATAAGTGCCGGGTGCCGTTCTGCGACCCAGGCCAGCGTAAAGAAGGTGCCTTTGACTCCGGCCTCGTCAAAAAGCGACAGCACAGCGTCGGTATTGGCCTCCACGCGACGGTCAAGCCCATCCCAGCCGCGACGGTCAATCACCGCCTCGAAGGCGCCGACCTGGAACCAGTCTTCGATATCGACCGAGAGCGCGTTACGCACCATGTGCGCCCCCTATCAGTTTCAGGCGGAGGGAGCGCGGCGAATCTCGCCTTGTTGGTTCCGCGCTTCATCAGCCTCGACCCAATCGACCAATAGACCCAACACGCGTCGCAAGGCGGCACCTTGTTCCTCGACTTGAGCCTCAAGCATGACAACGCGCGCTGCGAGATCAAGCGCTTGCGGATCATGTGCCAAATCTCGGCCACTCGCGACCAGCTTTAGTGACCCTTGTTCTGCATTCCCGGCAATTGCCTCGTCATTGCCCAAATCGGCTATCACGGCTTCGACTAATGCACGGTCGATTACTGTCGATTCTTCAATCGATGCCATCAGCAACACACGCGTCATCAGATTGTTGATCTTTCGCGGGATGCCACCGGAATACAAATGTATGGCTGCAAACGTGCCCTCGTCGAATGCCGGAGTACCGGCCCAGCCAACAAGACTCATGCGATGCAGGATGTAGGGGCCTGTTTCGTCCTGAGTCATGGCCGTGAGATGATGCGTCGCAATAACACGCTGGCGCAACTGTTCCAGCTGTTTGGAATTATTCAGGCGATCGCGGAACTCGGGCTGCCCAAGAAGAAATATCTGGAGCATCGATTGACCGCCGGCCTGGAAATTGGACAGCATTCTGAGCTCTTCAAGGCTGGATACGGGCAGATTTTGAGCCTCGTCAACCACCACCAATGTCCGCTGTCCGGCTCTGGCGCGTTCTGCGATGAAACTCTCCACTCGGGACAGCAATTGCGCCTTGTCCAGACCGTCAACCGGTACGCCCAATGCAACGCAGACCATGCGAAGCAAATCGTCCCCTTCCAACTGCGTTGAAACAAGCTTGATCGCGTTGACGCGATTTCGGTCGATCGTTTCCATCAGATGGCCGACCAATGTTGTCTTGCCCGCGCCGATTTCGCCGGTCACGACGATAAAGCCCTCCCCTTGCGCGAGACCATAGCCAAGATAGGCCATGGCTTTACGATGGGTTGCGCTTTCGAAATAGAATCTTGGATCGGGCGTCAATTGGAATGGACGCCCGGTCAGGCCAAAATGATCGCTATACATGCGTGCCTCCGACAATCGCTGCCCCTCTCAAAAACTGTACCGCATTCCGAGCAAGGCTGAAGCATTCAGGTCACCCTCCTGCCGTTCAACCTTGTTCGAATACAGGCCGATCGCGGCGAGACCACTCAATCGCCTTCCGAATGTTCTCCGGTATGAACTGGTCACCCCGGTACTGAGCACACTCGGTGCATTCAATATGCCCGAATCATAGAGACTGGCAAAGATCTGCGCGTCTACCTGTGACCGCTCGTCGAGCTGATAGGCGACTTGTCCCTGACCAAACCAGCTCTCGTCGCGGACGCCGTCCAGATTGAATGTGGCTCCGGCAACGATCGGTGTTTCATATTTTCTCTGGGCATAGCCAAGTCCCGCACCCATCGTCCACGGCCCGCGTTGCCGAGACATGACCGCCGTCACGCCACGTGTGCGAAAGACTGAACTGTTGATCGACTGGAACGCCGGGTTGAGGCAACCGCCGGCACTTCCGCCGCCTCCAAAGACGCATCCTCCGAACTGGGGCGCGAGCGGATTGCTGACGGTCGCAAAATTGGTTGGAAGCAGCGCAAGATTGTCATTGAGTTGCTGCCCGAACGTCTGGATTTCGTCATAAACGACCACACCAACGGCGGTCGATTGATTCATCTGGTAGGAGAGCGAGCCGGTGTAGCTCATGCTTCCATAACGGCGTCCGATGCGCGCCTCGAGACTGGTCCGGCGGCTTGGCCGCCAGGCGACACCGACATCCCAATAAATGCCGTCCAGATCATAGGCCAAGAGGCGCGGGGAAGCTGGATCGGTTACAAATCGGCCCTTTGCATTCACAACAGGCGCGCCGGCTAGGTCGAGCAATGGTGCCCTTTGGCTGGCTTCTATGTCTTCATATCCAACACCGCCAACAATCGCGACCGTGGGAGAGACAGGTACAATTACATCGCCGCGAAAGCCTTTTCGGTCGAAGCGCTGGTCGAGTTGGCCAGCATCCTCACGCTCATAGGCTCCGGCAATGGTCCAGCCAAAAGGAAGGTCTCCGGGTCCCATGCCAATGCTTGCGGTTGCAAGGTGGCTGACCGAATCGTCATAATTGTCCAGGCGCGGCTGCCCTGGTGCGAAGACGACATCGTCCGCTTCAACCTTGGTGTAGGCGAGTCGATAGGCTGCATTGACATCAAGGGGCCCTACTTCAGTCTTGAAGTTTGGCCCGGCATAAACCGAATAGACTTGCGTGACATTGTCGACATCGCCGATCAGAAGGCCGGGAGCATCGCCTCGTCCATCAATTCTTGCACGGGTCGCCAGCGCGCCGGCTTCAATCGAGAGGTTGTTGGGAATGACCTGAAAGCGCGCCCGCGCAAGTCCCGAATGGACATCGCCGTCTTCGATTTTTTTATCCCAGCTGATCCGCCGTTCATAGCGGTAACTAACCTGCGCTTCGCTGCGTCGGTTCGACACCGAGGCATCGACGCCAGCTGCCACTTGAGTGTAGGTCAGAACTTCATTGCTACCCTTCAGGTCAGCGGAAATGATTTGGCCGACTTCGAGATAGGGCGTGATTTCCTTGCGCGCATGGGCGGGCGTTGCGAGCGTCAGGGCTGCAATCAAACCGACAAATACTCCGGATTGACCGTGCATCTTCATTCTCCGTAACCATAGTAAGAGCCAAATTTGCGGTTGGATCCAGAGAAGGTGACGGCGTTAAGCATCAATTGTATGTTGGGGCAGGAATCGATCAGCACGAGCGCATCGCGCAATTCACTCTCGGTTGTCTGGTCAGCGCGCACGACGAGCAGGATTTGCCCGACATGGAGCGCAAGGACGGACGCAGGCGATGCCGCCAGCGCCGGGGCGGAATCAAAAAGCACAATCCTGCGGGGATGGCGCGCAGCAAGATTGTCGATCAGGGTCCGTGTGCGGCTTGACGCTAGCAATTCCGTGTCATGGTTGCTTTGGCGGCCTGCCGGGAGCACTGAAAGGTTTGGAATGTCCGTCCTGATGACGAGTTGTTCCGCATCGATCGACGGATCGGCCAATGCGTCCATCAGGCCCATGCCGCCGGGAAGCCCAAGCGTGGAAAGCACCTCTGGTTTCGCTACATCGGCATCAACGAGCAAGACTTCAATATCGGTCTCGCTGGCCATCGAGAGCGCAAGGTTCACCGAGCAAAAGGTTTTGCCCTCATTTGGTTGTGCCGAGCATATCAGGATCAACCGGCCATTTTGGACTGGATCGCTCTTTTGCCCGCCAAGGGCACGCAGGAGCAATTGGCGCTTAACCAGCCTGAGCTCCTCGGAAAGTGCGCTTGGTGGCGCACCGGGGACGATGAAGCCGCCGTCGCGGAGCCACTGACGATCAACCGGGACGGGTTCGAGGTGCGCGATCATCGGCGGGGGTGGAACTATCACCGCATGATCGCTACTGGTCACTGGAGTAGGCGCATCGTCCGTTTGTGGCGAGAAAGCGCGGAAATTATAGACGTCTGCGGCCCGTTCGATGAGCGATCCAGAGGCAGGTTTCGGTTTTTGGTTCATCGTCATGATCCTCAAGCCACCATGCCGCGCTGGACGAATTCGATCACAAGCAGCAACACAAACATGCTCACCAGTGCCAGCGAGCCGCCCATGAAATACTTTAACTTCTGCCGACGGACCGACCGTTGCACCGGGTTCAGCACTTCCGAAATCGAACCAATGACAGGAATTCCGCTCGCGCGTTCAAGACGGCCGGCCGTTGCATAGGTCGTTGTGATCTGCCCGATCGCAAAAGCAGCGCCGACTCCCGCCGCCGTGCCTGCAAAAAGCACCAGAACCAGTAGAAGCAGCCGATTGGGGGCCTGTGGTGTGCGCGGAGCGGTGGGTGGTTCAATTACACGAAAACTGATCGAGTTGGTATCGGTCTGCAGCGATCCGCGCAGCTTTACTTCCTCGCGATTGGCAAGCAGCTTGTCATATTGTGCCTTCAAGACTTCATAATCCCGGTTGAGCCGCTGTTGTTCTGCAGCAACGCCGGGTTCCTCGACCTGTTTGGACTGATACTGGGTCATCTCTGCTTGAAGCTGAGCCTTTCGCGCGCTCAATGCCCCAACTGCGGCCTGCTTTTCCGCCTGCATCGATCTCAGCGTGACGTACATGGGGTTGGGGGAACCGCTGCTCACAACGCGTCCGCTACGCATCTCTGCGGCCGCCGCCGTTCGGGCGCGGGCCAATTGGCTGCGCAACGATACCATATCGGGATGACTTTCGGTCCAGCCTCGCGCCAGACCTTCGGAAATCTGCCCTTCGATGGCTGCAACACGTCCTGAAGCGGAACCGCCAAAGCCTCCAGGCGTGGCAACAGACTGTGGAACGGAATTCATTTGTCCATTGACGGCCGCGAGTGCGCCTTGCGCAGCCATCAAGCTTGATTCAACCTGTCCCAGCTCGGCTCGTGCCACTTCCATCCTTTGGCTTACGGAACCGACACCGGGCAAAAGGCCGATGTATTTTGCCTCAAACGCCGCGCGTTTGGCTTCGGCTTCCTGAAGTTGGATCTCGCGCTGGGAAAGTTGCGAATCCAGAAAGCGCAGAGTCTGCGTCGTTTCCGTTCGACTTCCTGAAAGATTGCCTTCGACGAACAGGTCGAGCAATTTCTGCACGACATCCTTTGCCAGCTTTGCATTCTGCGCGTTGGAAAACCCTCCATAGCCGGCGGACGCGCTGATCTGGAACAGATTGTCCTGTTTTGCGATGATCTCGATGTTTTTACGCAACCCGGCAATCTGGTTGGCGATCTCTCCGGGCGTTGTACCAGATGCAACGAGGCCAGTTCCGCGTAAAACCTTTTCCAGATTGTCCGCTGACAGCAGGGTTTGGGTAATCCCGTCAATATCGTTCTTGCGCTCGGCTGGTGTGATGCCGAGCTTGTCTGGCAGCAACGACTGTGTCTGGACAAAAACGCTGGCCTTGGACTCATATTTATTCGGGATCGTGGTTACGGCCAGCCAGCCGGCCAGGCACACACCCCAAGCGACGGCAAGCGCGAGCCAGCGACGCAGCCAAACGCCGTGGAGGGCAATCCTGATCTCTTCGTAGATGCTATTCATTTGCGCAGGCGATCAGAACATTGATTCAGGGATGATGATCACATCGCCCGGCTCAAGCCGCACATTGGCTTTCGAATCACCTCGCTTGAGCAAGTCCCCAAGCCGAACGGCGTACGTGCGCTGCTTGCCAGTGCTGCGATCCTGCCGGATCAATCGCGCCTTGTTGGCCGCCGCGTATTCGGAGAGGCCGCCAACCGCGATCATTGCGTCCAGCAGCGTCATGTTTGCGCGGTATGGGATCGACGCCGGCTTTTCCGTTGCTCCCACTACGCGGATCTGTTGTGAAAATGTTCCCGAAAAATTGTCCACGATCACCGAAACCAGTGGATCGTTGATGAATTCGGAAAGCTGCATCTTGATATCCTGCGCCAGCATCGTCGGCGTCTTTCCAACGGCCGGCAAGTCCTCGATCAATGGCGTGGTGATGCGGCCGTCAGGGCGGACCTGGACTTTTGCGCCCAATTCGGGATTGCGCCAGACAAAGATTGTCAACTGGTCAAGCGGCCCGATAATATATTCTTCGCCTGGCCCTTCCTGGCCTGCGACGAACGACGCTGAAGGCAGTTGCGGCCCGGATGTATCGGAAGCACAACCTGTTACCACCAATGACGAAAGGCCAATCCCCAGCAAAATCCGAGACGAACGAACAAAACGCATGTGTACCCACCCTGAAACCCGAACAGACACGTCTTTGTTTTAGTCCCGATGAACCGGGGCAAAACAGTGACGATAATGATCGCTTTTATGGCTTGAATAGGTGAATATAGTGTTAGGGTTGATGATGTGACGTCACCGGCCAACCAGGATTTCCTGTGCCGGAGGATGGCCGAGAAAATTTCCGGGGCTGGCCGAAAACCCATAGGCTCCAGCCATGAAGACCGCGACGACGTCTCCAACGTTAGCATGCGGCAGGCTGACATCGTCAGCAAGACGGTCAAGCGGTGTGCATAAACAGCCAACAATACTTGCGACTTCCGCCGGGTCGGCGCCAAAGCGTGAAGCGATCGCAACCGGATAGTTTCGCCGCACCACAGTGCCAAAATTGCCCGACGCCGCAAGTTGGTGGTGCAGGCCCCCATCTGTCACAAGAAACACCTCCCCACGACTGATTTTCCGATCAACAATGCGGGTCAGATAAACCCCAGCCTCGCCGACCAGATAGCGGCCCAATTCAACTGCAAACAGTGTTTCGGATAGGTATTCCAGACGCTTATCGAGACTTTCTTGGAAATGCTGGCCAACAAATTGAATATCAACTGCCTCTTCCCCCGGGAAATAGGGAATACCAAACCCACCGCCCAAATTGACGAGCGGAGGGCATTCACCAACCTCCTCGGCCAGCCGCCCGGCGAGTCCTAAGGTCTGCCGCTGGGCGTCGGCAATTGCCTGTGAGTTGAGAGCTTGGGAGCCTGCAAAAATGTGAAACCCGCGCCAACTGGCGCCAGCGGACCGTATCACGCGAACAAGGTCTCCCGCACGATCAGCATCGACGCCAAACGGCTTTGCTCCCCCTCCCATGCGCATTCCCGACCCTTTGAGATCAAAGTCCGGATTCACGCGGACCGCCAATTTTGGGGTAATCCCCAAGCGCTCGGCGATGGAAAGAGCGCGCGCGGCTTCTCCTTCCGATTCAAGGTTGAGCGTGATGCCGGCACAAATTGCTGCCTCCAGTTCGCGATCCCGTTTTCCCGGGCCGGCAAAAGAGATGTGTTGGGCGCCCGCGGCCAATGCGATCCGCAGCTCGCCTTCAGAGGCAATGTCGAGCCCATCGACCAACGGCGTGATGGCGGAAACGAGTTCCGGCATTGGATTGGCTTTTATGGCATAATGGACGCCGACCGTGGGCGGCAGCGCTTCTTTCAAAGAGGCAATTTTCGCCCGGATAAGGCTGAAATCATATACAAACAGGGGCGTATCACCGGCGCGCTCGATGAGCGCTTCAACTTTTTCGCCGTCGATCAGGAGCCGCCCATCTTCGTTGGAGAAAAAACCCGGCGGGATGGATCCCATTGGCTTCATGCCAATAACTCCGCCCTGATAGCGGCGCGATCCAGCTTGCCATTTGCATTATGGGGTAACTCGTGGCGCCACATGATCTGCCTCGGCATCATGAACGCAGGAAGCTGGGCTCTGAAGTATGCCAGAAGCCGTTCCTCGGTCTCACGTGCGCCTTTGACAACCAGAATGATCGACTGCCCCAAGCGCTCGTCCTCCACGCCTACAGCAACGGCCTCCGAGGTTGTCCCGCTTGCAATTGCCGCCGCTTCAATTTCATTCGGGCTGATGCGATTTCCCGAAACCTTGATCATTTCGTCATCGCGACCCAAAAAATAGAGGAGTCCGTCGCTGTCGCGATGGACCGTATCACCTGACCATACCGCCAACCCACCAAAACCCGAACCAGATGGAGCCGTCCTGAATCGCTTTGCGGTGCGGTCCAAGTCCCCCCAATAGCCCTTGGCCACCAATGGCCCGGTATGGACCAGTTCACCAGGCTCTCCATCGTTCGCGATACTGCCGTCGGGCCGCACGACCATGATTTCGGCAAATGGAATGGACTTCCCCATCGAATCAGGATGGGCGTCAACGAGCGATGGATCAAGATAGGTCGAACGAAACGCTTCCGTCAGGCCGTACATTGGATAAATATCAGCATTTACAAATAATTGTCTGAGCTTATTAATAATAAATGGAGTAAGCGCTCCGCCGGAGTTAGTCAGTCGTTTCAAACGCGCTGCTACCGATTCCGGCCACTTGGCCTCAAGGAGTTGCACCCAGAGAGAGGGTACTCCGGCCAGTGTCGTGATGTCGTGCCGCTCGACTTCGCGGATGACATCGCGCGCAATCATATAATCGACCGGAACGGCGCATCCGCCTGCCGCCCATGTCGAGAGCAACTGGTTTTGCCCATAGTCGAAGCTCAGTGGCAAAACGCACAAGGTGCGATCATCCGGAGTCAGCTTGAGGTAGTGTGCCACACTGATCGCTCCCAGCCAGAGATTCGCGTGGCTGAGCATGACTCCCTTGGGTTGGCCGGTTGAACCCGAGGTATACAAGATTGCCGCAAGTTCATCGGGGTCATGCGACGAAAGCCGAAGTGGCGGTAGCGATTCTCCTGCGACCGCCATCGTCTCATCCAGCATGATCATGCAGTCTTCTGGCCGATCGCCAGCTTCGAGCGTATCGACCCTTTGCTGCGTTGAAATTAGCATGCGTGCGCCGCTATCCTGCAGGATGTAGGCGATTTGCGCGCGCCTGAGAGAAGGATTGATCGGCACATGGATCAGCCCTGTGCGCGCCGCCGCAAGCGGTAGCAGGCAGGCGTTTCGCGTTTTGGGAAGCCAAGAGGCAACACGGTCACCCCCGCTCAATCCCGAGCGCGACAGGGCCGCCGCCATCCGTCCTACGGCATCTTCCAAATCCCGATAGGAAAGAACGCCGTCACGATTTATCAAGGCCGCTTTGCTAGGCGTGCCAAAGGTCGTCAAATGATCTAGTGGCCGAGGTATGGGGTTTGGGGCCGTCAATTCTGGTCCTTTTGAACGAAAAACAGGGTTTGCCTAGCATGTTGTGGGTTAAGGGAGAATTGCTGACGGACATCAATGCTCCCGGCGTTGATCCAACCTGGCAATTGGCGCGTGCAGCGCAGACTCACCTCTTCAACCGTCGTGACTGGTTCAAAAGGGTCTTGCACTATGGCGGCGGGTCTCCATTGATCGCCAGGGCCGCTTCGGAAGGAGCCCTGGCATGGCTGTTCCTTCGCCGCGACAACCTCAGGAAGGCGAGCGCGCTCGCCAATTGGTACAGCTTCGCCTTTCGCCCGATCTTTGCCGGACATCCCGATGTGACCCGGCAGGCAGGCATGATTGTGGCCATCGCCAAGAGGCTCAAAAGTGCAAGGCCGCGTATCGCATCGCTTCAGTTATCCCCCGTTCCAACTGTCGATGGAACTGCAGATTTGCTGGAAAATGCCTTCCGGCGGGCCGGATGGATGGTGTTCGCCCGAGAATGCTCAACCAGTTGGACGGCAAATGTGGCGGGACTATCATACGAAGACTATTGGGCAGCCCGGCCTGGCCAATTGCGGAGCACGTTGAAACGCAAGCTGGGCAAGGCCGAATTCGAGACCCAGGTCCTGACTGGTTTTAGCGAAGATGCCTGGGCGACCTATGAAGAAATCTATGCCGAAAGCTGGAAGCCTGTCGAAGGACAGCCGGAATTCTTGAAGGACATGGCTATCGCAGAAGCAAAAGCGGGCTGTTTGCGGCTCGGCATTTGCCGGATCGAGGGCGTAGCCGTCGCTGCACAGCTGTGGACCGTGGAAAACGGCGTCGCTCTCATTCACAAGCTTGCCCACCGCGAAAGCGCGGCCGAGACGTCTCCCGGCACAGTCCTGAGCGCCGCCATGTTCCGTCATGTTATCGACGTGGACAACGTGGACATAATCGATTTTGGCACCGGCAGCGATCACTACAAAGCGGACTGGATGGATGGAAACACGCCGCTGATGCAGATCACGGCCCATAATCCACTTACGCCAGCGGGGCTGGCGGGCGCTGTCAAAGCGGTGCTTTCCGGTCTTGTCCGCGGCCGGTCAGGCGGCTAAGCGCTCCGCCGATGACGTCCAGCCGCGAAACAATTGAAGACAGCGTCCGCTCGGTATTGAGCGATGTTCTTGGCGTCAGCCACGAACGTGCCGCGACATTCACCGATGATACCGGCCTATTCGGTTCGTTGCCCGAACTTGATTCTATGACGGTCGCAAATCTGCTGACAGAATTGGAAGACCGGCTCGGTATCACGATTGACGACGATGAAGTTGACGGCGAGATGCTTGAAACCTTTGGCAGCCTTGTCACGTTCTCGATCCGGAAATCGCTCGGGTGACACAACCAAGGTCCTGGTTGCAATTTGGTTCGAGTCACGACCTGCAGATCCTTGTGATTGAACCTCTTTTTGAAGAAGCCAATCGCTGCAGGAGGCTGATCGCCGAGGCCATGCGCAGACTCGATACATTGGGCGTCGGTAGCAGTCTTGTCGATTTGCCAGGTACTGGCGAAAGCCAGATCGATATCGCAGATGTTCGGCTGGCGGACTGGCGCGATGCGATGAAAACGCGCGACCCTTTATTGGTCGCCTCATTTCGCGGTGGAGCACTGATTGACGAGGCGGCGAGGCTTGGAAATTGGCGATTTGCACCTGAAACAGGGATACGGATCGTGCGCGATCTCAAGCGAGCGACTCTGACCAGCGAAGATCGGACGCTCTATGCCGGACATGCACTGAGCGAGGACTTTCTCGCTGAATTGGAGGTGGCAACGCCACACCCGCGCGCCAACCTTCGCACCGTGAGGCTGGAAACCGACGCCGACGAGGCCGATATCAAGTTTCCGGGATCCCCCTTATGGCGGCGCTCCGAACCGGGTGAGGATTCAGCGCTGTCCGCAGCGCTTGCTGCAGATTTGGCCGATTGGGCAAGACAATGCGTCAGCTCCTGAGTTTTGAATGTGAAGGCGAAGTCCTCGCGGCAACGCTGGACGACGCTCCGGGATCTTCCGGGCTGTTGATCGTTTCCGGCGGCAACGAAATCAGGATTGGCGCGCATCGCGGCATGGCCGCCCTTGCCGCCGAGATCTCTGAAATCGGCCATCCGGTGTTCCGTTTCGACCGGCGCGGTATTGGCGACAGCACAGGCGAAAATCGGGAATTTACATCAAATGGACCAGACATCGCTGCAGCTATTACCGCTTTCTTCGGGGCATGCCCTCATCTCAAGCGGATTGTGGCATTCGGCAATTGCGATGCGGCTTCAGCGTTGGTGCTCCGCCCCCCGGAAGGGCTGGATAGGCTGATCCTCGCAAATCCGTGCGTCATCGAACGGTCGGATGAGATGCCGGCGCCTGCCGCAATACGGGCTCGATACACAGAGCGGGTCAGGGACCCCAAAGCGTGGGCTGGGCTTTTGACCGGTGGCACAAGCCTGAAAAAGCTTGCCAGTGGCCTGCTTCGCATCGCAACGCCGAGGCCGCCTTCGGGCCTCGCATCCTCAGTGGCACAAGGTATTGCGGCCTTTCCGGGCCCTGTTCAGATCCTGCTCGCAACGCGGGACGGAACGGCTATCGCCTTTGCTGCTGAATGGGAAAAGCCGGGTTTTGCAGCTGCGCGTGCAAAGCCCAACCTGTCGGTCACACGCCTTGACAGCGCATCGCACAGTTTCGCCAATGCAGAAGACAAAGCGGCCCTCAGGGCCGCCCTGCTGAGCGCCCTCGCCTAGGCGAGTTGCATCTCGAACTCGGCATGGGCGAGGAATTTCTCGGCATCCAGTGCCGCCATGCACCCCATGCCGGCCGCGGTAACCGCCTGCCGGTAGATCTTGTCCGAGACATCACCCGCCGCGAATACGCCTGGAACGTTCGTTCGCGTGCTCCCGACCTCGACCAGCAAATAGCCCTCCGCATCCATCGGCAAATGGCCAGCGAAAATCTCGGTTGCAGGCTTGTGACCGATTGCGACGAACGCTCCATCCACGTCAATTGATGACGCTTCTCCGGTTGCGGTATCTTTCAACGCCAGCGAAACCAGCCCTTCGGGATCGCCCCCCCCGACAAAGCGTTCGACGCCCTTGTTCCAGAGCACCTTGATGTGGGGATGCGCGAACAGCCGGTCCTGCAGGATTTTTTCGGCGCGCAACTCCCCGCGCCGGTGGATCAAAGTGACGTCATGACTGTGGTTGGTCATATAGAGCGCCTCCTCGACCGCGGTGTTTCCGCCGCCGATAACCGCTACTTTCTTGCCGCGATAGAAAAACCCGTCACACGTCGCGCAAGCCGAAACACCTTTGCCTTGCATCGCGGTCTCGCTTTCGAGCCCCAGCCATTTGGCCTGTGCGCCCGTCGCGATTACAAGCGTGTCACAGGTGTAGATCGCGCCACCATCTCCGGTGAGGCGGAAAGGCCTTGCAGACAGATCAACGTCGACGATGATGTCATAGACCATCTGCGTCCCGACATGCTCGGCCTGGGCCTGCATCTCTTCCATCAACCACGGCCCCTGGATCACATCACGAAAACCGGGATAATTCTCGACATCGGTCGTGATCGTCAGCTGCCCGCCCGGCTGAATGCCCTGGACGACAATCGGTCTGAGCCCGGCACGAGCGCCGTAGATGGCGGCAGAAAGCCCCGCCGGCCCCGAACCAAGAATGAGCATGCGGGTGTGGATTGTTTCGGTCATGAGTTGGGCATTTCCAAGGCTGAGCCACCGAATCGTGGCTGGTCGGAGATAGGTTTGCAACCGCCCGCCTGCAACCCGGGGCAGAACCCAGGACGTCCTGCTCCCTCATCGCTCAAGCTTATACCGGCTCGGCATCGTCCAGACGCGATACGTCCAGATGGAGTGACCCGTCACGGTTGGTGATCACATCGACGAAATGGTGATCCATCAGGATATCCTCACGTTGATAGCTTCGCCCACCAAAGGATTGCTGGGCAAGCAGCGTATCGAGCGCGCCAACTGTGACCACCAGCAAGAATGGTCGGTCGCTTTCAAAGGCGGCAAGCACCGGGCTTTCTTCGTCGAGCAGGTGAATCAACGTCCAGGACAGATTGAGCATCGGATTTTGGGATCGCAACAACGTCAGTTCAAGAAACCCTGCGAATTCTTTACCATTGGGAAGGACGGTTCGCGAGAGTATCGACATTTGCGCGGTTGCCGCGGCCAATGGCCGGGCGTGCATCGGGGCCAATCGGACCATCAGCGCGCGCTTGTCCTCATAATCGCAGATCACCGCAATCTTGCTGAAAATCATGCTTTCGCGCGGTCGGGCAAAGCGAGCGAAGACCAGGCCGGTAACAGTTGCCGAGAAAAACAGGCCGATCAGGATCTCGATCGACGCGATGCTGTGACCGAAATGCGACGAGGGGGCCATATTGCCGTAGCCAACTGTTGCCAGCGTTTCGATAGAAAAGAAGAACCCGTCGAGAAAGGAGCCCGGGGCGGCATTCGCGATCATCCCGGCCGAAGACGCATAGATCAGACCGAACACCAGGTTGATGGCGATGAACACTGCACCGACAAGCGCGATAAAGGCGGGCCAGCCCATCTCCATCGTCCAATAAAAAAGATCATTCTCAAACCCCGGCGCGCCGATCTTGATCGCGCTGGTATTGCCCATATTCACTATTTGACGACGAGGTTTGCGCGACATGGGTTTGATCGTCAGCCATTGTTCCAGGATCGTCAATCCTGAAATCGGGATAGGGAAGCCGGCCGATGCCAAAGATCGGCGGAGGAGGGACTCGAATTAGAGAAATATTTTCGTTTAATTACAATTCATTAATTCAATGGCAACCGCGCCAAGGCCCCCGAAAAAGCCCCTACTGATCCGGCTTCTCCAGTTTTGAGGTCTATCGCAATCATTGGGAACGCGATAATTGGCGCGAGGCATAACTACTTTGGCCGCTCGATCACAAAAAAACGCTTTTGGCCAATCTTCTGGTAGTCTGACTGAATGCCCCTCCCCTTTAGCTGCTTCCGGATGCAATCTGCGACAAAGCCAAACCTATTTGGCTGCGTGACGTACGCACCTCGTATAGCTTCGCAAATTTCTTTTGGCGTATGACGTGATGAAGCTCCGCCCTCAGCGAGCTTCTCCCATTGAAGCGCCAAATAATCAACGGCAGGATTGATGATGTGCTCATCCGCCATTTTTGATCCAAACCTGCTTCCAGCCACGGGCAGCGACGCAACCATCCACGATTTCCTGTTTAGGAATTTCCATGCGGCCAACGCTGCACATGTTTTTGGTTGTAGCGTTCGAATACTGGCACATAGCTTTGGTCACATTGTCGGAAACTCTCTCGCAATCCGATGGCAGCAACGAACTACATAGACTGACACGCAACTGGATCGCATCGGCTTCCCTAGAACACGTAGCTTTATCTTGATCCAATGATTGAGGGTACGAGGCGATCGTATTCGCCCACTGCCAGCGGCCAGACATTGGTAGAGTGGCGCTTGGCGTTCCAGAGCAGGAAGTCAAAGCCAAGCCGACAAGGGCTAGCGCGGCGAGACTGCGAGGGGAAAAGATCATTGCTGAAAGTTCCGCACGACCTTGTAGGTGATCGAGGCATTCGTTGCGCTTTCGATCTCGATTACTGCGCCCTTGTATGCCGCAATATTTCCTTCGTTCAGGTCTGATTGAAATTCACGCGTAAATGCCTGTCGCGCGAAGCCGTCTTGAAATTCTGAGTAGATAAACTTTAGCACAGCCCCGCTTCGACCTGCATACTCTATTGTCTGTTGCAAACTATTCACATTATACAGAAAATATGGCTCGCTCTCATAGTCCGATGGATTTTTGTCTTTGGTACATCCAGATTTAACTCCCCCCGACGATAGGCAGATGTTAAGTAGTCCACCATTCTCTTGTTTTAGAGCAACGTCATATGTTAACTGAGCGTCAGTTCCGCCCAACCAATTGACGTAATTTGGTGTATAATTTTTGGAGTCTGGTTCTTTTTTACATATTGGCTGGCCAGCCTTAACTACAAACGTTCCGATCCCAAGATACATAGATTTTTGGTAATCAAACTTGGGAACTATGCATTCTTGATATTGGCCACGCCTTTGCTGGAGCATCCTGTCCCCCAGATAGACTGTCGTGCTAACTCCGATATCTGGCTTATTGTCTGTGATCTGCTGATACATAACAATATCACGCGCGAGCGAAATGGTACTGACCATGGCGCACGCCAAAGCTACAACAGAAAAAGTGAATGATTTCAGGCGCACAAATATCCCCACACATCGAAGCTCTTACTTTCTCGGGATTTATCATGCCTGCAACACAAGGCAAGGTGTAGCCTCTTCTCGAACATACTACCCCTTTTCAAACCTAACTCAGTCCGGCTCCTGCCACCTTCGACGCCGATGGTCCCGGCATGGCGGCTTGTGCGATGGCCGTTTGCACCTGACTGGCCCGCTACCCAATGGCGGACACCAGCTTGGCCCGGTCATTGGTAAAGATCGCGACGGATTCCTTCGCGCGGGAAATCCCGATATAGAATGACTTCTGGTCGATCAGGTTGGTCGCCTTGCTCTCAGCATGGATCATAACACGATCGGCGGTGCGACTTTGGGCTGCGAAGGCGGTTTCGACATAGGCATGGGCAATGTGCTGGTCGCGGGCAGCCTCAAGGTTCAGCGTCTGGGTCTAGCCAAGTGGGTTGACCAACAGATACAGGCCCTGAGAGTCTGCGACTTTGTATGACTTTTCCTTGGGATTAGTGTTTCGGATCGCGGTATCAGTCAGCCCATAGGGGGTCTCGATCCTGCGGGGTTCTCGCAAGGCCCCCATCTTCCGCGATTACAGGCAGACAAGAGCAATCGCTTGCAGCCAACGACTGCCCTTAAACGAGCGGAAATCAAATGTTTTTCAACTGTTCGCACGCTTCGGCATACAGGAAATTGGTAGCGGAGGAGGGACTTGAACCCCCGACACGCGGATTATGATTCCGCTGCTCTAACCAGCTGAGCTACTCCGCCCTGTTCGGGAAGCGCGCCTATAGCAGAGGTGCTTGCCCGGTCAACCGCCTCAAATCTCGACCTGACTCCCCAGCTCAACAACGCGGTTGGTAGGCAAACGGAAGAACTCCATGGCGCTTTCTGCGTTCCTCAGCATCCATGAGAAGAGCTTCTCGCGCCAGATCGCCATCCCGGGTCGCGACGAGGGCAGCAGCGTCTGTCGGGCAAGGAAGAAGCTGGTATCCATCATCTTGAAAGCGGGACCGCAGTTGGTGATCGTGGAGAGCGCCAGCGGCACGTCTGGTTCTTCCATAAAACCGTATTTGAGGACGAGGCGATGAAAGCCCTGCCCCAAATCGTCCATCTTGCAGCGTGTGGCAGGATCGACAAAGGGTACGTCGGGAATCTTGACCGTCAAAAGAATTATGCGCTCGTGAAGCACCTTGTTGTGTTTCAGGTTGTGAAGCAGCGCATGCGGCACGCCATCGGCCGTTGATGTCATGAAAACGGCCGTTCCCGGAACGCGCGCTGCCGAGGGTGCGGCCGAACTGATGAAGACCTTGATCGGCATCGCGGCTTCGCGCATCCGCTCCATCATCAGCTTGCGCCCGCGCGCCCATGTGGTGAGGAGCGTAAAAATGATCAGCCCGGCCAGCAATGGGAACCAGCCGCCATCAGGGACCTTGGTGAGGTTGGATGCGAGATAGGCCGTATCGACGGTGAAGAACACGGCCAGCATCGCGAATGACAAGTACTTGTTCCATTCCCAAAGCTTGAACAGGACGACTGCCAGCAGGCAGGAGTCAATGAATACGGCGCCGGTCACCGCGATGCCATAGGCCGCGGCGAGATTGCTGGAGCTCTTGAACAACAACACGAGCAGCAACACCATGATCATCAGCGTCCAGTTGATGAACGGGATATAGATCTGGCCAGCGGCACTCTCGCTCGTATGCATGATGCGCATACGCGGAATGAATCCCAGCTGGATTGCCTGTTGGGTGAGAGAAAACGCACCCGAAATAACGGCCTGGCTGGCGATGATCGTGGCAAGGATTGCAATCAGCACCACTGGAAGGCGAACTGCGTCGGGCAGCATCAGGAAAAATGGATCCTTCACCCGTTCCAGGGCACTTGCCGGATCCAGTGTGTGGATCATCGCACCTTGCCCCATATAGTTCAGCATCAGCGCTGGCAAAACGAACCATAACCAACTTATACCAATCGGCTTGCGCCCGAAATGCCCCATATCGGCATAGAGCGCTTCTGCCCCTGTAACAGCGAGAACCACTGACCCCATGGCCAGAAACGCGCGCTCGCCATCTTCCACGAAGAAGCGCGCCGCATTGAGCGGATTGATCGTATGCAGGATGATCATCGGATCGCGGACGATATACATCACACCAAGCACCGCGATGGTCACAAAATAGATGATCATGATCGGTCCGAAAAGCGCCCCGACCTTTGCCGTACCACGTGACTGAATTGTGAAAAGTCCGACGAGAATACCGACCGCAATCGGCAGGATCCAGGCCTTGAAACCGGGATGGACATAGGCCAGCCCTTCGGTTGCCGAAAGCACCGACATAGCGGGAGTAATCATCGAATCGCCGTAAAATAGAGCAGTTGCGAAGACCCCGAGCAAGACAATCGGGGCAGTCCATCGCGCACCCTCTGTTTTGCGGCTGATCAGCGCGAGCAGCGCAAGGCTGCCGCCTTCTCCCTTGTTGTCGGCGCGCATGATGATCGAGACATATTTGAACGTCACAACGATCATCATCGACCAGAAAATCATGCTCAGAACGCCGAAGATATGGAGTTCATCGGGAACAAGCCTGTGGTGTCCGGCAAAGGTTTCGCGGAAAGCGTAGATCGGACTCGTTCCGATATCGCCAAACACAACACCGATGGCACCGACCACCATCTTTGTAATCGGGCCTCCAGCCTGATGGCCACGTGTTTCTTCCTGCGAGTCGTCTGTTACGACAGAGTCACTCATTGCTCGCGAACTCCCGGAAATGCGACGCGCATGAACCCTGCCGTACCACCAATGCGCAAAAGGTGGCGCGCCCTAGCATAGCCGATACGCCGCGGCAATGTGGCGGAGCTGCCGGTTGCATCCAACCATGGCCCAACGTAGGTTGGTCTCTTGTTACTAACGGGAGGTAGTGATGCGTTTTTCCGCAACCGTCGGGCTGTTTGCCATTGCTCTTGCAAACCTTGCCCTACCCGTGGAGGCGCAGCCCAGACATTCCGCCGCTGACACGGCACACCATGCGTCAGGATATGGTTCCAACCCCGGCGCAAGCGGCATGTTCGTCCATGACGGCGTGACACTTTACTATGAAGTCTATGGCAAAGGTGAGCCGGTGGTTCTCATTCACGGAAACGGCGGCAGCATCGCGGATTGGGCAAGCCAGATCGCGTACTTCCGGACGCGCTACCAGATCATCGCAATGGACAGCCGCGATCAGGGGCGTTCGGGAGACAGTGCTGGCCCCATCACATACGAAAAGATGGCCGATGACCAAGCCGCCCTGCTTGAACATCTTGGTGTAACACAGGCCGACGTCGTGGGCTGGAGCGACGGCGGGATTGAAGCCTTGTTGCTTGGCATGCGTCATTCGTCGAAAGTAAGGAAAATCGTCGCAATGGCGGCAAATCTCAATCCTGACGCCGTCTACCCCGAAGTAGCACAGATGGACGAGGCGCTGTCAAAACAGGCGCAAACCGCAAATGTCAGCAGCAAACAGGCCGCGCGTGAAAAGAAGGTTGTGTCACTCCTGGCGAACGAACCGCATATCGATCCAAAGATGCTCAACCGCATAACCGCCCCAACTTTGATTCTGGCTGGAGATCACGATCTCATCCTCGACACGCATACGCTCGAAATCTTTCACAACCTGCCGAACGGACAACTGGGCATATTCCCGGATGCAACCCATATGGTGCCCTATGACGATCCGGGGCGTTTCAACCAAGCCGTGGAACGCTTCCTGCAACGCCCCTTCGTGAAAAAGGATCGCATTGCCGACTTTCTCAAGTCATTTGAAATATCGAGGGCAAGCCAGAAATAGAGCATCGTGCCGAATATCTGCATCAACGTATCAAGTTGATCGAGACAGGAAAGTCCGCGTTCAAAAATTGATAAAAGTCGGCCTAAGTGGGGAATCACGCTTAACAAAAATTATATCTACTTGAACCAAATCAACGCCATTTGGTCGACTAAATCCAGAAATGTCCAATGGTACCCAATCAAGGTTGTCCATATAAGAAATGACATCGAGAAAAATGGGAGCTCCTTGATTGTAGGGAAGAAGTGCGACTTCCATTTGCACAACTTCACTTCGAGCCAAGGTTTTCTGGCCCCCTTCAAGTATTTTAAGCTCGGCGCCTTGCACGTCTATTTTCAAGAAAAATGGATTTGGAATGTCTTTCGCGACTTCGTCCAATGTCCGCGTGGTTAGAACGGTCTGCGTTCGCGCAATGTTACTCTGCTCGGGCAGAATGGACGAGCCGGTTTCCATTTCATAGAATGTGACTTGCTCTCCGGAAGTTGCGGCCAAGACGGTTGAGCAAAAGCGGGTCAAAGGAATGTCTTTGCAAACGGCTTCGAGAAAAGGGTTTTTCGCAGTCTGGGCCTCTACCATCAGGCAGGGCACACTTGGGAACACTCTATTCGCCAGCCGCGTCCAGTGCCCCTCATATGCTCCGACGTCTATGATACCAGCAGGGCGAAAGCCTTTGGCCGATAGCCGCCGGTACGCTGCTTCTTCGGGCGGGATGTATGGAGCCCTCCCAAGAACCTTGTTGATCAATCGCTTCAGGGAGGTCGCAATCACCATTGTCAGCGCTTTGGCAGCCAAGGTCTCGCAACGCAAGCCAGGATACACAACTTGGCCGGCTTGTGCTTTCCGCCAAAAATTGCCCGTTCGGCGCTTGAGGACGGCGCACCTTCGAGCTCGTAGGACAGGTTTTGGCAAGGAAGCGGAAATGGAAACTGGAACATTACCGATGATCAGGGCAATTGCCTGATTTCGGCAAGCCGCTTCTCAAGATCGGCCTTCCACGGCGCATCCTTTGGCGCACGCGCAAGGAGGCCTCGCCAGACCTCTCCGGCTTCATCCATCTTGCCCGCCTGAGCAAGGCCCAGCCCCAGAAAGAATGGCGGTCCCGGGTGGTTGGGAGAAATAGCTGCCGCTTTCTCGAAGGCGAATTGCGCCGCAGGTGACATCTGCCCGCCGCCGTGGACGATCAACGCGTTGCCAAGCCCGACCCAGACATCAGGATTGAGCGGCGCCTTATGGGTTGCTTCGACCAGCAGGGAAACCGCCGAACGGGCGCGACCTGCCTGGATCAGCGCATCGGCAAGTCCAAGCCATTGCCCCTCGGCATTCATGCTGCTGGCAAACGTCTTGCGCAGATCGGCTGGCACCTCTCCGGTATCGCTAGCTTCGGCGGATTGGACCGGTTGCCCCTCAAGAGCCGGATTGCCCTGCCAGGCATAGCCTGCCAGCGCGAGAAGCAATGCGGCGCCCGTGAGTTCAAGCGCGCTTCTATCGAGCCTGCCTAAACGCCAAAGGCCAAGCCCCACGGCGATCGCTGAAACGAGGAACAAGAACCATCCCATCAGCTTTTCTTCCTGCGGCGAAACCGCCCGCGCGCCAGAATCGCGCCAAAGATGATGAAAATCAAAGGCGCTACCCACAACGCTCCGCCCACACCCATGAGTGGCGGCTTGTAGGTGACCCAATTGCCGTAGCGTTCGACCAGCCAGGTCCGAACAGCTTCCGGCTGCTCGCCCTGGTCGATCCGCTGACGGATCAAGGCGCGCATATCGCCTGCCATGTCCGCGTCGGAATCGGCAATGGATTGCCCCTGGCAGACGAGACAGCGGATGGTTTCCATCAGCGCCTTGGCGGCCTTCTCCTTTGCCGGATCGGAAAGCTGGACATTGGCCAGTTCGGCCGCGGGCATCATCGAATCTGCATGCGCCCCTTGCGCGGGGACAGCGAGCAGGAGCAGCAACGCCAACCGCCTCATTTCGCGGCCTCCAAAGCGGACAGAATCTCGGGAATATCATCCGGGCGGATATCACCGATGTGCTGGTGGCGAATGATGCCGTTGCCGTCGATCACGAACGTCTCCGGCACACCCGAGGATCCGAGCGAAATCTGGACTTTGCCGACCGTATCCGATCCGATCCGCTGATAAGGATTGCCATTGCGCTCAAGGAAACGCGCAACATCTTCCGGCCTGTCACGGATGGCGATCGCGTCAATCCCGACACCCATCGCGCGCAACTGCATCAGCACAGGCGCTTCAGCGATGCAGGGAATGCACCAGCTCGCAAAGATATTGAGAAGTCTTGGAGAACCTCCTGAAAAACTCGCACTCGTTAGGCCAGTTTGCCCCTCATGCGCGGGCTCGAGCGCAAATTGCGGGAGCGGCTTGCTGATCATCTTTGATGCTATGACGTGGTCCGATGGCTTGATCAGGCCATAAGCCACGACGCCGAAAAAAAGGACGAAAAGCAAAAGTGGCAACCAGAGAATGGGCCGTTTCATGCGATCCCCCTCCCCCTGCCCTTTTCGCGGCGAAACCGTCCAATCAGCGCAAGAAATCCGCCAAGCGCGATCATCGCCCCGCCAAGCCAGATGAAGGATACAAATGGTTTCCACCACATGCGCAACTGCCAGCGCCCCGTCGGCTCCTGTTTGCCGAGCACGAGATAGAGTTGCCCATCCAGAACCGTATCGATGGCCGCTTCGTTGGTTTCGGTCGGTGGGTTCGAGAACATCCGCGATTGCGGCTTGAGGATCAAAGGTTGGCGTGTACCTCGACGTGCTTCCAAAGTGGCCTCAAGCGCAGTCCAGTTCGGCCCCGCCACAGGCTCAAGCTTGGAAAATGTCACGCGATACGGCCCCACATTGTGGGTCTCGCCAACATTCGCCGCGACCAGCGTTTCCTTGATGAAGCCTGTCTCGCTTGCCATGCCGGCGAGGCTGACGGCTACACCAAGATGCGCAATCACCATACCCCAGGTAAACAGGGGCGTGCGCCGCAGGTTGCGGCCCCAGAGCGGCGCAACGCTGCCGATGGCAATCCCGCCCGCCAGCATCAGACCGAGGAACGGCAGGACGCCAATGTCCGGGGCGGCCAGAACCAGCGCCAGCAAAGAAATCGCCACGACCAACGTCGGGATTGCGAGGCGCTGGACCAGCAATTTCCATCTGTCTTGCCTCCAGCGCAGCAACGGGCCCGATATCATGACCATGACAAGGAACAGGGTAATCGGCCCGGTCGTCGCATTGAAATAGGGCGGGCCAACGGAGAGCTTCTCTCCCGTTACGGCTTCAACACCCAGCGGATAGAGGGTGCCAACAAAGACAATACCAAGGATCGCAGAAAACAGAAGGTTGTTCGCGACAAGCGCGCCTTCACGGCTGACAAGATCGAACTGGTTGCCTTCGCGCACCGTTCCAATGCGGAGCGCGAACAATGCCATTGCCCCGCCAACATAGATTGCGAGCAGTGCCAGCAAGAAACTGCCGCGCGTTGGATCCACAGCAAAGCTATGGACGCTCGTGAGAATCCCCGAACGGACAAGGAAGGTGCCAACCATAGACATGGAAAAAGCCACAACGGCGAGCATCACCGTCCAAGCTCTGAGACCGTCCCGCGTCGCCAATACGGTCACCGAATGGAGCAGAGCAGTCGTTGCCAGCCAAGGCATCAGCGAGGCATTTTCAACTGGATCCCAGAACCACCAGCCGCCCCAGCCCAGTTCGTAATAGGCCCAGTAACTTCCGGCCGTAATCCCGAGCGTCAGGAAGATCCATGCACCCAGAACCCAGGGCCGCATTGCCCGGGCAAATGCCGGGCCAACATCGCGCGTGACGAGGGCGCCAACGGCGAAACTGAAGGCAACCGACATGCCCACATAGCCGAAATAGAGAGTTGGCGGATGAAAGGCGAGGCCGGGATCCTGCAAAAGGGGATTAAGCCCCTGCCCGTCTGCAGCAGCTGGCGTCAGGCGCGTAAACGGGTTTGAGGAGAAGAGCAGGAACGCATAGAAACCGATGCTCAGCGCGGCCTGGGCAGCAAGCGTTGCGATAAGAGTAGCGGGCTTGAGGCTCCGTTCGAACAAGGCAACCGCGGCACCTGCCGCACCAAGGATCATGACCCAGAGCAACATCGAACCTTCGTGATTTCCCCATGTCCCGGCAAATTTGTAGAGCCACGGCTTGGCAGAATGGCTGTTCGCAGCCACCAGCGCCACCGACATGTCTGAACGCAGGAAAAGCCAGACCAGGCTCAAAAAAGAAAAGGTGACGAGAAGGCCCTGCGCGATGGCGATCGAACGCACGCTCGAAAGCTGCTGATCACGACCCTTGGCGACAACCATCGAGCCAAAGGCAAATTGCAGCAACGCCAGCGCCGCCGCAAGCCACAACAACCCCAATCCGGCCTCGGCAATCATTTGGCGAGCGTTTCGGTTTTGTGCTCACCACCCGTCATTTGCGGGGGTTTGTAGTTTTCGTCATGCTTGGCAAGGATATTGGTTGCGATGAACATTCCATCCGCTCCAAGTTTTCCTTCCGCGACGACTCCCGAGTTTTCCTTGAACAGATCGGGGACAATGCCCTTGAACTGCACCGGGGTCTTGAACGTCCCATCTTCCACGACAAACCGAATCGTCAGACCATCTGCTTCATGGACGATCGACTTGTCTGCAACCATCCCGCCAAGACGGATAGCCGCGTCCGGCTCAGGTCTTGATTTTGCAATGTCGGCCGGAGAATAGAAATAGGCGGCACGGTCACCAAGAGCAGACGCGGCAAGCAATCCAGCACCAATGACCGTAACGAGCGCCGCCAGGGCGAGCATCAGGCGTTGGTGCTTTGGCTTCACAGTTCGTCCGCCTTCTTTTCAGCACGACGCATTGCGACAAAGCTCGTGACAAAGATAATAGCCGTTCCAAGACCTGTCAGGCCATAGGCCGCAATCACGAACGGCCACGGATTCACGATGACGCCAACCTGCGCATGCGCGCCTCAATCTTCGCCTCCGCAAGATTGGCGCGCATTCGCATCAGCACGATCGCGCCGAACAGCAATGAAAAACCCAAGGTTGTCAGACCGAGTGGCCAGAGCAATTCGGGAGCTATAGTCGATCCGCCAAGCGTTATGCTCGGCCCTTGATGCAGCGATTTCCACCATACGACCGATCTGTTGATGATCGGAATGTTGATCGCACCGATGATGCCGAAAATCGCTGTCACGCGGCTGACGGAGGTTCTTTCATCATCTGCATTCGCCAGCGCGATATACCCGAAATAGAGGAAAAGCAGCACCAGCATGGACGTCATGCGGCCGTCCCATTCCCAGTACGTCCCCCAGGCCGGTCTGCCCCAGAGCGAACCCGTCATCAGGCAAAGCGCAGTGAAAAGCGCACCCGGCACAGCAATGGCGCGTGCGGCGATGCCGGCAAGCGGATGCCTCCAGGCAAGTTGTACAATGCTGGCGACCGCAATCCCGCTCCATCCCGCCATGCCCAGCCAGGCGCATGGAACATGGACATACATGATCCGAACGGTCTCGCCTTGCAGATAGTCAGGCGGGGTCAGCAATAGACCGGAATAGACGCCCACGAGAGTGAGGATGACACCCAGCCAAGCGAGTATTGGCGTTAGCGGGCGGGCTATCTTGAGGAATCGGGCCGGGTTAGCAAAGGCGTGCATCGCGGCCGTCCTCTAGCGGATGAAATCGTCCGCGCAAAGGGCAGCTTATCGACCGCGACCAATCAGTCTTTGCGCCATCGCATCGGCGACTTTCGCCGGATTGTCTCCAGTGGCTGCACTACCATCCCACACCGCGTTCAAACGATCGGGAATCGCAGCAATCTTGGCATCTACTACCGAACGATCGCCATTCCCCAGATATTCGACTGCCACATTGATGATTCCGCCAGCATTGATCACATAATCAGGCGCGTAAAGGATGCCGCGTGCTTGCAGGCGATCGCCATCGTCGGACGTTGCAAGCTGGTTGTTGGCGCCGCCCGCAACGATCGAAACCTTGAGGCTGGCAATGCTCTGCTCGGTCAAGATCGCCCCAAGCGCACACGGACTGAACACATCGGCTTTGACTCGCATAATCTCCTCGGTTGCAACGACATCGGCGCCAAGTTCTCCCGCAAGAGTCTTGGCATGATCACCATTCTTGTCGGCCAATGTGAGCTTGGCCCCGGCGGCGGCGGCACGGCGGGCCAGTCCTCCGCCAACGCTGCCGACACCCTGGATCGCCAAATGAACACCCGACAGATCATCCCGGCCAAGTGCTCGTCTTACCGCTGCCTGGACGCCGAGAAAGATGCCGGTTGCCGTTGAAGGGCCAGGATCGCCTCCTGCCCCGCCCGATTTGGGAGGAAGGCCCGAGACGAAGCGCGTCCCTTTTGAAATCGCGATCATGTCCTCGGCGCTCATGCCGACATCCTGAGCGGTTACATAGCGCCCGCCTAGTCCGTCGACGGCGCTTGCAAACGCGGCAATCATTGCAGATGTCTTGGTGCCTTGAGCATCCGCGAGAATAACAGCCTTGCCTCCACCCATCGCCAAGCCTGCCATCGCATTTTTGTAGCTCATTCCACGTGAAAGCCGGAGCGCATCGGTGATGCTCGATTCACGATCAGCGTAGTGCCAGAAGCGGGTTCCTCCGCCAGCGGGTCCGAGGTGAGTGGAATGGATTGCGATGATCGCCGTCAGTCCCGACACGGCGTCTCGGACGAGATGCAATACTTCATGGTCGTCAAAATCGGGAAGGTCCCAGGGGGCAGTCATCGGGCGGCTCCATTGCGCGTTCGTTTGTTACGAAGATACGCAATAATATTACACAAATCATTTCTCAAGGAAAATGGGGCGACCGACGGGATCCGAACCCGCGACCTCCGGTACCACAAACCGGCGCTCTAACCAACTGAGCTACGATCGCCACAGCAGCGTTTCAGCCGCATGATATATCAGGAATGCGCCCTTAGGAGCGCGGCATGGCGGGCGTCAAGCATGATCAACCGAGCATGTGCCGGTTGTCAGGACCAAGGGCGATGTTAGTGTGGTTTTCTTCCGGGAGCAAAAGATGGGTCTGCGAACATTGTTTGTGGTTTTTAGCCTGGCAATGCTTTCGGGTTGTATCGGCAGTGTCGTCAAAACGGTCGTGACAGCGCCAACAAAGGCAACTGCAGCAGTCATTGATGCGACCACGACAAGCCAGGCGGAAGCCGATCGCAATCGTGGCCGAGAAATTCGCCAACAGGAAGAACGCGAAGAAAAGGAGCGCAAGCGAAAGGAAAAGAAAGCGCTCAAAATTCTTGAGCGCAATGATCTTTAGTTCACCGAATCGCGAGTCCGGGACGGCGGGAGCCGACATAAGCGCGTTTGTAGCCCGGCACCGGGGCCGCTTCTGCCTTGTACCGGGCGAGATTCGGATCGATCTCATGATCGAATGTGATGCCGATGCGGTTTGCCGTGGACCAGACCACCTTGCCGCGTACTTCTCCGATATTCTTGAGTTTCGCAGTAACACCCAGACCTTTTTCGCGAGGCGCCGTAACGTCGATCATCATGCCACCCGCCGACACATTTCGAACGCGAACCGTATATTGCCGTTGAGAATCGTCAAAAATCACATCTGCTGACAGAAACAGGCTGTCGCGCGATTTTTCGCGCTGAGATTCCGTCGCGTCGTGCTCATTTTCTTCGGTCGGGTGATTTTCGGGCAGGTCCATGCAATCGGGCGTTACAGACAAAGAGTTGGAAAAACGTAAACACCGCATTGGTGTCAGCCATTATTCGTCGCGAGAAATTTTCTCGTTACGTTCGTGGCGTTCCTGCGCTTCTACTGTCATCGTCGCGATCGGCCGGGCTTCGAGCCGCGCGAGCGAAATTGGCTCTCCGGTCACTTCGCAATAGCCATATTCGCCGTCTTCGATCCGGCGCAATGCTGCGTCAATCTTCGCGATCAGCTTTCGTTGCCGGTCACGGGTGCGAAGCTCCAGCGACCAATCGGTTTCGCTGGACGCCCGATCTGTAACGTCTGGTTCACGCAACGATTCGTTTTGCAATGTCACAAGTGTGTCATGTGACTCGCGAAGTATATCGTCTTTCCAATTGGTGAGTTTTGCCCTGAAATAGGCGAGCTGCTTCGAATTCATGAAGGGCTCGGCGTCGTTCGGCCGGTAGTTGCCGTCTAAATGATCACCGCTTGATGAGTCATCCGATCGATCATCGCTCGGTTCATTAAGTGCGGTCGTCATGCTACGCTCTCATCCTCTTACATCCCGGACGGCGATTTCGATTTGCAGCCCGGCGGTCGATGAAGCGCGCCTATAGTGAGGGCGAATGCGACACACAAGCCATCCAGACCAGCACTTGAATTTCTTGGTGCTGGCGAATCGGTCGACACCCGAAATTTGCGACCCGGCAACCCGATCCGCCAACTCCGGTCATTCGCAAGAATTCAATGGGCGGTTACGGCCTGACGGGATTCAATTTAAAGCACCCGATCAAACAGCCCCCAAATGAGACATTAACCATATTGTTTTCGCGAAGCTCTTGGTTAATCAATCCTGAAACGTGATAATAAGGGTTAATCAGCTTGCAGGGATTTCGGAAGTTCGGCACGTCTGCAGCTGCAGTGTTTCAGGTGATCGTACCTCATATTGGCTGAGGACACGATCGAGTTGGTAAGATGGGAAAACGCAATGTCCGTCAAGATGGCTCTCGCAAAACTTTGTGCCTGTGCATGTGGCGGTGCGGTCATTGGCGGCGGCGCAATGCATGCGACCAGCGCGCAACCAAAGGCACATTATGCAAAGACCCAAAAAGCCAAGAAACACGCCCGTCAGCGTTTGGCCCATCGTGCGCCTCAACGCCGGATCGTCAAGCGTATCAAGCGGGTAACGACAACCACGACACAAATGGCGTGCGCGCCTGCAACGGTTTCCTTTGCAAGCCAGGGCGCCCCGATCCCCTACCCTCCTGAAGGCCCGATGGTTTCTAGTGGCGGTGGCGGTATTCCCGTCGTGATTGGCGGATCGGGCGGTTTTGGTGGTGGTTTTGGCGGAGGGTTCTTCGTCGGCGGCTTCGGTGGCGGAAGTGGTGGTGGCAGCATCGTCGTTTCTTCAACATCAAGCGGCGGTTCGACATCGTCAGGCGGATCCGGCGGATCGTCGAGTTCAACGTCGTCAGGGGGCTCAGGCGGCTCAGGCGGATCGTCGAGTTCAACATCGTCGGGCGGCTCAGGCGGGTCTTCGACCTCGACCGGGGGCGTCTCCAGCACGTCAGGTGGCGTGAGCAGCACCTCTTCGACCGGTGGGTCCTCAACCTCAACCGGCGGTTCTTCGACGTCGACTGGCGGTTCTTCGACCTCAACCGGCGGTTCTTCGACCTCCACTGGCGGTTCTTCGACCTCGACTGGTGGCTCGTCGACCTCCACATCTACAGGAGGATCGAGCACGAGCACTTCGACCGGCGGCTCCAGTTCAAGCACATCGTCCGGAAATGTAAGCTCGACATCGAGCTCATCCAGCTTTGGCGGAACATCGAGTTCCACGTCCACATCAAGTTCAACATCGTCATCAAGTTCGACATCGTCATCGACTTCGAGTTCGTCCAACGGATCGACATCGACATCGAGCGGCGGCACGGAAGTCCCAGCCCCGCCGATGGTCCTTCTGTTCGGTGCGGGTGCATCGGCACTTGTTGCACGGCGACGATTGGCGAAGGCCAAAAAGAACAACTAGTTTCCCAAGCGCTTGGTCGCGCTCAAGAGGAAGCCCCCGGAAGTGTATTTCCGGGGGCTTTTCTTATCTTGCAATGTATTGAGAGACGATCTTCCTATGGATTAAGATCAAGATAGAGCGTCCAGAATTTGGCGATTTCAGCCCGAGGGCCGTTCACCGCGCCAAAATACTTCCGAGCTTCCTCTTTCTGACCCGATCGGGACAAGGCTATACCGAGCCTCGTATTGACCTGATCCATATCGACGCCGCCCTTTTGGAGCGCCAACCGATAATATTGCGCAGCCTTCGCATCTTCGCCATAGCCGAGGAAGGCATCGCCAGCACCAGCCGCAGGCTTTCCTGTCGAGCCGGCAGCGTTTGCCTGCTTCTCGCTTGTTGCGATTGACGCTCGATCGGAGGCAATCTTGCCGGATGCAAGCGTCAGCATCTCGTTGACAGCACGGCTTGATTTGCTGACCACTCCGGTTGCAAAGCCTTCCTCAATGGTTGACTTTGCTTCGCCGGGAAGCGCGCGCTCGGTTGCAAGCGATGCATATTCAAAAAAGTCGCGTTCGCCTGCGAGTGATTTTGTGAGGCGCATCAGTCGAAACAGGTCCAATGCAAGCTGCCCGTCCGGCCGCGCTCCGTCCCGATAGGTTACCAGGGCACTCCGCCAGTTTTCAGGCGTTGGATAGGCCCTGACCTGCGCGCGTGTCCATTTCGCGACATCGGCATTCAGCTTGGCCTTGTATGCAACCGATGCTGCACGCGCATACCAGCTTTCCGGCGGCTTCTGGCCGGCCGCGCTTGATTCGGCGACGGCACGGTCAACAAAGGTCAGGCCTTGTGGAAACTGGTTCAACTTGAAATTGGCCTCGGCGATTCGTAAAAGCCGGTCCACGCTCTTTGATCCCAGGCGGTCTGCTTCGGTCAGCTTGGCAATCGCATCGGGATAGTCTCCTGCCTCATAGGCCATATTGCCGGACACGAAGTTCAATTCAGGCGCGTTTGTTGCCAGCTTGGAATTGGCGGCAATCATCTGGTTGATCGCCTTGCGTCCAGCAGCCTGATCCTTGGTTATCTTGAAAATATCATAACCAATGGCGCCAACATAGAATTTCTCGTCCGCCTGGGTCGCAATCGCATCGGCAGCGGCAAGCTTGGCCGCGGCGTCAGCTGCATTGCCGGCCTTGACCGCAACCTGAGCGGCGGTAATGGCAACACGGAATTCCTTGCTCAATTGTGGCGCATATTGCTCGGGAGCCTTGGCTTCCTTTTTCGCAAACGCAGGCGTCGCGACACCCGTCGCGATCATGCCCAAGGCAAGCGCGAAGCCGAGCGAAGCCCTAGAAACCAGTTTCATACAGTCATCCTCCTGAATACGGGCGCCCTGCCCTAAAGACTCTATTAGTGCCTCTTTGTGCCTCGCTAGTCCCACAGGCGCGAGCGCACAAGACAGCAACGCACGTCTGGCCTATCGTGTGTCTCGCCTGAACGCTGATTGAACCATGCTGGCGTGTCCATAGGGCTGGCAATTCACGCTTCCAGAGGCTAGGGTGCCCAGCATCGAATCTCTTCTGAAAGTAACACCTTGAGCAACGACGAGACAGTCCTCGCCGACCCGTCGGATATCAGCCCGATCAACATCGTTGACGAGATGAAGTCGAGTTATCTCGATTACGCCATGTCTGTCATCGTTTCACGCGCACTGCCGGACGTACGCGACGGATTGAAGCCGGTCCACCGCCGGATTCTCTGGTCCGCGCATGAAAGCGGCTTCACCTACAACAAGGCCTATCGCAAGTGTGCGCGCATCGTTGGCGAAGCGATGGGTAAATACCATCCGCACGGTGACAGCTCGATCTACGATGCACTTGCACGGATGACGCAGGATTGGTCACTGCGCATGCCGCTGATCGACGGACAGGGCAATTTCGGATCAATGGATCCCGATCCGCCCGCCGCGATGCGCTATACCGAAGCGCGCCTGGCGAAAGTCGCTGATTCCTTGCTCGATGATATCGACAAGGACACCGTCAACTTTCAGCCCAATTATGACGGTTCGGAGCGTGAACCGCAGGTCCTGCCCGCCCGATTCCCGAACCTGCTCGTCAATGGCGCGGGCGGCATCGCGGTCGGGATGGCGACCAACATCCCGCCGCACAATCTCGGCGAGGTGGTGAACGCTGCCCTCGCCTATATCGAAAATGGCGGAATCACCGCCGAAGAACTGATGGAGATCGTGCCTGCACCCGATTTCCCGACCGGCGCCTTGATCCTCGGCCTGCACGGTGCGCGCTCTGCCTATACCACGGGCAAGGGCTCAATCGTGATGCGCTGCCGTCATATAGTCGAAGAAGGCCGCGGTGACAGACGCAGCATCGTCCTGACCGAAATCCCCTTCCAGCAGGGCAAGAATGCGTTGGTCGAAAAGATTGCCGAAGCGGCCAAGGAAAAACGCGTCGAAGGCATTTCGGACATTCGCGATGAATCGAACAGGTTGGGCGTTCGGATCGTCATCGACCTGAAGCGTGACGCCTCTCCCGAAGTCGTGCTGAACCAGTTGTGGAGGCATACACCGGCACAATCCAACTTCCCGGCCAATATGCTTGCCATCCGCGGCGGACGCCCGGAAGTCCTCACGCTTCGCGACATGATCGAGGCCTTTGTGAAGTTCCGCGAGGAAGTCATCACACGGAGGTCCAAGTTCGAACTGGCCAAGGCGCGTGATCGTGCCCATGTCTTGTTGGGACTGGTGATTGCGGTCACCAATCTTGATGAGGTTGTCCGCATCATTCGCGGATCGTCCAGTCCGCTCGAAGCCCGCGAGAAACTGGGTATGCGCGATTGGCCTGTGGCGGAAATCGCCCCGTACATTGCACTTGTCGAAGCGGTCGAGGATCATGACGCCGTTGGTGGGAGCACTTATCGCCTGTCTGAGATCCAGGTCCGCGCCATTCTCGATCTACGCCTCCATCGCCTCACGGCGCTGGGGCGGGACGAAATCGGCAAGGAATTGAAGGAATTGTCAGAAAGCATCGCTTATCTACTCGAAATTCTTGCAGACCGCGTCAAGCTCTACAAGGTGATGAGCGAGGAACTGATCGCCGTCCGTGACGAATTCGCCACGCCGCGCCGGTCGGAAATTTCTGCCTCTTTCGATGGCGTGGACGATGAAGACCTGATCGAGCGCGAGGACATGGTCGTGACCGTCACGATGGACGGCTACATCAAGCGCACGACACTCGAAACCTTCCGGGCCCAGAAACGCGGCGGCAAGGGTCGCGCGGCAATGGCGACCAAGGACGAAGATGTCGTCACCGAACTTTTCGTAACCTCAACGCACACGCCCGTCCTGTTCTTCTCGACTGCCGGGAAAGTCTACCGCATGAAGGTCTGGCGTCTGCCGGAAGGCGGCCCGAATACGCGCGGACGGCCGATGATCAACCTGCTGCCGCTGGCGCCGGGCGAAACCATTTCGACCGTGTTGCCGCTTCCCGAGGATGAGGCCGAATGGGGCAAGCTCCACGTCATGTTCGCAACTGCAAAGGGCGGCGTGCGGCGAAACTCGATGGATCAGTTCACCAGCATCCAGACCAACGGCAAGATCGCGATGCGCTTCGAGGAAGGCAGCGAGGATCGCCTGATCGGCGTTGCCCTGCTGACCGAGGAAGACGATGTCCTGCTGGCCACGCGTAGCGGCAAAGCCATCCGCTTCAAGGGCACCGACGTCCGCGCGTTCCAGTCGCGGGCCTCGACCGGTGTGCGCGGCATGACGCTGAAGGGTGATGACGAAGTCATTTCGCTCTCGATCCTGCGGCGCTCCGGTGCAACGCAGGATGAGCGCGAAGCCTATCTTCGTGCCGCGCCCTGGAAAGACAATGAAAACGAAGCAACGCTCTCGCCGGAACGGGTGGCGGAAATGGCCGAACGCGAGCAGTTCATTCTGACGGTCTGCGCCAATGGCTATGGCAAAAGATCTTCGGCGTACGAATACCGCCGGACCAATCGCGGTGGTCAGGGCATTACCAATATCGACAATATCGGCCGCAATGGTCTTGTCGTGGCGAGTTTCCCCGCGACCGACGTGCAGCAACTCATGCTCGTCACCGATCAGGCCAAGATGATCCGCATGGCCATCGGCGGCATGCGCGTGATCGGCCGCAACACCGGCGGCGTCCGCCTGTTCAACGTAGCGGATGATGAACATGTGGTGAGTGCCGCGCTGATCGAGGAAGCGGATGACGATGCGGATGAGGGCGAGCCGTTGGTGGAGGCATAGTCATTCGAGTTGAGCGTCGAAATCTGCGTGCACATGAAGGATGCGAACGACTTCGATCTGCCCTGACCCGATCTTGAAGAAAATCATGTGCGATTTTGTCCGCGTTTTGCGGTAGCCGCTGCGATACTCAGACGCGAGACTGGCCCTGTGAGGCGCGTTGCTCGCCCGAATGATCGCGGCCTGAATTTCACCAAGATATTTACGCGTCTGTGAACCACCCCAAATACGTAGCGAATGATCCCGGATGTCATCAATGTCACGCAGCGCTTCGGCACTGATGATCCACGACATCATGCAGCTTTGGATTCGGCAGCGTCCCCTATCGCAGCAATATAGGCGTCAAAATCAAAATCGTGTATAAAGCCGCTCTGTTCCCCAGCGATGAGTGCGGCTTCGACTGAATCGCGATACTTCTGCCGCGCCTCAATCAGCCTCAGCCCCTCGCGCACGACCTCGCTTGTCGAGCCATAGCGTCCGGATTCGACCTGCTTTTTCGTAAATTCGATCCAGTGATCGCTGAGCGCAATTGACGTGTTTCGCATGGCGGCATACCTCCTTCGCTTCCAATTACCAATATCGGGTAACGCATGCAACCGACCGCCTTCAAGATCCTCACCGCCGGGCAATGGGCGCAATTCGAGGCTGACGGGGTTTTTCACGGTGCGCCGGTCGACCTGGCCGATGGCTATATCCACTTGTCGACTGCCGATCAGGTGCAAGGCACGCTCGACAAGCATTTTTCCGGACAGATCGGGCTGGTGATCACCGAGATCGACCTCGAGGCGCTGAGGGAAAGTGTGCGCTGGGAAGTGTCGCGCGGAAACGCGCTGTTTCCACATGTTTACGGGGTTTTGCCAATCAATGCGGCTGTTCGGGTTGTCGGACAATGACCGGGATGGGTGGCAAGCGGACGGAATGAAGTCGATTTTTCGCTATTGCGGTCTGTCATCGACGTGTTAGCTTTCAGTCGGGAGTACGGATGGCCAATGCATGGGTGCGCGACCGCGCAAGATTGTTCTATTTCGCGTTCGGCATTTATTCGCTCGCAGCAGTCGCCTTCGGTTTCAGCACGACATATATTCTGCCCATGGCGCGGCAATCCTTCGTTGCGCCGCCGATCGTTCACCTCCACGGGGCTCTGTGTCTCACTTGGGTTCTCTTGTTCATAATCCAGTGCGTGATGGTTCGAAGCGGCCAAACCGGCCTGCACCGACGCCTGGGCTTGACTGGAGTGCCAATCGCGTTTGGCATCCTAATCAGCGGAATGGGCACCGCAAAATGGGCGACAGAGCGCGATCTTGCGACAGTGCCAACAGCCCTAACCACGATGATTGGCACACTTACCAGCCTCGTGATCTTTCTCGTCTTCGCGATTACCGGAGTCGCAATGCGACGCAGATCCGATTGGCACAAGCGCTTCATGATGCTTGCGACCGTCGCCGTCCTGTGGCCAGCATTTTTCCGCTTCCGCCACCTCATGCCTTGGGTGCCCCGTCCTGATATTTGGCTCGGGTTGGTACTGGCGGATATGCCCATCCTGTTTGCTGCCGTGCGCGACCGGCTTGTGTATGGCCGAGTACATCCGGTGTGGGCTATATTCGGAAGCCTGCTTGTTGCCGAGCAAAGCTTTGAGGTCATTGTGTTTGAAACACATGTCTGGAGCAAGCTTGGCGCTCTGATCTACCGGATTCTTTCGTTCCAGATGGTCACTTGACGAAGTGCCACAAAGTTTTGTCGCCTACGTCCGCAATGAGGTCGGAAGCAGACATCGCATCATTCTCGATGTAGAATGACCGGGATGTTGTGGAAAACGGACACTAGCCTTATCCAAACGAACCTTCCCACGGATAGCCTTGACTGCGCCGCGGCTCTCTATTGCCCCGATCCTTTTTTCGTTTTAGCCTCAATATGAAGTAGGCTCCCTTCCGTCGGAGGGCTCGTACGCATGCTGTTGCGGGGCGGAACCGACAATGGCTCGGGGGGATTTGCGATGTCAGTGACTACTCGTACCGGACTGGAACGCTACCGGGATCTGTTTCTATGGATGCTCATCCCGATGGCTATCATGCAGATCGGCATCTTCCATGATTATTGGGGGGACCTGACCGACAATGCCTGGGCCGTGCACGTCCATTACTGGACCGCGAGCTTCTGGTATCTCTTCTTAATTCTCCAACCTTTTTTTGCGGCGCGGGGGCAGTTCGAGCGCCACCGAACCTACGGCATGATCGGTTTCTTCCTTGCCGGTGGCGTGGCCTTCACCGCCCTAGCGGCACTCCATCGCGATATCGCCAATGCCGAACGATCGGCGCAAATGCGCGAACAGTTCGGCGTGTTCGAGCCATGGTTCTTCTATGGCATCGCGGCGGTGGAATTCGTCATGATGTCGGCGTTCATCGTCGCGATCGTTCAGGCCATTCGTTACCGTCGTTCGGTGGAGGATCACGCGTGGTGGCTGATTTCAACCGTCTTCATCATTATGATGCCATCGTTGGGCCGAGGCGCGGGCGTGCTCTGGGCTGTGATGGTAGGACCGAACGACCCGGCGGTAGTCGCCTACCCGATTTATGCCACAACCGCCGCAATCATCGCACTTTTGTACTGGGCGGCATATCGCTACGGACGGTTCAATCACCCCGCGACTTGGCTGGCGCTGGGCGTCAACCTGTTCAATCTTCTGTTCGAGCCCTTGGGAAGATGGAGCTGGTTGCAAGGCGCCCTGCGGATGCTGATCAAGGATTAGCATTTCGATAGACTTTCGCTTCGTTAACGTTGCAGGTCCCGTGACCAGCCAATGGCCGCAATGTTGTCGTAAGCCGACCTACGAGCCGTCGTCTTTGGCCAGAGTCCGGGTCACACCGAGCACAATCAGCAACTGCCCGGCGAAATAGAGCGACCAAATCCCGAAGGCGACCCACGCTACCCCTTCCAAGGGGCCCATCTTGGCGAAGATCAGCAGGTCCGAGGCGAGGAACATCATTGCGCCGATGCCGGTGTAATAACGCGGGAAGCGACTGACCCAGGCCGCGGCGGCCATGGCGGCGACGAAGGCGGTGTAGATGCCGATCATCGGCCGGTCCTCGAACGGCACCGACAAAACGGCGATCAGGACGCCCAACGGGAGGACAATCGTCGCCAGCCACTTCTGGCTGAGGGTCAAAACGCTCCGTCGGTTGCGCAGATAGAGCGCGATCGCCGTGACATGACCGAGGATGAACGCGACCGCGCCCGCCGTCATCCCAATAGCATCGAGCAGCACATCTCCCAATGCGCCGAACGCCATGACCAGCGCGATCAGCCAGCCATCGGTGCCGCGCGCCTGAAGCATGGCAAAAAGCGCCAGCAACCCAACGCTGGCGCCCTTCCAAATGACGGACAGCGGTCCGGACAAGCCCGTCGCGACGACAAACAGATAACTGATTCCCGTGATCACTGCAGCGATCAGGATCAGGCGCCCAAGCGAACCAGTCTGCTGCATCGCGTCTTCCCCTCGCCTTTTCCTTGGAAAGGCCATAACGCCAATCTTGCTGCGTCGCCAAGGGTTTCAGGGTCCCGAAACGGCGATCAGTGATACTCGAGAGGAGAGACTCAATGTCCACCAGACTATTCGGAACCCTGATCCTGACCCTCGCGGCGGCTGCAGCGACGCTCGGTCTGCTGGCCACACTCGGTCCGGACTGGACGCAATTCGCGCCCGCCACATGCCTTGCGACCCATTGCTTCTGTGAAACGCCGCGCGACGGCGCACTGGTGCTCCAGCCCTCGAACAGTTGGTCGTCATTCGGCTTTGTCATCATTGGAATCTGGATCGCGCTGGGCAATTTCCGGCGCGCGGACAGCCGACCATCCGCCTTTACCGACCTGCCCGCCGTCTGGTTCGGCCTGACCGCGATTGTCATCGGCGTTGGCAGCTTCCTGCTTCACGCGACCCTGACGCTATGGGGCCAGTTTTTCGATGTACTCGGCATGTATCTGACGAGTGCCTTCCTGATTGCATATGCCGTTCATCGCTGGCGTGGCTGGAGCGGCAGAAGGGCAATTGCGCTCTATCTCTTGCTCTGTACTGTCCTGATCGGATTCCTGATCGCCATTCCCGAAACACGGCGCTGGCTGTTCGCGGTCGTATTGGTTGCAGCGATCATCATCGAACTGGGCTTTGCACGTCCACGCCGTCCGCAGGTCGAACTGCGCTGGTTCCTTTACGGGATTGGCCTTCAGGCGACAGCCTTTGCGATCTGGATCCTCGACCTGACCGGCATCTGGTGCAATGGCACCGATCTGGTCCAGGGACATGCCATCTGGCACCTGCTCAATGCAGCGGCTCTTTATTCCAACTATCTCTATTATCGGAGCGAACGCGCCTAATCATGACGCATCAGGTTCACATCATCGGCGGCGGCCTTGCCGGATCGGAAGCAGCATGGCAGCTTGCCGACGCGGGATTCAAGGTTCGCCTTTCGGAAATGCGCGGCATCGAAGGCACGGCCGCGCACAAGACCGACGATCTGGCCGAACTGGTCTGCTCCAATTCCTTCCGGTCAGACGATGCAACGAGCAACGCCGTTGGCCTGCTTCACGCTGAAATGCGGGCGATGGGTTCGCTGATCCTGCGCGAGGCGGACAAGCACCGTGTCCCTGCCGGGTCGGCACTGGCGGTCGACCGGGATGGCTATGCGGCGGGCGTGACGGCTGCAATTGCCGGGCATTCCAATATCGAACTGGTGCGTGAGCGGGTGGACGTTCTGCCTCACAGCCCGGCGATCATTGCCACGGGGCCATTGACCGCAACATCATTGGCAGGTGCCATTGCGGCCGAGACCGGAGAGGAGGCGCTGGCCTTTTTCGATGCCCTGGCACCAATTACCTATCACGAGTCCATCGACATGGATGTCGCGTGGATGGCCAGCCGTTGGGATAAACCAAATTCTCTTGGGGTCGATACCAAGGATTACATCAACTGCCCGATGGACAAGGAGCAATACCTTGCCTTCATCGATGCCGTGCTGGCCGGCGAAAAGACCGAGTTCAAGGAATGGGAAGCCAGCACGCCCTATTTCGACGGCTGCATGCCAATCGAGGTCATGGCCGAGCGCGGGGTTGATACGCTCCGTTTTGGTCCGATGAAGCCGGTCGGTCTGGATAATCCCAAGACCGGGCGTTGGCCCTATGCTGTCGTTCAGTTGCGTCAGGACAATGCGCTCGGGACATTGTGGAACATGGTCGGCTTCCAGACTAAGCTGAAACACGCCGAACAGGTGCGGATCTTCCGAATGATTCCGGGGCTGGAAAACGCCGAGTTTGCGCGATTGGGTGGTCTGCACCGGAACACGTTCATCAAGTCGCCCAAATTGCTTGATGAAAGACTGCGTCTCAAATCTCTGCCGAACATCCGTTTTGCCGGACAGATCACGGGTTGCGAAGGCTATATCGAAAGCGCCGGGATTGGCTTGCTCGCAGGCCGTTTCATGGCTGCCGAACTGGCCGGGCGAGAAATGGCTTTACCCCCGCCAACGACCGCACTTGGTGCACTGCTCGGCCATATTACCGGCGGTGCCGATGAAACCACCTATCAGCCGATGAATGTCAATTTCGGCCTGTTTCCGCCGCTGCCGGAAAAGACGCGAAAGGCCGACCGCAAGCGCGGCTATACGGAGCGGGCGAAGGTTGACCTTGATAAATGGCTTGCCGTCTAGCCATCATCGTCAGCGACATTGGTTGCGTTCGTCGTGCGCAACGAAGGCGGGCAATTGCCCCTGGCCAAAGCTTTTCGAGCAACTCTGGTGGACAGGAACTCGGATTGCGTCAGCGCTCCCGTGCGATCACGATCCGAATTGGCAAACTTCTTGGTCGCCTTCACCGCATATTCCTCAAACGAAAGCTTGCCGTCGCCATCTAGATCAAGTCGGGCATATGACTTTCGGCGGGACAGCAGGAACTCGTCGCGGCTCACGGCCCCATTCTCGTCCGCGTCATATCTGGAAAATCGCCGTTGTTCGCGCGTTTTTTCGCTTGCTTCCAACGGCGCGGTCACATCGGTAGCCCCCAAAGCTGCTTCGGCTTCGGCCGGCACCGGTCCGATTCCGCTCTTCGTGCCTGCCAAACTTGACCAGAGAAGCGTGCCTGCCGTCGTTATCAGCAATGCCGCTATCGCCCCTGTTACATATCGCCACATGATCACCGCCTTCTGTGCACCAAATACTGAACACCGACGATGGCCCGTTCGGATGCAGGATCAGGACAATCCGGACGCGAGTGCCCAAGCCTGCAAGATACGGCGAGGAGACCCGGGAGGCATCATGTAATCAATGCCGCGAACCGCATCGCGTTCGGCAAATCGTGTGAGAATCGCAAAGGGTCTGATTTGACGCGGCAGCGCGCGTGCAACGCCAACAAACCCGTTCGCCAAATCAAGGGCGTGACGCGCAAGGTCGGGATCGGCACAATAGCGGGCATAATCGACAAGTGCCCACAAGGTACCCGCCCGATCGGTCACGTCGGAAAATACGGTTCCGGCGATAGCAGATGCCAGCCGAAAAACCGCTCCACCACGGGCACATGCAATCGCGATCGGATCGCCATCATAGGACGGTGTTTCATCCAGCATGGTTTCCCAGGCATTTACCAACGCAAGTAAATCGTCCGTTTTGACATGATGATGCCGAATCAATTCCTCCAAATCGCAAAGCAGTGGATCCGGGCCCGGCTTGGGCAAAGGCAAGAATCCAATCTGTTCGCGCCACCACGCAAGGCGGATCCGGCCCAGGAGTGGCTCACGCGCAAGCCTTACGGTTTTTGCCAGAAACCCGTCAAATCGGAGCAGCGAAGATTGCGGCGCACGCAGGTCGCTGGGGCCGAACGCCAGCGCCAGCCTCTGCTCGGGCGCCAGTTCAATCAATGCTGCGCCCGGTCGTTAAAACCAGACATGGCAAAAATCGCATTAACCCTGTCGCTTCAATCCCCGTTAGCCGTCTGTGCTCCATGGAATGACGATGAACCAGTATTTTGGTCGAGGATCAACCATGAATGAACGTGCAAAAACGCCTGAACAACGGCTTTTACAGCCCGGGTTCCTCGGTCGACTCCGTAAGGACACGGCTGGGAATACGCTCATGCTCGTTGCTGGCGCAATCCTTCCGCTGACGGCCATGATCGGCGCCGGCGTTGATATCGGCCGCACCTACCTCGTGAAATCGCGCCTCCAGCAGGCTTGCGATGCCGGTGTGCTCGCCGGACGCAAATATATGACGGGCACAACATTATCTTCTACGGCGGAATCCAGATCGCGCGCCTTCTTTACGAACAATTTTCCGACAGGATCCTTTGGCTCGACTGACATCAGCTTTACGCCATCGCGAACGAATGACGGTCAGGTGACCGCTACGGCATCGGCCCGCGTGCCGATGGCAGTGATGCAGATTTTCGGAAACGAGCAGATCGACCTTTCAGTGGCATGCGATGCCCGTCTTGAAGTTGCGAACACCGATGTCATGCTGGTGCTCGACGTGACCGGGTCTATGTCGCGCTGCCCGGACGATAGCGTTTGCAATTCTGGGGTCGGATCGAAAATTGTCGGACTGCGCGAGGCTGTGCTGTCTTTCTATGACACGGTGAGTGCTGCAACGACCACAGATTCGCGCTTCCGCGTTGGATTTGTTCCTTATTCGTCGACCGTAAATGTCGGGATCGACCCCCAAACAAACACCGATATCCTTCCATCAAACTGGCTGGTGGACAATTGGCCCTATCAATCACGTGTCGCAAACATGACGACGCCTGGATGGACACCAACGACGACATATAGCGGTTGGACCAACCAGACCTATGGTGTGAATATCAGCAACAACAATTGCACCAAATATGGAAACAACACATCCTTTACTGGCTTCAATCCAAGCCCGTCCGGCAATCCGACCGTGCCGACGAACGATATTTTTCAGATCGGTCAGCCCGCCACAGTCAATCAGACCTTTTACCAGCGGGTGAGCGCGACCTGGGGCAGCGGAAACAAGACCTGCATCCGCCGCTATCGGACAGCAACGACGACCTATGCGATGAACGGTCGCTATGGCTTTACGAACTGGGACTACAAGTCGGTCACCTATAACGTCAATGACTATAAAGCCGGCAATGTCGTCAACGTTTATGCGAGCAATTCCACGCCCACCGGCACCGTAAATGCTTCTGGCGCTTATGACATGGTCGCTCTTGTAAACACGGCCGGATCGACGGTTACAGGCAGTTCGACGATTTTTGAAGGCTGTATGGAAGAACGTGACACCGTCGCCCAGGCAACCTTTCCAACCATTCCTTCGGGCGCATGGGACCTCGACGTGAACACAACGCCGTCCAGCGATGCGACGCGCTGGCGTCCGATGTGGGAGGAACTCGTTTACGACCGCAACTCCGGTGGTCCGAGTTCCAGCGAGCTCGGCGTCACGACGAATCGCAGCCCGATAACAACAGCCTGCCCCGCTCCGGCGAGCAAGCTGGCGGTGCGCACGCGCACTGACGTTGAGGACTATGTCAACACCCTGATCGCGACCGGTAATACCTTTCACGACCTGGGTATGGCCTGGGGAGTACGCATGGTTTCTCCCACAGGGATGTGGGCATCGGAGAATACAACGGCGCCCAATGGTCGTCCGATTAGTCGCCATATCATTTATATGACCGACGGCGACATCAACACGCCGCCGACAACTTACAGCTCACATGGCTATGAGAAAGTGGATCGTCGGGTTGCGGGTGCGGCCTTGTCGCCAACCACGACTGAAATGGACAGCCGGCACACCGAGCGTTTCATCGCCCTGTGCAATGCGGCGCGGGCGAATAATATCGTCGTGTGGACGATCGCATTCGGCACGAGCAATCCTCCAGCGCTGGTCAGTTGTGCCGACTCAGGCAAGGCCTATGTCGCGACAGACACGGCAACTCTGACCGCACAGTTCCAGCAAATCGCGGCCAATATCGCCAAGCTGAGGCTTTCAAGATGAACCGGCGTCGGTTGAAACAGCTTGCGTCCAACACGCAAGGAATAACGATCGTTGAGTTTGCGTTCATCGCGCCGACGCTGCTTGTCATGATGATGGCGACATTCGATCTGGGATTTCGCGGCTATGCCAATTCGGTCCTGCAAGGCGAACTGCAAAAGGCTGCGCGCGATGCAACCCTTGAGACTGGAAGCGCCGCCGGAACGGCACTGAATGCAAGAGTACAAGATCAGGTCTCGAGGATCGTGTCCAACGGCACCTGGACGTTCACGCGTCGAAGCTATGCAAGCTTCACTCGCGCAGGTGCTGCGGAAAACTTTACCGACAACAATTCCAATGGCGTGCGTGACGCCGGCGAATGCTATCAGGACGAAAACGGAAACAGCAACTGGGATGCCGACGTAGGTATTGGTGGACAGGGGACATCGAACGATATTGTCGTCTACACTGCATCGGTTTCATATCCGCGCGTGTTTCCGATGTACGGATTGCTTGGCTGGTCCCCGACCGAGACGCTCTCTGCGACAACCACTTTGCGCAACCAGCCCTATGGCACGCAAACTTCATACACAGTGACGGCGAGATGCACATGATCACATTTTCCAAGCGGCTAACACAAATTGCGCGGCGTCTCCGATCTGACGTCAGCGGAGTTGCGATGATCGAGTTTGCCTATTCGCTGCCGCTGCTTCTGGTGCTGGGCGGCTATGGCGTCGAAATGTCGAACATGGCGACGGTGAACCAGAAAGTGTCTCAGGCCGCCCTCGCGCTGGCGGATAATATGTCGCGGGTTGGTGCAGAATCTGCCTTGTCCGTGGTCCAGATTCGCGAGTCTGACGTCAATGACAGTTTCATCGGGCTCAAACGGCAAACCGGATCACTCAATCTCACGGCCAATGGTCGCGTAATTCTCTCAAGCCTCGAACAAAACGCCAGTGGCGGCCAATGGATTCATTGGCAACGCTGCGTCGGTACGAAAAACGTAGCATCCTCCTATGGAACCCAAGGCACCGGGGCAACCGGAACGTCTTTCGCGGGAATGGGAACAGCGGCAGCGCGCGTAACCGCCCCTCCCAACTCGGCGGTCATGTTCGTGGAAATTGTCTATGACTATCGGGCGCTGTTCGGCACGATGTTCTTCCCGCAAAGAACAATCCGGTATGAGGCGTCGTTTGTCGTTCGTGATGATCGCGACATGTCGGGCAACGGGATATTCAATCCGACGCCTACCGCAACTTCCTCAACATGTGGAACCTTTACCGCCTGATCAACGGTAGCAGGTCCGTTTTACCGCTTCGATGATCCTCGGAACGTCGATAATGGCAAGTTTTTCCAAATTTGCGGCATAGGGCAACGGCACGTCTTCATCACAAACCCGGGCAACCGGCGCGTCGAGATCATCGAAACCCTGTTCCATGCAAACCGCAATGATTTCACTCGCGATTGAGCAGGTTGGCCAACCTTCCTCGACCACCACGACACGGTTGGTCCGTGAAAGGCTTTCGAGCACCGCTGCTGTATCAAGGGGCCGCAACGTGCGCAGATCGATCACCTCGGCATCAATACCGTCTGCCGCGAGATGTTCGGCCGCCTCAAGCGAAAGCCCGACGCCGATCGAATAGCTGACGATTGTTACGTCCTTGCCGGACCGCACGGTTCGCGCCTTGCCGATAGGGAGCACAATATCTCCTGTCGGCACGTCAAAGCTGCGGCCATAGATGAGTTCATTCTCGAGAAAGACAACCGGATCAGGCGATTGAATCGCTGCGCGGAGCAATCCCTTTGCATCCGCCGCATCGTAAGGCGCGATAACGATCAACCCCGGCACGCTTGCATACCAGGGTGCATAGTTCTGGCTGTGCTGCGCAGCGACGCGCGAAGCGGCACCATTGGGGCCGCGGAAAACAATTGGGCACCGCATCTGTCCGCCGGACATGTAATTGGTCTTGGCTGCTGAATTAATAATATGATCAATGGCTTGCATGGCGAAGTTAAACGTCATGAATTCGATGATGGGGCGGAGTCCGCCCATTGCGGCGCCGGTGCCGATCCCGGCGAAACCATATTCAGTGATGGGCGTGTCGATTACGCGTCTTGGTCCGAACTCCTCAAGCAGCCCCTGCGTAACCTTGTATGCGCCTTGATACTCCGCGACCTCCTCACCCATGACGAAGACACGATCATCAGCACGCATTTCCTCCGCCATTGCGTCACGCAATGCCTCACGCACCGTCAGTTTGGTCGTCGGACCGCCGGACACCGGAGCCGTTGCAGGAGCTTGAACTTTGGGCGCTTCGGGCACTTTGGCAGGGGACGGCGGCGCAATGGCCGCGACAGTTTTTTGTACTGGCGCCGCAGAATCACCTTCACCCAGAACCGTTGCGATGACGGTGCCGACTTTCACGCCTTCAGCACCTTCGGGAATCAGGATTTGACCGATGACCCCTTCGTCGACCGCTTCGAATTCCATCGTGGCCTTGTCCGTCTCGATTTCGGCAAGAATGTCCCCCGACTTGACCGCGTCACCAGCCTTGACGAGCCATTTGGCAAGCGTCCCTTCCTCCATTGTCGGTGATAATGCGGGCATTTTGATTTCGATAGACATCAATAAGCCCCCACCAGCACGTCAGTATAGAGTTCCCTGGCTTCCGGCTCTGGCGAACTTTCCGCAAAATCGGCCGCTTCTGTCACGATCTGACGAATTTCCTTGTCGATTTCCTTCAAGGCGTCCTCGCCAATTCCTGCGGCATTGAGGTCTCTCTTGACCGCTTCGATTGCATCGGATTTCTCACGTACGTCCTGAACTTCCTCGCGGCTGCGATATTTTGCCGGATCGGACATGGAATGGCCGCGATAGCGATAGGTCTTCAACTCCATGATTACCGGCCCATTGCCGCCGCGCACATAGTTGATCGCGACTTCGGCCGCTCCACGAACTTCCAGCACGTCCATTCCGTTGACCTGCATGCCGGGGATACGAAACGACGTCCCACGCAGATGGAAGTCGGTCTCTGCGCTTCCCCGTGCGACCTTGGTTCCCATCGCATAGCCATTATTCTCGATGACGAAGATCACTGGCAGTTTCCAAAGTGCCGCCATGTTGAACGCCTCATAGACCTGGCCCTGATTGGCGGCGCCATCACCGAAATAGGCCATGCAGATGCCTCCATCTCCAGTGTATTTATGCCCGAAACCAAGGCCTGCACCGAGTGACACCTGCGCGCCGACAATCCCGTGGCCGCCATAAAACCGGTGTTCGGTCGAAAACATGTGCATCGAGCCGCCCTTGCCCAACGAGATGCCGGCGGCTCGACCCGTAAGTTCTGCCATGATCACCTTGGGGTCGATACCATAGGCCAGCATGTGCCCGTGATCGCGATAACCGGTGATGACACTGTCCTTGCCCGGAGTAAGAGCAGACTGCAGGCCGACCGCAACCGCTTCCTGCCCGATATAGAGGTGGCAGAAGCCACCAATCAGGCCAAGGCCATAGAGTTGGCCTGCGCGCTCTTCAAAGCGCCGGATGAGCAGCATTTCCTTATAGAATTGCAACAACTCCTCGGCGTTGGCCGCATACCGCTTGGGGATACCAAGCTTCGCTGCGTCGGCAGGCTTTTTTGAAAGTGCTTTGGCCAAGACGAACCCTTTCGCCAGATCGAAATGCGATTACGCAAAGGACTATAGGCAGGCGACCAAGGATAGCGCAATCACCGGACGGCAAAATTGACGCTACGGCACCCTAATTGAGTGGAATTATGACCTCATCGGGTTGTGTCAGTCCCAACTCCTTGCGCACGAGTTCGTCGACAAGATCCGGGTTTGCGTGCCGCGGATCGAGCAGCGTAACGCGATGCGCCAACTCATTGCGACGCTTGCTGATTGCCGCAAGTTCGGTCGTTCGCGATTCAAACTTCTGGTTATAGTCGCCCCACGCGAGCACTCCGTTCGAACCGAACAGCGCGTATCCGCCGAAAAAAGCGATAATCGTCAAGGCCATGGCAGGCCACATGGCCGACCGCAGCAAGTTCAGGAGACGCTTTGCCTGTTTCATTTAGCCCCTTGAATCACAAGCGATTCAACGAATCAACCCCTTGGCGCAAGAAAATCTCGCGACCGGCATAGCGCGCAACGCTTCCGAGCTCCTCTTCAATGCGGATCAACTGGTTGTATTTTGCAAGCCTGTCCGATCTTGCAAGGCTCCCGGTCTTGATTTGTCCGCAATTGGTCGCAACGGCAAGATCGGCAATCGTGGCATCCTCCGTTTCTCCCGAACGGTGCGACATGACGGCCGTATAACCCGCACGATGAGCCATATCGACAGCTGCAAGCGTCTCCGTAAGCGTGCCTATCTGGTTGACCTTGACGAGCAGCGAATTCGCGAGTCCCCGCCTGATCCCATCGGCCAGGCGCTTGGGATTGGTGACAAAAAGATCGTCGCCGACAAGTTGAACCTTTTTGCCGATCTTGTCAGTCAAAGCCTTCCAGCCAACAAAATCATCCTCGCTCATTCCGTCTTCCACCGAACAAATCGGATATCGAGCACACAGGTCCGCAAGATAATCCGCCATTTCCAAAGGCGAAATCACCCTGCCCTCCCCGTCGAGATGATAGGCACCATCCTTGAAAAACTCTGTCGCGGCACAATCCAGCGCGAGCACGACATCGTCTCCCGGCTTGTAACCGGCGGCTTCAATTGACTGCATAATGAAATCGAGCGCGTCGGCAGGCGATGCAAGATTCGGCGCAAAGCCGCCTTCATCGCCAACGGCTGTAGCCAAGCCCTGTTCGTGAAGCTTTCCCTTCAAGGTGTGGAAAATTTCCGACCCCATGCGAACGGCATCGAACAGTGTCTCCGCACCGACCGGCACGATCATGAATTCCTGGAAATCAATGGGATTATCGGCATGAGCGCCGCCATTGATGATATTCATCATCGGCACGGGCAGCACATGTGCAGAAACGCCGCCCACATACCGGTAAAGCGGAAGCCCGCGCGAGTCCGCACCCGCTTTTGCTGTCGCCAGCGATACGCCAAGCAAGGCATTTGCGCCCAGTCGAGACTTGTTTTCGGTGCCATCAAGCTCAATCAGCATCGCATCGATTTCGCCCTGATCTTCGGCATCATAACCGGTCAACGCATCGCAAATTTCGCCATTTACGCCTTCAACGGCTTGCAAAACGCCCTTTCCGAGAAATTTTGACTTGTCCCCGTCGCGCTTTTCGACCGCTTCATATGCGCCGGTGGAGGCCCCAGAGGGAACGGCAGCACGACCGAAAGACCCGTCTTCAAGCGTGACATCGACCTCAACAGTCGGGTTTCCCCTGCTATCAATGATCTGACGGGCATGGATATCGAGGATAGCAGTCATTATATGGGGCCCTCAGACGGTTGTTCGGTGATGGGCGTGCCCATATCGGCCTTCACCGTTTGAGGCAAATGGCGGGCCGGTCCGCCCCAGTTGATCGAAGGAATTGCGTGACATGGCAAAAGCACCCTCCCCCGCCGCTTCCGCAAAGGCAGCTGTAAAAAAGGCCGTGCCAAAGGCAAAGGCCGCCGCCGCCAAGGCGGTGAAGCCCGTCAAGATGAAGGCCGAGGCCGCCTCAGAGAGTTTCAAGGACCAGGCGTCGACATTTGTCAGCAAAGCTGGCGAGAAAGCGCGTGATTATGCCAACACGGGCAAGGTCAAGACGACCGACACCCTCGAAGACATATCGGGTTTCGTCGATGATGTCGCCAAGACTGTCGATGAGCGGCTGGGAAAACAATATGGCGATTATGCCCGTCGCGCTGCCAGCGCCGTTTCAAACGTTGCTGACACGTTGAAAAGCAAGGAAATAGACGATCTTGTGGCTGACACGCGCAAGTTTGTTCGCGAAAAGCCGGCCATAGCGATCGGCGCGGCTGCAGCTATCGGCTTTGTCCTGACACGATTGTTTCGCTCAGGCTCCAGCGATCGCGACGACGCCTGACCTCGCAATGGCCGATAAACCTGCTCCTGAATTCGAGGTCATCCCCGAACAGCCCGGGCTGAAGGAGCTTGCCTCCCAACTTGCTGACGATGCCACCGCATTTGTTGCTGCCGAAACAGGTTATCTGAAAGCGGAATTGGGCGAACGGGCCGATTATGCGATGCCCGCGATTTATGCCGTTGGCTTTGGCTGGGCTGTCATGCTCGGCACGATGCTGACCCTGCCCTTTGCGCTGATCCTGATGCTTGCCCCGCTGATCGGCATCGTCTGGTCGGTCATCGCAGTCAGCGGCGGGTCATTGGTCATCGGACGATTGCTGGTCCTGTTCGGCATGCGACGACTGAGAGCATCCCTCAAACCGCGGGAAGAGCGATGAACCCGGTAGAGAAAAGCAAAGCCGAAGCTGACAGCGCGCGGAAGCGACTGAATGCCACGTTTGAGGAAGTCCGCGAACGAACAAGGCCCGAAGCGTTGTTGGGAAGTGCCAAGGTTGAAGCCCGGAAACAGGCGACGAAGGTGGCAATTGTTGCCCTTTCAAATGCCAAATTCCGTCCGATGTTGGCGATTGGCGTTGCAACGACCGCTATTGCCTATCTGTTTCGCAACCCGATTTTGAAGGCCCTTAACAAAAGCCTCAGCCAAGGAGAAAAACATGACTGACGATCTGCGAAAGAAGGCGGAAGCCCGCTATACCGAGGCTCGCGAAAAGGTAAGTGACGCATTGGCGTCCGGTCGCTCAAAGGCTGACGAAGCACTCAAAACGGCAAAGTCAGCTGCCGAGGAGGCCGTCGCCAAGGCGCGCACCAAGGCTGATGACGCGGCAAAGGCGGCGCGCAAACGAGCTGAACAAGCGGCAAAGGCATCCCGAAAAAGTGCAAAGCGGGCGGTCAAGCGCACGTCCGACGGGATCGAGAACAGTCCTTTTGCCGCTGTTGCCGGAGGGCTGGCTATTGGCGCAATCGTTGCTGCTCTGATTCCCCGGACAAAGCGCGAAGATAACCTGCTCGGAAAGACCGGAAAAACGATCCGGGCCAGTGCGGGTAAGGCAGCCAGGGCAGCGCGTGACGCTGGCCAGGAACAGCTTGATGCGCTGGGCGTCAATGCCGATGCAGCACGGGCACAAGTCCAGGAACTGGTTCGCAAGGTCGGAAAGGCTGCAGGATCGGCGGGATCGGCCGCTGCAGATGCGGTGCGCAGCAAAACCAAATAGACATGCCGCCTCCGCGCATGGATCAACCCAATTACATTACGCCTGAAGGGCTGATGGCTTTGCGCGCCCGATACAAGGCGCTTTTTGCCGATGAGCGCCCAAAACTGGTCGAGGTGGTCAGTTGGGCAGCGGGCAATGGCGATCGTTCCGAAAATGGGGACTATCTCTACGGCAAGAGAAGGCTGCGCGAGATCGACCGCGAACTTGGCTGGCTATCGCGTCGCATGAAATCGGCAAAGACAATCGATCCGGCGGATCAGCCCGACAAAAGCCGCATCTGGTTTGGAGCGACGATCACAATCGTCGATGAGCAGGATCGCGAGCGTGTACTGACGCTTGTCGGCGATGATGAACAGGATGCCTCAATTGGCCGGATCGGATGGCATTCTCCGATTGCACGCGCGCTGCGGGGTGCCTGCGTCGGCGATGTGCGCCGCGTTTCGCTTCCGGCTGGCGAAATCGACTATGAAGTCACTCAGATTCGCTATCCCGCTCGTTGATCTTCACATTGAGTGCGGCCTCCGCCAGTTTGACGACCGCAGGGTCAGCCGGAAGCGGAGTCATATCGACGTGTTTTTCAAGGGCATCGGCGATCACCGTTAGCGCGACGATGCGCGCGGACTTCTTGTTGTTGCCGTCGATAGCCACCCACGGGGCCCAGCGCGTGTCGCAACGCTCGAACATGTCATGATAGGCCTTCAAATAATCGGCACGACGCGCACGGTTGCGATAATCATCCGTACCCGTCTTCCAGCGTTTCCAGGGGCTTTCCAGACGCTCCTTGAAGCGCCAGTCCTGCTCCTCCTGCGTGACATGCATGAAAAGCTTGACCAGCGTGACGCCATTATCCTTCTGCTGCGCTTCGAACTCGTTGATCTCGTCATAGCCGCGCTTCCAATCGGCTTCTGTGCAGTAACCCTCAACCCGCTCGACAAGCACCCGGCCGTACCAGGTGCGATCAAAGATGTTGATCTCGCCCTTGCCTGGCAGTCTTTTCCAGAACCGCCACAGGAAATGGCGGACACGCTCCTCTTCAGTTGGCGCAGCAATCGGCCAGACATCGAACCAGCGCGGGTCCCATCCCGACGTTAGCCGACTGACTACGCCGCCTTTGCCCGAGGCATCCCATCCCTCGATGGCAACAATCGCCGAACGGCCACGGATGATGTGCGCCACCTGGATGCGCGCCAGTCTCTGCTGGAGCGCGAGCATGTCCGCTTCATAATTGCCGGCATATTTCTCGCCGCGTTCCAGATCCGACAGGTTGATCGACATGGGCATTCCCTCAAAGCCATTTTGGCTAGGCTAACAAGGTTGGACGCGATTGGCGAACGGGTTAACCCTGTTCCGCGGCAACCTCGGCAACAATCAGTTCTGCAAGACGCTCCGGCACTTCCATCGGAATGAAATGCGAAACATCCGGCCAGTGCAGGTCTCGTCCGTCGACAAATTGCGTCGCGAGTTCCGGCCATGTCGGGCTGATTGAGAAATCCATGTCGGACGCCCGCTCGGCATTGCGCGCACGCAACACGGTAACAGGGCAGCAAACAGCGCGCACAATGGGAGATGGGTCGGTTCGCGCGGCGCCGAGATAGGCCGATGCCTCGAGACGCGGCGGGCATGCCAGTTCGAGATGATGGCCATGCGGATAGGGCTCCAGGCCAAACCGGCAATAATCGGCCAATATCTCGGGCCGCCAATTGCTGTACGGCAGTCGGTCCGCAAAGCGCGCGATCATTTGATCAGCGCTGTCCCAGACATTTCGGCGCCTTGAAACGGGGTGTTCGTCCAATGTGCGTCCGGGTGGGCTACTCCCCGAATGGTACATGTCAGGTGGCATGATGACGGGATCGACCAGCAGCAGCCGCGCAACCCTGTCCGGTAGCATGGCGGCCAGTTGTGTTGCGATCACCGCGCCCATGCTGTGGCCGATTGCGACCAACGGCTTGGCCGGCAGGCTTTCGACCAGTGCGAGGATATCCGCCGCTGTCACAACCCAATCCTCAAGCGTCGCGGGCCGATAACTGCGACCATGCCCGCGAAGGTCAGGCGCAACGATGTGCATATCGTCAGGGAGCGCTGCGACCACTCCGTCCCAACACCGCGCATGAAAGCCTGTCGCGTGGATCAGAAGCAGGGTTGGTCCTGTGCCCGCCTGGCCCCACTCAAACCAGCAGATTTCGCCGGCCGGCGCTGCGAATCGATGCTCAACAGGCTGTACAAACATCACCCTGCCTTGGGCTGCTCCACAACGCGGATGTTCAATTCGCGCAATTGCTTCGCCGTCACTGGTCCGGGCGCACCCATCATCAGGTCTTCGGCCTTCTGGTTCATCGGAAAAACAATGACCTCGCGGATGTTAGGTTCATCTGCCAGCAGCATCACGATGCGGTCAATGCCGGGGGCCGAGCCACCGTGGGGCGGTGCTCCGAATTTGAAGGCATTGATCATTCCCGAAAAGTTGGTGTCGACATCGTCCTGGCTGTACCCGGCGATTTCGAATGCCTTGTACATGATTTCCGGTCGGTGGTTCCGGATCGCGCCCGAGGAGAGTTCCACACCGTTACAGACAATGTCATACTGGTAGGCAAGGATATCCAGCGGATCCATGGTTTCCAGCGCCTCAAGCTCGCCTTGCGGCATCGAGAACGGGTTGTGGCTGAAATCGACCTTCTTGGCTTCTTCATCATATTCGAACATCGGAAAATCGACGATCCAGCAGAATTTGAAACACCCCTGCTCGATCAGGCCCAGTTCCTCGCCAACGCGCGTGCGCGCGGCGCCAGCCAGCTTGGCCGCCTGCAATTCCTTTCCGGCGGCAAAGAAGCAACCGTCATCAGGGCCAAGGCCCATCGCATCGTAAATCCCCTTCATGCCGTCTTCGCCATGGTTCTTGGCGATCGGGCCACCGAACTCGCCGCCCTTGCGGGTGACATAGCCAAGCCCGGCATGCCCCTCGGACCGCGCCCATTCGTTCATGTCGTCAAAGAACTTGCGGCTCTTTTCGGCGGTCCTGGGCGCAGGAATGGCGCGCACGACACCGCCACCTTCGACAACCCGCTCGAACAACCCAAAACCAGACTTGGTGAAATGCGCCGTCACGTCGGTAATGAGCAACGGATTGCGAAGATCGGGCTTGTCCGACCCGTATTTCAGCATTGATTCGCGAAACGGAATCCGCGGGAACGGCGCGGCGCTGACCGTACGACCATTCCGGAACTCCTCGAATACGCCATGCAGAACCGGCTCAATCGCGGCGAACACATCGTCCTGCGTTACAAAGCTCATCTCGAAATCGAGCTGGTAGAATTCGCCCGGCGATCGGTCGGCGCGGGCATCTTCGTCGCGGAAACAGGGGGCTATCTGGAAATAGCGATCAAAGCCGGCGACCATCAACAACTGCTTGAACATCTGTGGTGCCTGCGGGAGCGCATAGAATTTTCCGGGATGGACTCGGCTGGGCACAAGATAGTCGCGCGCGCCTTCAGGGCTCGAAGCCGTCAGGATCGGCGTCTGGAACTCGGTGAAGCCCTGATCGATCATGCGCTTGCGGATCGAGGAGATCACATTCGAGCGCAGCACGATGTTGGCGTGTAGCCGCTCACGCCGCAGATCGAGGAAACGATAGCGCAGGCGGATATCCTCGGGATATTCGGACTCTCCGAACACGGGCATAGGCAATTCCTGCGCCGAAGACTGCACACTGACCTCACGGGCACGAACTTCGATCTCGCCGGTGGGCAGGTTTGCATTCACGGTTGCCCCATCGCGCGCCACAACATCGCCGGTGATCGTCACAACCGATTCCGCCCGCGCACGATCAAGGACCTTGAAGGCCTCGGAATCGGTATCGGTCACGATCTGGGTCAGGCCATAATGATCACGCAGATCAACGAAAAGCAGGCCGCCATGATCACGCTTGCGGTGGATCCAGCCCGATAAGCGAACGGATTGACCAACATCGGCGCTGCGCAACTGGGCACAATTATGGGTTCTGTATACGTGCATGGAGCGTCAATTCTCTCGGAAAAGTGGTTGCCCGGCGTAACAGCGGTGCAGGCCCTGTTTGTCAAGCGCAACGGACGGGCTATGGGGCTTCATGCACATTCATTCGTTAATCGAAGATTCCGCCTCTCTTGCCAATCTCTGCGCTCGCCTGGCCGAATCGCCCTTTGTCGCCGTCGATACAGAATTCATGCGCGAGAACAGTTATTGGCCCGAACTCTGCCTGATCCAGATCGCCGATACGAATGAAGCAGCCGCCATTGACCCGATGAAGGAGGGGCTGGACCTCGGCCCCCTGCTTGATCTGCTCGTCAACAATGAAAATGTTCTCAAGATTTTTCATGCTGGTGCGCAAGATATTGAAATCGTGTATAATCTTACAGGAAGGACGCCATATCCACTTTTCGATACGCAGATCGCAGCGATGGCGCTTGGGCAGGGCGAACAGATCGGATATTCAAATCTCGTCGATAGCTGGCTGGGCATCCAGTTGGACAAGGGTGCCCGGTTTACCGATTGGGCGCGTCGCCCGCTCGACAAGCGCCAGATTGACTACGCAATAGGCGACGTGACCCATTTGTCAGTCTTGTTTCCCCAGATGCTTGAAAGATTGCGCAAAACGGGGCGTGGCGGCTGGCTTGATCAGGAAATGGAACGGCTGGCGGATCCGGCAAACTATATCAACGAACCCGAACAATCCTGGAAGCGGATTCGTATCGCAGGGCGCAAGCCGGACTTGCTGGGACGGTTGAAAGCCATAGCGGCTTGGCGCGAACGCGAGGCGCAGAACAAGAATCTGCCACGCGGCCGAATCATTAAGGATGAGACGATGGCGGATATCGCCGCGCATCCGCCACGAAGCCAGTCCGATCTCTCCAAAGTGCGCGGGCTGTCTCCGGCATGGGCAAACAACGATATTGGCGGTCGGCTGCTTGCGGTCCTCGCAGCGGCCGAACCGCTACCGGCCGATGAATTGCCACCGCGGGACGACAAGAAGCCGGGGCTCGGCAAGGAAGGGGCGTTGGTTGCCGATCTTTTGAAGCTGCTTTTGAAGATCCGGTCGCGCGAAATCAGCGTCGCCGCTCGGCTGCTTGCACGTTCCGAGGAACTCGAGCTTCTTGCCGCCGGACAGCGCACCGGCCTGCCAATGCTCGAAGACTGGCGGTTCGACCAGTTCGGCCGCGATGCCCTCGCATTGGTAGAGGGCAAGCTGGCCTTCGCCGTGCTTGACGGCAAATTGTGCATGACCAGAACGCCGGACGAATTGACGTCATGATGTCAATGATTTGCGCTATTTTCGGTCGATTTCCGGGGTTTTCCCGAGTGCCGCGGCAAGCTGTTTGAGTCGACGCTCAACAGCATCGCCCAGCAGCACATCGGCATCGCCTGCAAGGGAAAGGATCAACCGATCGCCATTGAAGGATACACCCGAAGCCTTGAGGGGAGCTGCTGTGCCGCCGCTGAGACGCTGCCCCAACCGCATTGCCAATCCCCAATTTTTTGCGCGTAACAGGTCTTCAACGCTCGCAAGCGCGCCCAGAAGCGAAGGCTTGGCATTTCCGCCGCCAAAAGCTGCAAAAAGCGCCTGCCCGATCATCGCCCGTCCACGCGCATCAAGGCCCAGCCAGTTGCCGTGCAGCGCAACCTCAAGCCCGCGTTCCGCACGGAAATCGGGATTTGCCGCCCAGCCGATATCGCCCAGCAGGCAGGCGGCCAACCTGAGCCTCTGATCCGGCTCCGAGTCCGACGCGAAGAGCGGTGAGATCCATTGATTGAGCAGGTCTCCATGCTCGGCAAAACGCCCCTGCAGATCGCCTTCGGCGCGCGTCGCTTCAATGAGAGGATCAAGTGCCTGTTGCGCAGGAGACAGGGATCGATAGTGCAACCCCTCCCGCAGGCCCGTTGCAGAAACGATCAGGGATTGCGGTCGGATCAGGCTTGCCAGCACGGACAGCAGCGCTGCCGAATCGGCCATTGCGGGATAGCGAGCGTTCCCGACAATATTCTTTTCTTTCAACATCGTGCGATCAAGTCTTGCAATCGCCCTCACGAGACTTGGGGCCGCAAGCGGCGGCATACTATAGTGATGCACAATCGGCAGCGGATAGCGCGCAAGGAACATGTGGATCTTGGCGAGCGATCGCCAGGAACCGCCGACCAGATAGAAGGGCAAGCCCTTGCCCAAAGCCGTCCACCCTTTTGGCTTGAGGAGTCGATTGACCTGCGTTCGCAATTGGGTCGCGCCAAGTTCACGAATAGCGCCGAGGCTCAGGACGCCAAGCGGAAAGGATTCGCGCGCCAGCACGCGGCCACCCGCAACATGTGCCAACTCAAGGCTTCCGCCCCCAAGGTCTCCGACAATACCGTTGGCTTCCTCGAAGCCCGCGATCACCCCGAATCCGGCGACTTCGGCTTCTTCATCCCCTGAAAGGAGCACGACGTCGAGCCCCAGCGCCTGCACATCTTTGAGAAACGCGTCCCTATTGCTCGCCTGGCGTACGGCCGCAGTCGCGACGGTAATGGGATGGGGAACGCCCATCAGGGCGGCAATATATCGGAACCGGGCGAGTGACTTGAGCGTCGCCGCCATTGCCTTTTCATCGAGTTGCCCGGTCAGGACGACGGCCCTACCCAGCCCGGCCATCACCTTTTCATTAAACAGCACCGAAGGCGCACGCGGTGGGCCATTGAACACGACCAGTCTGACCGAGTTCGATCCGATATCGATCACCGCATGGCGTGGCGATGCCGCTATTTCTTCCGGTTGAAACTCAGCTTGGGTACCGCCGACGCCTTGTCGAGCGCCGCGCCGCGCCCCGAAAGCGACGGGTTCGTCATGAAATAGCGGTGGAGATTGAATGGTTTTTCTCCGTGCGCAACGCGAATATAGCGGCCATCTGGCTGCAATTCCCAGCTTTGCTCATTATCAAGCAGATTGGCAACCATCACCTGATCAAGAACCTGATCATGAACCGTCGGATTCTCGATCGGGAGCATATATTCGACACGCCGGTCAAAGTTGCGCTGCATCCAATCGGCAGACGAGATATAAACACGCGCCTTGTCGTTCGGTAGCGCCGCACCGTTTCCGAAGGCCCATATTCGACTGTGCTCCAGAAAACGGCCAACGACGGACTTTACCCGGATATTGTCCGAAAGCCCCTGAACGCCCGGTCTCAGGCAGCAGATACCACGGACGATCAGGTCGATCGGCACCCCGGCCCCGCTCGCCTCGTACAGCTTCTCGATGATGGCCGGATCGACCAGCGAGTTGAATTTGGCCCAGATTCCGGATTTCTTGCCGGAGTGCTGATTGGCGATCTCGATGTCGATCAGGTCAAACAGCGAAGATCGCAGGTTGCGCGGGCTCATCTTGAGCATCTCGAGCTTCGACGGCTCAACATAGCCTGTGATATAGTTGAAAATCTGCGCGGCATCGCGACCCGCGCGTGGATCAGCGGTGAAGAAACTAAGATCAGTGTAAATCCGCGCCGTTACAGGGTGATAATTGCCGGTGCCGAAATGGCAGTAGGTGCGGTATTTGCCATTTTCACGACGCACGACCATCGAGATTTTCGCGTGGGTCTTCCAGTCAATAAAACCGTAGACAACCTGGACACCGGCGCGTTCGAGCTGGTTGGCCCACAGCAAATTCTGCTCTTCATCGAAGCGCGCCTTGAGTTCGACCACGGCCGTAACCGATTTGCCGGCTTCGGCTGCATCGATCAGGGCGCGAATCACGGCAGATTGCTTGCCCGCACGATAAAGTGTCTGTTTGATTGCCACGACGTCGGGATCGGCCGCCGCCTGGCTCAGGAACGCCAGCACGACGTCAAAGGCCTCATAGGGGTGATGGACAAGAATGTCCTTCGCCGAGATCGCCGCAAAACAATCACCATCATGCTCCCGAATGCGTTCGGGGAAGCGCGGCGTATAGGGCGTGAACTTCAGGTCCGGGCGGTCTTCCTCGACCAGTTGGGCAATATCGCCAATCCCAAGAAATCCAGCGGTTTCAGAGATAACTGCATCATTTCCGCCAAACTCCTGCTTGACGACGCCTTCAAGCTGTTCGGGCATGCCGGTCTCGACTTCAAGCCGGATAACCCGACCGCGCCGGCGGCGCTTGATTGCGCTTCGGAAGTAACGAACGAGATCTTCCGCTTCTTCCTCGATTTCAATGTCACTGTCGCGAATGATCCGGAACGCCCCCGAACCCAACACTTCATATCCCGGAAACAACAAGCCGGTGAACCGGCGAAGCAGGGTCTCCATCGTCACATAGCGGGCCTTGCGCCCCGGGATACGGATGAATCTGGGCAAAGCGGCGGGAATCATCACAAGTTCGCGAATCGGTTCGCCATCGGAGACCCGTCGGAGGTCGAGCAACAGACTTAGCCCCTGATTCGGGATGAAGGGAAATGGATGGGCGGGATCGAGCGCCTGCGGGGTGAGCACCGGGAAAATTTGTTCCCGGAAATGTTGTTCGAGCGCAGGCACATCTTCTTCCTGAATGGAATCGCCATCAAGGACCGCGATTCCCGCACCACCAAGCTCTTCGTGCAGCCGGGCCCATTGCGCCTGCTGATCGGCCATCAGTCGATCCGCGTCGCGGGCAATGGCATCAAGCTGCTGCGTAGGCGTCATCCCGTCTACACTTCGCTCTTCAATATTCTGTAATTGCTGGCCTTTCAGTCCGGCAACCCGCACCATGAAAAACTCGTCAAGATTGCTTCCCGAGATCGAGAGAAACCGCAACCGCTCGAGCAACGGATGCGCAGGATTGATCGATTCTTCAAGGACGCGCTGGTTAAACGCGAGCCAGCTCAGTTCCCGGTTGAAATAGCGCGCGCCGGCCTCGACGTGGACGGGAGTACCATCCGCCGGTCCTTCGCCACTGTCCACTTCGTTGAGCATTCGTCACCCTATTCCGCTTCGCCAACCAGATGCTGCTCCTCAAGAACGGAACGCGCGAGTCGGGTTGTAACAGCACGATGTTGCGAAAGTGCGACTGTATCGATCGCATCGACAATCCGCATCAACGCTACATAGCTCCGTTCGATGCGGCTGGCGATATAGGCAATCGTATCCGGCGTTATTTGCAGGCCACGGCGGGCAAACAGCTTTTCCAAAAGCATCCGGGACAGCATGTCGTCTGGCTCTTCCAGCGTGAAGACGGGCGTTGCAGAGAGTCGCGACGCAAGGTCTGGCAGGCGCACCTTCCAGACCGGGGGGGGCGAAAGCGCAATGATGAGAAGGGGACGGCGTTCTTCCTGTGCAAGGTTCCAGCGATGAAAAATATCGGCTTCCTTGTGAAGCTCGGCATCGTCAATCAGGGTTCCACCCGTCTTGGCGGCAAAGATCCGACCAAGCAGCGAACGTCCCGATTTTCGCGGACCGGTCAGGATGGCCGCGCGAACCGGCCAGCTACCCGGGCGATCGACGCCGTCCACTGCCAGCCTGTTGGCAGCCGTGACGATGAAACTTTCGGCGTCCTCTGGCGCCGGCCAGTCGAATGGCAGGGCAATCTGGCTCATTGGCCGCTGCGGCTGATGCGGAGCGTCCCGCCCCCCTCTTGCACCTTGAAACCGCGCGCGGAGAGCGCGGACTTGAGCGCAGCAAGGTCCCCGGTAAACGACACCCGCATGACTGAAACGCCGCCAAGTGCTAGGCTCCCGGTTGAAACCGACCTCACCCCTGTAATGCTGCGGATGGTGCCTTCGGTGCTGCTTACGGAGGCGACGTCGGGCGTTTCATATTGAACTGTAAATGTCGATGTCCCCGCCGTTGCGGTCATCGTCTCGGGCGTATCCGGCGTAACGCCTGTTTCCAGCAACGGCGCTTCTCCTGTCTCAAGCAATGACGGGTCAATCGTCTGCTCGATGATCAGCGACGTGTCGGGGCGCAAGCGACCATCGGCGAGGGCTTCCACGAACATCTGATCCAGCCGACGCACACCTTCGTCCATCATGCGTGGAATGCCGGCACTTGACCCTACCCGGAGCACAAAGTTCGAAAGCGGGCGATTGTCGGGGCCGAAACGCGCGGAGAAGTGACCAATCACCGGTCCGCCCGGCCACATCCGCTCAAGTCTGACCTGCGGCACAATCACGTCTGCAGCTCCATATTGATCAAGCAACATCCGCCACCAGCGCCGACCCGGCCGCCCTGTCTGGCCATAGTTGAGCAAAAGCGGATCCGCACCGGTTCCACTCGGTCTTACATAATCGATCGAGCTGCCTCCGGTGCGGAATCGTGCCCAGGCCTTCTGCCATTCAGTGCGGGTCTCGAAACTTTGCGGTGCCCCACCGGACCACTGCACCGGGATCACGAGCAACGGTGCGGATCGGATCGTTGAACCGCTTACGCCCAGAATCTGGCCCGCACGAACCCGATCGAAGAGGACGCCCAAGGTCGCCACATAACGATTGGGACCGATCTGTTCGTCTTCAACGACAATCGCTGCGACAATCGAATCGAGTGCCGAATCACTCAAACCCGGGGCACCGGCTCCGTGGACCTTTCCCCAAAGCAGTCTCCAGCCCTGACGCTGGGCTTCCCGCCAGCCCCCAAAGCGGGCCGTATCCGCGCTTTTCGCAGCGATATCGACCCTGATGCCGGAAACCTCGAAGTCAGACGAGCTGTCAATCGGCGCAATACCGCGATCTCCGCCCTCTATTTGTGCAACGACGGCCGCACCCAATCCCGCAATCGCAAGCGCAACAGCGAAGGGGACAGGACGCAAAAAACGGGAAAAATCGCTCACGCCGCCCTTTTGGCGATGGAATCATGGAATTCCAAGCGCGTTGTGGATAGCAGGGGCGCGATGAATCACAGACATAACCAGTCCGAGCCCTATACCTATGCCAAGGCAGGGGTTTCAATCTCCGCAGGAAATGCGCTTGTCAGGGCCATCGCGCCGCTCGCCAAATCGACGCGTCGTGCCGGCGCGGACGCAGATCTTGGCGGATTTGGCGGTTTTTTTGATCTCAAGGCAGCCGGGTTCAACGACCCGCTTCTGGTCGCAGCAAATGACGGGGTCGGGACGAAACTGAAGCTCGCGATTGATTCGGGGCGTCATGACGGGGTGGGAATCGACCTGGTCGCGATGTGCGCGAACGATTTGATCGTCCAAGGCGCAGAGCCGCTCTTCTTTCTCGACTATTATGCCAGCGGGAAACTTGACCTTGCCGCCGCGGAGCGCGTTGTCGCGAGCATTGCCGAGGGTTGCAAACAGGCAGGATGCGCGCTGATCGGCGGCGAAACAGCCGAAATGCCGGGAATGTACGCGGACGGCGACTATGACCTTGCCGGCTTTTGCGTTGGCGCTGTCGAGCGGGATCAGGTGCTGACTGCAGACAAGGTTGCCGATGGCGATGTGATTCTCGGGCTTGCCTCGTCGGGCATCCATTCGAATGGTTTTTCGCTGGTCCGCCGATTGGCCGCTGACAAGGGCTGGAAACTTGATCGCCCCGCCCTGTTTGACCAGAATGTCATTCTTATCGACGCATTGATGGCGCCGACCCGGATTTATGTGAAATCCTTGCTCCCCGAAGTCCGCAAGGGGCACATCCACGCGATGGCGCACGTTACGGGCGGCGGCTTGCTCGAGAATATTCCGCGTGTCCTGCCCGATGGCCTTCATGCGCATGTCGACGCCAGCCTTTGGCAGCAACCGCGATTGATGGCGTTCCTTCAGGCACAGGGGAATATCGAGCCTGAAGAAATGGCACGCACATTCAACTGCGGCATCGGAATGGCGGTCGTCGTCGCGTCCGAAATGGCGCAGGACGTATCGGCCGCGCTCACGTCCGCCGGAGAACAGGTTTTCCGTATCGGTTACATCGCTGCGGGTAAAAAGGGATGCACCGTGTTTGGTGACAACGATACGTGGACGGCGATGGCGGCATGGAGTTGCACCCACAATGGCTAAGGCGCGCGTAGCCGTTCTGATTTCCGGCCGGGGATCAAACATGGCCGCACTGGTTTATGCCGCCAAACACCCTGAATGCCCGTTCGAGATTGTCCTTGTCGCCGCCAATGATCCCTACGCACCGGGCCTCAAGCTGGCCGCAGCCGAGGGGATTCCGGTTTTCGCGCACAGCCACAAGGGAATGAAACGCGCCGAATTCGATTTGATCATCACCGCAGAGCTGAAAAAGGCCAGAACCGAATTCATCGCCCTTGCCGGATACATGCGGCTCCTTTCCGCAGAATTCGTCGGCGAATGGCGTGATCGCATCCTCAATATCCACCCTTCGCTTCTGCCAAAATACAAGGGACTCGACACCCCCGAACGCGCGATCGGCGCTGGAGACACAGTTTCAGGCTGCACCGTGCATATCGTGACGGCGGAACTCGATGACGGGCCGGTGCTCGGCCAAACCGAGGTTGCCATCCTTCCCGACGACACGCCCGATACGCTCGCAGACCGCATCCTGATTGCCGAACACCAGCTCTATTCGCGGGTGCTGGCGGATTATGTCGCCCGCGAGACCTCTCCCGACTGGATCCTCGGCCAGATCCGTTCGCTTGCGCTCGCGCTGCCCGAGGCCGAGGAAAAGGTCTCGCACGGCTCACCGGGTTTTTTCATCAAGGGCGGCAAGTTTTTCGCCTATTTCAGCCGCGATCATCATCATGACGGCGTGACCGGCCTGCTGGTCAAGGCCAGCGGTATCGAGGAACAGGCGATGCTGATCGAGCAGGACCCTGATCTCTACTACCGGCCGGCCTATTTCGGCCCTTCGGGCTGGATCGGCATCCGGCTGGATGCTGGCAGCAATGACTGGAGCCATATCGGCGAATGGCTCCGCAAGAGCTGGATGCTCATCGCACCCGCCCGACTAGGCAAGGCCCACTTCGTCGCCGACGAGTTTTAGCCGCCGGAATCAGCCGCGCGGCGAATGAAGCCCCTGGAGCGGCTGGCCGAACAAGGCGGCCCGCCCGCGCGTTGCGGCCTCAAGGATCGGCCGCTTCAGTGCGAAATAATGGCTTGGCGCCATGCCGAGAAATCTCTGAAAATCGCGAATCATATGGCTTTGGTCGACATATTGAGGATCAAGGAAATCGGACCATTCGTCATAGGGCCGCGCATGCAGCGTCCCCAGCATCCGCAAAAAACGCTGACGGCGAAGAAGCAGTTTTGGCGGGAAGCCGAACCCGCGTTTGGAAAGCCGTGCCAGCCGACTTTGCGGCAAACCCAGCGTCGCCGTAATCTGTTCGACGGTCGCACTGGCCGGATCGATCAGGACCTGGAACAACGCCTTGATCTGGTCATCCAGCGCAGACGGCCTGCTTTTGTCGAGCATCCCGAGCATGAAACGATTGGCCGCATCCACCCGCGATTCGAAATCCGGCGCCGCCTTGATGGCGATTTCGAGGCGGTCAGCGTCGCTCCCCATGATAGAGGCCAGCGGTCCGAAACGATCCGCCCACTCGTGCGCACTGGCACGCCAGAGCCGGTTCCAGCCGGTTGGCAAGACGCCAATACCAAAGGCCCGCCCGGCATGGCCGCGAATGAAGGTTGGGCGGCTGGTGGGTCCCTGGATGATTGCGATTGGCAGCCACGAAAGAGTGTCCGGTGACGGACCGAACGCCCAGGGATCATCGAGAGTCATCCGGATATTGGCCCATTCGGGATGGAGCCAATCCTCGACGATCCCTTCTCCGGTCACCGTTATTTCCCATATGGTCGAAAGATAGGGACGAAGCCGCACGTCGGGGACCGCAAAGCGGACGAGGACCTCTGCCATTGCTCAGCGGTTCAGATGTTCAACGATTTCGGGCAACAGGCTGGCGTCACCACAGGCTATCACATGCCCGTCACTGGCGCTTGTCAGCCTTTCCCCCTGCCAATTGCACATGATTCCTCCGGCACCTTCAACAACGGGCACCAGGGCGGCAAAATCATGAAGCTTCAGACCGGACTCGACAACAAGGTCGATCTGGCCAATGGCGACTAGCCCGTAATTATAGCAATCGCCGCCATAAAGCGTGTCGCGTGTCACCGGAATCAGGCGTTCGAAGGCGCGTAGATGCTCGGCTGAAAAGGCGGCGGGCGAGGTTGTCGCCTGCAATGCGTGTGCAAGGCTGGCGCACCGTCTGGTACTTGCAGTTTGGCCATTGAACAGCGTCGATTGTCCAACGGCGCCGACCCAGCGTTCTCCGCTGATCGGCTGGTCGATCAGTCCGATGACCGGGACGCCATCCTCAACAAGCGCAATCAGCGTCCCGAAGATCGGACGACCGCCCACAAAGCTGCGCGTTCCGTCGATCGGATCAAGTACCCAAACGCGTGATGCGTCTTCGCGGGTGCTGCCGAACTCCTCTCCGACAATCCCGTCATCGGGCCTTTCGATCTCGAGGATTGCGCGGATTGCTGCCTCCGCCGCCCGGTCGGCAAGTGTAACCGGAGACGCGTCGGCCTTTATCTCCAGCCCGAATTCGACCCGGAAATAGGGTCGGATAGCCGCCCCTGCCGCATCGGCAAGGCGGCTGGCCAAGGCAAGATCAGCCGACAATTTCGTCCGGCTTGAAGAAATAGGCGATCTCGATCGCAGCATTTTCGTCACTATCGGATCCGTGAACCGAATTGGCTTCGATCGATTCGGCAAAGACCTTGCGAATTGTGCCATCGTCGGCATTTTCCGGGTTGGTTGCACCCATGATGTCGCGGTTGCGCTGCACGGCATTTTCGCCTTCGAGCACCTGCACGACAACTGGCCCAGACGTCATGAAGTTGACAAGGTCATTGAAGAAGGGGCGCTCGCGGTGAACGCCATAAAAGCCTTCCGCCTGATCCTTGGTCATCCGGATGCGCTTGGAGGCAACAACCCGCAGGCCGGCGTCCTCCAGCATCTTGGTAACGCCGCCGGTAAGGTTGCGACGGGTGGCATCGGGCTTGATGATCGAAAACGTGCGATTGGCGGCCATGTCTGGTCGTCTCCATAAGAACTTGAGGGTTTGGAATTGGCCGCGCCTTTATCGCGTGCGGATCATGAGAGCAAGGGGTGCTTCACTGCGGTCGAGCGGTTTGAAACGCGTGACGATGACCCGATAGCCCGAAATTCGAAGCAACGACATGAGTCTGGCGGTCGCGGACTGGCAAGTGCCGCAAAAAAAGGCCCGACGATTGCGCGCCGGGCCAAATGGAGGAATCTGATAAAGGATTCTCCGAGGAGGAAAGTCACGAATAATGCATACGGGATGCCAGTCCTTGATCGAGATCAAATTTGGTCAGCAGTTTGCAAGGTTCAGGACAGGATAAGTTTACCCCCGGCGATCACGAGGACGCAGCCCAGTGCCTGCAACAGGCGATTGGCGGGAAGTCGGGACAGTCCCAATTGTGTTCCGACCAGAGCCCCGATCACCACCGCGCCAATGAAATAGGGGAGTTCAGGCGGCAATCGCCCGACGCTTCTCAGGTTTCCCGCGAGCCCGGCAATCGACACGCAAAGTATAAAAGCCGCAGAGATTCCTGAAGTCTTGCGAACCGATTCCCAGCCAAGGAACAGGATGAGCGGGCTGAGGAAGATGCCGCCACCCGTGCCGGTAAGGCCCGACAATGTGCCGATGATCGCGCCCGAACCGATCGCCACGACCAATGGCGGTGCACTTGGCTCCACCAATGCCTTTAGTTCCCGGGGCCAGAACAGTCGGACAGCAGCGACCCACAATATCACGCCGACCAGCGGCCGATAATAATGCGCCGGAAGGGTCACGCCGCCTGCGATAAATGCGGCAGGGACGGCGCCAAGAACGAAAAACAGCAGTAATTGCCAGTTGATCAGCCCGGCGCGTCCGAAACGCATCGTCGCCAGACTTGCAACAATGATATTCAGCACCAGCGCCGTCGGCCTCATTGTTGCGGGTGCGACGGCAAACAGGGTCATGATTGCCAGGTAGCCTGAGGCGCCCGCATGGCCAACCGAAGTATAAAGCGCCGCTGCCAATCCCATCAGTGCAGCGACCATGATGAGCGTGTTCGTGTCCATTCCATATCCCGGTTTGCGGAGCGGAAATTCGATCCCTATCAAGCTTGAACCACGTTGCAAGGCGTGCTGCAAACCAACATGTCGCCCGCATCACAACCCGATTGACCCTTACGTATACGTAAAGTAACAAGCATGCATGTCTACTGCGACCGTCGAGGTAGCTGATCCGCGAGATCGGCATCAATATTCGATTTCCGACCTGTCCGACGAGTTCGAGATCACGGCGCGCGCGTTGCGTTTCTATGAGGATGAAGGCCTTATTGCCCCCATCCGGCGCGGGCTGACCCGGGTTTACACCAAGCGGGATCGCGCCCGCCTTGCCTGGATCCTGCGCGCGAAACGCGTGGGCTTCAGCCTTGCCGACATACGCGAGATGATCGACCTGTATGACATTGGCGATGGCCGCCATGCACAACGGCTGGTTACTGTCGAGAAATGTCAGGGGCGGATTGACCTGTTGAAGCGCCAGCGCCTCGATATTGATGCGCATATTGATGAACTGTCCCGTTTCATCGATATTGTAAGAAAGGCGGACGCATCCGGCGACGCCTGATTGGCTTTTACAGAGCGGAGACGTCCCATGCCCCAATATCGAGCCCCCGTCCGCGATACGCGATTCATCCTTGACCATGTGATCGGGCTCGATCGCTATGCGAACCTGCCCGGATTTGAAAATGCGACACCTGAATTGGTCGATGCGATCCTGACCGAGGGCGGCCGGGTCTGCGAGGAGATACTATTCCCGCTGAACAAATCGGGCGACGAGCAGGGCTGCACCCGGCATCCCGATGGCACCGTCACGACGCCCGACGGGTTCAAGCAGGCTTATCGCGCCTATCGAGAAGGCGGCTGGGTCGGGCTTTCCGCACCGGAAGAATTTGGCGGACAAGGCCTGCCCCATGTCATCAGCACGGCGATGGAAGAATTTCGTATGGCGGCCAACCAGTCATTCGGAATGTATCCGGGCCTGACAATGGGTGCCGTGGCGTCGATCCTGGTCAAGGGATCGGATGAGCAGAAGGCCAAATATGTTCCAAAGATGATTTCGGGCGATTGGGGCGGGACAATGAACCTGACCGAATCCCATGCCGGCACCGATCTTGGCCTGATTCGAACCCGGGCCGAACCACAGGCGGATGGCAGCTGCCGGATCACTGGCTCGAAAATCTTCATTTCGGGTGGAGAACACGACCTGACCGAGAATATTATCCATCTCGTCCTCGCCAAGACTCCGGGTGCACCAGAATCGAGCAAGGGCATCTCGCTGTTCATTGTCCCCAAGGTCATGGTGAACGCCGATGGTTCGCTCGGCGAACGAAATGCCGTGAGTTGTGGTTCGATCGAACACAAGATGGGCATCCGCGCACAGGCGACCTGTGTAATGAACTATGATGGCGCAACGGGCTACATGGTTGGCGAAGAGAATAAGGGTCTGGCGGCCATGTTCATCATGATGAACGCGGCGAGGCTTGGCGTTGGCGTGCAGGGCCTCGCCCAGGGTGACATCGCCTATCAGAATGGCGTCCAGTACGCGAAGGACCGCCGTCAGGGCCGCGCACTGACCGGCGCAAAGGAACCGCAGGAAAAGGCTGATACGCTGTTCGTACATCCGGACATCCGGCGGATGCTGATGGAAGCCAAGGCGCTGACCGAAGGATTGCGCGCCTTGTGCCTGTGGGGCGCAATGCAGGTTGACCTCGCGCACAATGCCCAGACCGAGGAAGAGCGCCAGATGGCGGACGACCTGATCTCGCTGCTGACACCCGTCATCAAGGGCTATGGCACAGACAAGGGCTATGACGTGGCGACGGCGATGCAGCAGGTCTATGGCGGGCACGGCTATATCGAGGAATGGGGCATGAGCCAGTATGTCCGCGATGCCCGCATCACACAGATTTATGAAGGCGCGAACGGCGTCCAGGCGCTCGACTTGGTCGGCAGGAAGCTTGCCCAAAACGGTGGACGCGGTGTGCAGGCCTTCTTCGCACTGCTGGCATCGGAGATCGAAGTCGCCAAAGCGAAGCCCGAGCTGGCCGAATTTGCCGGCCGCCTTGAAAAAGCGTCGGGCGATCTGCAGGCATCGACGATGTGGCTCATGCAGAACGGCATGGCCAACCCGGACAATGCCGGCGCCGGTTCAACGCCCTATCTGCACTTGATGGGCATTGTTTCGCTCGGCCTGATGTGGCTGCGGATGGCCAGTGCAGCGAAGGCCGCGCTTGATGCAGGAACGGAAGACAGGGCCTTCATGGAGGCAAAACTCGTCACGGCGCGGTTCTTCGCAGAACGGATCATGCCGGATACAGGAGCGCTGCGACGCAAGCTCGAGGCAGGGGCCGAAGCAATCATGGCGCTTCCGGCCGAGGCATTCTGATCGGAGACATATGAAAACCGTCGTTTTTGTAACAATCGCCGTTGCGATCTCTCTCTTTCTTTTTGCGCGGCTTGTGGCTCCGCCGCACCAGCTGGACATTCTTGATCGCGCATGGCCGGGCGGCGGTGTCGAGCGTTTGGCATCCAACGTGACATTCAATGCCGAAAACAACTTGAGACTCGATGTCTGGGGCACGCCCAAGGGAAATGCGAGGAAGCCGGTGCTGGTGTTCTTCTATGGCGGCGGATGGGCCCATGGCGAACGATCGCACTATGGCTTTGCGGCGCGCGCTTACGCGGCCAAGGGCTTCATTGTGGTCGTGCCGGACTATCGCAAGGTACCCCAAGTCCGCTTTCCCGTTTTCAATCAGGATGGAGCAGCAGCCGTCCGCTGGGTGCAGGACAATATTGAACGCTATGGCGGCGATCCCGGACGCGTAGTGCTCGCGGGCCACTCGGCTGGCGCCTATATTGCGATGATGCTGACATTGGACCGACACTATCTGAGGGATGCAGGGGTTGATCCTGAAATTGTCCGTGCAACGGTCGGTCTTTCGGGCCCGTATGATTTTTATCCCTATGATTCAAAGCGTTCGATCAATGCGATGCATGCCTGGCCGAACCCTCAGGAAACCCAGCCCATTGCCTACGCCCGCAAGGATGCACCCCCGATCATGGTCGCAACCGGAACGTCCGATGACACGGTCAAGCCTCGCAACGCGATCCTGTTGTCGAAAAGACTGCATGACCTCGGCGCACCGGTTGAATTTCGCGCCTATAATGACCTGAGTCACGAAGACGTGATCATGGCCGTATCCAAACCGTTTCGGAGCAAGGCTCCTGTCTTGCAGGACAGCGCAGATTTCCTCATGAAGTCCGTGCAGAAACGATAAACGGAACGAGGCTTGCTCAACGAAGCGCAATTGCTGGCGGTTGGCCAACACATCGGCTCGGCGGTCGAGGTCAGCGACGTCCGGATCGCATCGATTCGGCGGTTTCACGGCGGCGCATCCCGCGAAACATACGCCATCGACGTCTCCATCGCTGGATCGACACACGGCATGATCCTGCGCTGCGATCCCGGCGACAGCCTGATCGATACACCGCGCGAGCTTGAATATGCCGCCTTCCAGTCTTTTGAAGGCAGCACCGTTCCCGTCCCTCGCGCAATCAGCCTGTGTGGAGACGCCTCACTGATTGGAACACCCTTCTTTGTGATGGAGAGGATCGAAGGCGGCGAGGCTGCCAGCCCCTTTGTTGCCGATGCCTATGGCGCGCATCGCGATGCCATCGGCCAGCAGTTTTTTGATCTGCTGGGCAGGATCAATGGCGCGGATGTGAATTCCAGCCCGCTTGCCCGAATTGTTGATACACCCCTCGCCGATCAATGCTGGGTCCGCGAACTCGATTACTGGACAGCCCAAGTGGAAAAAAACGCGCTCCAGCCTGAACCCATCCTCATGGCGGCCCTGCGCTGGTTGCGGCGGAATCCGCCTCCGCCCGCGCAACGGCTGTCGATCATCCATGGCGATTATCGCAACGGCAATGTCCTCCATGACGGTGCGGGACGGATTATTGCCGTGCTGGACTGGGAAATGGCACATATTGGTGATCCACTTGAGGATCTGGCCTGGGCTCTGGATCCCCTGTGGAACCTTCAGGATGCGAGCCGGGCCGCCGGTCTGATTGACCGCGCAAAGGCCATCGCCCTTTGGGAGCAGGCAAGCGGCCTCACTTTCGATGAAGCTGCGTTCAAATGGTGGGAAATGTTTGCGACCGTGAAGGGGATCGCGATCTGGATTTCCTCGGGTCATGCCAGCATCAGCGGGATCAATACCGATCCGGTCCTCGCATTTTCGGCATGGTATCCTAAAACACTTGGAAATCATGCTCTTGCAAAACGTTTTTGCGAACTTGTCGGATGAAACCCGGGATCGATCAGCTCCTGATGGGTCTTGTGACCACGATCGCAACCCGCATCATTCCCGAACTCAATCCGAGCTCCTATGCTCTGGGAGACGCCAGGATGTCTGCGGTACTCGCCATGCTTGTCGCACAGGAGGCCGATCGTGCGGCAGACACCTATGTCCGGGAGAATAGGGAGATGCGGATGCTGTTCCTCGCGGCATCGCATATGGACCTTTTGCCTGCTCTTCGTGTTCGTCTTTCCCTTGATGCTGCGCTGGAAGAATCCGATCTGAAACTCGGCACGCTCTCTGCCTTGCATGATCGCCATTCTGAAACACTGATCGCGCTTCACACCACGGTGGAAACGATTGACGCGGAATGGGCGACCAACCTAAACCGCGAAATCTGCCAGTTCCTCCTGCGCGCAGCAGAAAGTCGATTGCTTGTCATGCCGACGATGTAAAACCGACAATGAACAAATGCCCGGACTGTTTCCAGTCCGGGCATCCGCGTGACGATCTCGTCAACCCCCGTTATAGTTTTTGCGTCTCGACACGATCAATCTGGTTTTCCCAGCTTTGACGCGGAGCCGATTTACCTCCCTAAACCGTGGCCTCACGATTCAGAAGACTTCCGCTAGGGAAACTCTGTAAACTTGTCATCGAAAGATTGTTACAGCGGAGTCGATTTGGCGAGCAGTGTGTTTAATCCGCCACAGTTTGAGCGGCTTGCCAGTGGTCACCCTGCGCTCTAGGGCCACTCCATGATCCTTTCGGCCCATGAGCGCATGATCGCCAGACGCTATCTGCTTCCAGGGCGAGGCGAAGGCTTTATCTTTCTGGTTGCCGGAATCAGCCTCTTTGCCGTGATGCTGGGCGTGGCGGCACTGATCGTCGTGATGAGCGTGATGAATGGCTTTCGTGCCGAACTGTTTGACAAGATCGTGGGGTTGAACGGCCACGCCGTGGTTCAGGGCTATAACGGGAAACTGCCCGATTGGCGCCAGATCATGGTCGAGGCAAAGGCGACTCCGGGGGTCACGAGCGCGACGCCATTGATCGAACAGCCCCTGATGGCGAGTTATCAAGGCCGTGTCGAAGGCGTGCTGGTGCGCGGCATGCTGGTCAATGACATCCGCACAAATTCCACGATCCACAACAAGGTCCTGACCGGCAAGCTGGCCGAGTTGGTGCCCGGGAGCGGAAATGTTGCGATTGGAGCGCGGCTTGCCGATGCACTGGGTGCCCAGATTGGCGGCAATATCAGCCTGATTTCTCCCGATGGACAGTCGACACCATTTGGCTCGGTGCCCCGTATTGTCAGCTACAGGGTGGCGGCAGTCTTCGAGGTTGGCGTTTACGATTATGACAAGGCGTTCGTGATCATGCCGATCGAGGATGCCCAGACATTGCTGCTGCTGGGCGATGCTGTCGGGATGGTCGAACTCGACACGACCGATCCGGACAAGGTCGGCCCGATCCTCGCTCCGCTTGCAGCCAAGGTCGCGGACAAGGCGGTCGTATCGGACTGGCGAAGCATGAACGCGTCGTTGTTCGAGGCACTGGCGGTCGACCGGGTTGTATCGTTCGTCATCCTGTCGCTGATCATCCTCGTGGCGGCCTTCAACATCCTTTCTTCATTGATCATGCTGGTCAGAGCCAAAACACGCGACATTGCGATTGTCCGGACGATGGGGGCATCGCGTGCCAGCCTGGTCCGGATATTCATGACCGTCGGGATCGTGATCGGCTCACTCGGGATTGCGGCGGGTGTCGGGCTTGGTTTCGTCATCCTTACCTTTCGCCAAGGCATGGTGAACGCGATCCAGTTCCTGACCGGCCAGAATCTTTGGGATCCTTCGATCCGCTTCCTGACCGAACTTCCGGCGCGGACGGACCCGCTTGAAGTGCTTGGCGTTGTCGTGATGGCATTGACCCTGACGATCCTTGCCACCCTCTATCCGGCCTTCAAGGCAGCCAACACCGATCCTGTTCAGGTCTTGCGCTATGAGTGAGATTTTGACGGTAACCGGTCTGCAAAGGAGCTTCACTCAAGGCCCGGCGACGATTGAAGTGCTGCGCGGCGTGGATCTTTGCGTCGCTGCGGGCGAGATTGTCGGTCTGCTCGGCCCTTCGGGATCGGGAAAATCGACCCTCCTCCAGGCGGTCGGCCTGCTCGAAGGCGGTTTTTCAGGCTCCATCCGGATCGGTGACGAGGAAGCCGCCAATCTCGATAATGACGGACGCACCCGCCTGCGCCGCGACATGCTGGGCTTTGTCTACCAGTTCCATCACTTGCTCCCCGATTTCTCCGCCGTGGAGAATGTCATTCTTCCGCAGTTGATCCACGGCGCCAATCGCGAAACCGCCGAAGCCCGGGCCGTATCGCTGCTCGGCTCTCTCGGCCTTTCTGCGCGGCTCGACCACCGCCCGAGCCAGCTTTCAGGCGGCGAACAGCAACGGGTGGCCGTGGCCCGGGCGCTGGCGAACCGCCCTGCCCTTATCCTGGCCGATGAACCGACCGGCAATCTGGACGAAGCAACGGCAGATGTGGTCCTCGACGAATTTCTGAAGCTTGTCCGCGGCGAAGGCTCGGCTGCGTTGATCGCAACGCACAACGAACGGATCGCATCGCGGCTGGACCGCACCCTGAGGCTTCATGATGGGGTTTTGGCTTAACGCCGTGTCGATTGCGAGATTCCTGCCAGGTGTTTGAAATTGTGAATCATACTTTCATCATTGAATCGAGACCTTGATTCACGTTTCTGGTCTAGAGGCACAAAACGATAAAAGTCTTGAGCATTGATCGGGCGCCACATTGCACCCATATAGCGATCCAATCGCCGTTGGAGCCATAATGAACCAGTCGTATCCAGTCCTGCCCTTGCGTGACATCGTCGTGTTTCCCAACATGGTCGTGCCCCTGTTTGTGGGCCGCGATAAATCTGTGGCGGCGCTCGAACAGGCCATGAACGCAGACAAGGAGATTTTCCTCGTCGCCCAGCTTGACCCGGCGCAGGATGATCCCGGCCGGGACGATCTGTATGATCTGGGCGTTATCGCCTCGGTCCTGCAACTCCTCAAGCTTCCGGATGGAACCGTGCGCGTTCTCGTCGAGGGCAAGCAGCGTGCAAATCTTGCGACGTTGACTGGTTCGGGTGAATTCCTGATTGCAACCATCGAACCGGTGGTTGAGAAAGAAGCTACCAGCACAGAAGTGACGGCGCTGATGCGGTCCGTGGTGGACCAGTTTGAAAACTATGCAAAGCTCAACAAGAAACTGCCGGCAGAAACGGCCGTGCAACTTTCCGAGATTGAGGACCCTTCGAGACTGGCCGATGCCATTGCAGCAAACCTCTCGCTCAAGGTCAGCGACAAGCAATCGCTGCTGATCGAAAGCGATCCCGGCAAGCGCCTCGAAATGGCCTATGCCTTCATGGAAGGCGAACTCGGCGTCCTCCAGGTCGAAAAGAAGATCCGTGGTCGCGTGAAGCGCCAGATGGAAAAGACCCAGCGGGAATATTATCTCAACGAGCAGTTGAAAGCGATTCAGCGCGAATTGGGCAATGAGGGTGAAGATGGCGAAGGCGATGAGCTTGCCGAACTGACCAAGAAGGTCGAGACGCTCAAACTCTCCAAGGAAGCCAAGACAAAGGCGACATCGGAACTCAAGAAACTCAAGTCGATGGCGCCAATGTCCGCAGAGGCGACCGTCACACGCAACTATCTCGACGTTCTGCTTGGCCTGCCCTGGGGCAAGAAGTCGAAGCTCAAAAAGGATATCGCGGCGGCGCAAGCCGTGCTCGACGATGATCATTACGCGCTCGAGAAGGTCAAGGACCGGATCGTTGAGTATCTGGCGGTGCAGGCGCGCACGTCCAAACTGAAGGGCCCGATTCTGTGCCTTGTCGGCCCACCGGGTGTGGGCAAGACCTCGCTTGGTCGTTCGATCGCCAAGGCCTGTGGTCGCGAATTCATTCGCCAGTCGCTGGGTGGCGTGCGCGATGAGGCTGAAATCCGCGGACATCGCCGGACCTATATCGGCTCGCTGCCCGGAAAGGTCGTCACCAACCTGAAGAAGGCGGGGACGATGAACCCGCTCTTCCTGCTCGACGAGATCGACAAGCTGGGACAGGATTTCCGTGGCGATCCGGCGTCTGCGTTGCTTGAGGTGCTCGATCCGGAACAGAACAGCCGGTTCCAGGACCATTATCTGGAACTCGACATTGATCTGTCGGACGTCATGTTCGTGACAACAGCGAATTCGCTTAACCTGCCGCAGGCGCTGCTCGACCGAATGGAGATCATCCGGCTCGAGGGCTATACCGAAGATGAAAAGGTCGAGATTGCCAAGCGTCATTTGCTGGACAAGCAAATCGAGGCCCATGGCTTGAAAAAGGGCGAGTTTGTCCTGACCGATGAAGGATTGCGGGCCCTGATTCAGGGTTATACGCGCGAAGCGGGCGTGCGGACGCTTGAACGTGAAATCGCCAAGCTCGCGCGCAAGGCGCTTCGCCGCATTCTCGAAGGCAAGGCCAAATCAGTTGAAATCACGCCCGAGAATCTCTCCGAATTCGCCGGCGTGATCAAATACCGCCATGGCCTCGGTGAGGAAGAGAACCAGATCGGAGCCGTAACCGGTCTCGCCTGGACCGAAGTGGGCGGCGAACTGCTGACGATCGAAGCGGTTACCGTGTCCGGCAAAGGTGCCGTGCGCACGACCGGAAAGCTGGGCGAGGTCATGACCGAGTCCATCCAGGCGGCCCTGTCGTTCGTAAAGGCGCGCAGCCCGGCCTATGGTATCAAACCAAGCCTGATTTCGCGCAAGGATCTCCACATCCATTTGCCTGAAGGTGCTGTCCCCAAAGATGGCCCTTCGGCAGGGATTGGCATGGTGACCGCAATGATTTCGACCTTGACCGGCATAACGGTGCGCCGCGATGTCGCGATGACGGGAGAAGTCACGCTACGCGGTCGCGTCCTCCCGATAGGGGGACTGAAGGAAAAGCTGCTTGCAGCTTTGCGCGGCGGCATCAAGACCGTCATCATTCCACAGGAAAATGAAAAGGATCTCGTCGAGATTCCGAGGAACATTCTCGACAATCTGACGATCATTCCGGTCCGCCATGTCGATGAAGTTTTGGCACTTGCCTTGACTGAACCGCTCCATCCGATCGAGTGGACCGAGGCCGATGATCTGGCTGCACAACCACCGATCGGGCGGAGTGGCACGGGTGAATCCCTGCCGCACTGAGATTCCGTCCAATAATTACAACAAAATGTCTGATTTCGGCGACTTTTCGCGCGAATCCCTTTGACATAAGGCCAGCGGTTGGAGTTAGGTGCGGCCAGATTGACCGTGAGTCATTCTGAAACCATCTGATAGGGGGTTCAACAAAATGAACAAACAAGAACTTATTTCATCGGTTGCAGAAGCAGCTGGCCTGACCAAGGCAGACGCTGGCAAAGCTGTTGAAGGTGTATTCGACGCCATCACGGGCAGCCTCAAGAAGGGCGGCGAAGTTCGCCTGGTCGGTTTTGGGACCTTTTCGGTTTCCAAGCGCAAGGCATCCACCGGCCGCAACCCCCGCACTGGTGAGCCAATGAAAATCAGCGCTTCGACCCAGCCCAAGTTCAAGGCTGGCAAGGGTCTGAAAGACGCCGTAAATTGATCGCGACCTCCTTCGGGAGGGACGAATGAACAAACGGGCAGCATCTTCGCGGATGCTGCCCGTTTTGTTTCGTCCAGCGGTCGGCCTTGTCATTGTCGGGACGCTTGTCTAACGGCCAGCCAGCAAGGTGCGGGCGCGTAGCTCAGTGGTAGAGCACACCCTTCACACGGGTGGGGTCGCAGGTTCAATCCCTGCCGCGCCCACCACGCACTTTGCAAAACCAGCCAGTTTCGGGGGACGCGAATGAGCAATCTTCACCTAGTATTTGGCGGGCGGGTCAAAGACCCGCGCACGCTCGATTTCGCGGACCTCAAATCGATCGACCTTGTCGGGATGTTTCCGGATTATAAATCAGCCGAAAAGGCCTGGCGCGCAGCCGCGCAACGCACGGTCGACGATGCGGAAATGAAATATGTGGTCGTCCACTTGCACCGGCTGCTTGAGCCGGACATGCTCAAACGCTGAGGTTCAGATGAACTCGATTTTGGAGACGATATAGAAGCGGTCGCCTGACGGCACCGTCACTTCCACCTCGTCATCGACCTTGCGCCCGATCAAGCCACGGCCCAACGGCGAGTTATAGGAAATCTTGCCGGATTTGGCATCCGCCTCGGGCTGGCCCACAATCTGGTAACGGACCGGCTTTTCATTTTCATCGATCAACGTGACGGTCGCGCCAAAGACAATCTTGTCGCCGGAAAGCGTCGTCGGATCGATGATCATGGCGCGGCTCAGCTTGTCCTCGATATCCGAGATCGTGGCTTCGTTCTGGCCCTGCTGCTCCTTGGCAGCATGATACTCGGCGTTTTCCGAAAGATCGCCATGCGCGCGGGCCTCTTCGATCGAATCGATGATCTGCGGACGCTCGGCCTTCAGGCGCGAAAGATGCTCGGTCAGCATCTTGTGTCCTTCAAGGAGCATCGGCATCTTTTCGACTGTCGCCATCTCTCAAACCTTCACTTGTCAAAAAACCTTCACCAAGCGGCTCCAAATGGAGGCCGCCCGCCCGTTCACCAGAATTGTCGGGATCAGCGTGCGCTGGATGAATGATAAGACTGAAGCGTGCGAACTTCAAGTTTTCTTGTCCGCAAGGCCGCAATCCCTTGCGCTGCAGCCACCGAAGCCGACGCCGTGGTGAAATAGGGAATCCTCCCCATCAACGCCGAACGGCGGAGCGATTCGCTGTCCTTGAGCGATTGCCACCCTTCGGTCGTGTTGAAAATCAGGCCGATTTCGCCGTCCTTGATCATATCGACTATGTGCCGGCGACCCTGCGCGACCTTGTTCACACGTTCAACATCAATGCCGTTCAGAGCGAGAAAGTCTGCGGTCCCGCCGGTTGCGCACACGGAAAAACCAAGCTCGACCGCCTGGCGGACGGCGGGCAGGATCACAGATTTGTCGCTGTCCTTCACGGAAACAAACAGTTTCCCGCTATCGGGCAGCATCATTCCGCCACCGATCTGTGCCTTGGCAAAGGCCATCGCAAAATCCTCGTCGATGCCCATCACTTCGCCCGTCGATTTCATCTCTGGCGAAAGCACGGGGTCGACGCCGGGGAAGCGTGCAAACGGGAAAACCGCCTCTTTTACAGCAATATAGTCAATATCGAGATTGACCTGCGGCAAGTTCTTCAGCTTTTCGCCCGCCATCACCCGCGCCGCGATCTTGGCAATCGGCGCGCCAATGGCCTTGGCAACGAACGGCACGGTCCGTGAGGCGCGCGGATTGACTTCGATCAGGTAAACGGCGCCGTCCTTGACCGCGAACTGGATGTTCATCAACCCGCATACGTTCAGCGCACGCGCCAACGCTTCGGCCTGCTTGCCAATCTCGGCGATGATGTCCGCAGGCAGGCTGTAAGGCGGGATTGTGCAGGCGCTGTCGCCCGAATGGACGCCGGCTTCCTCGATATGCTGGAGGATGCCAGCCACCACCACATCGTCTCCATCGGCAATCGCATCAACGTCAACCTCAATCGCGTCCCTCAGGTACCGGTCGATCAGCACCGGCGAGTCCCCCGATACGAGCACGGCCGTCTGGATGTAATTTTCCAGCTGCGCCTGGGTGTCGACAATCTCCATCGCCCGGCCACCCAGCACATAGGAAGGGCGCATCAGCACCGGATAACCGATGCTCTCGGCTACAGCGATCGCCTCTTCGCGGCTGCGCGCAATGCCGTTCTCGGGCTGTTTGAGACCAAGCTTGTTCACCAACGCCGCAAACCGCTCACGATCTTCCGCCAGATCGATCGCATCGGGCGACGTACCCAGAATGGGGATTCCAGCATCTTCCAGCGCCTTGGCAAGGTTGAGCGGCGTCTGCCCCCCAAACTGGACGATCACGCCCTTCAGCGTGCCGTTCTGCTGTTCTACGTGCAGGATCTCCAGCACGTCCTCCGCCGTCAGCGGTTCGAAATAGAGCCGGTCGGACGTATCATAGTCGGTCGAGACCGTTTCCGGGTTGCAGTTGACCATGATCGTCTCATAGCCAGCATCCGACAATGCGAAGCAGGCATGGCAGCAGCAATAGTCGAACTCGATCCCCTGCCCGATCCGGTTCGGCCCGCCGCCAAGGATGACGATTTTCTCACGATTGGTGGGCGCGCTCTCGCATTCGGGCGCGCCGAAACTCGGGGCTTCATAGGTCGAATACATGTACGGCGTCTTGGCCTCGAATTCGGCCGCGCAGGTGTCGATCCGCTTGAACACGGGGCGAACGCCCAACTTGTGACGCAACGCCCGAACCTGCGCTTCGGTCACACCGCCGGTCATCGCGCGCATGGTTTCCGCGATCAGTCCCGAGCCATGGGCGACCGTGCGGCGCATGCCCTTGCGCATTCCGGTTGACTGGAGAGAAAGAAAGGCAAGCCGCTTGTCGGAAAAGCCCATCGCCTTGAGCCGACGGAGGCCTTCGGCATCCTGTGGAAGGCCATTTTGCTCGACTTCGCGTTCTGCGGCGATGATTTCCGCGATCCGCTCAAGGAACCACGGGTCATATTTCGCAACCGCATGAACATCGGCCACGCTCATCCCCTCACGCAGGCATTGCGCAGCGACGAGCAACCGGTCCGGCGTCGGGCGGGACAATTCGGCAATCAGGTCGTCACGCGATGCACCTATCAGCGTATCGACATAGTTGAAGCCGACTAGCCCGGTTTCCAGGCCCCGCAGCGCCTTCTGCATCGATTCGTGGATATTCCGGCCAATCGCCATGACTTCGCCGACCGATTTCATCGCGGTTGAAAGCAACGGCTCGGCACCCTTGAACTTTTCGAAGGCAAAGCGCGGGATCTTGGTCACAACATAATCGATCGTCGGCTCGAACGAGGCGGGCGTCGCGCCGGTAATGTCGTTGTCAATCTCGTCGAGTGTGTAACCCACCGCCAGCTTCGCCGCGACCTTGGCAATCGGGAAGCCCGTCGCCTTGGAGGCCAGCGCGGATGAGCGCGAAACGCGCGGGTTCATCTCGATCACGATCAGCCGCCCATCCTTGGGATTGACTGCGAACTGTACATTCGAACCACCTGTTTCAACACCGATTTCGCGCAGGCAAGCGATGCTTGCATTGCGCATGATCTGGTATTCCTTGTCGGTCAGCGTCAGCGCCGGGGCGACGGTGATCGAATCTCCGGTATGCACACCCATCGGATCGACATTCTCGATCGAACAGATGATGATGGCATTGTCATTGCGGTCGCGCACGACTTCCATCTCATATTCTTTCCACCCGATCAGCGATTCCTCGATCAGCACTTCGGTCGTGGGAGAGGCATCGAGGCCTCCAGCGACGATCTGAAGGAATTCATCGCGGTTATACGCAACCCCGCCCCCGGTGCCGCCCATCGTAAAGCTCGGGCGGATGATCGACGGCAGGCCGGTGCGTTCGAGCACCACAAGCGCTTCCTCAACCGTATGCGCAATGCCGGAGCGCGCGGATTCGAGCCCGATCCTGGTCATGGCCTCGCGGAATTTCATCCGGTCTTCGGCTTTGTCGATCGCCTCGGCATCAGCGCCAATCATCTCGACGCCATATTTCTCCAGCGTGCCGTCGTTGAACAGTGCCAACGCCGTATTGAGCGCGGTCTGCCCGCCCATCGTCGGGAGGACGGCATCGGGCCGTTCCTTCTCGATGATCCTGGCAACCACTTCGGGTGTGATCGGCTCGATATAGGTCGCATCCGCCAGTTCGGGATCGGTCATGATCGTCGCCGGGTTCGAATTGACCAGGATGATCCGGTAACCCTCTTCCTTCAGCGCCTTGACCGCCTGCGTCCCCGAATAATCGAACTCGCACGCCTGCCCGATCACGATGGGACCCGCGCCGATGATGAGGATGGAGGAAATGTCAGTGCGTTTGGGCATCTGTTCCCGTTCTTTTTCCGTAGATTGAGAGCACCCCCCTCTCCCCCTTCAAGGGGAGAGGGACGGCGCAGCGAAGCGAAGCCAGGGAGAGGGGGGAGTCAAACTGAAACGCCACACCAAAACCAGAACCCGCGCCAAAACCCTGCGCACCAGCATGACCCCGCCCGAAACCAGGCTCTGGATCGTCCTCCCTGCAGGCCGCCTCGGCGTCAAATTCGTCCGACAAATGCCAATCGCCCCCTACGTCGCCGATTTCGCCACCCGCGAGCACAGGCTGGTGATCGAACTCGACGGAGACAGCCATGCCGGGCGCGAAGCCTATGACGCCGCCCGCACGGCCTTTATCGAAAGCAAGGGCTTCCGCGTGATCCGCTTTGGCAACAGCGAGGTGATGACCAACCCCGAAGGCGTCGCACGCGCAATCCTGATCGCGCTGGGCAAGGATTGGGAATGAAACCCCAAAAAGCCCCTCGCCCCCTTCAGGGGGAGAGGGGTTGGGGAGAGGGGGGAGTCGGGAAAAACCTGCGCACGACGCCACCCTCCCGCCCTTCAGGGGGAGAGGGTCGGCTGGCGCAGCCAGACGGGGAGCGGGGGGCAGAGCGACGCGAAGCGAGCGTAAATGACTCCCCCCTCTCCCTTCGCCGTTATCACGGCTCTTCCCTCTCCCCCTGAAGGGGGCGAGGGAGGAAATGTCAGTGCGATTGGACATCAATATTTCTCGAAAGGAGGAATGGCACGCGCAATTATCCTCACGGGTCCGCAATTTTGAGCAACAGATTCGACGTTGGCGGGCGCAAAATGATGGTCGAGCAGCAACGTGGTGCTATCTCGCCAAGTGAGCTTAACTTCAGCCTCGCCATCTGCCAAAAAAGCGCGGCAGCTCAGGAGAGGTTCGTCGCTGATGTTCCAACCGTGCTTGACGAAAACCAGACGCGAAAATCGACTTATCGCTCCGCCATCATCGAATTGAACTCTGGCTTCGCGCCAACCGTCAGGAGATTTCTCTCTTGCGTAAATCGTTCTTTCAGAGCCAGCAACAAGCATAATTCCAAGTAGAAGGCCGGGCCCGAGGATGATCAAAACAGCAGCAGCTATGATGCAACCTATCCCGAGCGCCCATTTTTTTACGTGATTTGGGTTCCTCATCCCATCATCCCAACAAACCGCTCGAACAGATAATGGCTGTCCTGCGGCCCCGGCGACGCCTCTGGATGATACTGTACGCTGAACGCCGGTGCATCGGTCAGCTCAAACCCGCAATTGCTCCCGTCGAACAGGCTCACATGCGTCGCCCGTGCATTCCCCGGCAGCGTCTCCGCATCCACCGCAAAGCCGTGGTTCATGCTGGTGATCTCGACCGCTCCGTCCGAAAGCCGCTTGACCGGGTGGTTCGCGCCCCTGTGACCCTGGAACATTTTGATCGTCTTCGCGCCGATCGCGAGGCCGAGCATCTGGTGGCCGAGGCAGATGCCGAACAGCGGCTTGCCGGTTTCGAGCCATTGCCGGATCACGGGGACGGCATATTCGCCGGTCGCGGCGGGGTCTCCGGGGCCGTTCGAGAGGAACAGGCCGTCGGGCGCGTGGGTCATGATGTCTTCGAAGCTGGCCGTGGCGGGGACGACCGTCACCTGCGCGCCGGCATCGATCAAGTTGCGCAGGATATTGCGTTTGATCCCGTAATCGACAGCAACCACTTTTGGCCCGTTCGGATGGGCGCTGTGCGCGGCATAGCCCTGCCCCAGTGTCCATAATCCGTCATCCCACCCATAGGACTGTAGGGTCGTGACATCCTTGGCGAGGTCCATGCCCTCCAACCCCGGCCAGGCCTTGGCCTCGGCCAGCAGCGCCGGAATGTCGAACGTGCCAGAAGCGGAATGCGCAATCACGCCATTGGGTGCACCCGCGAGCCTGATCTTGCGGGTCAGCGCGCGCGTATCGACACCGGACAGCCCGACCCGGCCATTCGCCTTCATCCATGCATCAAAATGCTGGGTGCTGCGGAAATTGGACGGATCCGTGACGTCCTGACGGACGATCGCCGCCAGCGCGTGCGGGTTGGTGGCCTCGATATCCTCGATGTTGGTGCCGACATTGCCGATATGCGGGAAGGTGAAATTGATGATCTGCCCGGCATAGGAGGGATCGGTCATGATCTCCTGATATCCGGTCATCGCGGTGTTGAAGCAGACTTCGCCGACTTTGTGGCCTTCCGCGCCGAAACCCCGGCCCCAGATCACCTCGCCGGACGCCAGAACCAATACGCCCGTCGCTCCTTTTGGCGCAGCACTGGCGTTGGTGTCAGCCATTGGGCGGGCACTCCTTCTTCGAGTTTTTGGCGATGTCGTTAAGGGCCGTGCGCTAGTGGCCTGACCGCGCACCGTCAATCTGTTAAAAGCTGAATCTTCGCGCTATGCTTCTTCTTTCCCGATTTTGAGAGAGCAGATGATTCGCGAGCGTATCCAAGCCGCGCAGATCGAGGCCATGAAGGCCCGTGATGCGCAGAGAACCGGCACAATTCGCCTGATGATGGCAGCGATCAAGAACCGCGACATCGAAGCGCGGACCGGCAAGGCTCCTGCCGACGATGACACGCTGGTGGTCGAAGTGTTGCAGAAAATGGTCAAGCAACGCCGCGAATCGATTGAAATGTTCGCGCAGGGCGGGCGTCAGGAACTTGCCGACGCCGAATCCGCGGAGGTCACGGTGATCGAGGCGTTCCTGCCCCAGCAGCTCAGCGAAGCGGAAACGATCGCCTTGATCGAAGGCATCAAGGGCGAAATCGGCGCGGAAAGCGTCAAGGACATGGGCAAGGTGATGGCCCTGCTCAAGGATCGCCACGCCAATGCCCTCGACATGAGCAAGGCCAGCGCGCTCGTGAAAGGCGCGCTTTCTTGATGGCATGACCCTCACCCCGCAATGGCTTGATGAACTGCGCGCGCGGACGTTGCTGTCCGCGTTGATCGGGCGGACGGTGAAGATCACCAAGGCGGGCCGCGAATTCCGGGCCTGTTGCCCGTTCCACAACGAAAAGACGCCCAGTTTCTATATCAATGATGAGAAGGGCTTCTACCACTGCTTCGGTTGCTCGGCGCATGGCGATGCCATTCGCTGGATGACGGACCAGCGTGGCCTGCCGTTTATGGATGCCGTGAAGGAGCTTGCCCAAGCGGCAGGCATAGAGGTGCCTGCCGCAGACCCGCGCGCCGTCGAACGCGCCGAACGGGCCAATTCGCTTTATGACGTCATGACAGCAGCATCCGACTGGTTTATCCAGCAATTACAGGGGATTGAGGGTGCTGAAGCGCGAACCTATCTCGAGAAGCGCGGGATCAGGCCGGAGACAATCAAGACGTTCGGAATTGGATTTGCGCCCGATTCGAAATCGAAGCTGAAGGTCGCGCTCAAACAATTCGGCGAAGAAAAGCTGATCGAATCGGGCCTGTTGATCTCGGTCGACGAGAAGGAACCCTATGACCGATTTCGCGGACGGATCATGATTCCGATCCGCGATCCGCGGGGACGGGTGATCGCCTTTGGCGGACGCATCCTTGGCGCGGGAGAACCCAAATATCTGAACTCGCCCGATACGCCGCTCTTCGACAAGGGGCGGACGCTCTACAATCTCGATCTTGCGGCAAGCGCATCGCGCAAGACCTCGCGGATCATAGTCGTTGAAGGCTATATGGACGTCATCGCCCTTGCCCAGGCGGGCATTGGCGATGTCGTCGCGCCACTCGGCACCGCGCTGACCGAGCAACAGATTGAACGGTTATGGCGCCTTTCCGACGTGCCTGTGCTCTGCTTCGATGGCGATTCGGCCGGCCAGAAGGCGGGTCTGCGCGCGGCGTTGCGCGCCCTGCCGCATCTGGCCCCGGCAAAATCGCTTGCCTTTGCAACCCTGCCCAAGGGCCAGGATCCCGATGATGTCGTCCAGAAGGGCGGCGCACGAGCAATGGACGCGTTGCTTGCCGACCCCGAACCACTGGTCGACCTGATCTGGAAATCGGAATCCGATGCGGCGCCATTGCGCACTCCGGAGGATCGCGCTGGATTCAGGCAGCGTCTCAACAATCATGCACAAGCCATTGGTCATGGTGATGTTCGCGGCCAATATCTGGCTGAATTCCGCGCGCGCTTTGATGCGCAATTCAGCCAGCAAGCGCCGCCGCGTGGCCGGTTTACGCCGGGCAAACGGTTCCAGCCCGAACGCCCGCTCACCAACCAGACCCGCTCGATCGGTGGCGGCGGGGTCGCCCCGGTTTTCGCCAAGGCGATCCTGGCAGGCCTGTTGCGTCATCCGTCGATGATCCTGGCCTGTGGCGATGCACTTTCCTTGCTCGTTATCGATGATCCGGAACTCGATCATCTGCGTCTGATTCTGCTCGATGCAGCGTATGATGGGGAAATGCTTGATTCTGACGCCTTGTTCCCCATATGCGACTCGGCAGGTTTGGGAGAACTTGCCGCCAGCCTTATGGATGCAAACGGGCTTGCCTTTTCGTTCACCCGAAGGCAGGCGGATGCGGAAATTGCCCGTCGTGATCTGGGCATGGCAATTGAGGCTCTGGCGGCTCGTCCTGCGCTTGATGCGGCGTTGGCAGCGGCGACTGTCAGGCTGACGGAACAGTGGGACGAAAACGGTTTTGCCGAGCAGATGAGACTGGTTGAAGCGCTGGGAGATGCAGATCGCAAGCTCGCCGCTCTCGCTCAAGGCGAAGATGAATAGAATAGGGACGTAACGGATAAATGGTAAAGTCAGCAGAAGCAGCAGAACTCGCGGAACATCCGGAATCAGGCGATGCCCCGCTGATCGATCTCAACGAAGCGTCGGTCAAGAAGCTGCTCGCCCGGGCGAAAAAGCGCGGATACATTACCTATGACGAGCTGAATGCGGCGCTGCCGCAGGATCAGATGTCATCCGAACAGATCGAGGACGTGATGTCTGCGATCAACGAGATGGGCGTCAACATCGTCGAAAATGATGAAGCGCTCGATGATGGCGAAGAGGCCGAGCAAGAGGAAGAGATCGAGGCCGTCGATCAGACGGATGGCGGCATCGGCGCCGATTCCGTTGGCGACAAGAAAAAGGAAGTCGTCGACAGGACTGACGATCCGGTTCGCATGTACCTGCGCGAAATGGGCGCGGTCGAGCTTTTGAGTCGCGAAGGCGAGATTGCGATCGCCAAGCGCATCGAAGCCGGTCGCGACACAATGATTCTCGGCCTTTGTGAAAGCCCGATTACTTTCAACGCGATCATCGACTGGTCGACGGCGCTCAACGAAGGCACCATGCAATTGCGCGAGATTCTCGATCTTGATGCGATGCTCTCCAAGGATCCGGCCCCTGAATCGCTGACAGAAGACGGCGAGAATGCCGAAGATGGAGAGATTTCCGAAAAGACAGCCGGCCCATCCTACAAGGAAGAGGAAGACGTCGAGGAAGAAGCGCCTGCCGCCGATGACGAAGACGATGTCGAGGGCTCATTGACGGAACGGCGTGCCAAGCGCCCGGTTGAAGATGATGAGGAAGACAACACCCTCAGCCTCGCCCAGATGGAAGAAACGCTGAAGCCCGCCGCGCTTGAGAAATTTGCCGCGATCACATCGCTGTTCAAGAAGTTCTCGAAGATCCAGGCGGCGCGTATCGAGGCGCTTTCGGTCGGCAATGATTTCCAGAAGTCTGACGAAAACAAGTATCAGAAGCTGCGCGAAGACCTGACCGGATTGGTCGAAAGCGTGCAGTTCCACGGCGCCAAGATCGAGTATCTGGTTGACCAGTTGTATGCTTTCAACCGGCGCCTGACTGCACTCGGCGGCCAGATGCTGCGTCTTGCCGAGCGCCACAAGGTACCGCGCAAGTCTTTCCTCGACAGCTATATGGGCCATGAGCTTGATGAAAGCTGGCTCGACAATGCCAAGGCGACCGACAAGAAATGGGCCGCCTTTGCCGAAGCCGAGATCGACGCGGTTGAACGCATCCGCGCGGAAATCGCGGAAATCGCGCAGGCAACCGGCATGTCGCTCACCGAGTTCCGCCGCATCGTCAACATGGTCCAGAAAGGTGAACGCGAAGCCCGGATCGCCAAGAAGGAAATGGTCGAAGCGAACCTGCGTCTCGTCATCTCGATCGCCAAGAAATATACGAACCGTGGCCTGCAATTCCTTGATCTTATTCAGGAAGGCAATATCGGCCTGATGAAAGCAGTCGACAAGTTCGAGTATCGCCGCGGATACAAGTTCAGTACCTATGCAACCTGGTGGATCCGTCAGGCTATCACCCGTTCGATCGCCGATCAGGCGCGGACGATCCGCATTCCGGTGCACATGATCGAAACCATCAATAAATTGGTCCGCACCAGCCGCCAGTTCCTCCACGAAAGCGGTCGCGAACCGACGCCCGAGGAAATGGCCGAGCGCCTTTCCATGCCGCTCGAAAAGGTGCGCAAGGTGATGAAGATCGCCAAGGAACCGATCTCCCTCGAAACCCCGATCGGTGACGAGGAAGACAGTCACTTGGGCGACTTCATCCAGGATCCCAACGCAGTGATCCCGGTGGATGCAGCGATTCAGGCCAATCTCAAGGAAACCGTCACCCGCGTGCTGGCCAGCCTGACCCCGCGCGAGGAGCGCGTCCTGCGGATGCGTTTCGGCATCGGCATGAACACCGATCACACGCTTGAGGAAGTGGGCCAGCAGTTCAGCGTAACGCGTGAACGCATCCGCCAGATCGAGGCCAAGGCATTGCGGAAGCTCAAGCATCCCTCACGGTCACGGAAAATGCGGAGTTTCCTCGACCAGTAGGCGCCGCAAAACCGCGCCATCCTCTCCAACTCCCTAACGCGCTGTAAACCCTGTCTTTACGCCCTTCGTATAGACGCGATCCCTTAGTCTCATGTGCACCCGTTTTTTGGCGGCGCTGGTAAGGGAAGTATAATGGCGAGTATCGCACCAAATCTGCCGGAACAAGCACCCGCGACTGACATCGTGACCCAGCTTGTCAAAGCAGAAGGCACAGGCTCTCATCTCTATGCCGCCAGCGTGGAATTGCTGAGCGGACGATTTGCCACGCGAAACCTTGCGGATGCGGTTCACTATCTCTGCACACTTCATGGCCGGCACCCGGGCGTGGTGGATCATGCGGCCGTGCGGACAGCACGCGAAGCTGTGCGCAAATGGATCCTTCAGGCGGTCGACGGCTTTACTGTCGAACGCGGCTACCTCACCAAACTCGCGGTCGCTGCGGGCCCGTTGCCGTCCACACCCGGTCAGGCAGAAAGTGAGGCGGCCGTGATCGGCCAGCGTCATGCGCTTGAAATGCTGGCACAATCGGATCGCGAAGGGTGCGCGATTGGCGCAGCGATCGGCCTGGTGCTCGATTGGCGCGGGGTTCGCGGCCTTCTCAACGTCGCGGCCGATCGGCTCGGCGTCACAATCGCCGAATGCACCCTGCCCTCGCCGGAAGCCAGCCACGAACTCGTCGTCTCCCTCTCGGAATCGCCAGCCGTTGAACGCGCACTGGCATTCGGCAGCGCCCAGCTGATTGGTCAACATCGCGGCCTTTGGGACCTGCTTGAAGCCCGCCAACTCGCACGCACCGACTATTGATCAGCCTGCCCTGACAAAAAGGTGAGGGCTTTAAGGCTTGCGCCTCCTCAAAACCGTGCTTATCGCCAGCCGTGACTTTACGTTCACGTCAAGAGCAAGGGCTGGCAATGCGTTTTTCAGGCACTCAGGATTATGTAGCGACCGATGACCTCAAGGTTGCGGTTAATGCGGCGATCAAATTGCGTCGCCCCCTGCTCGTCAAGGGCGAACCCGGCACCGGCAAGACCGTGCTTGCCGAGGAAATCGCCAAGGCGGTCAACGCCCCGCTCATTTCCTGGAACATCAAAAGCTCGACCAAGGCGCATCAGGGCCTTTACGAATATGATGCCGTCGCCCGTTTGCGCGATGGCCAGCTGGGCGATGAGCGCGTTCACGATATCAAGAATTATATCAAGAAGGGCAAATTGTGGGAGGCATTCACCGCCCCCGAACTGCCCGTTCTCCTGATCGACGAGATCGACAAGGCCGACATCGAGTTTCCCAACGACCTGTTGCAGGAACTCGACCGGATGAGCTTCGACGTGTATGAAACCCACGAAACGATCACCGCAGTCGAGCGCCCGATCGTCGTCATCACATCGAACAATGAAAAGGAATTGCCCGACGCGTTCCTGCGTCGTTGCTTCTTCCATTACATCAAATTCCCTGACAGGAATACGATGCAAGCCATTATCGACGTTCACTTTCCGGGTATCCAGAAGATACTCGTTTCGAAGGCGATGGACGTGTTTTACGAAGTCCGCGAAGTGCCGGGCCTCAAGAAAAAGCCCTCGACCAGCGAGCTGCTCGACTGGCTGAAACTGCTCCTCGCAGAAGACATGCCACTCGACGTCCTGCAATCGCGCGACCCCTCCAAGGCGATCCCGCCGCTTCACGGCGCGCTGCTCAAGAATGAGCAGGACGTGATGCTGTTCGAACGGCTGGCCTTCATGTCGCGACGGCAACAGGGATAATGTTTTTCAACTTCCTCGACGAACTTCGTGCGGCTGGCATTTCTGCCAGCATGAAGGAGCATCTGATCCTTCTCGAAGCGCTCGACAAGGAGGTGATCGAACGCGATCCCGAGGAATTCTACTACCTGACGCGCGCGATTTTCGTGAAGGACGAAGGGCTGCTCGACCGCTTCGACCAGGTGTTTGGCAAGGTCTTCAAGGGAATCATCACTTCCTATGGCGAACAGAATGCCGATATCCCCGAGGAATGGCTGAAGGCCATTGCCGAAAAATACCTGTCGGCTGAGGAAATGGAAGCGATCAAGGCACTCGGATCGTGGGAAGAGATTATGGAGACGCTCAAGAAGCGGCTCGAAGAACAGCAGAAACGCCATGAGGGCGGGAGCAAATGGGTCGGGACTGGCGGCACCTCTCCCTATGGAAATTCGGGCTATAACCCTGAAGGCGTCCGCATCGGCGGCGAATCGAAGCACAAGCGCGCGGTGAAAGTCTGGGACAAGCGCGAGTTCGCCAATCTCGACAACACCAAGGAACTCGGCACCCGCAACATCAAGATTGCGCTCCGCCGCCTGCGCAAGTTCGCCCGCGAGGGCGCGCTCGATGAACTCGATATCGGCGGCACGATTGACGGTACCGCGCGCAAGGGCTGGCTCGATATCCAGATGCGTGCCGAACGGCGCAACGCAGTCAAATTGCTGCTATTTCTTGATGTCGGCGGCTCGATGGACCCCCATATCAAGCTGTGCGAAGAATTGTTCAGCGCCGCGACCAGCGAATTCAAGAATCTCGAATTCTTCTATTTCCACAACTGCCTCTATGAAGGCGTGTGGAAGGATAATCACCGGCGCTTTTCGGAACGCACCCCCACATGGGACGTGCTCCACAAATTCCCCCATGATTACAAAGCTGTATTCGTCGGCGATGCGGCAATGAGCCCTTATGAAATCAGCCATCCCGGCGGATCTGTCGAACATTTCAATGAAGAGGCAGGGGCCGTCTGGATGCAGCGGATGACGACCACCTATCCCGCAGCGGTCTGGCTCAACCCCACGCCCGAGCAGCATTGGAGCTATTCGCAGTCGACCAAATTGGTCAAGGAACTCATGAATGACCGCATGTATCCGCTGACACTCTCCGGCCTCGATGATGCGATGCGGACGCTGACCCGGAAGCACTGATGCGGGTTCGGCCTGCTTTGGTTGCGGATATTCCCGCGATCATCTCGGTCGAATTATCAGCCGGGGCGCTCTTCACCGGGACCCATATGGATTGGGCCGTGGGTGAGGTTTCAACTCCGGAAGAATTGACCGCATCGATTGCTGACGGCCATATCTGGGTGGCCGAGGAGAGCGAAGAAATCGCCGGATATCTGTGCGGTGAGCCGTTGGGCGACCAGTTCTACATTGAGGAAGTCTCGGTCGCGGCGGCCTTTCAGCGGCGAGGTATCGGCCGGTTGCTGATCGACACCGTGGCGGACGAAGCCCGACGCCAAGGCTTCAGCGCCCTGTCACTCACCACCGACAGAACCCTGCCCTGGAACGCGCCCTATTACGAACGCCTCGGCTTTCGCACCCTGACGTCGGAGCAGACCCCGTCACCCCTCGCCGCCGAACTCGCCGCCAAGCCCAACGCCCATTTGCGCTGCGCCATGCTGCGCGATCTATAGGCGACAACAACGGCCGGTCGCCATTGCCATGCAAATAATTGATCCATCGAGTCTGGCCTTTATCCCCCTTTCTGTTCTTTCTTCTTGCGTAATAGGATTTGGGGTGCGAGCTGGCTTTGGTCACTCGATCGGCGCGTCCAGGTCGCAAGGAGAGGGGGACGGGACAGCTGGATGGGGTTCCTGGACCCTGTGCAGCAGCACGTGGTGCGAAAGCGGCTGGCGTCTGTCGCTGCCTCAAGGAT
>JANOFN010000014.1:0-139015 GCA_031413655.1 Sphingomonadales bacterium | reverse complement strand
TCGCATAGTCGAACACCATCCGGCTGAGCACGGCAACCACCACCGAGGTGATATCCGATGGCACACCCGACACATCGATAATCGAAATCGGCTTTCCGTCACCCGGAAGGCGGAAGATGCGGGCCAGGAAATCCGCCATCGTATCCGCAACCATCATCCCTGAGAACATGAAGGTATAGCGCGGATCGGCCTTGATCTCGTCGATCTTGGTCTTGAGCCGCATATAGGGGGCATTTTCGCCCGCCTTGTCGAGCTTGCCCATTTCGGCCTGGATAATGGCACCGAGATCGGAGAGCAGATACGGAATCGGGGAATCGACCGTTAGCTTGGAAATGCCTTCGGCGGCCCGGCTTTTCGCGCGCGCTGCAAGAAGGCACTTGGAGAGAATATCGGCATCGGTCTGGCGTTCATTGCCCTGGCTGGAAAGGAGGACTTCGCAATGTTCCTCGAAGTTCATCAACCAATAAGGCATCGCGAGGTTGGAAACGTCGAACAACGCGCCATTGGTCTTGAAAGCAGCCGAATACTCGCCGTGCGGATCGATCATCACGATATGGCCCTGCGGTGCCAGTTCGCAGATGCGGTGGAGAATGAGCGCGGCCGATGTCGATTTGCCGGTGCCGGTCGAACCAAGCAGCGCAAAATGCTTGCCGAGCAGGGCATCGACATAAAGCGCGCCGCGAATGTCGCTGGTCGGATAGACTGTCCCGATCTCGATATTGGCACGGTCATCTGCGGCATAAAGCTGGCGCATGTCGTCGGAAGACGCCGGAAACACTGGTGCATCGGGAAAGGGGTAGCGCGTGACGCCGCGGCGGAAATTGTAAATTTTTCCGGTCAGGCGTTCTTCGTCGCCCTCACCGAGAAAGTCGATCATCGCGATAACCTTGCCTTGGGCGTCCGGATGCTTTGCAAGCGTCCTGACATTGGCGACGAGCCAGGTTGAACCGACCTTTACCTTGATCTGGCAACCAACCTGTCCGGCACTGGAAAGGCTTGGATCGGTTTGGTCGGCAAGCGATTCGATCGCCGCGGTATCAAGGACGATTCTCGACGCCGAACCTGAAATATCCAGCACAGCGCCAATCTGCGTGTCTACGCCGCGCGACGAACGCGGGGCAACCGTTGGACCCAGATCAGAGCCGGGTTGAAAGACACTCGATGACGCCTGGAAATCCATGAATTCTATCCCCTGTACCAAGGGAGTTCCAATAACAGCTGTTTCTTAAGAAAGCGGAAAGCGACCGACCGACCGACCAAGCATTGATGTGGCTGGCTCGATGCCTTTGTCAGTCTTTCTGCGCGATCAGGCGTTTAGACTGTCACTTTGCAGAGTAGGTTCGATGTACTGAACCGATAGTGTAAACCGCTTGCTATAACAGCAGGTTCACGCAAGGATTGGGATCGGCGCGATGCGATTGATTGACAAGACTGCATTGGTGACGGGCGGCGCTTCCGGCCTTGGCGAGGCGATTGCCCGCCGGTTCGTTGCGGAAGGCGCTCAAGTCATTATCGGTGATATCGACATCTCCGGAGGAAACGCTGTTGCGACTGAACTGGGTTCGCACGCTCGCTTTGTGCAACTGGACGTTTCGGTAGAGGAGAGTTGGCATGAGGCGCTTTCTTCCTGCAAGCGCCTTGATGTGCTCGTCAACAATGCAGGAATCACGACCTCCGGATCGATCGAAGACGTGACGCTAGAACAGTTCCGCCATGAATTCGATGTGGACGTCGTTGGCGTGTTTCTCGGTTGCAAGCTTGCCATTCCGCTGATGAAAGACGCGGGAGGATCGATCATCAACATGTCGTCACTGTGCGGCGTGCGTGCGCAAGACAATCTCGTAGCCTATAACGCCGCCAAGGCCGCCGTGACCCATCTTACAAAGTCGGTTGCGCTGCATTGCGCCAGAAAGGGCTATGGTATCAGGTGCAATTCGATCCATCCCGGCGCCATCCATACTCCGATCCTTGAAAAGGTCATGGCGCAGGTCGAGGACGGGCAAGCGCTTTATGACACTTGGGTTGCGAGCCATCCGATTGGGCGACTGGGCACGCCCGAAGAAATTGCCGCAATCGCAGTTTATCTGGCGTCGGATGAGGCGGGCTTTACGACGGGGGCGGAATTCCGGGTGGACGGCGGCAGTTCGATATGAACCGCATCTCCTTTGCCTCCGGAATCGTGCCGGAATCTGGGCCTTTGGAAACGATTCAAGCGGCATCCGCTGGTGGATTCGACGCGACAGGATTGTGGATCGAACCCGAAAACTGGACGCCAACCATAACGCGCGAGGCGCGGGCAATGCTTCGCGATACCGGCCTGGAACTGCTCGATGTCGAGGTCATCTGGATCAAGCCGGAATGCGATATGGCCTTGCACAAGGCGTGTATCGACATCGGAGCCGAACTCGGCGCAAAGAATGTACTGTGCGTTTCATCAGATCCCGACATGGGGGCGACAGCCGCTCAATTGAGCGAATTGTGCGTGCATGCCGAGGGATCGGCGATGCGCGTGGCACTCGAGTTCGGTATATTTACCGAAGTAAAAAACCTGCGCATGGCAATGGCCGTGCTCGATGTTGTTGCTCACCCGCTCCGGGCTTTGTTGATCGACCCTATCCATGTTGACCGGTCAGGCAGCAGCCTGGCCGAGATCGCAGCTATTCCTGACGAACTTCTGCCCTATGCACAATTTTGTGACGCACCGGCAAAGCGGCCCAATCCGGATGATTTTGACGCCATCATTGCGGATGCGATAGACTTGCGCATGCAATGTGGCGAGGGCGGCCTGCCTCTTGTCGACTTATACAACGCACTGCCGAGCGGTATCCCGCTCAGCATCGAACTGCGCTCCAAGGTACTACGCGACACCTATCCCGATCCCAGCGAACGCGCGAAAGTGGTTGCTGCTGCGACCCGCGCCTGGTTGGCGAAGCAGGCCTGTTAGAGCCGCCGGAACGCAGCGCTGGCGAGCCAGCCGAGCCCAAGCGAAAGGGCAATAGCACACAGGCCGTAGAGAAACGGCGATGTGTCTGCCGAAACAGCGACGAACCGCTCGAAACCGGATTTCCGGATCACGATGTCGCGTGTCGCTGCCGCCAGGATCCGGCCGTCCCGGATGAGGAAAGTCTCCGCCGTATAATGCCCGATCGGCACCCGCGCCGGGAGGGGCAGGCGGACCCGGTAGAGCACGCCATTGGTGATCTCGACCGAACCTGGCTGATCGACGAACAGTTCATTCTTGCTCCTTTGACTGATCAGCCCGTTTTCGAACCGTGCCTGTTTGTCCGGCGAACCGGCATTGGCGGGCGAAAGCTGGATATTCCCAAGGCCCAGTTCGTAAATTGCGGCGGTGCGTTCATCGATGAGCTTTTCCAGCGGTCGCGACGTGGCGACGGCATAATAACCCGGCGCGGACTGAAAACGTGCACTATCCGCATTGGCCCAGATTGTTCCAAGGAGCCGTTGCTTTTCGCGCACCAGAATGCGCTGGCTCGGTCCCTTGAGCACAACAGCTATATCGGCATCGCGTTGTGGAAATCGCCCGTCAGGATAGAGGATCGCCCCAAACAACAACAGCTCGGCACCGGTGAAACTGTAGGCGATGTCAACATTGCGCTGCGATACATCGGGCACAAGAATGGGTTCGTTCGCCGCAAGTGCAAAGGGCGCCAGAAAAAGGAGGGTCAGCGCGCGGATCATCCGAGCAATTCGATCGTGAAAAGCTCCGGCGGGCGATAGGTTAGGCCGAGGAACATCCGGAATGCGACAAGCAGAACGATGACTGCAAGCGCCATGCGCAGCTTTTGAGGCGGAAGCCGGACCGCAAGCCGGGCTCCAAACTGCGCTCCGAATACGCCTCCGATCAGGAGCAATCCGGCCAGCACAATATCAACCGCATGCGTCGTGAATGAATGGACCATCGTCGTGAAGGCCGTCACCAGAATGATCTGGAGCAACGATGTGCCGACAACAACGCGCGCCGACATGCCGAGCAGGTAGATCATGGCCGGCACCACAATAAACCCGCCACCGACGCCCAGCAAAACAGTCAATATGCCAGCGAAAACGCCAAGGCCGAGCGGAGCCAGTGGCGAAATATAGATGCCCGATTTGTAGAATCGCCAGCGAAACGGGAGGTTTGCGACGAGCGGGTGATGGTGAACCTTGCGAGCTTGCGCGGGCTCGCCGGAGCGCTCGGCCTTTATATCGCGCCAGGCATCGCGCGCCATCAACCAGCCGATCGAGCCGAGCATCGCGACATAGAGGATGTTGATTGCGGTATCGATCTGCCCAAGACCACGAAGTGCCTCGAACAACCAAGCCCCTGCCAATGCGCCAACCACTCCGCCTGCCGCTAGCAGCAGCCCCATTGGCAGATCAACGCCACCCCGTTCCCAATGCGCAAGCACGCCGGAAACGCTGGCACCTGTTACTTGCGTTGCCGCTGATGCAGCAGCAACCGTCGGGGGAATACCGTAGAAAATAAGCAAGGGAGTCGTGAGAAACCCTCCGCCGACACCAAACATACCGGACAGGAGGCCAACCATCCCGCCGAGCAGGATCATGGTCAGGATGTTGACCGACATATTGGCTATCGGAAGGTAGATCTGCATCGGCTTGGCGCCCACCCTAACGCCCTGCAGTCGCGGGGCCAAGCAGGCATTGGGAAAAACGGCATTCCCGACCAGATGGCGTCCTTCTTGCCCGAATGGCCAATGTTCCCTAATCGTTCAGAATAATGAACACCCCCGCGCAGATCATTGACCCGCCCTATCTGAAGCGACTGAACCCTCCGCAGCGCGATGCCGTGCTGACAAGTGAGGGTCCGGTGCTGATGCTCGCAGGGGCGGGCACTGGCAAGACGGCTGCGCTCACGGCGCGACTCGCGCACCTGATCGCCACCTGCCGCGCATGGCCATCGGAGATTCTGGCCGTCACCTTTACCAACAAGGCAGCACGCGAGATGAAGGAACGCGTGGGGCAGATCATAGGTGATGCCGTCGAAGGCATGCCGTGGCTTGGCACTTTCCATGCGATCGGCGCGAAAATGCTGCGGCGCCATGCCGAACTGGTCGGTCTGCAATCCAACTTCACGATCCTCGACACGGACGATCAAATCCGCCTGCTCAAACAGGTCATCCGGCTCGCCGACCTCGATGAGAAACGCTGGCCGGCACGACAATTGGGGGGGTTGATCGATCAGTGGAAGAATAAAGGCCTGACGCCGAAGGATATCGATGCGGGCGAAAGCGAACGCTTCGGCAATGGCCGGGGCGGGGAACTTTACCAGATTTACCAGGATCGGTTGAAGGCGCTCAACGCTTGCGATTTTGGAGACCTGCTGCTCCACGTCCTGACGATCCTGAAGGGACATCGCGACGTTCTTGAGCAGTATCAGCAACGCTTCAAATACATTCTGGTTGATGAATATCAGGATACCAACGCCGTCCAGTATCTCTGGCTGCGCCTGTTGGCACAAACCCGAAAGAACATCTGCTGCGTTGGCGATGATGATCAGTCGATCTATTCCTGGCGCGGGGCAGAAGTAACCAATATTCTCCGTTTCGAGCAGGATTTTCCAGGCGCAGCCATCATCCGGCTTGAACAGAATTATCGCTCGACGCCACATATCCTCGCGGCGGCTTCTGGCCTGATCGCACATAATGGCGGGCGGCTCGGCAAGACATTATGGACCGAGGTCAATGATGGCGAAAAAGTTGACGTGATTGGCGTCTGGGACGGACAAGAGGAGGCCCGCCGCGTAGGGGAGATGATGGAAACCCACCAACGCGATGGCGGATCGCTTGACGATGTCGCAATCCTCGTGCGCGCCCAATTCCAGACGCGCGAATTTGAGGATCGCTTTATTTCCATCGGCCTGCCCTATCGTATCATCGGCGGATTCCGTTTCTATGAGCGCGCCGAGATACGCGATGCGCTGGCCTATCTGCGGCTGGTCAACCAGCCGGCCGACGATCTGGCGTTCGAAAGGATCGTCAACCAGCCCAAACGAGGGCTGGGCGACAAGGCGATGGCCAAGCTCCAGACGCTGGCCCGCGCCGAAGGCATGCCGTTGAGCCATGCGGCCGCCAGGATCATCGACAGTGACGAACTGACGCCGCAGGCGCGTCGTGCGCTTGGCGGCTTTGTCAGCGACCTTGCCAGTTGGCGCGACCGCGCGCGCGATCTGCCCCATCCCGAACTTGCTCGCGCGATCCTCGACGAAAGCGGTTATACCGCGATGCTGCAGGCCGAAAAATCGGCTGAAAGCGCGGGCCGTCTCGAAAACCTGAGCGAACTTGCCCGCGCAATGGAAGACTATGAAACGCTGGGCGCATTCCTTGAACATGTCAGTCTCGTTATGGACAATGATGCTGCTTCGGCTGAGGAAAAGGCAACGATCATGACAATCCATGCCGCAAAGGGGCTGGAATTCGATCGCACGTTTCTCGTCGGTTGGGAGGAAGGCGTCTTCCCTTCGCAACGCGCACTCGATGAAGGCGGCTTGAAAAGCCTCGAAGAGGAACGTCGTCTCGCCTATGTCGCGTTAACCCGCGCGCGGCACCGCTGCACAATCCTCCATGCTGCCAACCGTCGCATCTACGGCCAGTGGACATCGAGCATCCCGTCCCGTTTCATAGCCGAGCTTCCCGAAGCGCACATCACCAGCGAAACGACGATGAGCGGCGGCGAAAGCATGTGGCGGGCGAACTGGTTGGAACAGACGGATCCATTTGCCCATCTCCAACGCGGCGCGGGGCGCGGTCCGGGTTGGCAGCGTGCAGCGGCAGGATCCTATTCCACCCAGCCGACCCGCATTGTCGAAGCGCGAGGAAGCGCCGTTAGCCTCGGTAACAAGGGCCGCAGCGACGTTTCGGTCGGGCAAAGGATTTTTCATACGAAGTTTGGCTATGGCACGATTGCAGAAATCGAGGGCAACAAGCTTGAAATCGATTTTGAGCAGGCGGGTAGGAAACGTGTCCTCGACAGTTTCGTGAGCCTTGCCTGAGCGCGCCAGATGAATAATGTTTCCGAGGCCGCATACGGGGTTGCCCATTCAGGCGGAGTTATGGCCCTTGTCGCCCAGTATGAAAGCTGGAAGATTGCGATAGCCACCTGGGTCGGGATTGATGACTGGCTGATCCATTCGCAATTCGGGATGATCATATTTGTGCTGTCGGCCATTGCGATGCGCAAGCCGCTAGGGTCGGTGTTGCCCGTTACCTTGGTGATCGTCAGCGAAGCTCTCAATGAGTACCTCGACAAACTGAACTACGGATCTTGGCGCTGGCCTGATACCAGCCGTGATCTGATCTTCACAATCGGTTGGCCATTGATTCTTTTCCTTTGCGCCCGCATCGGCTTGCTTCGGCGCGGCTGAATGGCAAAGCCGGAATCGCCTTTAAAATTTCGCGACTATCGCCTCTACTGGATCGCCCGTTTTTCGGCAGTGCTGGCTCAGGTCGGGATGGTCGTGGTCATCGGCTGGCAGGTCTATGACGTTGCCCGCACCGATTATGGAATGGACCCCAAGGCCGCCGCGTTCCAGCTCGGCCTGATCGGGATTGCACAGTTCCTGCCGCTGCTGCTGCTGATGCCGGTCGCCGGCTGGATGGCTGACCGGTTTGACCGGCGGATTGTCTCGGTCGCGGCCATCACGCTCGATATGGGGAATGCGCTCGCGCTGGGCTGGATGACGTTGCAGGGCACTCTGACACTCCCCGCATTGTTCACGATCGCCGCGCTTCATGGCGTCGTTCGTGCATTCAACGGGCCGTCGCTGAGTTCGCTAGCGCCCAATCTTGTTCCCCCGGCTTCGCTGCCACAGGCAATCGCGATGAGCAGCATCGCCTGGCAGACCGGAAGCGTTCTCGGCCCTGCGATGGGCGGACTTGCCTATGCCGCGAGTCCTGCATCGCCCTATTGGATCGCCGCAGCACTGCTCGCCATTTCTGCCCTGTCTGTAGTGTCGATCCGGCCGGTCGCGCGTATTTCAATCAAGGGGGGGTCGCATCCGCTGCGCCAGATGATCGACGGGCTTACCTATGTAAGAGCACATCGCTTCCTGCTTGGCGCGATCACGCTCGACCTGTTTGCCGTCCTGCTTGCCGGAGCCACGGCGCTGCTTCCCGTCTATGCCCGCGACATATTGATGGTCGGGCCGCAAGGGTTGGGCTGGCTTCGAAGCGCGCCAGCGCTGGGGGCAACGATCATGGCCTTGTGGTTTTCGTTTCGCCCGCTTGCAAACAACGTCGGCGCAAAGATGCTTGGCGCGGTCATTGTCTTTGGTGCGGCGACGATCGTGTTCGGCTACTCGACCAATCTGTGGCTTTCGCTCGGCATGCTGGTCATCCTCGGAGGTGCGGACATGCTGTCGGTCTATGTCCGGTCCTCATTGACCCAGCTCTATACGCCCGACGAAATGCGCGGCCGGGTCAACGCGGTTTCACAACTCGCCATTTCGGGTTCGAACGAGCTGGGCGAAGCACAATCTGGCCTTGCCGCGGCCCTCGTTGGGCCAGTGGGCGCTGTTGTGATCGGCGGCGGCGGTGCGATTGCCGTGACGATCATCTGGGCCTATATTTTCCCCGAGCTTCGCCGCGCGAAGACGTTCGATCCGCCAAAGGAGATGCAGACATGAAGGCAGCCAACATCCTCGAAACCATTGGCAATACCCCGCATATTCGTGTTTCCCGACTTTTTCCGGATGCCGAAGTCTGGATAAAATCCGAACGCGCCAACCCCGGCGGATCGATCAAGGACCGCATCGGGCTCGCGATGATCGAGGACGCCGAACGGTCGGGCGCGCTCAAACCAGGCGGAACGATCGTCGAACCGACGTCGGGCAATACCGGCATCGGCCTAGCCATGGTCGCGGCGGTCAAGGGGTACAAGCTCGTCCTCGTGATGCCCGAAAGCATGTCAATCGAGCGCCGCCGTCTGATGCTTGCGTATGGCGCGAGCTTCGATCTCACCCCGCGCGAAAAGGGCATGAAGGGTGCCATCGAGCGTGCCATCGAAATCGTCTCAACCACTCCCGGCGCGTGGATGCCGCAACAATTCGAAAACCCCGCCAACATAGAGGTTCATGTCCGCACCACCGGCCCTGAAATCCTCGCCGACTTCGAGGATACCCCACTCGACGCGATCATCACGGGCGTTGGCACCGGCGGGCACATTACTGGCGCGGCCCAGTTCCTGAAAAGGGTCTGGCCCGGCCTCAAGGTCTATGCCGTCGAGCCGACCCTCTCTCCGGTCATCAGTGGCGGCAGCCCGGCCCCCCACCCCATCCAGGGCATCGGCGCGGGCTTCATCCCGGCCAATCTCCACACCCAGTTGCTCGACGGCGTCATCCAGGTGGATTCTGCAGACGCCAAAGCGATGGCTCGTCGCTCGGCCACCGAGGAAGGCATGCTGGTCGGCATCTCGTCGGGAGCAACGCTTGCCGCAATCGCCCAGAAATTGCCTGACCTGCCGAAGAACGCCCGGGTATTGGGCTTCAATTATGACACTGGCGAACGCTATCTCAGTGTCCCGGACTTCCTGCCGGAATAGGGCGCCCGCACATATACATCCAAAATGGAGAGCCTGCCGCAACTGCGCTGACATTGTGCGATCCCAACATCGTCAGGTTCTTCACTCAATGCCACAATCGGATACAAAAAAGGCCCGGCAGGATCGCTCCCGCCGGGCCCTTGCTGTGAGTTAGTCCCGATTAGTCGCGTGAGCCCATGAAGCTCAGCAGGAACTGGAACATGTTGACGAAGTCGAGATAGAGCGAGAGCGCGCCCATGATGACCGTCTTGCCCATCATGTCCGTGCCCGCGACATAGGAATACATCGACTTGATCCGCTGCGTGTCATAGGCGGTCAACCCTGCAAACAGCAGCACGCCAATGAAACTGATCACCAGCGAGAAGGTGCTCGACTGCATGAAAATGTTGATGATGCTCGCGATCAGGAGACCGACAACGCCCATGATCAGGAACGTGCCCATGCCGGTCAGATCCTTCTTCGTCGTATAGCCCCACAGGCTGAGGCCTGCGAAAGCACCTGCCGTCGCAAAGAAGGTTTGTGCGATCGAGGTGCCAGTATAGACGAGGAAAATCGTCGACATCGACAGGCCCATCACGGTTGCAAAACCCCAGAACGTCGCTTGTGCGGCGGCCGTAGACATGCGGTTGATGCCGAAGCTCAGCGCCATGACGAAAGCCAGCGGCGAAAACATGATCACATATTTGAGGATGCCGGGCCCGCCCATGATGGACTGGGCATATCCGCTCTGCGCAAACAGCAGCGCGACGATGCCGGTCAGCATCACGCCCGAAGCCATATAGTTGTAAACGGACAGCATGTAGGAACGCAGGCCCGCATCATAAGCGGCGCTTTGCGTGCCAGCAGCGGCGCCCAACGGGGCACCGACAATGCGGGGATCGGACCAATTGGCCATCGTGATTTCACTCCTTTGCCCGGTGAAAAGCACCGGATGAAGACAATATCGGTAGAAACATTAAAAAATTCAAGCGAAACCGGACGAGATGCACAGACTCTTCGTTGCACTCCGCCCACCCCTTTCTGTCCGCACCCTGCTCTGCGGCATGATGGAGGGTGTGGCCGACGCACGTTGGCAGACCGACGACCAGATCCACATAACGCTGCGTTTCATCGGCGAAGTGGACAGCCGTATGGCCGAAGACATTGGCCTCGCGCTCCAGTCCGTCCATCATCCTCCCTTTGAAATCGCCCTTGACGGGATCGGGACGTTTGACCGGAAAGGGCGGATCGACGCGCTTTGGGCCGGTCTTTCGCCAACTGACTCCCTCACCACACTCCACCGAAAAATTGACCATATCCTGATCCGGACCGGATTGCCGCCCGAAGCCCGCGCCTATCACCCGCATGTAACCCTCGCCAGATTCGGTCGTCACGGTGGCAAAGTCTCAAGCTTTGCAGCGCTTCATGCAGGCCTGTCCAGCGCGCCATTCCGGATCGAGTCATTTGGATTGTTCGAAAGTCGGCTTGGCAACACCGGAGCGCGATATGAGCAGATTTTGCGCTATGCTCTTTCCCGAGTGGCGACGAATCGGATTTTCGGCATTTGCCTTCCTTAGACAAATGAGCGCGACGCTGTCAAGATATATGTGCCAGATAGGTTTCTAAATAGATCATAGAACTAACTCTTACTTCGACTGCGCCTTTTTTGCGGCCATGACTTCGCGGAAACGTCGCGCCCAATTGGGTTTGACCTCTTGTGAGCCGCGCGCGATCGCGAGCGCATCGGCATGAACATCAGCCGTGACAACCGAGCCTGCCGCAACGATTGCGCCATCGCCAATCGTGACCGGTGCGACCAGTGCGGAGTTCGAGCCTATAAAGGCTCCAGCCCCGATTTCGGTACGATACTTCAGGAACCCGTCATAATTGCAGGTGATCGTGCCCGCGCCAATGTTCGCTCCGGCGCCGACATCGGCATCGCCAAGATAGGTCAGGTGATTGGCCTTGGCGCCCTTGCCGAGTCGGGCCTTTTTCATTTCGACGAAATTGCCGACCTTGGACTTTTCCTCAAGTACCGTACCCGGGCGCAGCCGCGCAAACGGGCCGATCTCGGCGCCGCGCGCAATGGATGTGCCCTCGATATGCGAGAATCCATGGATTGTTACCGAATCGGCGATCGTCACTCCTGTGGCAAAAAAGACATTGGGTTCGATCACGACGTCGCGCCCGATCAGCGTGTCGTGCGCAAACCAGACCGTCTCAGGCGCAATCAGGGTGGCGCCTTCGTCCATCGCCTGCCTGCGGCGGCGAGCTTGCCACTCAGCCTCCATCGCCGCCAGCTCGGCCCGGCTGTTGACGCCCGCAACCTCTTCGGCACCGGTTTCAATAACGGCGCTTGCCCGGCCCTTCTGCATCGCGACCATGACGACGTCGGGCAGGTAATATTCGCCTGCGGCATTGTCGTTGCCGACTTCGGCCAGCAGCGCGAACAGGTCCTTCGACCGCACCGCCATCAGCCCGGAATTGCAGAGGTCAATCTGGCGCTCGGCGGCATCGGCATCCTTGAATTCGACCATCTTTGTGATTGTCCGCCCATCCTCCGACACAATCCGGCCATAGGCACCGGGATCGACTGGGCGGAAGCCGAGCAGGACTGCGGGCGGGGCATCGGCCTCGTTCAAACGGTCGAGCATCGCCCGCATCGTTTCCGCGCGAACCAGCGGCACATCACCATACAGGATAAGGACATCGCCATCGAACCCGCCCAGCGCCTCTTCGGCCCGCTGGACTGCGTGGCCTGTGCCAAGCTGGGGCTCCTGCACCGCCAGCGCGCAGCCGGTTCCGGCTAGCGCCGCCTCGAGTTGATCCTTGCCGCTACCGACGACGACGACCTTGTACGCCGGGGCAAGTGCTTCGACACTGGCCAGCAAATGCATCAGCATCGGCTTGCCCGCGATTGGGTGAAGCACCTTGTGCAGGTCGGATTTCATGCGCGTGCCCTTGCCGGCGGCAAGGATGATCGCGGCAATAGGTCTGTTGCTCATGTCGTGTCCTTGCCACCAAATCGTTGGAGTTTCCAGAACTAGCGCGCATCTCCCTTACGCCATTTCGTCCAGAGGTGCCGCGCCAGCTTGAAAGGCGGCATGCGGATCCAGTGCGAACGAACATAAAAGGCGAAACGGAGGATCTTGCGCGTCTCCTGACCCCATCCATTTCGTGCGAGCAGGCGGCTCAGATAAAAAACATCACCCCGCCGCGCTTCCCACGCCAGCCAAGGATCGACCGGTGTGCGGAACAGGTGATGTGCCAGCCTCAACGCGCGCGCGAGATGACGGGTCGTCCCGTGCAATGCCGACCGCGCGCGCAGCCGCTGCCAATAATCCCCGGCATCGCTGTGTTCGCGGACCAGGCGGTCGATATCCCACAGATTGCGCAACCCTCCGGCAAGGTCGCCATCGGCAAAAAGATGAACCACGGCGTGGATGAGCATGTCTTCGGGCGAAAGCGTGAAGAGGCCATTGCCAATCGGAACGGCATCCTCAATCAGCGCTCCTGCATCCGGCCTCACCCGTGCTGTCAGCGGCAGGATCGTGTGATGGACGTCAATCATCCGGTCCCGCTCGCGGTGAATGAGTGGCGGCAACTCGTGCATATGGGTGCGGTAGTAGTGATCGTCATAGGGATCGGGCTTGACCCATTCCCAACCTGTGGAGAGCAGGGCGTTCTCGGCTTCGGTCAGTCGATCACGGGGCACTAGGATGTCGAGATCGCCGATTTGGCGACCACGTGCAGCATCGAGCCCTGCTGCGGCAAAGGCCGTTCCCTTGAGCAGGATCACCGGGATACCGAACGGTTCGAGCGCCCGCCGCGCCATTTCGGCTTCCCATAGCGCCTGCACCCGTTGCACTTCGGACGCCCGTCGTGCCTCGGCAAGAACTGCTGCAGAAGTTTCCGGAATCTTCAATCCGTCGAGGCGCCACGCAAGGCTCGCGGTCAGCCGTTCGGCATGAGCCATGGCGAGAAGCGCAGTCCAGCTGCCGGCATCGAGGCCCAGTACATAGGATGGCTCAGACAGCGCCTTGGTCAGATGGCGGGCGTCCATCACCAGAGTGTTTCCACCAACTTCAGCGCTGTTTGGGTATCCGGATAGTCGATCGCCTTTGCAGGAATGGTAGTGACCAGCCTGGTAAGCGCGTCAAAGCCCGGCTCACCCAGCGCCACATAGTTGGTGGAGGCCTGCGTCAGCCGAACAAATGCTTCGCTTTGCCCAACGTCGCGTGTCTCGGTAGTATGGCCAAAGCGGGGGAAGAGGATCAGTGCCGGAGAGGCTGGCACAGCCATCGCTGCAAGCGAGGTCAAGTCTGGCACCATATGGCACAAATCGCCCTTGGGAGTGCCGCGCAGCACTGGCCCGAACTGCGCCGACGGACAAAATTTCCGCATTTCCGAAATGGACGCGTTCTTGAGGCTGATCGGACGTGGAAAAGGATGGACGAGGCCAGTCTCCGGATCGATCATGGCAAACTCGTCCCCCAGGAAACGCCACCCCCGCTGCGAGAGCATGGCCGACAAGGTTGATTTTCCCGAACCCGAGTCGCCCGTCATGATCAGCACCCGGCCATCGCGCTCCACGCTTGCTGCATGAAGGAGCAGGAAGCGGCGTTCGCCCAGCGCGATCTGGAGATTCATTGCCATTTCGGCCGCGATCAACCCGTGCGCGAGTGATACCGGCAGGGCATCGGGCAAGACATAGTCGCCTAGAATTGCCACCTGTGGCTTGATCCACCGACGCAACACGCTGGTTGCCTCCAGCCGGACCGTGAAATGCGGGATTGCATCGCTCGCCTGCGGGTAGGTTGCATATAGTGTCTCAAGGGCCGCAATCGGCGCACGCCAGTCGCTTCCGATACGAAAATACCGCGGCCCGATGCCTAGCATGATTTTGTGCCTCATGCGGAAACGACCAACCCTATGGCTTCAAGCTCGTCAATTCGCGCCGCAAGAGCTTCGCTGGCATCGCTGACGTCGATCTCTGCATCGGCGGAAAGCCGGGTGAACAGCATATCCCTCGTCATTGGGCCATTCCCAAGCGCAGAAAGAATCTCTGGCAGGGGTTCCGACAGAATATGCGTCTGCCCGGAGCGGCGATGGTAGATCGCCGTCAGCCCATCAAACGAAACGATCCGAATCTGGTCGGGCGGTGCAGCCGCGATGAGGGTTCCGACCATAAGCTCCGCGTCAGCGCGGCATCTGCAGCGATGCGTAGCAGGTGAAGCCGCTTTGTCCGGCCTGAAGGCGACGGATATAATTGATATAGGCCTGACTTTGGGTAGTCGTTGTTCCTGGCAGCGTGCTGCCATTCAGCGCGCGTTTGACTTCTTCGCCGGTGAACGGCCGACCGGCCGGTGCAAAGGCGCCCTCGGTCCCTGGAGGGACGAGCTTGCCATCGGCGGCGATATAGTTTCCGCCTCGCCCCGGATCGGGAACGGGAATCTGGCAATTCATGACTGACGTCACCGCGGCGGCAAGCGCGGGGCGAATGGTAAGGACCGTCGAAGCCCCAACCGCACCGAGCGCAAGCACACGACGGCGATCCGTACCCTCCGGCTTGTCTGTGGGCTCGTCACTCATCCAAAATCCCGCTTGCCATGCACGCCAACTCGATAAAGCGTGGTTCAACTGAAATGTCGAGTGTATTAAGATTGTTTCGATCAGCCCGTTTCGCCGCAGCGTTGCTTCTTCGGCGCTTGCATGCGCAGATTCAGACGCTAATCAGCGCGCATCGAAATGCAGCGGAGCAGCAATCATGACCATCAGTTTTGCCGGAAAAACTGCCATCGTCACCGGCGCAGGCGGCGGTCTTGGCCGTGAATATGCACTCGAACTGGCGCGTCGGGGTGCAAAAGTGGTCGTCAATGATCTTGGCGGCGCGCGCGATGGCACGGGCCATTCGGACGCAGCACTCAAGGTTGTTGAGGAAATCAAGGCAACTGGCGGCGAAGCGATGTCAAATGGCGGTAATGTAGCTGAATATGGCCAGATGGCCGAACTTGTCGCCAAGGCCAAGGAAGCCTGGGGCGCCGTTCACATTCTCATCAACAACGCAGGAATCCTTCGCGACAAGAGCTTCGCCAAGATGGAGATGGCCGATTTCGAGTTGGTCGTCAGGGTTCATTTGCTCGGATCGGCCAACGCCACCAAGGCGGTGTGGGACTTGATGCGCGAACAAAATTACGGTCGCATCCTGATGACAGCCTCGTCCACGGGACTTTACGGCAATTTCGGCCAGACCAACTACGGCGCGGCCAAGCTTGGCCTCGCAGGTTTTACCAAATCGCTTTATCTGGAAGGTGCGAAAAACAACATCAAGGTCAATACTCTGGTTCCGATCGCAGCCACACGGATGACCGACGACATTTTTCCGCCCGAAGCGTTCAAGACATTCGACCCCGTCAATGTCGTGCCCGCCGCCCTGTTTCTTGTTTCGGAAGACGCCCCCTCGAACGCGATCGTCGGTGCGGGCGGCGGTTTCTTCCATACCGCCAACGTGACGCTGACCAGAGGAATCGCCCTTCCCGAAGGCGAGCGCACGGTCGAGGCAGTGGCTGCACATTGGGCGGAAATCAGCGATCGCACAGGTGAAACGGTCCCGCAATCAGGTGCCGAACAGTCCATGGCCGCGTTCGCCCGAATTCAGGGAAAATAACTGTATTGCATTGCTAACACAGTTGTGCGAAACTCTTTACCAACAGGAGGAGTTTGAATAATGTACAGCGAAACTGATCTCGAATCGGCGGTAACAGCCGGCGTTCTGAGCCCCCAAGCCGTTGTTGCGTTGCGCGCGCATGTTGCTGCCCAAAACGCGACGTCAATGGTCGACGAAGAGAATTTCCGGCTGCTGTCGGGCTTCAATGACATCTTCGTCGCGATTGCAGGCGCACTGCTGCTTGTCGGCGGTGCATGGCTTGGCGGCGAACTTCATCCGGCAGTCGGTGCGGCAACAGTTGCCGCGCTATCCTGGGGCTTGGCAGAATATTTCACCAGGGTGAGGCGCCTGGCGCTTCCCAGTATCGTATTCCTGCTTTCATTTGTTGGCGGCGTATTCGGCATGCTCTCCACCGGAATTCTTGGTGAGGGAGGAGTCGAGGCAGGCGATAGTACCGGTGCTGCGATTCTGGCGGCGTGTGCTGCTGTTTCAGCCGGAGCTGCATGGTTGCACTGGCGGCGCTTCCAGGTGCCGATCACGGTGGCTGCGGGGGCCGTGGCTCTTGTTGGAGTCACACTTTCGCTGCTTCTGGCGGCCGTTGGTGATCAAACGATTGAACGCGTGATCTATCCAGTCCTCTTCTTTCTCGGACTCGGCGTTTTTTCCTTTGCGATGCGCTGGGACATGTCGGACATCGCGCGCACTACCCGCCGTTCTGACGTCGCATTCTGGCTGCATCTCCTTGCGGCGCCGATGATTGCCCATTCGATCTTTGTCATGCTGGGCCTGCTTGATGGCGAACCGGGTATCGGCAAGGCACTGATCGTTGTCGCGCTGTATGTCGGCATGGGCCTGATCGCCCTGGCCGTGGATCGTCGCGCACTGCTGGTTTCGGCTCTGGGCTATGTGGTCTATGCGATCATCGCATTGTTCCGCGAATTCGGGGCAATAAGCCTCAATGTTGCGCTCGCCGCGTTTGTAATCGGATCGGCGCTGCTCCTGTTGTCGGCTTTCTGGCGCAATGTAAGGTCGGCCGTCATTGGCTGGCTCCCCGCATCGGTGGGGCAGAGGCTGCCTGCGATCAGCCCCGCCTGATCCGCTCTGGTCGCCCGCTCCAAGCCCAGCTATCAATGCACAAGGGCATTGTGCTTCGACGCAAGGCAATCAGGCCTTGGACAGTGATCGCGCAGGCAGAACAAGGGCGGGCAAGGCATGTGGCTCAATGCAGTCGCGGGATTCGGGGTCGGCATTCTGGTAGGGATTACCGGCGTCGGCGGCGGATCGCTTATGGCGCCAATCATGATTCTATTGTTTGGCGTCGCGCCCGCCACCGCTGTCGGCACCGATCTGTGGTTTGCGGCAATTACCAAGTCGGTCGGCGGCGTTGTCCACCACCGTCATGGTGGCGTGGATTTCCAGGTGCTCAAGCGCCTCTGCATGGGCAGTCTGCCCGCGGCCGTCTTGACCCTCTTGTTTTTGGCCTTTAGCGATATTGGCCACGTCAAGGATGGACTGATCCTTCACACGCTCGGCTGGGTCCTGATCATGACCAGCATTGCGACCCTGTTTCGTCACCGCTTTGTCGAATGGAGCCGGAATTACCAGCGCGATGTCGGGCATGAAGCACTGAACATCCAGGCACCGTTGACAATTATTGCCGGTGCCGTGCTTGGCGTCCTGGTGACCTTGACCTCGGTCGGCGCCGGAGCGTTGGGCGTCACGATGATCCTGTGCCTCTATCCGTTGCGCATGAACGCCCGCAAGCTTGTCGCGACAGACATCGTCCATGCCATCCCCCTCACCCTTGTTGGCGGGATCGGCAATCTGTTTATGGGCACGGTCAATTTGCCCCTGCTAGGAGGCTTGTTGCTGGGCTCGATTCCCGGAATCATCATCGGCTCGTTTGCAACGCGCCGAATTCCTGAAGCCGGCCTGCGGATCGTGTTGGCCATGATCCTGATGATGGTCGGCGTGCGGATGCTTCTGCATTAACGAAAAATCTGCTCGTCAGTTCGCCGCGGAAACCAGTTTCATCAAGCGACGTTCAACTGGCGCCAGCACCGGCCCCAGTTCGTGGCCGCGCCGCAAGACAATGCCAGCCTCCCCGATAAGCGTCCACATACCCTGCCTCTGGCGAAGTGCCGGTCGCTTCTCAATCCGCATTTCGGGCCGCTCGGCCGCCCGTCGGAACGCACAGAAAACGGCAACATCGCGTTCCAGAGTGATCGCATAGTCCCGCCAATGACCCGCGGCGACCATGCGGCCATAGAGGTCCAGAATGCGGGTCAGTTCGGTACGATCGAAAACGGTCTGGACGCCGCCCCGAACCGGAAACGGCGTCACGTCCCCCATCAGGCGTTGGACCGCTTGGTCTTGCCAGCCTCGCGCTCGCCAGCCAACGCATCAAGGCGTTTCTGGAGTTGTTCAATCTCGCATCTGAGGATTTCAAGCTGCTGTGTCGCCGGATCGAAGCGCTCACTGCACGGCGTGCCATAGGGAACGAAATCACGGGTTTCGGGCGTGACTTCCACCAGAGTCGAACGTGCAGGAATGCCAATCATCGTAGCACCCTCAGGTACATCCTTGGTTACAACAGCGTTGGCGCCAATCCTGGCGTTCGATCCCACGGTGATCGGGCCAAGCACGGCGGCCCCAAGGCTGACGATGACGCCATCGCCAATCGTCGGGTGCCGTTTGCCGCCAGCGCCGCCCGTCGGGTTGGTCCCACCCAGGGTAGCCCCCTGATAAATGGTGACGTTATCACCAATCTCGGCCGTCTCGCCGATCACGACAAATCCGTGATCAATGAAAAAATTTCGTCCGATCTTGGCGCCGGGATGAATATCGATTGCCGTCAGAAACCGCCCGATATGGTTGACCAAACGGGCAAGGAGATAGAGGTCGGCCTGAAACAGCCAATGCGCCAAACGATGAAACATCAGCGCCCAGACACCGGGATAGGTCAGGATTTCCCAGCGCGTGCGTGGTGCTGGATCTCGCGCCTTTACCGAATCAAGATATGCAATAAGTCCGTCAAACATAGTCAAGTGCCGCCTTTGGCCTTCCCAAGGAACTCTATCTAGGTATTTTGGAGATAAGATTCTAGACCTGTGTCACAAAGGGCGAATCTTCGATCAGTTGAATGCTTGGAACTTGCCCTATGCCGGAATAGTGTCGCTCTCCACTGCAGCCAATCTGCGAGTCAAAGAAATGAATGTGTTTGGGTTCGACCTGACCGACCTGTACCCGTTCATCGCGATCGGGTTTGCGGCCCAATTGGTTGATGGCGCGCTGGGAATGGCGTTTGGTGTCATTGCCAACACCGCCTTGCTTTGGATGGGAGTCCCCCCCGCGATTGCAACGAGCTATGTTCACTTCATCAAGTCCTTTACGGGCGGCGTCAGCGGTATCAGCCACATTCTGCACAAGAATGTGGATTGGAAACTCTTCTTCAGGCTTTCGGCGTCCGGTGTTGCCGGAGGCGTGCTTGGCGCTTACCTCCTGTCGCTGCTGCATCTGCGTGATTCCACTCTGGCCCGACCGCTCGTGCTTGGCTATCTGACCCTGATCGGCCTCTATATCCTTTGGAGAGGGCTCGGTCACGAGATCAGGGAACGGCGCGCCCGAATCATTGAGCCAGTTGGGGCCATCGGCGGCTTTCTTGACGCAACGGGCGGCGGCGGTTGGGGGCCGGTCGTCACATCGAACCTGCTTATTCAGGGAAACAATCCAAGAATGACAGTCGGCACGGTCAACACCTCGGAGTTTGTCCTCGCGGTTGCCGTTTCGATCACCTACCTCTTGTCGCTCGGGATCAGGGACCTAACCGCGCCCGTTGTCGGATTACTCATCGGTGGCGTTCTGGCCGCACCGCTTGGCTCCTGGATCACGAAACATATCCCGGCGCGGCCGATGATGATCATGGTCGGGACATTGCTCACAATTGTCAGTGTGTTTGGCATCCTCAGGGCAACAAAGGTTATTTGATCGATAATAACACTTAGAGTATGCCTCCGTCATAGACAAAGGCGATCAATGACGACCTACCTCCCCACCATCAAGCAGCTTCAATATCTCGTAGCGCTTCAGGAACACGGACACTTCGGCAAGGCTGCGGAAGCCTGTTTCGTCACCCAGTCGACTCTGTCTGCGGGCCTTCGCGAACTCGAATCGCTGATCGGGGTGACACTGGTCGAGCGCAACCGGCGCGTCGTCCGCTTCACGGCCTTGGGGGAAAGAATAGCCGACAAGGCGCGGCGCGTCCTCCGCGAAGCCGAGGAACTGGGCGACATGGTGCGCGCGGCCGGAAAACCGCTCTCAGGCGATCTGCGGATGAGCGTCATTCCGACCATAGCGCCATTCCTTTTGCCGCGCATTCTGCCTCGGCTGAGGCGCGACTGGCCAGACCTCAAGCTCTACTTGCGTGAGGAAACGAGCGGCGCCGCATGCGAATCACTGAGCCACGGCAGGGCCGATTGCGTCCTGCTTGCGCTGCCCTATGCCTGTGGCGATATCGAGTCCGAGATACTGTTCGAGGACCGGCTTTTCATGGCCTATCCCGGGAACGAAGTGCCGCCCGAAAATGTCACACCCAATACGATCGATGAAACGAGACTGCTTCTGCTCGAAGACGGCCATTGCCTGAAGGATCACGTCCTGTCCGCCTGCAATCGGCCCGAATTGCGCTCCAGCGCGGCGATGCTTGGCACATCGCTCCACACGTTGGTGCAGATGGTTGATAACGGACTTGGCGTCACCATGCTCCCTGAAATGGCGATCAAGGCGCACATCCTCGATAACACGGGAATCAATACGCGCCCTCTGAATGCCGACCACCCGACCCGGAGCATCGCGCTGGCATGGCGCAAGGCCAGCCCGCGAGGGAAGGAATTCCATATTCTCGCCGGTGTTCTGCGCGAAGCAGAGGATCGCTAATCCCACTTCTCAGATGCCAGATCGTCGTCGGGGCGTGCTTCCACCCACTTGGCATGACCGTCCGCAAATTCTTCCTTCTTCCAGAACGGCGCATCGGTCTTGAGCCGGTCAATCAGATAGGCGCAGGCTTCAAGAGCAGAAGCACGGTGTCGCGCCGCGGTCGCCACAAGGACAATCCGGTCACCGGGTTCGAGCCGGCCCACGCGATGGATAAGGGTTACACCGTCAAGCGCCCAGCGCGACATTGCCTCTTCAGCAAGCATGTTAAGGGCGACCCCCGTCATCGCCGGATAATGCTCAAGAGTCATTGAAGTTAGTCCTCCATCGCCCCGAACATGGCCAACAAAGGATGCAATGCCTCCCGAACCAAGGACCGCAAGAGCGTCCAACTCCGCGCCGGGGTCAAAATCGTCAGTGCCAACCAGAACGCGTTTCATCCGCCGGTGACCGGCGGGAAATAGGCGATCTCCTTTGCCTCGCGAAGCGGTGAATCGAGTGGCATCATGACCTGATCGATCGCGCACCGAAGCTTGTCGGGAGTCACAAAGGCCTGAGCATAGCCCTCTCCGAACGACGAGAGCCACCGCATGAGGTCTCGTGACGTCAAAACGGTATCAGGCAGGTCGCGCACTTCCTCGCCGAAACCAATGACCTCACGAACAGCAGAGAAATAGAGCAATGTTACGCGGGTCAAAGTATCAATCCATATGCTTCAGGCCAACGCGCAAATAGTCCCAACCGGTCACAATTGTGAGAACGGCCGCCATCCAAAGGCATGCCAATCCAACCTCCTTGATCCAGAATTGCAAAGGCAAGGCTCCAGCAAGGATCAGCGCACCAAGCGCCACGAGCTGCAGGGTCGTCTTCCATTTCGCAAGCTGGGAGACAGGCACTGACACGCGCAAATCGGCCAGGAATTCGCGAAGGCCCGAAACAGCAATCTCGCGCAACAGGATGATCAGCGCAGGAATAAGATGCAATCCGGTGATTGAAGCCGCATCGTGGCGCGTGCCCACAAGCATCACGATGACTGCGGCAACCATGATCTTGTCCGCGATTGGGTCAAGGAACACGCCCAGCCGCGAAACCGCGCCTTGCGCGCGCGCTGCATAGCCATCGAAATAATCGGTGAGCCCCATCAGGCAATAAAGGGCAAAGCCAAGGCCGTAACCCAACTCCCAGCCCGGATACCATAAAAGGGCAACGAGAATCGGTACGGTAAAGATGCGCGAAAGCGTCAAAATGTTGGGCAAGGTGAGCATGTTCAACAACATCTAGCCAAAACGCAAAAAACTACCAGTGCCCAATTGCAGCGGGACGAAATCGTCGGCAGAGCATCGTCACCTATCATTGAAGGAATGAGATAATGCGCAGATTGGCAGGGTTGGGATTGATATGCGCGGCCATATTTTCCGCAGCGCCGGCCAGTGCCGGCCTTTCGGCCGCCGAATCGCGCATGTTGGCAACGGTCGACTCGGAGTATGAGCGATCAGTGGCGTTGCTGGAAAAACTGGTCAACCAGAACAGCGGTTCAATGAATTTCGCCGGAGTCGAAACGGTCGGACGCATGATGCGCGCCGAGCTTGAGCCTTTGGGATTTGCCGTCCTCTGGAAACCCATGACTACCGCCAAGCGGGCCGGGCATCTGATCGCGACTCGAAAGGGCAAGCCCGGCACAAAGATGCTTTTGCTGATCGCCCATCTCGACACGGTGTTTGAAAAGGATTCGCCCTTCCAGACATTCTTGCGGAAAGGCGACAAGGCAGAAGGCCCGGGATCAGGCGATGACAAGGGCGGTCTCGTGGTCATCGTGTCCGCGCTGCGCGCGATGAAGGCTGCTGGCACCCTCAAAGACGCCAATATTGAAATCGTCATGACTGGCGACGAGGAAGATTCGGGCGATCCGATCGAAATCGCTCGGGCAGATCTGGTCTCCGCCGGAAAGCGTGCAGACGTGGCGCTCGATTTCGAAGGATTGTTCGTCGAGGATGGCAAGGACATGGGCTCGATCGCGCGCCGCTCGTCCAACAGCTGGTCATTGATAACAAACGGAAAAACCGGCCATAGCTCGTTGATCTTCAACGCGGTTTATGGGGATGGCGCAATCTACGAGCTGACAAGGATTATCTCCCGCTTCCGCAGCGACCTTCCCGAGGCCAATCTTACGTTCAATGTCGGGCTCATCGCCGGCGGAACCGATGCCGCACTCGATCCCGATGGCATAAGGGCGACGGCGCGCGGGAAGACCAACATTATCCCAGCGACTGCCATCGCACGCGGCGACTTCCGAACATTGAGCGACGAACAGACGGAACGGGTCAAGGCGAAAATGACGGCAATCGTGGCGTCCCATGCGCCGGCCACCGGTGCCGAGATCCTGTTTGAAAAGGGGGGATACCCCGCAATGGCACCGACCGTTGGCAACCGAGCCCTATTGGGCAAGCTCAATGGCGTCAATCTTGACCTCGGGCTGGCCGAAATGCAGCCACTCGATCCGCTGAAACGAGGCGCGGGAGATATTTCCTTTGTTGCCAAAGACGTCGACGGACTGGTTGGTCTCGGAACGGCGAGTACAGGCGATCATGCCCCCGGAGAAACGGTCGATCTCGATTCGATACGCCGACAGGCAAAGCGCGCGGCAATCCTGATGTCGCGACTTTCTCGCGAAAAGCGGTAAGGATAGTTGACGTTTACGGAAAAAGTCCCAAATCAAAACCGGTTCAAGGATCAAACGACTCGGTCCCCCCAAGGAGAGACAGGCAATGGACAGTTACCTCAAGCAATATATCAACGGCCAGTGGGTCGAATCCATCGGCGGCAAGCGTCATGAAGTGATCAGCCCCTCCACCGAGGAAGCCTGCACGGAAATCACCCTAGGCACGTCGGCTGACGTCGATGTCGCCGTCAAGGCCGCCCGCGCCGCTTTCGAGACCTATTCGCAGACCAGCCGCGAAGAACGGCTTGCGCTGCTCGGGCGCATTGTCGAGGAATATAAAAAGCGCGTCGGTGATCTTGCCAAGTCAATGGCAAATGAAATGGGCGCCCCACTCAGCTTCGCCGCGACCGCGCAAGTCGGCGCCGGAATCGGCGGCTTTCTGGGCACGATCGAAGCTCTGAAGACCTTTGAATTCAGCGAATGGCACGGCGCAAACAAGGTCGTTTACGAGCCGATTGGCGTCGTCGGCATGATCACACCGTGGAACTGGCCATTGAACCAGATCGCGCTGAAAGTTGCGCCCGCCTTGGCCGGGGGCAACACGATGATCCTGAAGCCCTCGGAAGAATGCCCCGGCAATGCAGTGATCTTCGCCGAAATCCTCGACGCGGCCGGTGTACCGCCAGGCGTGTTTAACCTGATCAACGGCGACGGCCCCGGCGTCGGCACAGCGATCTCATCGCATCCCGGCATCGAAATGGTGAGCTTCACCGGTTCGACCCGCGCAGGCATCCTTGTTGCCAAGGCAGCGGCCGATACAGTCAAGCGGGTACATCAGGAACTTGGCGGCAAATCACCAAACCTCGTGCTACCGGGTGCTGATCTGGTCACGGTGCTTCCGCCAACAGTATCCGGTGTGCTCATCAACACCGGTCAGAGCTGTATAGCCCCAACCCGCATCCTTGTTCACAAGGATCAGGAAGCCGAAGCTGTGGGAGTCATCAAGGGCATGTTCGACGGAACGGCGGTTGGCGACCCTCTGGTTGAAGGCGGTCATATCGGCCCGGTCGTCAACAAGACGCAATTTGACAAAATTCAGGGTCTCATACAGTCGGCAATCGATGAAGGGGCGACCCTCGAAACCGGAGGGACCGGCCTGCCGACGAACGTCAATCGTGGCTATTTTATCAAGCCGACAGTGTTCTCAGGCGTCACCCCGAACATGCGGATCGCCAAGGAAGAGGTTTTCGGCCCGGTTGCCACCGTGATGACCTACACGACACTGGATGAAGGTGTAAGGATCGCGAACGACACGGAATATGGTCTGTCTGCGGTCATTTCCGGCGATCCGGCGGCCGCAGCGGAAATTGCTCCGAAGCTCCGCGCGGGCATGGTTGCGGTCAACAGTTGGGGCCCGGCACCAGGCGCCCCTTTTGGTGGCTACAAACAGTCGGGAAATGGCCGTGAAGGCGGCATATTCGGTCTCAAGGACTTCATGGAAATGAAGTCAATCAGCGGCATTCCCGCCTGATACGCCAGCATAGCCTCAATTTTAGAGGGGGGAGCGCGGAAGTGCTTCCCCCTTTTGGTGTCAGGCTTTAGGAGCGAGGCATGACCGACGTCCTGACCATTGCCTTGGCTCAATTGTCGCAGCGTATGGGGGATCTCTCAGCCAACGCCGACGCTATGCTGGCTGCGCGAAAGCAGGCTGCAGGCGCGGACCTTATCGTCTTTCCCGAACTTCAGCTGATCGGATACCCGCCGGAAGACCTTGTACTCAAGCCCGCTCTACTCGAACGCGCCGATGCCCAATTGGAGCGCCTTGCCACTGCCACCGCAGATGGTGGCCCGGCGATGCTGGTCGGCACAATCCGACTGGTTGATCACCAGCTCTACAATGCGATGATCTTGTTGGACGACGGGATAATTGTCGCTGAACGCCTCAAACGGGAATTGCCAAATTACGGCACCTTTGATGAAAAGAGGCTGTTCGCGAGTGGTCCGCTCCCGGATCCAATTGTTTTCCGAGATGTCAGAATTGGCGTCCCCATCTGCGAGGATGTCTGGTTGCCGGAAGTTTGCGCTCACCTGAAAGCGCAGGGCGCAGAGATTCTCGTTACGCCCAATGGCAGCCCCTATGAGATCGACAAGGATGATTTGAGGTCAAGCACCGTCGCCTCCGCACGCGTCAGGGAAACCGGCCTGCCAATGGCTTATCTCAATCGTGTCGGCGGGCAGGACGAACTCGTGTTCGACGGCGCCTCGTTCGTCCTCAATGCGGATGGCACCATGGCGCACCAGATGGCCGATTGGGAAGAAGAAATTCGGATGACCCGCTGGGTTCGGACTCCGGCTGGCTGGTCATGTGCTTCAGGTGCCATAACGGCACTCGAGCCCTTTCCCTCGGATGCCTATCACGCCATGATGATCGGCCTGCGTGACTATGTGAATACCAATCGCTTTCCCGGCGTTGTCCTTGGCCTTTCGGGTGGGATTGATTCCGCCATCTGCGCGGCGATTGCCGCAGACGCACTGGGTCCGGATCGCGTTTGGGCTGTAATGCTGCCTTCGCGTTTCACTGGCGAAGAAAGCCTTTCCGACGCGGCCGAATGCGCGCGGATGATCGGTTGCAAGCTCGATACCATCCCGATTGCTCAGGCGGTTGCCGCGTTTGATTCCATGTTGTCTGGCTCGTTCGCGGACGTGGACGTCGATATCACGGAGGAGAATATCCAGTCGCGCATTCGCGGCGTGACGTTGATGGCGCTCTCCAACAAGTTTGGCCATATGCTGATGACGACGGGCAACAAGTCCGAAATGTCCGTTGGCTATGCAACCATTTATGGCGATATGGCGGGCGGCTATAATCCCATAAAAGACGCTTACAAAATGACGGTGTTCGCGCTTTCAAAATGGCGCAATGCAAACAAGCCAAGGCTCGGGCTCGGTCCAGACGGCCCTGTCATGCCCGAAAATGTCATTATCAAGCCGCCTTCGGCCGAACTTCGCCCTGACCAGAAGGATTCGGATTCGCTGCCAGATTATCCTGCGCTAGACGCGATGTTGCATGGTCTTGTCGAAGAGGAGTTGTCGGTCAACGAGGTTGCAGCGCGCGGCTTTGACCGAGCCACAGTCGCGCGAATCGAACGGCTGCTCTGCCTCGCCGAATATAAGCGCCGGCAGGCACCTCCCGGCGTAAAACTTGGCAAGCGCAACTTTGGCCGCGACCGACGCTATCCGATCACCAATGCGTTCCGTACGGCATGACCATCACCACGCGCTTCGCTCCGTCTCCTACAGGCAACCTCCATGTCGGCAATGTCCGCGCGGCGCTCCACAACTGGTTGTGGGCGCGCAAGCATGGCGGGCGATTCATCTTGCGGATTGATGACACTGATCTGGAGCGGTCAAAGGAGGAATTTGTTACACAGATTCGCGCCGATCTGGGATGGCTGGGGCTTGATTGGGATATGGAGGCGCGACAGTCACACCGGTTCGATCTTTATGAGGCGCGTTTCGAGGCGCTCAAAACCGCCGGGCGGGTCTATGCCTGTTATGAAACCCCCGAAGAACTTGACCTCCGCCGCAAGGTGCTGCTCGGACGAGGATTACCGCCGGTTTACGAACGTCCGCCTCAAGGGACACCAATACCGGAAGGCGGGGCACCCCATTGGCGCTTCCGGCTCGATCACGATGCGTCGATCGAATGGGTTGATCTTGTTCGCGGTCAACAGCGTTTCGATCCAAAGCTGATTTCCGATCCCGTGATTCGCCGTGCCGACAGGTCGTGGCTCTATATGCTGCCGTCAGCGATTGACGATATCGATCTTGGCATCACCCATGTGGTGCGGGGCGAAGACCATGTCACCAACACCGCCACCCAGTTGCAGATGTTCGTTGCGATGGGTGCGACACCACCGGCATTCGCCCATGAGGCGTTGCTGACCGGCGCTGAAGGCAAACTTTCAAAGCGGCTCGGTTCGCTCGGGGTCGAAGCCTTCAAGGCGGATGGTATCGAGCCAATCGCCATCCTTGCCTTGCTCGCGCGGCTCGGAACCAGCGATTCCATTGAGCCGGTTCGTAATCCGGAGCCGCTCATTGCCGGAATAGACTTCTCGCGTTTCGGTCGCGCACCAGCGCGTTTCGACGAGGGCGAGCTCGCCCAACTCAACGCGCGCATTGTCCATCAGACGGCTTATGATGTGGTCGCCGACCGGCTCCCGGCTGGCATGGGTCCGGACGGATGGGAGGCCATTCGGCCCAATCTTTCCCGCGTCGATGAAGCAGGCGATTGGTGGGCAGTGGTCGAGGGACCAGTATATCCTGCAATTGCCGAAGAAGACCGCGCTTATCTGGCAGAGGCGGCCGGTATCGCTGCATCGATCGATTGGACAGGCGACCCGTGGCACGCGCTGACAGCGGCGCTGAAGGAGGCTACAGGGCGCAAGGGCAAACCGCTCTTCCTGCCATTGCGGCTCGCGCTGACCGGCCGCGAACATGGGCCGGACATGGCCGCGCTTCTGCCGCTGATTGGCCGGGTTCGTGCGCTGGCAAGGTTGTCAGCCAGTCATTGAGGGCGGATGATCCGTCCTTTCTTGAGGCCACCCGCAAGCAAGCGCTGGCCAATTGGCGTTTCCTGCCCGCCACGCGCGACGGGCAGCCGGTGGAAAGCTGGCGCGAAATGACGGTGCGGTTCGAACTGCCCGGCTAAATCAGGCAGGGCGGGGCTGGCATTTGCGCCAGTCCCGCCCTATCTTCGACCTATGGCCCTGCCCCCCATTGTCCGACCTTCCGCCGCCTTTGCCGATCTTCGTGCGTTTTTGGCCTCGCGGGAAAGATATCATTGGGTGTTCGCGGCACTTTCCGTTCTGATCACCGGCTATTTCATCACTATCTTCCTGATCCAGTCACGGACGAAGGAATACAAGGCGCCCGAAGTAACCTGGGTTACAAGCTATGTGGCGAACCGCACCGACGTGGAAATCAAAGCACAACAGGCAATCGATCAGGCAAAGCGCAAGGCCGAGGCCGAAGAGCTGAAGAAGCTTCAGGAGGCGCAACGCCTGCAAGCGGTCAAGCTTCGAGAGCAGATGCGCGGGCTGGGGCTTTGAGCCACCATCAGGATGCGCGTTACATGTCTGCAGCGATTGCGCTGGCGGGACGCGGGCGAGCGAGGACATCCCGCAATCCAAATGTTGGCTGCATCCTCGTCAAAGATGGGCGCGTGATCGGACGGGGGTGGACGCAGCCCGGCGGGCGGGCGCATGCCGAAGCCATGGCACTGGTCCAAGCCGGAGAGGCAGCGCGCGGAAGCACAGCCTACACGTCGCTCGAGCCCTGCGCGCATGTCAGCGAACGCGGGCCTGCCTGCGCCGACAGCCTGATTTCAGCTGGAGTCGCCAGGGTCGTCTCGGCAGTGCTTGACCCGGACCGGCGGACAAACGGCCGGGGACTTGATCGGATCAACGAGAGCGGAATTGCGGTCGAGAGTGGGTTGTTGGCCCGGGATGCGGTTGCCGCGATGGCAGGCTGGTGGTCGCGCGAAACGCGGGGCAGGCCATTTGTAACATTGAAACTCGCAACGTCACTTGATGGCTGCATTGCCCTGGCTAGCGGAGAGAGCCGATGGATTACCGGCGAAGCGGCCCGCGCGCACGGCCATCTCGAGCGCGTCCGAGCCGATATGATCATCGTCGGGCGGGGCACGCTGGAGGCGGATACGCCGCGGCTTGATGTCCGCCTTGCCGGCCTTGAGGAGCGGTCGCCACGCAAGGGCCTGCTAACCAGCGGCACAGCCCCGGTCGGTTGGGAAACAATTTCCTCCCCGCAAGCCATCGAAAATCTGCAAGGCACCGACTGGATCCTGGTCGAAGGGGGCGCCGCCACTGCGGCCTCGTTTCTCAAGGCTGGCCTGGTTGACCGGCTATTGCTTTACCGCGCACCAATCACGATTGGAGCCGGACGGGCCTCGCTTGGCGACATCGGCCTTGGCCGGATGAGCGACGCCCATGATCAATGGCGACGAACCGACACTCGTCAGCTTGGAAGCGATATGCTCGACATTTACGAACGGGTCGATAAGGGATTTTAGCATGTTCACCGGGATCGTCACCGACATCGGCACAATTCGCTCCGCCGAGCAGCGCGGTGACCTGCGCTGTGTAGTCGGATGCAATTATGACACATCCACAATTGATCTGGGTGCATCGATTGCCTGTTCGGGCGTATGCCTGACAGTCGTTGACAAGGGTGAGGGCTGGTTTGCCGTCGATGTTTCGGGCGAGAGCCTTAGCCGAACAGCGCAAGGGGCTTGGACGGTCGGACGCAAGCTAAACCTTGAGCGCGCACTCAAGATAGGCGATGAACTTGGCGGGCATATCGTAACAGGCCATGTCGATGGCATCGGTGAAGTACTCGATATTTCCCCCGACGGTGATTCGCATCGCGTTCGTATCAGTATCTCGAGAGAAATTTCACCCTTCGTCGCGACAAAAGGTTCGATCACGATCGATGGTGTTTCGCTCACCGTCAACGAAGTGATCGATCAGCCCGATGGTGCTGCCAATTTCACAATCAACATCATCCCACACACTTGGTCAGTGACAGCATTTGCCGATCTTCAGGCAGGACAGGCCGTCAATCTCGAAATAGACGTACTCGCACGCTATATTTCGAGAATGCGAGAGGTCATGGATCGATAGATCCGCGCGGCTGCACGACAATGATATCCAGAAGGAACCACGCATGGCCAAATTCCTAATCGTCGAAGCACGGTTCTATGATCATCTGAACGACATGCTGATCGCCGGTGCCCGCAGCGCACTGGATGCGGCAGGACATCAAGCCGAGGTGATCACTGTTCCCGGCGCGCTCGAAATCCCTGGCACGATCGCGCTGGCGGCGGAATGCGGGCGCTATGACGGCTATGTTGCGATTGGCGTCGTGATCCGAGGCGAAACCTATCATTTTGAAATCGTCGCAGGGGAAAGCGCGCGCGGTATCATGGCACTGACCATGGATGGAATTCCCATCGGCAACGGCATATTGACGGTCGAGAATGACGAGCAGGCGATTGTCCGCGCCGATCCCGCCCAAAAAGACAAGGGTGGGGAAGCGGCTAAGGCGGCAGTCGCAATGCTCGACCTGAAACAGCGCTTCGGGGGCTGAACCATTGGCCATGGCCCCTTCTCGCTACAGGGTGGAAGCGCGCGGACGGCGGCTGGTGACGATCGATACAAGAACTGGTCAGGAATATGGCGCGGATAATGGCTTGAGCCGCTCGCCTAAGCCAAGTGCTGTAATCTCTCCACCGTCTGCACCCAGCGCGCCGATGAAGCAGCAGTCCGCGCTTTCGGCGATGGTCGTCAAAGCTGCTGCCAATGTCGAGACGCTGTCCACCAAGCCAGCACAATCAGGAAAAAATCCCGGAATCTCCGGTAAGCTGATTGCGCTTGTCGCAGCCTTCCTGTTTCTGACCGCGTTCCTGATCATGACCAATTTATGGCCTTTTGTTGTGATCCCTCTTTTGATCCCACAGGTGAGGACGCTTGTCCTCACCCGGGGAAAAGCAATGCTCAAGAAGTTTCTTGATCAAGCCGCAACAGGATAGTCGGTATAGCCCTCGTGCCCCGGGGTATACCAGGTGCGGAAGTTGTCCGGCGCAAGCGTAATCCCCTTCGCAAGCCGGACGGGCAGATCCGGGTTTGAAATAAACGGTCGGCCAAAACTGATCGCATCGGCAAGGCCGCTCTCAAGATCTGCGGAGGCGGTTTCGTAGGTATATTCCTGGTTGAGAATGAGCGGTGAGTGGAAAACCTTGCGAATGTCAGGCGATACGCGCGGCACATCGCTCGTTCCGAAATTTCCGAATGTCTTTTGCTCACGCAGTTCAAGGAAAGCGATGCCAATGGACTGAAGCGCCGTTGCCGCAGCCGTAAACAGTCCAACCGGATTGGAATCGTCCGCGCCCTGGGTTTCGCCATTTGGTGACAAGCGAACTGCAGTCCGATCCGCACCTACAGTATCGGCCAAAGCCTGCGTTACTTCCGCCAGAAGCCGGATACGATTCTCGATCGGACCGCCATAGGCGTCGTCGCGAAAGTTGGAGTTGTCGCGCAGGAATTGGTCAATCAGATAACCGTTCGCTCCGTGCAGTTGCACCCCATCGAATCCGGCGGCGATCGCATTCTTTGCAGCATGAACATAGTCGCCGATCAGGCGGGGAATCTCACTGAGCGCAAGCGCGCGTGCCTCGGCGTAAGGCTTCTTGCCCGTCGGGGTATGCGCATCTCCAGGCGCCGTCGTTGCAGACGCGGAAACCGGCTGCGCACCGCCGATGAAATCCGGGTGAACCAGCCGACCCATATGCCAAAGTTGGAGGACAATCTTCCCGCCTGCGTGATGAACGGCATCTGTCACCGGTTTCCACGCCTCGACATGTTCGGGAAGCCATATTCCCGGCGCGGCCGGCCATCCGGATCCCTCTTGAGAGATTCCTGTTGCTTCTGCGATGATCAAGCCCGCTCCGGCGCGCTGAGAATAATATTCTGCTTTCAGTTCCGAAACAGGAACATGCACGCCTTCGCTTCGGCCGCGGGTAAGCGGTGCCATAATGATTCGGTTCTTGGCAGCGATTGCTCCAAGCTGGATAGGATCAAAGAGACTGGTCATTTAAGGTTTCCGTTTGCAACGTGACGAACGACGCCGGATATGGGGACGATGGCGCGGGGGCAAGAGCAAGAATTGATTTCAGCGAATGAAGCCAAGCTGCGCTTCGGCTTGCCCGCGCTTGTGCTTGGCAATCTGTGCCTCGCTTTTGGCCCGTTGTTCGTGCGCATGGCCGACACAGGCCCGATCGCATCAGCATTCTGGAGAATCGCGATTGCCGTGCCGTTTCTCTTTGTGATTGCGCGCGCGGTTGGCGATCCCGCCCGACGGATGGGCCGCGCCATGCTCGGCCTGTTCTTGCTTTCGGGCCTGTACTTCGCCGCCGATCTTGCCGCCTGGCATCTCGGCATCCTCCAGACCAAGCTCGCCAATTCGAACCTGCTCGGCAATTCGACGAGCTTCCTGCTGCCGCTCTACTTCTTTGTTGTCGCCCGCCAATGGCCGACGCGCATGCAGGGAATCGCGCTTACACTCGCCTGTGCAGGGGTAGTTCTGCTCCTCGGACGCTCGTTTGAGCTCTCTTCCAGAAACTTCACAGGCGATCTGCTCTGCCTGCTCGCCGGCGCGTTCTATACCGCCTATCTTGTCCTGATGGGACGCGCGCGCATCGGGATGGGGCAATGGCCCGTTCTGGCGTGGTCAACCCTGATGAGTGCGCTCCCACTGCTACTCATGGCGCTGGCCATGGGAGAGCAGCTGGTTCCTAGAGACTGGACGCCGTTGATCGCGCTCGCCTTTTTGAGCCAGATCGTCGGGCAGGGCCTCATGATCTATGCCGTCGGCCGGATCGCGCCTTTGCTGTTCGGATTGACGCTATTACTGCAGCCAATGGTCTCCGCCCTGATCGGCTGGATCGTCTACCAGGAAAGGCTGGGAACAGCCGATTGGGCAGGGGCGGTGCTGATCGGGCTGGCCTTGGTCCTTGTGAGCCAGCCCGACCGAAGAAAGGCTTAGATCGCGCCGCCATTTCCATGCGAGACCATGCAATAGAGCATCGGGATCGACAGCAGCAGGTTGGTGCGCGAAGCCATCATCGCCGTCGAAGCAGCCTTGGCTTTCACGTCGGCATCGGCCTCGACAATCCCAAGCGCCTTTTTCTGGTTGGGCCAGATGATGAACCAGACATTCGCAGCCATGATCAGGCCAAGCCACATGCCGAGGCCGATAATTCGATACCCCTCCTGGAACGTAAGGCCATTCATCAGTTCGCCGCCCTTTTCCGGCAGGGTCGCGACCCCGATGCCAAGCACGACTGTTGCCAGCGCCGCCCAGCGAAACCAGAATAGCGCCTTGGGCGCGATGTATTTGGTCACGCCCGGCTTAAGCTCGGCGGGAACGCTCGGCATCGTCGGAATCTGCACGAAGTTGAAATAATAAAGCAGACCAATCCACAACACGCCCGCGATCACGTGGAGAAAGGTCATCCAGGCGACCGAGTTACCCGCACCGCCCGACCAGATCAGCAACCCGATCATCGCTGCAAAACCGACGCCGAGCACCGCATGAAGATTGCCAAAGAATTTAGCCATTTCGCTTCCCCTGTTACTTCGCGGACACCGCCGCCGATTGACGGCGCATCCCTATCACTCCATGAATCCCCTGTCACCCAGTGGAATGCACCATGGTTCAAGCGCTTGCAGATATGACTCTCGATGAATTGCGGCCCTTTTTGGCACGCGTACTTCCGCGCCATGCCGGTTTTGACGGATGGGGAGAAAAGGCCGTCGAAAGTGCTGCTGCCGAACTGGGCATCGACCCGGCAATCGCCCGGCTGGTATTCGGAGGAGACCGTGTCGCGATGATTGACGCATGGTTTGCCAGCATCGACGAAGATATGCTCACCCATCTTCCGCCCGAGAAAATGGCAGAAATGAAAGTGCGCGAGAGGATCACTGCACTGGTCGAAACACGACTCGATATTGCCATGCCGCATAGAGAAGCACTGCGTCGTGCGGCGGCCATACTTGCATTTCCAACCAACGCACCTCGAGGCATGCAGCTCGGCTGGCGTTCGGCGGATGTGATGTGGCGGGCCGCTGGAGACAAGGCGACGGATTATAATCATTATACCAAGCGCGCGATCCTTGGATCGGTTTATGCTGCAACGCTTGCCGTTTTCCTCAATGATGAAAGCGAAGGCCTTGCCGATACGCGGGCTTTTCTCGCGCGCCGAATCGAAGGAATCATGCGGTTCGAAAAAACCAAGGCGAAGCTTGTCAAACTCAAACCGCCGTTTAGCCCGTCGCGCTTTATTGGCCGACTGCGTTATCCCGTCCGCTAGGACTGGCCAAACGCTGTTGTTAATGATAATCGCTCGCAAATTGAGAATCATCGAGACTGGTAGCGTGTGCGACTTGACCAACTGCCCCTGAATCAGCCCGCAACCATTACGCATATCGACTGGGATGGTTTCGAATCGGGCGCGGCGCAACGCCTGCGTATGCTGGGCTTTGACGAAGGAATTGCCGTTGAAGCGCTTCATCGTGGCGGGTTGATCGCGCATGATCCGATCGCGTGCCGGATTGGGCGGATGACAATTGCAATCCGACGCATCCACGCATCTCTGATCGACGTAGCAACTAGATGACGACTCTTCCCCTGATCGCGTTAACCGGCAATCCGAACGCGGGTAAATCTGCATTGTTCAACGCGCTCACAGGCGCGCGGCAAAAGACCGGCAACTATCCCGGCGTAACAGTTGAACGACATATCGGCCGAATGATGCTTCCCGACGGCAGGCCAGCCGAACTGGTCGACTTGCCCGGCACCTATAGTCTTGAGCCAAACAGTCCCGACGAAAAAGTGACGCGAGACGTGATCATGGGCGTTCAGGCAGGAGAGCGGCGGCCAGATGCCCTGATCATCGTGGTTGATGCCGGTAACCTCGAGAATCATTTGCGTTTCGCGTCCGAACTCATCGCACAGGGTATTCCTGCGATGATCGCACTTAATATGGTCGATATCGCCGAACGCGACGGCCTGACACTCGATCCGGCACGGCTTTCCTCGGATCTCGGCGTTCCAGTGATTCCAACCGTCGCCGTGCGCAAGCGCGGAGTTGTCCCGCTCAAGGACGAGATTTTGGGTTTGCTTGGCAAGGTGGCCGCACCGCCCAAACCACTTGTCGGGGACTTCTCCGAGCGACAGCGCCGGGCACGCGCGCTGGCCAAAGCGGCGATCCTCAAGGAAACGCCTGCGCGTGCGACCAGCAAGAGAATCGACCAGATTGTCCTTCATCCCGTCTTCGGACCAATCATCCTCGCCGCCCTGCTGTTCGTCATGTTTCAAGCCGTTTTTGCTTGGGCCACTCCGTTTGCCGATGCGATCGATGGTGGCGTAACGATGATTCGCAACACGGTCGCCACAACGCTACCTGCAGGAATTATCCGCTCTTTCATTGCTGATGGCCTCATCGCGGGAGTAGGCGCGGTCATTGTTTTCCTGCCGCAGATCCTGATCCTTTTTGCCTTTATCCTTGTCCTCGAAATGACCGGCTACATGGTCCGTGCGGCGTTCCTGATGGACCGACTGATGGCAGGCGTCGGTCTGTCGGGCCGCGCCTTTATTCCATTGCTCTCGTCCTTTGCCTGTGCGGTCCCCGGAATCATGGCAACGCGCACAATTGAAGACCCCAAGGACCGGTTGACGACGATCCTGATCGCTCCACTGATGACGTGCTCGGCACGGTTACCGGTCTATGCCGTAATCATAGCAGCGTTCATCCCTGCAACCCATGTCCTGCCCGGGATTGGTCTTCAGGGACTGGTCCTGTTCGCGCTCTATCTGGGCGGAATTGTTGGCGCGCTGGTTGCAGCGCTCGCACTGCGCCGCTCAGTTACCAAGGGCAAGGGCATGGGCTTCATGATGGAAATGCCGCGTTACCAAATACCGATGCTTCGTAATCTCGCCTTAGGCCTTTGGCAGCGGGCGTGGGTCTTCCTCAAGCGTGCAGGCACGATCATTGCGGTGACGACGATGATCCTCTGGGCGCTCCTCAATTTTCCGCGCACTGACCCTGCTTCGGGGGTCAGTCAGGTCGACCACTCGATTGCCGGTCACATTGCCAACGGCCTTTCGGTCGTGATGGCGCCAATTGGTTTCAACCGGGACATTTCACTAGCATTGATCCCGGCGATGGCGGCGCGCGAGGTAGCCGTCTCAGCACTCGCCACGACCTATGCGATCGACGATCAGGACGAAACGAAGCGCGACCAGACGTTGGGCGAACGGCTCAAGGGAAGCTGGAGCCTGCCGACCGCACTCGCCTTCCTCGCCTGGTTCGTTTTCGCCCCGCAGTGCATTTCGACCATTGCCGTTGTGCGGCGTGAGACGAACGGGTGGAAGTGGCCGCTCTTCATGGTCGGTTATCTTTTCGCGCTGGCTTACCTTGCAGCGGGCGCGACTTTCTGGTTAGCCACAGCGCTTGGTCTTTAGGGAGAGATGCGGTGGCAGGCAGCGTGAACAAGGTAATTCTGATCGGCAATCTGGGCAAGGATCCGGAAGCGCGGAGCATGAACAATGGGGGCGAAGTCGTCAGCTTTTCGCTCGCAACATCGGAGAATTGGAACGACAAGGCGTCGGGCGAGCGCAAGGAAAAGACCGAATGGCACAATATCGTGATCTTCAACGAGAATCTTGGCCGGATCGCCAAACAATATTTGCGCAAAGGCTCGAGCGTTTATCTTGAAGGCCAGCTCCAAACCCGAAAATGGACCGACCAGAACGGTAACGACAAATACACGACCGAGGTTGTCCTACAGCGCTTTCGCGGCGAATTGACGCTGCTTGGCGGACGCGAAGGCGGCGGCTCTTCGAGCGGTGGTTCGGGTGGTGGAGCGAACTGGGGCGAGGACCGCGGTTCAAACCCCTTCGGCAGTGGTGCGGGCAAAGGCCAATCTGGAGGCGGCAGCGCGTTCGACAGCGACCTGGATGACGACGTTCCTTTTTAGTCCTTGCCAGATTGGTCCGACTCGAACTGAACCCAGCTTGCAACAAGCCCGCGGTCACCATGACCCGTCAGTGTCAAAATTGACTCGAGTCTCAAAGTGTGTATTATTATACTAATACACCTATGCAGCGGAAGCATGCTTGCTGCCGCCGATAATCGCATGAAGGGAATATCGTGAGACTTCTCCTCCCCGCCCTGATTCTGCTGGCGTCTCCTGCGTATGCGCAGGACAATGTCCCGCTTCAAACCTTTCTCGAACAGACTCTCACGGCGGCACGCGACAAGGATAATCTGCCTGCTGTGGCTGCGCTTATCCAGATCGATGGCAAGATCGCGGCAGAGGCAGCAATTGGCGTGCGTGCGATTGGACACCGAAAATCTGTGACGACACGCGACCGCTGGCATATCGGCTCAGACACAAAGGCGTTCACCGCAACATTGATCGCGCGCCTGGTAGAGCAGGGCGTCATGCATTTTGACGACACTCTTGCGGATTCATTTCCAGCTTTCGCCAACGATATGGATCCAGCCTATCGCACGGTTACCTAACCCAATTGCTGAACCATACGGCGGGACTTCCAACCTTGACCGACGACAAGGATTTGCCGCCGGTCCTTGCACTAATCAAGCCCGCGAAAGACGTAAGGGCCCAACGCTTGCTGGTTGCACGCAAATATCTCTTTGAGCCTCCCGCGTCCAAGATCGGCGAATTTGAATATTCCAATCTGGGCTTCATGATCGCAGGCGCAATCGCGGAAGCACACACGGGCAAGTCCTGGGAAGAGCTGGTCCGCACACAGATATTTGCGCCACTCGGGATCAAGCATGCAGGCTTTGGCGTACCGGGCAAGGTTGGCAAGACAAAGCAGCCATGGGGGCACAAGGAAGCAGGCGGCAAACTGGTGGCACTCGATCCGGCAGATCCCGACAGCGACGATCCCGCGGTCATCGGCCCAGCTGGCACGATCAACATCAGCCTGAGAGACTGGGCGTTGTTCGCTCAAGACCATCTGGATGGTGTAAATGGTCGCGGAAAGCTTCTGAAAGCGGAAACTTACCGAATATTGCATACGCCTGTGACCGAGCGCTACACGTTCGGATGGGGCGTAAAGATGGGACCAGATGGAGCGCCGCTTCTTCTGACCCATTCGGGGAGCAATGGCTTCTGGCTCGCAGATATTAGGATCATGCCCAAGCACAACATGATTGCCCTTGTCGTCATCAACGCCGGCAATGAAGCGGCCAATGAAGCAATCCTCCACATTGGCAAGCCAATCAAGGATCGCCTGAAGCCGTTTGATTGAGGCTGCCATCCTGGGCTAGGTTGTCACGATTGGAGGTGACTGCCATGAACACTGAACGCGGCCCTGAACTGGCGGCGGATAGTCTTGCCCTCGTGCCCACCCATCACCGACAGATTGCATAAGGTCGGCTTGTGAGTGTCTTTTCCGGCTGGAACGCCCGGCGCGCGGCGGGGCCAGGCCTTATCGCTGGCGGTTTCGCATTTTTCCTTTGGCCGATTTATGCAAGTTTTCCTGAACTTGTAATCGTCCCGTTCGTGATTGCGCTCTCCTTGGCCAGTTTTTGCGGCTTTTCGATCCTTGCCCTGACCGTCGTCGATCTTCGCAACAATCAGCGGGGAAAGCGCGTGCGTCCCATCCGGGCGTTTGATGTCATCTTCGGGCTGGTCCTTGCCATACCAAGCTCACTCGAACTGTCTGCCTTGCTTGGCTGACGATCAAACACCTTGCGTTTTCGATCTACAATCAAACAACGAATGCGCTCACGCTGCGTCCCATTGCTTGTGGTTTGCAAGCAGGCCGTCAATTTCGTCCTTCGATACCGGCGGCGAAAACAGATAGCCCTGCCATTGGTCGCAGCCGGCTGCACGAATGATGGCTTCCTGAGCGCCAGTTTCGACACCTTCTGCGATTACCGCAAGCTTGATGGCATGTCCAAGATCGACGATGGAACGGATCACTGCAACTGCATTGTCGCCCTCGCGAGCGCGCTTGATAAATGACTGATCAATCTTGAGTTTGTCGACTTGGAGGCGCGTCAAATAGCTGAGCGATGAGAAGCCCGTGCCAAAATCGTCCAGAACAATTCGAAATCCCGCACGCCGTAGATCAGAAAGCGATTTGGCCGCGCCAAATTGTTCATCAAACTCCAGCGATTCGGTGATTTCAATTTCGATCTGGCTTGGATCGACCCCTTTTTCCGTTGCGATTTCGATGAGTCTCTCAGCAAATCCCTTTGTACGAAACTGCAGGGAAGATACGTTGACGGCAACGAACAACTGAGGCCAGTGCTTCGCGGCCTCGCACGCGCCAGCGAAAACCATTTCGCCGAGCAATTCGATCAATCCTACGCTTTCTGCAACGGCAACCAGTTCAAAAGCCGAAACAGGGCCAAGTTCCGCGTCGTTCGATCGCACCAAGGCCTCGACCCCGACGACCTTTCCCGTTGTACAGCTAATCTGCGGTTGATAGTGCAATGCGAGCGTATCGCCACGTAGCAAGCCAAGCCGAAGGCTTTGTTCAACCTTCGCCTTTCGCCGCACTTTGGCGTCCAACTCTTCATTGAAAAGGCAAATCCCGTTACGCCCCAAGTCTTTCATGCGATAGAGCGCGATATCGCTTTTGCGCATCAGATCTTCGGCCACGTCTCCATCTCTTGGCGCTATTGCCGCGCCAATGCTCGCGCCAATTCTCACCTCATTGCCGGACAGGCAAATAGGTTCGCCCAAGGTCGCGATGATGCGCCGACCGAGGGCTTCTATATCGTCGACTCGAAGTGGCCCTGGCTGGATAATTGCAAACTCATCGCCACCAAGGCGCGCAACTGTGTCGGTTTCGCGAATAAGCATTTTCAGTTTATTCGCGACCTGGCAAATTAGATCGTCGCCTGCAGCATGCCCGTGTGTGTCATTAACCTGCTTGAATCTGTCGAGATCAATTGTCAGGACGGCGACATTCTCCGGGCCACGTCGACTTCGTTCAAGCGCCGTGTTCAAGGCATCGATCAGCAATGTCCGGTTGGCGAGCCCGGTTAACGGGTCGTGCAATGCCTGATGCCGAGCCTGCTCTTCGCGCAATTCGATCTGATGAACGAAACCGAGAATGGTCTGATACAAAAGTGACATGACCAGCACGATTGCGGCGCTCGATGTCAGCGCAATCGGCCATACCGCACGGAATCGGTCGATGGGATCCATGCTACCATCGCCCGTCAGCTTCACGATCACGTAACAGCAAACAACAACCGCGAAAATCGAGGCTGAGGTGATCGGTGTGGCAAGCCGCACCGGCATCGTTTCCGTGAAAAGTGCCCTTAGTGACGAACGAACATTCATCCATTATCTCCAGGAGATGCGAGTTTGTTCACACTAGGCGCCAATTCGATAACATCTTATTAACCTTGCTACGGCCATGCTGGATAGCGCGTGACTCCATCCAATGAAGTAACGGAACGAGACGTCGCGGGTTTACAGCTATCTCTGAAAATGTTCGAATCGGCAGGCACTAGGCGGGCTAGCCCTTGTCGAGCAGCCCTTTGAGTTTCGAAAAGGGGCCGACGTCCGGCTCGCCCAATATCCCGGTGGCCTTGAGCACCGCATCGGCATCGAGTGCTCGCGGGAAGGGATCAATGCCCAGGCCCAATGTCTGAGCCACAGCTTCACCGAGATCGATCGCCTGCCCGTCATGTTCCATCACGTCGCAATCACCGGCACTCAATTCAAACTCTTCTTCAATGACCTCGGTGGTCGGCGGTTCGAAGCGGATCTGAAATGACTCCTCCAGCTTGACCGATAATGGCTGCGCTGTTGCAACACAGCTTTGTTTCATCCTGGCCGACAAGGCCCCGCGCGCCTCGATGCTGTTGTTGACAGCTGCGAGTTCAACATGTGCCACAAGCGCATCAAGTGAAACGAGCCCGAAGCGCCGGGCCAGAGCCTTTCGCTCGCCAGCATCGGCCGAGACCACAACCGACCTCGGCTCCGCGCCAATATCAGCGAGCGCAAAACGTCGAGATAATTCGGGGGCGTCGTCCATCAGAACGTCAGCTTCCCCGCCAGCAGCCCGTCCAAGGAGACCTTCGAGAGTCTCTCCGACAACAACGTAAGCGCCGTGACCAAATGATCCAGTGCCAGTGTGTCGGGAGTTTGACCACGATAGACGTTGCGTAACAATGCATCGCGCGGATCTCCGCCCGCACCGAAGCCTTCCCGATAAGCTCCGAGCCGCCCGCCCAGCGCACCCATCATCCGGCCAATATGCTTGCCCACACCAATATCGCCGATGCCGAGTTCACGCAGTTGTCCGTCCATGTCAGTAACGAAGGATTCGGCAAGCCGGGAAGATGGTGTTTCCGCTTCGCCTCCCAACGCCTCCATCCTGATCAAAACAAGTGCCAGCACAACATTGACCATGTCGAAACGTCCGTCGATACTGTCGGCCACTTGGCCTTCAATATACCAATGAGGCAAGCGCGCTTCGGCAATGATTGCGTCGTAGAGCGGACGTACGCTTGCGGCATCGTCCTTGCTGCCAAACCATCTCTTCAAGGCGTTGAGTGCCATGCTTTCATCCATTTGTCGCGCTGCGCTTGCCCCGAGGCCACTCTACGCATATTGAGCCCAAATTCGCGAGTTTCAATGCCCAAGCGAACGGCTGAGTGCAGGAGAGTGTTATGCCCAGGATGTCAACCAAGCTGGCAAGTGTTGCGGCACTGACAGCGCTTATCCTCGGCACATCTGGCTGCTCTAGGGTAGCCGGACATCAGGGCTATATCGCTGACGACACGCTGGTGAACGGCATCGAGGCCGGTGTCGACAATCGCGAATCGGTGACAAAGACACTCGGCCGACCCAGCTTTGTCGGGCAGTTCACGCCAAATGACTGGTACTATTTCGCTCGAACCACAAAGCAGTTGGCCTTTGCCCTGCCCAAACCAACTCAACAACTCGTCCTGCGTATCCGCTTTGATACCGCAGGCAACGTCGCCGCAGTGGACAAGGCGGGCATTGAAAAAGTTGCACGAATCAACCCTGAAGGAGACAAGACGCCAACCTTGGGCAAGGATCGCAGTTTCTTCGAGGACCTGTTCGGCAATATCGGATCAGTCGGAGCCGTGGGTGAAGGTGGATCGACCCAGGACAATCCGAACTGACTCGACTTAGTGAGCGATGCCACTTGCGGCGAGCACGGCGAGTGTTACCAGCTCCGACGCGTTTGAAGCCATCGTCGCAATCTGCACAGGCTTTTCCATCCCGACAAGCATCGGCCCGATCACCGAATCGCCGCCCAGTTCGCGCAGCAACTTGGCCGAAAGGTTGGCCGATTGCAGCCCGGGCATGACCAGAACATTGGCCGGCCCCGAAAGCCGGCTAAACGGATAGTTTGCCATAAGTCGCGGATTGAGAGCGACGTCTGGGGCCATTTCGCCCTCATACTCGAAGCTGACTCCGCGCGAATCGAGAATCTCGACAGCATCGCGGATCGGCCCGAGCCAGTTACCCGAGGGATTGCCGAAGGTTGAATAGGACAGGAAGGCCACGCGCGGTTCATGCCCCATCCGACGCGCAACCGCTGCGGTCTGTTCAGCAATGTCAGCCAGTTCGGTAGCGGACGGCCGTTCGTTGACCGTAGTATCGGCCATGAACACGGTATGGGACTGACCGACCAGAACATGGATGCCGAACGGGGTCCGCCCTTCGGCCTGATCAAGCACGCGCCTGATTTCGCGCAGACTCTGGCCATAGGTGCGTGTGACGCCCGTGATCATTGCGTCGGCTTCGCCCATTTTGAGGAGCAGCGCACCAAAGATGTTGCGATCGGTATTGACGAGACGTTCGCATTCCCGGTGAAGATAACCTCGCCTCTGGAGACGGCTATAGAGGATCTCGACCATTGCAGGGACAAGCGGGGAATGTCGGCTGTTGTGGATCTCGAAGCTCTCGGGATCGTCGACACCCAGCGCCCGGAGCTTTTCGATCACATCATCGCGTCCGATCAGGACCGGCGTGCCGCAGCCCCCGTCCCGAAACGCAATCGCTGCACGGAGGACGACTTCCTCTTCGGCCTCTGCAAAAACGACACGCTTGGGATGGGCGCGTGCATTGTCATAGGCCAAGGTCAGAACCGAGGTGGTCGGATTGAGGCGCGCGCGCAGACTCGTGCGATATTCGTCCATGTCAAGAATTGGCTTGGTCGCAACGCCGGAATCCATCGCCGCCTTGGCAACTGCGGCTGGCACGACTTCCATCAGGCGCGGGTCAAACGGCGCTGGAATGATATAATCCTGCCCAAAGCTCGCAAGCTGCCCGCCATAGGCCGCGGCCACTTCTTCAGGAACGGCCTCTCGCGCCAGTTCGGCTATCGCATAAGCCGCCGCAATCTTCATTTCCTCATTGATCGTCGTCGCGCGCACATCGAGCGCGCCGCGGAAAATGAACGGAAACCCAAGCACATTGTTGACCTGGTTCGGATAATCCGAGCGCCCGGTTGCGATGATGCAATCCGGACGGACTGCCTTTGCCTCGGGAGGCGTGATCTCCGGATCTGGATTGGCCATTGCAAAGATGATTGGTCGCGCGGCCATTTTCTCGATCATTTCGGGACGCAGCGCGCCCGCTGCGGAGAGCCCCAGGAAAATGTCGGCGCCAACCAGCGCCTCCTCGAGCGTACGTGTTTCGGTAATCGCGGCATGGGCCGATTTCCATTGATCCATTCCCTCAAGGCGTCCTTGGTAGATGACGCCTTTGCGGTCACACATGATGACATTGGCCGGCGAAATACCCATCGACTTGATCAGCGACGTGCAGGCGATCGCCGCCGCCCCGGCTCCATTAACGACAACCTTGACATCAGCGAGCTTGCGACCCGTCACTTCGCAGGCATTGATCAGTCCAGCCGCACTGATGATCGCCGTGCCGTGCTGGTCATCATGCATGACGGGTATCTTCATCCGCTCCTTGAGCGCCTGTTCAATGATGAAGCACTCAGGGGCCTTGATGTCTTCCAGATTGATCCCGCCGAAACTCGGCTCCATGAGCGCGACCGCATTGATGAACGCTTCGGGATCTTCGGTGTCGAGTTCGATATCGATCGAATCGACATCGGCGAACCGCTTGAAGAGAACGGCCTTGCCCTCCATCACCGGCTTCGACGCAAGTGCGCCCAGATTGCCAAGGCCAAGGATGGCTGTGCCGTTTGAAATGACCGCAACCAGATTGCCCTTGGCAGTATAATCATATGCCAGAGCCGGATCTTCGGCGATGGCACGAACGGGAACAGCGACTCCCGGCGAATAGGCGAGACTCAGGTCACGTTGGGTTGCCATCGGCTTGGAGGCGACAATCTCGATTTTGCCGGGGCGGCCAGTCGAATGGTAGAAGAGTGCTTCGCGTTCGGAAAATTGCACCCGTGGTTCGTCACTCATGTCCTACCCCTATGCTCATCTCGAATCCGGCGTGCCCGATTGTCGAGACAAGCCTTAGGCTCTCAATCAGGTAACGGGAAGACGGGTTTGAGGCTGCCACTAAAATCGCTATCGGGTTTAAAATGGCAGAGACTTCTCCCACTCCAATGATGGCCCAGTATTTTGCGCTGAAGGCCGAGGCGCCGGACTGTCTACTTTTCTACAGGATGGGTGATTTCTTCGAACTGTTCTTCGATGATGCGAGACTGGCAGCCGCTACACTCGACATCGCGCTGACGGCACGCGGCGAACATCTGGGTGCGCCGATCCCGATGTGTGGCGTTCCCGTGCACGCAATGGAGGCCTATCTCGCCCGACTCATCAAGGCGGGGCACCGCGTTGCGATTGCCGAGCAGACCGAAAGTCCGGCAGCTGCGAGAGCGCGCGGCTCGAAATCGATCGTCTCGCGCGGCATCGTGCGAATCGTGACAGCAGGGACGTTGACCGAAGAGACCTTGCTCGAAGCGCGCAAGGACAATTGGCTGGTTGCCATTGCGTTGCTGGGAGATGCGTTTGGTATTGCTGCAGCCGATATCTCGACAGGCCGATTTGAAGTCGGCGAAACCACGCGCGATGGCCTCGACGCTGAGTTGGCACGCTTGTCAGCCGCTGAAGTGATTGTCCCTGAAGGTCTCGCGATAAGCGGACATGCACGACCGCGCGCGGATTTTGATTCGGCGAGCGGAGAAGAAAGGCTGAAACGGCTCTTTGGCGTTGCAACCCTTGATGGCTTTGGCGGGTTATCGCGGGCACAGGCTGCCGCTGCTGGCGGGTTGATCGCCTATCTTGATAATGCCGCAAAAGGCGCATTGCCCTTCCTGTCAGCGCCAGTGAAACGGGCGGTTGCCGGTCATATGCTGATCGACGCCGCCACACGCGAAAGCCTTGAGCTCGTGCGGTCGGTAAGCGGAACCCGGGCAGGCAGCCTGCTCGATGCAGTGGATCGCACAGTGACGCCGGGTGGTGCACGGTTGCTGGCAGGCGATATCGGCGCACCTTTGATGGATCGGACCGCGATTGTGGCACGGCTCGATCTCGTCGGCCACTATGTCGAAAATGGAGCTGCCCGCGATGCGATGCGGCAGTCCCTAAGAACCCTTCCGGATGTGGCGCGGGCGCTTGGGAGGCTATCCGCTGGTCGCGGAAGTCCCCGCGATCTGGGCCAGTTACGCGACGGATTGGGTGAGGCGCGATTGCTGAGGGAACGTCTGTCCAGAACGACGGACTTGCCGCCCCTGATGGCGGAACTCTTGCCTTCGCTTGACGGCCATGGCGCGCTGGTCGATTTGCTGTCACGCGCGCTGGTGCCCGCCCCTCCTATCGATTTGGCGCAAGGTGGCGCCATTACCGAAGGCTATGACGCGGCGCTCGATGCCCTGCGCAACACCGGGGGAAGCGGACGGCGCGATATCGCCATGCTTGAAGCCCGCTATCGCGACCACACCGGAATTGGAGCACTCAGAATCAAGCATAACAATGTGCTTGGCTATCATATCGAAGTGTCCGCGAAGCATGCCGACCCCTTGATGGACGCAGAATCGGGCTTCACTCACCGGCAGACGCTGGCGGGCGTGGTGCGGTTCAACGCGCCGGATCTGCATGAACTGGCATTGACCGTCACACAGGCCGGGGCACATGCACTGGCCGCCGAGGCTGCCCATCTCGAGGAATTGACGGCAGCAGCGCTGGCGCGCGCAAGGGAAATTGTGGCGACTGCCGATGCACTCGCCAGGTTCGATGTGGCCTCTGCCCTTGCCGAGCGTGCAGTCGAGGGGGGATGGTGCCGGCCGGCACTTGTCGCTGATGCTCGTTTTGACGTCACCGCTGGCCGCCATCCGGTGGTTGAAGCTGCGCTCTCGACGACCGGCAGCCGCTTCGTGGCCAATGATCTCATGCTTCGCCGTGAGTCGCGCCTTTGGCTGGTGACCGGCCCCAACATGGGCGGCAAATCAACATTTCTCAGGCAGAATGCCCTGATCGCGGTCCTGGCGCAGGCGGGAAGCTATGTTCCCGCCCAATCGGCGACTCTCGGACTGGTGGACCGGCTGTTCAGCCGGGTCGGCGCATCGGACAATCTGGCGCGCGGGCGTTCAACCTTCATGGTCGAAATGGTCGAAACGGCAGCGATTTTGGCGCAGGCGACGGAGAACAGTTTCATCATCCTGGACGAAGTCGGGCGAGGCACATCGACCTATGACGGGCTGGCCATTGCCTGGGCTGTGGTCGAGGCGGTGCATGAAACCAATCGCTGCCGGTGCCTGTTCGCCACCCATTATCATGAACTGACGCGGCTGGCCGAAACGCTCGACGCCCTGTCGCTCCACCACGTCCGTGCGCGCGAATATAAAGGCGATCTGGTGTTGCTTCACGAAGTTGCCGACGGGCCGGCGGATCGAAGCTATGGCATCGCTGTCGGGCGGCTCGCCGGCCTATCGCCTGCCGTACTCGCCCGTGCAAAGGCCGTATTGTCCAAGCTTGAGGCCGGTCGCGATGCGACAGGCGGGCTTGCGGCAGGGCTCGATGACCTCCCACTTTTCGCTGCTTCTACACCAGAACCCGAAGCGCGCAACCCGGTCATCGTCGCGCTCGAAAACCTGGACATCGATGCACTCAGCCCCCGCGAGGCACTCGAAAACCTATACGAACTGAAGCGCCTGCTTCAATAGGCGCAGATAGTTCTGGCTGGCGCCACGGCGTTGGAAGCATGGCCGGTTCCAATCAAATTCCCGCATACCATTCATAGCCGGCGCCATCTTCCCAATAACCGCCCTTGCCGCCGCGGATTTTTGAAAGATCGTCCACGGCTTCGATACGTTCGACATATTTGGCCTGCTTGTAGCCAAGCTGCCGTTCAACCCGCAGCCGCAACGGCGCACCATTGCCGACCAGAAGCGGTTCATCGTTGAGTGCCCAGGCAAGGATTGTCTGAGGATGAAAGGCGTCAATGAGGTCAATGCTCTCATAATAGTCGGTGCCAAAGCCCATTTTGTCGGCACAGTGAAAGACGATGTAGCGGGCCTGCGTCTTCAGGCCTGCAGCATCAAGGACCAGTTTCAGCGGAACGCCGGTCCATTTGCCAATCGCGCTCCAGCCTTCAACACAGTCATGCCGGGTGATCTGGGTCCGCTTCGGCCCCGCCATCAGCTGCGCCACCGAAAATGACTGCGGTCGCGCGACCAGGCCTTCAACCGCCAGCTGCCAGTTGACGAACTTGTCCTTCATATGCGCGGCATAGTCCGGACCTTGCGGCTGGCGGGTTCCATTGATGCGGAATACGGGTGAGCGCTGCTCGGGACGGAATTCCTTGGCAAGCGCCATCCGGTCCTGAAGGCCACGCTGGATGATGAAATTGCCTTTCTCTCCCATGGCGAGCAGCTTGCGGAAATCCTCGTTCCGGCCAAGCGCATCGCACCCGGTCAACAGGCCGGCTGCGCCACCGACCAGCAGGTTGCGGCGATTGACAATCATGACGCTTCTCCCGACTTTTTCGCTGGCGGCGGTGAAAGGCGAAACCAGCCCGTAATCATTGAACGGATCTCGTTGATCGGGCCGGCCAGCACGACCAGCACCAGGTGAATGACAATGAACGCCGCAATGCCGGCAGCGCAGATGAAGTGGATCGACCGGGCCGATTGCCGTCCGCCGAACAGGTCAACCAGCCAGGGGAGCGCAGAGTTCATGCCCGGCGACATCGTCAGGCCGGTCATGATAACCAGCGGAATCAGGCCGAACAGGACCAGGCTGTAGGTGATCTTCTGCAGCGGATTGTAACGCGCCTCACTTTCGTGGAAGTCGAAGCGGGCATGCTTCTTGATATCCTCCCAAAGATGCGCAGGTGCGACTTCCGCGCGGGTCAGCGCCACATCCTTCTTCAGATGCCCGTTGAACAGCGACCAGAGGAGGTAGCCCAGCAAACCGAACGCCAGCACCCACGCAAAGGCCAAATGCCAATGCCGACCAAGCGCGAGATCATAGTTCGAAGGAATGGTCGCCCAGCCGGGGAAACGCGGAAGGACCAGCCATGGCCGATCGAAGTTTGCCCCATATTGGCCCCAGTAAAGCCGGGGATGGGCGTTGAAAATCATCATGCCAGACATCAACATGACGATAATCGCAACCGCATTCACCCAATGCCAGATCCGCGTCGAGAGGCGATGGCGGAAGACAGTTTGGGGCGATGCGGCTGGGGGCTCTGTGATTTTTCCGGATGTTTCGGCTTCGATCATAGCGTTCTCCTCCAGGCCTGTGTTCGGGCATACCGACCGCAAGGTTACATCATGTTGCCATCAGTCGAGAATGCGCTTGCCTGTCCCCCAGATCAACCAGACAATCGCACCCGCAACATTGACTCCTGCAGCGACGATCAGCGTGGCGGTATAGCCCCCGGTCAAATCGAGCAGGAAGCCGGTCGCGGCAACGCCGATAATGCCCGGCAGGGTTCCGGCGGTGTTGGTGATGCTGAACAGGACGTCAGCATGCTTTGGCGCAATATCAAGATGGTTCGAGGCAAGACCCGACCAGGTCAGGCCAAGCAGGCCAAGAGCACCGCACAGCGTTACCAGCGCGGCCATCGGCGTCGTCGCGTTCGATGCAAACAACAGGAAGGAGGCCGACCCCAGCAGCCCTGCAATCTGGAATCCCTTGCGCACCAGAGTCAGGTCTGTGCCGCGCGTGATCATGCGGTCGGCGAGCGCGGCTCCCATATTGCCAACCACGAAATAGCTGACCCACGGGCCGACCGCAAAAACGCCCGAACCTGCAATGGACAAGTGTTGGGCATCGCGAAAGTAGCTCGGTAGCCAGGTCAGCATCAGATAGAGCGTCCAGTTGCTGCAGAAATGGTTGAAGATGAGCGCCCATACTGCAGAATGCGAAAGCAGCCGGCCCCAGGGGACGTGATCGCCATGTTCGCCTGCTTCGACCTCCACCGGTGCCAGCAAGGCCCGTTCAGCGGACGAAATTGTCGGGTGTGCCGATGGCCGCGCATGAACAAGCAGGAACCAGGCAACGGCAAACACGATGCCCGCAATGCCGAACACATAAAACACGCTCTGCCAGCCATATCCTGCCACAAGCCAGCCCGTGGTCGAAAGGGCAAAGATCGTCCCCACGGCAATACCCGTCAGGTTGAACGCGACCGCACGGGTCCGTTCGGTCGGCGGAAGCCAGCGTGCGAACAGGTTATAGACCGCGGGAAAACTGGCCGACTCGCCGATGCCCATCGCAATCCGCGTTGCAATCAGCATGCCAAACGACAGGCTGGCTGCGATCGGCGTCAGGAATGTAAAAACCGACCAGCCGATCAGCGCGAGGCCGAGAAGGAGTTTGCCTCCGACCCGATTCGCCAGCCAGCCACTGGGGATCATTGCGCCCATATATCCGATGAAGAATGAGGACAACACCAGCCCCTTGGTCGTGCCCGACCAGCCAAACTGTTCCGCCATCGGAATGACCGCGACCGAAATATTGACCCGGTCGATATAGCAGATGAAGGTGGCGACGAAGCACAGTGCAACGAGGATGTAGCGTTTGGGAATGCCGGTGGTTCCGGCTGATATTTCCTGCGTGGCCATCCCTGCTCCCCCATTTTTCAAGCGGAGAGGTAGAACGCGCTTCCGGCCAATAGGCAAGAGGCGATTTGTCGGTCGTCAAAGGAGTGCTGCGAGCTTCTCCTCAGCCAGCCGGTCAAGTTCGGCGCGGCTCTTTTTCTCGCTCGAGGTCTTCAGCTGGCCGCAGGCCGCATCAATGTCCCGACCGCGCGGGGTGCGGACTGGCGCTGATATGCCGCCCTTGAAAACGATATTCGAAAACGCACGGATGCGATCGGGCTCCGAACACTCATAGGCCGCTCCCGGCCAGGGATTGAAGGGAATGAGGTTCACTTTTGCCGGAAGCTTGTACTTTTTTAGCAGCCGAACAAGTTCATAGGCGTCTTCGTCGCTGTCATTCTTGCCCTTCAGCATCACATATTCGAACGTGATCCGCCGCGCGTTGTTGGCGCCGGGATAATCGGCGCAGGCCTGGAGCAGTTCTTCTATCCCGTACTTGCGGTTGATAGGAACGATCTCGTCGCGGACCTCCTTGGTTACGGCATGAAGCGATACGGCAAGATTGACCCCGATCTCTGCGCCCGCGCGCGCCATCATCGGAACGACTCCCGACGTGGACAAGGTGATCCGTCGCTTGGAAAGCGCCAGCCCGTCTCCATCCATCACGATCTTCAGGGCATCGCGGACCGCTTCGAAATTATAAAGCGGTTCTCCCATCCCCATCATCACGATGTTGGTCAGCATCCGGCCGTCCTCACCGCTTGGCCATTCGCCGAGCGAATCGCGCGCCAGCATGACCTGCCCGACGATTTCAGCCGATGTCAGGTTGCGGACGAGCCGCATCGTGCCGGTGTGACAAAAACGGCAATTGAGTGTGCAACCGATCTGGCTAGATACACACAATGTCCCGCGGTCCGCATCGGGGATGAAGACCATCTCGAAATCCTGGCCATCGTCCGAGCGCAGCAGCCATTTGCGCGTGCCGTCGGTCGAGACCTGCGCCTCGACCACCTCGGGCCGCGAAATGGCGAAACGCTCAGTAAGCCAGGGATGCTGGACCTTGGCAATGTCGGTCATCGCAGCGAAGTCGGAGGCACCGCGATTGTATATCCAGTGCCAGATCTGCTTGGCGCGCAGCTTTGCGGCCTTCGGCTCGAGACCTGCTGTTTCGAGCTCGGCCCGGATCTGCTCCTTGGTCAGCCCGACCAATTCGGCGCGCCCGTCGGCGCGCACGATGGCAACGCGCGATACGGGGATTGGATCGATGTGGCCGGGGATTTGCATGGCTGCGCCTATAGTGCCCGCGCGTTCGCATGGCCAGAGTGAGAACCGGCTGATACCGCTCCCATTATACGCGTGTTGAACCCCGATCTTGTGCTGGCAAGCGACTAACGCCCGCGAGCACAGCCCAGTGCGGCCGAATCGATTGCTGTCGCGGCACCTTTAAGCAGGTACGCATCGGTAAAACCGCCGGTCGCCGACTGGGACGAGATTCGCATCATCCGCCCCGAACGCATTGCCGCGACAATGGCGGCATCGATCCGCGGGTCTGGCGCCCAGGCATCCGCGCCGCCGGCGACCATGGGAAAACGGCGATCATCAATGTTCAGGACGACCGACGCCATGGCGCGCCGCTCACGACTCAATCGGACGTGTACTTGGCCTCTGACTCGTTGCACCGGCCAATAGGAAACCGTCGCGAATGGTCGCCATTTGCCGCTGCCAAGTCGAACCGGCTGGGCAATAGCGAAGCAGTGGAGCGGCCGAACGTCACGAAAAGCACCCCAACCATAATAGACACCCAGCGTGTCACGTGCCGCCGCAGGCGCACTCAACAACACCGCAGCAAGTAAGAACCGCTTCATGCCGGCTGCCCGATGATCTTTTCCTCCCCATTGCCGATCATGACGATGGTCCCCTGCGGGAGGCTGGGCGCAACCGGCGCCTTCCAGAGCGGGTCAACCGGCAGGCCAAGAAGCATACCGCGGAGCACGCGCGATGACATACCATGCATGATCACCAGCCGGTCGCCCCGCATTTGCGCGGTATCGTCAATCCAGCTCTGGAGCCGCGCAGCAATCTCGTCATACCATTCGCCGCCCGGCGGGCGCTTGCTGAACAGCGCGATGTGTGGATCGAGGATATCGCCCTGTTCGGCCATGATGTCGGCATAGGTCTGCCCGGCCCATTCCCCCACATCAATTTCCTGCAGTCGTTTATCGTGCGTCGCGCCGTGCCAATCCGCTCCAATATGTTCTGCGATGATCGCCAACGTCTGAAGCGCACGACCAGACGGCGACGAATAGAGCGTGAGGGTCTGGCGCGTCCCCAACCATTCCGAAAGTGCCAATCCCATGCCGTCAGCCTGTGCAAAGCCCTTGCGCGTGAGCGGCGTATCAAGTTGGTCGCCCTGCATGCGCTTGGCGGCGTTGAAGACGGTTTCGCCGTGGCGGGCGATGAAGATGCGGCCTTGGAGTGTCATAGCCCCCCATCCCCGCAAATTATCCCCAATGCAAGCGGGTCTGACCCTTGCCCCCGCGCCGAATCTTGTTCATGAAAGGCACTGGCGAGCGACATTTCTGTCGCTATAAGCGCATCACGCCACACCGAACGCGACCAGGGAATTGATCAATGAAGGCTACTATCGAACGGGCTACGCTTTTGAAGAGCCTGGGCCATGTCCAGTCGGTGGTTGAACGCCGCAACACGATCCCGATCCTGTCCAATGTCATGATCGAAGCCAATGCTGACGGGACGATTAGGCTCATGGCAACCGATCTCGATCTGCAGATCAACGAGAGTGTCGAGGCACAGGTCGAAACGCCGGGGGCAACGACCGTTTCGGCGCATACCCTGTTCGATATTGCGCGCAAACTGCCTGAAGGCAGCCAGGTCAGCCTCGCGGCTGCCGATGGCAAGATGGCCGTCAATGCCGGTCGCGCACGTTTCAACCTTTCGACCCTGCCGCGCGACGATTTTCCTGTCATTGCCGAAGGCGAGCTGCCGACGAAGTTCGAGCTTCCTGCAACGACGCTCAAGGAAATCATCGATAAGACGCGCTTTGCAATTTCGACCGAGGAAACACGCTATTATCTCAACGGCATATTCTGGCATGTAACCGACGACGCGCAGCCCGTGCTCAAAGCCGCCGCGACCGATGGCCATCGCCTCGCCCGCGTAACGGTGGCCCGACCCGACGGTGCGGCAGGTATGCCGGACATCATCATCCCCCGCAAATGCATCGCCGAACTGCGCAAACTGCTCGATGAAATTGACGGCTCAGTTGAAATTTCGCTCTCGGCCAGCAAGATCCGCTTTGGCCTGGGCACGGCGGTTCTGACATCAAAGCTGATCGACGGGACGTTCCCCGATTACAGCCGGGTCATTCCGACGGGTAATGACAAGATCCTGCGCATTGATCCAAAAAGTTTCATGGAAGGCGTCGACCGCGTGTCGACCATTGCCTCGGAAAAGACCCGTGCGGTCAAAATGACTCTCGAAACCGACAAGATCACGCTTTCCGTCTCATCTCCCGAAAACGGGACGGCTGCCGAGGAGGTTTCAGGAGACTATAAGTCCGAAGGATTCGAGATCGGCTTCAACGCCCGCTACCTGATGGACATATTGGCACAGGTCGAAGGTGACACGATCGAAGTTCATCTTGCCGACGCGGCAGCGCCAACGCTGCTGCGCGAAAGTGACAAGGCCAGTGCGCTCTATGTCCTGATGCCAATGCGGGTGTAGGCCCCGCCATGCCTCATAGCGGCGGATGCCAGTGCGGCGCGGTGCGATACAGGATTGCCGAACTGGGCCGCGCAACGATTTGCCATTGCCGGATGTGCCAGAAGGCATTCGGGAGTTTTTTCGGGCCGCTTGTCACTGCCAAGGGCTTGGAATGGACGCGCGGGGCTCCAGCGGCCTGGGCCAGTTCCAACAAAGTTGTGCGGGGCTTTTGTGCACAGTGCGGCACGCCGCTAAGCTTTGACTATGGCGCCGATCTGGAAATCGCGATCGGCTCTCTCGACAATCCTGAGGTTGCGGCGCCCATTCTGCAGGTCAATCCCGCCGACCGTTTGAGCTTTTTCGCGACTCTCCACACTTTGCCAGTACGCGACAATCCGGCTGCCGTGAATGCGTTCATGGCAGATATTATCAGCCACCAACATCCCGATCACGATTAGGCAGGGCATAGCCTTGGCACCCGCGCCCTTTGCCCGCATATTGGCCGCTGTCGGCCTTATGTTTGTCGGAAAGTGAGGGTTCGCAAAAGGCCGGCGGCACCCGCCGAAACGTCTGCCCAAGCGACGTCGAAATCACGCGCATCACCATAATAGGGGTCCACTACACCCTGACCCTCGCGGCCTGCGACATGATCAAGCAGCAGCGAAAGCGAGGCACTCGATCGGTCGGGGCTGAGGGACACTAGGTCCGACAGGTTCTGCACATCAAGGGCTACAATATGTGTAAAGCGGTCGAAATCCTCTGCCTTCACTTGTCGCGCCCGATAGGCTCCAATATCAATCCCGTTTTTTCGGGCAACGGCCTGCGCGCGGTTGTCCGGCGGGTGGCCGATGTGCCAATCGCCCGTTCCAGCCGAATCGACAACAATATCCAGTCGGGCTGCGGTAGCTTCGCGCCGCAATGCAGCTTCTGCCAATGGTGAGCGGCAGATATTGCCGAGACAGACAAACAAAACGGAATTCGGCATTTTTACGTCAATCTCCTTGCCAAGGCGCCTTGCTGTGCTAGCCATAAGCAAAGCGAGATACAAACGCTGCCAGGGAGTATGAAGTTGAACGAGGCCGCTACCCCCCCTCCACATAGTGCGCGCTATCCCTGGTACGTTTTATCCGTACTTGTCCTTGTCTATGTCCTGAACTTCGTTGACCGGCAGGTGCTGACGATTCTCGCCGAAGACCTGAAACGCGATCTGGATCTGACCGACAGTGATCTTGGTTTCCTTTACGGCACCGCCTTTGGCGTCTTCTACGCCCTGTTCGGAATACCGCTCGGCAAACTTGCGGATAGCTGGCACCGTGTTCGGTTGATGAGCATCGGCCTGACGCTTTGGTCAAGCATGACAATGCTTTCGGGCTTTTCCCGCAATCTGGGCGAATTGGCAGGAGCGCGCATCGGCGTGGGAGTCGGCGAGGCAACAGCATCGCCCAGTGCCTATTCTCTGATATCGGACTATTTCCCCAAGCGACAAAGAGCGACCGCAATCGCCATCTATACCTCTGGGCTCTATCTCGGTGGCGGGCTTTCGCTTTTCATCGGCGGCGCGATCGTCAAGCAATGGAACCTGGCGTTTCCGGACCATAGTGGACCTCTAGGGCTTGTCGGATGGCAGGCCGCCTTTCTCGCGGTCGGGCTGCCGGGCCTTCTGCTGGCGCTATGGGTCTCAACTTTGCGCGAGCCAATACGCGGGGCGATTGATGGCGTACCGACACAGCCGTCTTCGACGCCCTTTACTGCCTTTGGCGAGGAGCTGCTCGCGATCATCCCACCATTCACGCTGGTCGGTGCAGCCCGTCGGGGAGCCTCCGCCTTTGTAATCAACCTTGCGGTCGCCGCCTTGGTCGGAACGATTGCCTGGGGGCTGTACTGGCTGACCGGAGATGGGAAACAATGGCTGGCGGTTGGCATAGGCGCCTATGCTGTATTCAGTTGGGTCACGACGCTGCGCGAGAAGGATCCGCCGGCTTTCGAGCTCATCTGGCGGACGCCCAGCTTTGTTTGTGTCGTTGTTGGCTATGGGCTGATCTCTTTCACAGCCTATGCGGTCAGCGCCTTTTCCCCGGCTTATGCGATCCGCACCTTCGATGCAGACCCACAGACAGTTGGCTTCATTCTTGGGGGCACTGGCGCTGCTGGCGGCGCTCTGGGTGTGATCCTGGGTGGCTGGCTGGCGGACCGGTTCAGGCGAACAAACCCGTCGGGCCGTGTCATTGTCATACTCCTGGGCTCTATCGGACCGCTCATTCCGTTCGTCCTTGCTTTCACTACGCACAGCGAGGCGCTCTACTACGTCCTGCAAGTCCCGATGCTTTTGCTCTCGAGCTCCGCACTTGGGGCGGCGGGTGCGACAACCATGGACCTGGTCTTGCCACGCATGCGCGGAATGGCAACCGCGACCTTCTTCATCGGCACGACGTTGATTGGCCTCGCACTCGGCCCATACATTGCGGGAAAGGTTTCGACGCTGACCGGAAGCCTGTCCACTGGCCTCCTGTCACTGCTTGCCGTCGCACCGATCTCGGTCGGTGCGCTCATCTATCTCTATCGCAACCTGCCGGCGGCGGAAGCCAGCCTTCTTGCAAGAGCCAGGGCCGCGGGAGAGCCTGTCTAGGCTGAAGGCCGGCCGACCGAGTGGTAGTCGAAACCAGCGCGTTTTGCTTCGTCGGGCTGATAGATGTTGCGCAGGTCGACGAGGCAACGCTGGCGCATCGCGTCGCCAAGCCGCTTCAGGTCCAGCGCGCGGAATGCATCCCATTCGGTAACAATCACGACGGCATCGGCTCCATCGGCAACCGCATAGGGATCGGTAAGGCAGGTAATGTCCGGCATCATTGCCTGCGCCAAAGCCATGCCCTCGGGATCATAGGCGGCGACATTGGCGCCCGCATCGAGCAACGCCTGAACAATGGCGAGCGAGGGTGCATCCCGCATGTCATCAGTATTGGGTTTGAAAGTCAGCCCGAGCAGACCGATCTTGCGGCCCCTCACATCGCCGCCAACCGCAGCAATCACCTTGCGGCCCATCGCACGCTTCCGGCTGTCATTGGCCTTGACCACAGCCTCCACAATGCGCACCGGAGCATCGAAATCTTCTGCAGTCTTGAGCAAAGCCAGTGTATCCTTGGGAAAGCAGGAGCCGCCATAGCCAGGCCCGGCATGAAGAAACTTGGAGCCGATCCGGTTGTCGAGCCCGATCCCGCGCGAAACGTCCTGCACATCGGCACCAACCGCCTCGCACAGGTCGGCGATCTCGTTGATAAAGGTGATCTTGGTCGCAAGGAACGCATTGGCCGCATATTTGATCAGTTCGGCCGTCCGCCGACCGGTAAACAGGATGGGGCCTTCGTTCAGAAAGAGTGGCCGATAGATTTCGCGCATCACGGTCCGGGCTCGCTCATCTTCGGTGCCAATCACGATTCGATCGGGCCGCTTGAAATCACTGATTGCCGCCCCTTCGCGCAGAAATTCCGGATTGGAGACGACAGCCCACTCAATACCCGGCGCGTCTTCAGTCAGAATACGTTCGACTTCGTCACCCGTTCCAACGGGAACAGTCGATTTCGTGATAATGACCATCGGACGCTTTGCCGACGCGGCAATATCGCGCGTCGCCTGATAAACATATGATAGATCGGCATGCCCGTCGCCGCGACGCGAGGGCGTGCCAACCGCGATGAATACGGCATCGGCATTCGCAACCGATGCCGAAAGGTCTGTAGAAAAGGACAGCCGTCCCGCCGACGCGTTATTGCCAACCAGTGCTTCAAGGCCAGGCTCGTAAATCGGCATGACACCGCTCTTCAGCGCATCCACCTTTGCCTGATCAAGATCGACGCAAATGACATTGTGACCGAAATCGGCAAAACATGCGCCGGAGACAAGGCCTACATAGCCTGCGCCAATCATCGTGATATTCATGAAACGCCCTCAAATGATCCGGTTCGGGCCCATAGCCTTTCAGCCTTTGCGCCGCCAGCCCCAACGAAAAGGGCCGGTCTTTCGACCGGCCCTCTCGTTTCCATCCAAAAGGATAAAAATATCTTACATTCCCGAACCCGGACCGTAGGTGATTTCCACACGACGGTTCTGAAGTTCGCGAACACCGTCGGCGGTTTCAACGCGCGGGGCGCCTTCACCAAATGCCTGGGTGCTGATGACGCCGGCAGGAATGCCCTTGCCTTCAAGATAGGCGCGAACCGAAGCGTTACGACGTTCGGACAAGCCGACGTTATACTTAGGCGTACCCGACTTGTCGGCGTGGCCTGCCAACATGACCTGAGCTTGACCGCACGTGCTGTATGCACCAACCGCACTGTCCAGAATCCCGCCTGCTTCGGCCGTGATATCCGACTTATCCCACTCGAAGAACACGATATACGGTCCAGGCGAGCAGACTTCCGGCGGAGGCGGCGGAGGTGGTGGAGGCGGTGGTGGAGGTGGTGGAGGTGGTGGCGGAGGCGGTGGCGGAGCTGCCGGTTCGCCAAAATTGTAGAGCAAGCTGGCAAGAATGCTGTGCGAACGATAACGACCTTCGGTCGATCGTCCAACAAGATCAACCAGCGACAAGCTGTCGGCATTGAAGAAGCGATACTTCAGGCCAACATCCCAATGGTCGCTGATTGGGGTGCGTACGCCCGCGATCACTTGCCAGGCAAAACCTGTGTCCGAATCATTCAGCGCATTCCCGAATGAGTTCAGGCCGTAACCGACCTTGACCCGAGCCACACCGCCACCGACACCGACAAAGCCATTCAAGCCATCGTCATCGCCGAAGTCGAGCATGCCGTTGAGCATGAAGCTCAACACAGACGTATCTCCGTCAGCCGAAGGATAGCTGCCGGCGGGGGAGTTAGTGATCGTTCCAGCAGCGTCTAAAGAGGGCTGCGTTACGGTCGACGAAATTTGGTTTATGCCGGTCTTCTTATAGCCCACTTCGGACTCAAGGCGAAACCCACCAAAATCGTAACCTATAATGCCATCGACATCATACCCCGTGTCATGATTAACCGAAGTCGCATTCGACACAGCACCAACATCAAAACTCATGTCTTCGACGATCGAAGCACCGACTTCAACACCGATATACCAGGCATCATCACGCGCAAGCGCAGGTGATGCAATGGCGGTGGATGTGAGTGCCATAGCAATGGCTAGCTTCCGCATAATAATCCCCTTTCTCATTTGTCACTCGGGACAGCGTGCTTCCACTAGCCAATGGGAAAGATGCGCGCAAGCATAGAAATGGGCTTAACTGTTGCTGAAATGTCGCAGTTATGACCATAGAGACAGGAAAGGGTGGCGCTGAAAATGCAATCAGCCAGCAATCAAACCGTGCGCCCGCATCGCCGCGAGAATTGCATTGATTGCGACTCGCGCCTCGGCATCGATCAATGTACCTCCAGCGACATTGGCAACAGCGAATTGCCGGGAGCCCACAACCTGATTCCCGCCGATCCGGACGATTGTCGCTTCGATTTCGCCTACGATCCAGCCGCTCGCCGCACGTCGGACCGGCTTACCCTCTGAAATGCACCACGCACCCATGCCTTCCTGCGACGGTACAAACCGCCAGCCGCCCTCGGTCCAGAAAGCGATCGCATTGTCATGCCCCGACCAGGCGCCGCCCGCACTGTTGCCAACAATCCAGCATTGGCCAGGAGACGGTGTTACCGGAATGGCCGCGGGTGCGACGGCCTGGACGACAGGCTGGACAAGCGCATCGATGCGGATAAGCGCTTCATTATGGGTCACTTCTTTTTGAGCTTGTCCGCTTGCCAGCATCGGAAGTCCGAGCCTTGGGGTGTCATCGGTCATGGGATAGCTCCTTAAAACAGTGAAATTGTTAATGTGGCAGGGCGCGACATACCGAAATTGCCAATCTGGCAAATGCCCACGGTCAGCCGCTCAACTCCATTTGCGCGGTCAGCGGTCCGCGCCGCCGCGTTATAGATCAGCCGAGGTTCGAAAAGCTCGATCGTCCTCTTCTCTCCAGTATTTGGCACAAGCGTCACCACGTAACGTTCTGCCTCTTCGACGAGTGGTGCATCGGCCCCATCGAGCCACCGCCAGCCATTCCGGCTTCGTCGCGTCCAACTGATCTCAGTGTCTCCATTTGTATGGCTGCGCGCCCTGACATGAGCTGGAGCAAGGGGACGCACCGCCCGCTCCGGCCCCTCAAGGCGCTGCTCGGGTGGAACCACATCCGCGATTCCTATGGCCATGACGCGGACGAGTCTGGTGCCCGGCGGTACATCAATAAAGGAAAAAGCTTCACGCTCTGCGAGGATGAAAGGCTCTTCCAGGCGATGTGACGACATGGCCCATTCGGTTCCTCGGCGACCCCTAAGAAGTCCTGAAAGGCGATATCGATTGCTACCCAAGGGCTCGGCAGACCGGAACTGGACCAACTCATCTCCAACGAATGCCGCATTGGCGCCGGCGTTCAGGGCTTCGGAGCTGCACGAATGCAGTTGCATGGAATCATTGAGCAGCGTGATATCGATGACGTCTGATTCATCCAGCAGCAAGGCGCTTCCGGGCGGAAGTTGTGTCTGCACGGTCCCAATAATGGCGGGCGAGGCCGTAGCTCCGGCCTCCTGCCAGCTCGCGCCATCGTCGAGGCTCAGCATCAACGACGCCCGCCGCCAGCCTGCCGACAGACCAGCAGCTGCAACGGCAACGCGTGGTGCAGCAGAAACCGTATCATCAAGCGGTGGAAGATCGAGCAGATGAAATACCGTCGGGCCATGTGCAACGTCTGGTTGGGGCAGGTTGCGACCGGGGTCAGAGGCGAGAATCTGTCCGGAAGCGGCTCGGTGTTGCGTAAGATCCGCCTCGACCACCATTCGGCCCAGCGTTACGGCCGACACCCGCCAGTCTGCCCGATCGCCCGGCACGATGATCCGGCAACCCGGCGCAAGATCCAGATAACGCCAGGGCAGCCGGATCTTTGCGGTCGTCCGTTCGACCCGCAGTCGGTGCAGGGTGGACATCGCGTAACTCTTGACCTGCCCTGCATCGAGGGTGATCGGCATGTCGATGCGCAACTCGCGTCGGCCGCCTCCACCGTCGCGAACCCGTTGGAGCCCCTGCTGGTAATCGCGCGCGGGTTCATAATGTGCGACCGACACATTTGCAGGCACTGTCGCTTCGGAACGCCGTTCTCTCGCTATGCGCGGCACCGTCTTTTCATCTTGTGTCGCCCCAAGGTCGTTGCTCGCCACACCTTCGAAAATTACCGGTACGGCGTCAAGGTGAAGCGCTTCACCGTCGTCGCGCACCACAAACGGGAAAAGACCCGCCAATGTCTCGGCGACGCCGCGAACACTGTCGCCATTCGCGGCAAAACCCTGAATCCGTGCAGGGCTGTCGGCCGTCACTCGCGGACCGGCAAGCGACGAAAGAATCGTCCCGATACTTACATCGCCCTCATCGGCAATCACTTCGAAACTCAGAGCCGGGATTCGGTTTCCGTATTCGCCAAGCTGGAAGTCCTCGAACACCGCATAGGCCAGCCCCCGATAGGCTGGCGTATTTGCAATGCCTTCAGCCGAGGCAATCAGAGGGTCAGCCGTCTGGTCCTCGTTACCGTCATGAAGCCGAAATCCGGTCTCGGTCTTGAAATCGCCCGCCGTCCCGCGCAGCAGATTGCCATCCGCCCAAATCCGCCCGACCCGAAGGACGCGCCGCGCGGACAAGGCCACGGCAAACGAGGTCGAGTAGCTGTAGACCGTCGATTTGGGTTGACCTTTCCCGTTCGAAACCTTGCGTCTGGTCTCCTTCAGATTGGTCGCCCAGATCACCGTGCCGGCAACACGGTTGGTCCCGAACAGTTTCGGAAGTGCCGAACCATAGGCGGAAGACTGGATCGCCAGTTCGTTGAGCCTTGGTCCCTGACGGCCTTTTGGCGCAAACAGGCGCTTGTCGATCTGCTGCCCGATGATCGACCCGATCGCGCCACCGATCGGCCCTCCAACGAGTGTGCCGACTGCGGTCAGAACAAGCGTTGCCATCAGCCGCTCCCTTGACGCCGAAGCCAGACCGAAAGGACTGGCCAGGTTGGAATTCCCGGCGTCTCGACGATCCTGCCCAGCCCTGCATCGGCATGGATCAGGCTCTCCCCCGTCCACAATCCGAGGTGAACCTGGGCAGGCCCCGGGCGAAGCACAAGAACATCCCCCCGTCGCCACCCTGCTTTGCGACGGACAAAGCCCGAGCGCCTCAGCAAATGTTCAAACTGCCGGATATCACCGCCGCGCAACGGGTACCCGGTCGGGACGCCATCGCTCAAGCCGAAGGCAATGGCGATCAGGCCGACGCAATCGAGCCCGTATTCGGGTGCGCGGCCCTGCAATCGAAAACGCACCCCCAGCAGCGGGCGGGCGATTGCGACAGGATCATCTCGCATAGCGCACCAACAGGTCGTTCCCGGGAAGATGGGGTTCGCCCCTGAAATTCTCTGCATTGCCAAAGCGCGACGAACAGGTGGCAAAACGCTTGTCACACCCTTCGGTCAGTTCGATCATCGCGCCAGGCTCTGGCTCGAAATGCGGCGGTTCGCGCAAGGTGACAATCGTGCCGCTCGAGTCTGCAATCACTGCGACCGTTCCGGCATTGGCACCGTCAAGCCAGCGCAGCGTGCCAAAACCATAGTCTCCCGGGGCGTTCCCGACTGTGATCGCCGCCATGTGTGCCGATACCATTCGGGTCACGATCGTTCGCGCAGTCATATCGACCCGACAGCGCAGGTCACCAAGTTGGGCCCGACATTCGGGCGAAGTTTCCTCGACAACCGGGGCTTCGAGCAGCGCCGCCGGCCCGCGTAGTTCGGCGGAAAAGCTGCGGCCATCGCTTTCAACGCTGCCCAATTCTCCGCGGACAAGGAAGAGCGGATTGTCTGAAGGGTTGGCCCAGTTGACCACGAATATGCGCAGTCGCGCACCATCCCAGCGACCCGCCAACAGGTCGGTCTCGGTGATAAGGCTGCTGGTCAATGCGCCAGCAAGATCCATGCTGTCGGCGTCGAGGTCGTCGCGCCGTTCGATTGCCGAAGGAACCATGCCCGGTGCAGCTCGGTAGACAAGCCCGTCAAGAACCACGTCGCGGTCATGACTGGTAAAACCCAGCACAACCCCGTCAAGGCGTTCGATCCGCCAGCAAAAGGCGAGCGCCGTGAGATCGGCTTTGAACCAGTCGGTCATCGGTCAACCCTCGCGGATTTCGACGAGCGGAACCGATGGCACATCGCCTGCCATCCAGATTGCAGAGTCGATCGACAGCGTGTCCTCCGAGAAGCGGACGGGTACGTCGAAGCGGAACCCGGCGCTCACAACTGCTCCCACGCCAGGTGGCAACGTCAAATGGACGACACCGCCTTCACCCAGAGACCAGCCTGTCACTGGCACACCGTTGACCGCAACAATCACCGAACCAGGCTCTGGCCTCGTGATCAGCCGCCTTTCGGCATCCGGGCCATCGCCATAGGATTTGATGAGCGCGTAGGTCGTCCGGATACCGTCTCCGGCTCCGAGAATTTGATCGAGCGCGCTGGGCACCCCGGTCATCTTGTGCGAGGAATGATCAAGCGGATCACGGAACCGAAAGCCCTTGGCCGGGCCCCGTCGCGCTCGGAAGAAAGCGATCAGCGTCTCGAGATCGGCCTCTGATCGCACGCCAGGCCCGGCATCGAAGCGCAGTCGACCGCTCGCCCAGTCGATATTCCGCTGCTCATAGCCAGAAGCGGTCGTGACAATTGCCGTCGAAAAGCCCGGCGATATGGTCGCGCCGCGGCCCAGAGACAAGGGAAAGGAAACATTGTCAAAAGCTTGCACATTGTCCTCCGGCAGATGAAAAAGCGTGAATCCGTCACGCACCACTTGGGGCAGCGCCCAGATGAAAGTCTCCGTAACGCCCCGCCGCTTCGCGACCCGCGCAGCGGCTTCGATCAGCGGCCATTGACCGGTATCGCGGGGAGCAAGGACGAAGCCGGATAAATAGTGCTGCAGTTCTGGCGGATACCCCAGCCGGACCGTCATGGCGTCTGCACCCCCGGCACTTGCGGCCATGTTGCCGCTTGTTACCCACTCATAGTCTTCCAACTGGAGCGCATCGAATGCCGGCGCCGCCCAGCCGACCGGGACATTGGCTCGCCGGATTTCGGGCGCCTTTGCATCAAGAACAGTCGGCAGATAAACAAGAATCAGGGCTTCGCAGCCCGGGTGATCGAGGCGAACCGCCGCCACCAGAGCCGCAGTCGACGCCGCCAGCACGGACCCCGCGGCATCGAGCAAAGCCTTTTGCGCCGCACTCAGGCCGGTTGAATTGACCGTCGGGATTTCAACCGGTGCGCCGCCCAGCACACTGCGGGCCGCCGCATCATAGAGACACGGCCGACCGTCGGGCAGCACCCACCACCACGGCTCGCCAATCTGGCAGCGCGGAACATGCCCCGCACCTGCGGAAATCGCGACAAAGGCCCGGGCAACAGCCTGCAAATATCCCATTGCCCCGCCATGTGCAGGCGAAAGCAGAACCGAGGGCGGGGTGTATCCGGTCAACGCCGGATCGCCGTTCCACGCCCTCTGTTTCCAGTCATTATAGCAGTGCGCGTCGAACAGTTCGTAGGACAGCGACATGATGAGGCCGTAGCCCAATGCCCTTGACCGTTCCGCGAAATCCCGGTGCCAGGCCGTGCAGGGTGCGTTGAGCGCCCCGCCCGCAAGGCTTACATAATAGCCTCCATAAAGCGCTTCGAGCCGGAAATGGTGGCTCATCCCGACATAATGGACAAGGCTTCCGCGATATCCCAGATGGAACATATTGCGGAGTATTCGCGCGGGTGTCTGGTTATATTCATCATCATAACCGGTCGCTATCGACAGGCCGTGCGGTGGAACCAGCGTTTCACCGATCGCCAGCACCGATCCCGGCCCGTCGCAGCGCATTTCGCTAAGCGTCACATGGCCTTCGACAGGGCTGGCGAGCGGCGCATCGACCGCGTTGAAACCGGGTGGCACAAGCGAAATGAACATCCGGTCAATATCGCCCGCCCAGACCGGATCGGCCTCCGAAGGCAGCAGGAAGCCGCCGTTCAGCCGACCGAAATCAAGAGCGATGTCGGCATTGGCCGGAGATCCCTTGGCATAGTTCCAAAGCCGGACATACCAGCTCCTCGCATTTCCCGAAGCGTCACGACCCTCAATGGTCAGGGTCGGGCCGTTGACCGCGTCCAGCGCCATCACACCTGATGATTGCCAACGGAATTTCAGTACACAGCCCGAGAAATCCCTGCCGGTTTCATAGGCCAGAAGGGGATGATCAAATCTGTCTATTGCGTCCCAGATCAGCCCGGCAAGATCATTCGACTTGTAGAATACCGTATCGACACGCAGCGCGTTCGGGCCCGATGTCGTCACCGACGCCATCATCGGTCGTGGAAAATCCACAGTCCAGAAGCGCGGATCGAAACGCTTGATGTATCGCGTCTGGAGCGAGTCTCCAGGCTTGGCGAGCCAGTGGCCCATGGCTCAATCCTCTCGTGCCAGCGACGCCCGCACAGCGCGTGCGACCTGGCGGCTCGAGCGTGCAAGCATGTCTGGCGCTGATCCCGCCGGTGCATTGATCGCAATCGCAATCCGCACATCGCGCGGCGTGGATCCCGCAGTCGTTGCAATCGTACCGCTGCCGGTGGGAACAAAGATTTCGGGTCCACGTTCACCGACCATATAGGCCCGCCCCGGAGACACGGGCCCGCCTGTTGCCCGGCCCGGTGCGCCGAGGAATGCCGTCAATACGGATCCCGCAGCGGCGAGCAAACCGCCGCCTTGTCCGGCACCGCCGATAGCCCCGATCCCCGCACGGATCGCGGCTGCAGCGATCTCTGCCGTCACCGAAAGCGCCACGCGCTTCAGGTCTTCAAAGCCAAGCTTTCCGCTGCGCAAAGCGCGAACCAGCGACGTCTCGAGCAACTGCCCAGCCCTTTCCACACCCGCACCGAATGGGCCTTCCAGCACGCCGCGCATCTCGCCGACATCGCGCGCAAAGCCCTGCGTGTCGGCACGGACCGAGACGATGAGCCGTTCGATTTCTTCATCCATCGGGAAATTGCTCCTTCAATCGGGCGATCAACGATTGGTCGGCTGCCTCGGCGGGCGGAGCCAGCACGGTCAGGATCATTTCAAGTTCGACAGGCGTTGCGTTCCAGAATTCATCCGGCCGCCATCCGAGCAGTCCGCCAGTGAGGCCCGCCAGGCGCGAGGCAACAGTCGCGAACATCATCGGCCTGCCAGAATCTGCCCGATGAGCGTTTTGAGTGCCGGGGTCACCACGGCGAGGCCCGCCTCTGCAACTCGCTCGCCAAAATTCTCGCGCGTCAGATCATTCCGGTCGGCCAGACAATGCCAAAACAAGGTGACCATTTCCGATAGTTTTAACTGGCCGGATGCCGCGCGTTCGACCAGCGCGAACAGCGGTCCCAATTCCTCTTCGGCCGCGACCAGGGCGGCAAAGCTCGGCCGCAGTACCCGGTCGAGCAGCCGGGCTTCGCCTCTGGCGGCGTTCACAGCGACACCACAGCGCCGGAGCTTTCAAGCGCAAGCGTGTAGGAGCGTTCGCCGTTGAAATCGCCGGCATAGTCGAGCCGCGCGACAAGGAATTTGCCGCGTAGTCGTTCACCCGATTCAAAGCTCAATTCATAATCGTCAAGCACGCCCGCAAGCGCATTCCCCTTGATGCGCGTTTCTGCGGCGGAGCCAGTAAACACCCCGGCCCCCGATGCCGAGACCGAGCGAATACCGGCGCCTGACAGTAGTTCGCGCCATCCGCCCGAGCCCTTGTTGGTGATCACAACGCTTTCCCCATTGATCGAAAGCTGTGTCGTGCGCAGTCCGGCAACAGTGCTGTAGACCGGTGTCGTCGCGCCGTCGCCGACCTTCAAGAGGAAGGCACTTCCTTTTTCTGCTGGCATTCTTCTTCTCCTTATGTCGTTCCCATCACCCGCACCCGGTGTTCGATCAGCCCGGCCCAGGGGCCTGCCGGATCACGCACGATTATCGATCGTACAAACGTGACGCTCGCCACGCGCCAGCCTTCGAGGTCGCGCGCCATTGCTGCCACGGCGTCCTCGACGTCGTGCATCAGGCCGTAGAGCCGTGCCGGCTCCTCGCCGTCGTCCCACACGGTCAAGGCGAAGCGGATCTCGCGGCCAGGAGCGGTCTTGGTACTCCAGTCGCTTCCACTCCCGTCGCTCAGTGCGACATAGGGAAAGGCAGCGCGAGGCGGCGGGCCGTCATAAATACCAGTGACTCCCGCCATCACAGGAACAGAGTTGCGCAGCGCATCGGCAATCGCTGCCTGGACAGCAACCATTGCGCTGCTCATCGACCGATCCTCCTGAGGCGGGGATCATCGAGCAACCGGCGACGCAGGCCCCGGCCCGAAACGATCAGACGCGTGTCATCGCTTTCAACCGTCGCATCGTCAGGCAGTTGGGCCTCGCGCGCCAGTCGGGCAATCGATGCCGGGACGGCAGCCTCCCCCAGCCGCTTCGCGCGCGTCAATAATCTTTCAAACATCAGCGCATCTCCTCACAGGTCAGGATCATCTTCGCAGGCTCTCGCGGGTCGCTGATCACGCCGGTCACTGCGAGGAAGCGGCTGCGCCAGACCAGCCGTGTGGCGGGGCCGATCCCTTCCCGCTTGCGCATGGTCACTTGCCAGCGCGGCAGAGCCGAAAGGGCATCAGCAACACTCAGACCCGCCGGAAACAAGGGCGATACCGCCGCCCACGCTGCACCATCATAGGTAAAGCCGCGCTTTGCCCCGGCCAATACATCGCGCTCGTTTCGGCGCTGCTCGATCGAGACCCGCTCCTTGAGCGATCCGGAAAACTCTTCGCTCATGACAGGCGCATCCTTCGCCAGGGGCGGATCAGTGCGGCGACCGCTATGGGTGGTCCGCGGTCATCGGCCAGGTCGCGATAGGTATAGAGATGACCGGTCAGCCGGAGGATCGCGAGCCGCAACGGTTCAGGGATCTCCGCCCAGCCGCTGGCAAGCCCGGCATCGACGGTGACGTCGATCCGTATCGCCGCGCCCGGTTCGGTCACGCGCACCCAGCCATCGCCGCTGCCATCAACGTCGAGCGCATAACTGGTGACCGGAAGCACGAACAGGACGCTGTCCGCCGACAATCCAGTTACGCTGGTGATCGCGTGGACTGGCGTGGCGCCCAGCCTTTGCCAGGCGCCGGACACCGTCAACCGCTCTACTCCTACACGGCGCAGGACAATCAGGTTCGTAAAGCCTTCGACGTGCCGGACGGCCGCGGCAATCAGGCTCGCGATCAGGGCGTCCTCACCCGTGTTTTCGATCCGCAAATAGGTTTTGGCCGCAGTAACGGCCTCCGCTGCCACGGGCGGCGGAGAGAGGGTCAGCATGTCGGGGGTTCCTCCAGGAGTCCCCCTCCCGCAAGCGGGTGGGGTTAGGGGTGGGGAGGGGAGATAAGCGTCAGGTCGCGGAGAATTTCAGCAGCTTGATCGCCTCGGAATTCGACACACATCCACCGAGTCGCTTCGTTGCGTAAAACTGGACATAGGGCTTGTTAGAATAGGGATCGCGCAGGATCCGCGTTTCCGTACGCTCTGCGACAAGGTAACCGGCCCGGAAGTTTCCGAACGCAACCGCAAGGCTGTTGTTACCGATATCGGGCATATCCTCCGCCTCGACCACCGGGTAGCCGAGTAGCGTGTCGGGCTGGCCCGAAACGAGGCCCGCCTGCCAAATGAACGCGCCATCGACTGTCTTGAACTTGCGGATTGTCGCCAGCGTCGCCGAATTCATCACCCAGGTCGCCCCTTGCCGATAGGGCGCGCGCAGCGTGTGGACCAACTCGACAAGCTTGTCCTGAGGGCTGGCCGAAAAGGCTCCGAGTGTTCCGGTCGGCACGTACTGGAGCGCACCGAACTGCCGGGCGCCATCAGCGGTCGCAACAACCGGTGCCTGCAGGAAACCTTTGGGCCGGTTGATGCCGTTACCGTTGACGAAGGCCGTTCCTTCGGCCTTGGCGAATTCGGTCGCGATCTCGCCTGCCAGCCACGCTTCGACGTCGAACTGCGCATCGTCGAGCATCGCCTGTGTCGCAGACGGCTTGGCGTAGAGATCGCCAAAACTCGGCACGACTTCGTTGAACACCGGGGTGCCCGTATCGGGCCGCACTGCATCTTCTGCCGCCCAGCCCGAAGCGACGCCGCCCTGCGTCACGAGCTTGCGATAGCCGGCACTGCCGACCTGCACGACATTGGCGATGCCGCGGATCGGCGAGATGCTTTTCAGCAACGCATCGACGGCGCTGTCAATCTCGCGCGGCACCGCATAGCCGCCATCGGCGGGATTGACGCCGGATACGCTCTTCATCTCAAGCGCGATGCCGCGCCGCAGATAGCCTTCGACAAAGGCCGAGCGCGACGTATCGCCGCCCGACAGCACTGGACGCGCAATTGCCACGGCTGGCAATGAGCCAGCCTCAATGTCCGCAAAGCTTTCATCAAGCGATCCGGCTTTTACTTCATACTCCATTGTCTTCTCCTTCGTGAGTTCCCCTCCCGCAAGCGGGAGGGGGGCTTAGTTTTCCACCGCATGCACTCGCGCGAGCGGCTGCATCGGTTGCGTGACAAGGCTCACCTCGATCAGTTCGAGGTCGGTCAACTCCCTGAATTCTCCTTTCCGCGCCGCCCGGACGCGGTATCCGAATGACAGTCCCTGGCCCGCCACCACGACCCGCCCTGCAGCGAGCCGCGCAATGACGCGAAGTCCGCGCGAGTCTTCGGCAAGGCGTTCGACGGTGCCAATTCTCCGGGTCGCATCATGCTGCCAGAAGAGCGGTAGGCCTTTGGCTGGCGTGCCTTTGAATGCCCCCTTGCGGATGATGTCACCGCCGTGATCCGGTCGATCGAATATCGCGGCATAACCGGCAAACCTCATTGGGCGAGCAACCCGCCAAGCCCAAGCTTGACCGCAATTCCGACCAGCAGCAGCGCAAGCGCACCGCGCACCAGCCAGTCGACAACGGCCTTGCGCGCTGACCGCTTCGCATCGCGCCACGCCGAAAGCAGCTCGCGCAACTCCTCCATGTCCTTGCGGGCCGTTTCATCCGACAGGCCCAGCGCCGCCAGCGCACGCGCAGCTCCCAGTTCGGACGCCTCCTCGATCAGCGCGCGCAACGTCACCAGATCGGCCCCGCGCGCTTCGGCCTGTGTGGTCAATTGGGTCAGCATGGTTGAATCGCTCATGATGTGCGCTCCGGACAAAGAAAAAGCCGCCCGAAGGCGGCTTTTGTGGTTCAGTATGAATGGGCAGATCAGCCGGGATGGCGGGCCTTGATCGCCGGGTTTCCAGTCACCCCCCGAAAAGCTCGTCAAAAGACCGGCACTGTTCCTGATGGGCCAGTTTCTTTGCGGCTTTGAAGACGACCGTCGGCTGCATCCGTACTGCGGCCAGTGCCCGTTCGAGGCGATCATTTGCCCATATTCCGCCTAAAGGCGGACCGACAAGCCGGAGTCCCCTGCGGCCCGCAACAAACTCGGCATTGTTCGTGAGCCGATAGCCGCGCGCAGGTCGCATCCGGAAGACTTCAACATCATACCACCTGGTCAATCCGCCTGCCGCCTCGACAAACAACAAGATATGGCGCTCCCCCTCGAAACTCTTTGTATCAATGAGATAACGGACACGGTGCTCACGAACCTTGGGATCTTCGAAGTTGAACCGGCTGTGCGAAAGACAAAACAAGCTGGCTGTCACATCCGAAACATCACTTTTCGATGAAGCGGCGGCGACGCTCGCGATGAGAAGAGCAGGCGCCAGAAGTGAGGCGAAATTCAACATTGCTTGGTCTCAACACATGGGGATTGCCATAAATTTATCAGGGCAAGCTATGGCCCGGAGTATCTCGCAAAACGACAAGACCCTGCCGCAAAACCGTCCTCCATCGAAGATAGTGTGCGCGTAACCCGGTGTCGCAGCGTATTCAGGTCCAAGGTTGCATGTTCGTCCTTATTCTTGACGAAAGTAATGACCCGACGCGTGGTGGACGCAATTTTCATCGCCTCCCCTTTCCCCGGAGACACCTCCCGATACGTCCCCTTATTCAGATTTATCTGGTGGCGGAAATCATAGGCCCAGCTTTTCGGCATGTTGTACCCGGCATAGCCGTCCCGTTCAGGGTGTCGCGCTCTGTAGGTATGGCCGCTCACCCAACAGACAATGTCGAACTTCCTGATATGCTTCGGCGCTTTGGCGGAGACGGCGCCGCAATTTGCCATCACGCAGACCAACCCGATTGCCACGATTGTCCGCGCGAACAATGTCTTAGGGCTTTTTGCGCCTGGCTTTCCGCACCGGAAGCCGAGAAGCTGGCACTTCAACGAAGAAGTGATTCTGTGTCTTCCTTTTCGAGGGACTGACATAGGCTAAGTCGACCAATCCTCCACTTTCGAGACTCCTTCTGAAGTACTCTTCTGTTGTATGTGGTTTGCCCCGTTCGTAGATGCTGGATGAAATGAAAAAAGTTGCGCCGCCGGTTTGGTCGCGGCCAATCGCCCTAGACCTAGGTCGAAAGCCCAAGCGGAAGCACCGGACGCGGAACGGCGCGCCAAGCCGATTTTCAGCCGAAGATGTTCGTGTTGATCTCTTGTGTTGGCTTGTCTCGAATGCGAGACGTTAGCATTAATAGGCCTTCGAGGACTTACTCAAATGTCAGTTGCGTCTCGCAGCGCGAAAACTCATTGGCTGCTATTGTCTCGCACGGTCACCAGTTCAGTAACGATGTCTAACATATCAAGGATAATTTCTTGACCTCTCTTGGTCTCACCAGTCTTATCATCTGGATCGGCTTCAAAAAGGCGTTTCGCTTGAGAAGACATCTCAATCAGTTTGACATATATTTCTTCGCCAAGTTGGGGCCGCAATAAATTGATCCCGGCGTCCAGTCCTTTAAATTCAGTGTGAATCGTCAGGTCGGGGAAATAGACGGGATCCGCCGCAAACTTCGGAGAGGCAAGCAACATAGAGCCGAGCATGTCGCACAATTCTGTTTCTTCTTCAGGAACATAGCTTTCATATTTCTCTTGCACGTCAGGGTCCTTCAGGCTTTGTTATAGCGTAAGTATGGTTTGGCCCAAGCTGACTGGGCCTTACGATCACGACGTTATCAGGCTTGAAGTCGGATCGGAAAAAATTCCGCACTTGGGGTGTCTTCAAACTCTTGGGCGTGAGCGAAACGTCAAATGCGAACCTTCCCACCCTAGAGTCGGGTATCGAATAACTTCCATTGCCGGAATTCGGTGTGCGAAGCGGCGGCGGCAACCGTGATCGGCAAGTGAGAATTGCCATCCGAGAATATCCAGCATGTCAAGCAATTTGTCGATGGATTCGAGCATGAAGGGTCCGTACGCACATTTACGGTCTCTTTGGTTGAGAAATCGAACCGCGGCGCACAACCACAAGCTCATTCATCATTGGTAGCAAATGGCATGGAATCGATCAACAACTCGACCATTTCGACAAGCAAGCGATTCCCACGCTTCGCCTCTCCCGTTGTGTCGTCTGGATCCGCTTCAAAATGGGCTTTGGTTTCGCTTGCCATTGCAGCAAGCTGCGTGAAAAGTGCGTTGCCCAGCTGTGGTTTCAAAAATTCGAGACTCTCACTGAGAGCGTCAAATTCTGCGTCGATGTTCATCCCCACGAACATACCATCGTATGAGACGAATTTCGGCGCAATGCCGATTAGCCAGTATAATTGACGTTTAAGCTCATCGAGATTTGGTGCCACAAACGGTGTATACTGGTATGTCACTATTTTGATCCTTTAGGTTTAGCGATCGCATAGGTGCTCCCTCGACCCAATTGACGAGGCCTGACAATGACTACGACGTCCGTCGGCACGTCTGAACGGAAAAACTGCATAATTTGTTCTTTTTGTATCGTTTTTTGTTCCAACGAAACGTCAAAGGCGACGTTGCCGACACGGGAGTCGGGTATCGAAAACCGCGCATTGGGCGTGTCATAGGCGCGTCGATTGACCTGCACCGGTTGACCTCGTTCGAGTACAATGCCGTTTTCCTGATGAAACGCCCGGAGTTCTCCCCTTACCCGCGCATCGATGAAATTCCCTATCGCCTCATTACGTGACAACCGAACATAAAGTGCGCGCGCATCAGCGCGCGCTACACCCTCATCATAGGCCTTATCAACCCGGTCCTGAACGAACCGCAGCGTTTCAATTTGCAACGGCTCGATATCTCCGCGCATACGGTACATCGCAAGTGCACGGGCCATTCGGAGGGACCTGATCTCTCTCATCTGCCCTTCGATCGTGGTCGGTACGCCCAGCGACTGGAAGCGATAGTCTGGATCGATCTCCCTGATCTGTGAGATCAGGCGCCGGGTTTCGATGGCCGCACTTTTCGCCGACATGCGTCTGGCAGGACCGGTCAGGTCGAAAAAATCATCAACTACAGCTATCATCGCCCCCGCCGGTGCGATCAACATTTTCGGGAAGATCTGTTCGATCTTCATGGGATCGTTGAGCGGCGGCCCACCATTGTTCCCTATCCGAGTACGAGGGTTGGGCTCGAAAGACCCGGGGCGGGCAGGAGGACGTGCAGGCGGGCGAGCCTGATTGGCAGGTGCAGAACGCTCCGTTCCGGAGGCGACTCCCGCCCCGGCCGGTCCAAAAGTGAATTGCCCATCTTTAGGATCGTGCCAGGGGTTGAACTTGGTCTCCATTTTGCCGCCCTCATCAGGCACTTCAGGCATGTCGGCAGCGGGCCGGAGCGGCTCCAGCCCGATCATCGTGCGTTTCTCGTTCACGGTGATAAAATCTGCGGCAGTCAGTTGCTGCCACAACCGCTCCCGGTCTTCCGAGAGCGCAGGCACCTGATCGAGATCGACCGCCAGTTTCAACCCCGCAAACCAGGGCCCCAGCCCTTGCGCCAGCGCATCGAGGATCTTCCCCGCCAGCGGCAGGATGGCCTGCCGCCACAGTGCCTTGTTGGCCTCGCGGTAATTGGCATAGGTCGCGTCGCCGGGCAGCCCGAGCAGCACCGGTGGAACCCCGAAGGCCAATGCAATCTCGCGCGCGGCGGCGGCCTTCAATCCGGCAAAATCCATGTCTGCCGGCGAAAGCGACATCGCCTGCCATTTGAGCCCGCCTTCGAGCAGCATCGGGCGTCCTGCGTTCGCAGCGCCAGCAAAGCTCTCCTCCATTTCGCGCCGCAGCCGGACAAACTGGTCCGCCGTCAACGTTTCGTTCGCGTCGGCCACCAGCGCGCCCGAGGGCCGTGCAGCATTGTCGAGCAACGCCTTGTTCCAACGCGTCGCCGCGTTGTGTGCGGCCATTGCGCCTGCCGCTGCGTCGAGGCAGCCCAGCCCATAATGATCATCGAGCGGATGATGGGTGCGTATATGAATCACCCGGTCCGCCGCCAGCCGGGTCGTGTTCGCGCCTACCCGGTAAAGAAAGCCCATCGGCCAGCCGCGCACATCCGGTTCGACGCTGACCCGCTCGGGGCGGAGCGCAAACAGCTCGGCCGGAGCGCCATTGGCCCCGGCGAGCAGCTCGACATAGGCATTGCCGTGCAGGAGCAACTGCATCGCCACAGTTTCGAGCAAGGATTGCCCACCCGACGTTGCCGTAACGAGCGCCAGAGCGGTCGGATCGGATGTCGTGAGTGGTGCCGACGCAACCCCTTCCGCCACCAGCCGCACCGCCCGCTGCGCCACCGCATTGGCCAGATAAAGCTCGCGCAATTGCGCCTCATAGGATCGCGGCCAATCGCCCGAAACCCATGTCGAAAAGCCATGCGAAAGCACCGGACGCGCAAGTGCACTCCCGGCCGATTTCCAGCCGAATAATTTCATGATTTACTCCGGAAAACTCAAATACGGGTCAGTTTTTCTGTTCCTGGACCGGCGTCTCGCTTCCGGTGGTTGCGGCCATGAGCCCCGTGCCGAAGATCAACGCGGCAAGCTGCCCTGCCTTTCCGATCGTGGCGGTAACCTCCGGGGGCGCGCCGATCGCAATTGCGACGGTGGCAAGGCCGACATAGGTTGATTTTTCCATGAGGCGACGACCCGCCCATCGGGCAATCCTGTTTAACGACATCGTTTTTCCTTTCTGCATTTGGGTGCGCCACGCCTTTTCGGCGAATGCGCGCTTTTGTTCATCTCGCGCCGTCCAGAAAGGCTCGGCACGACGATCCGTGGGCGTGGTCAAACCACCCGCACCCGCGGCCCCTCGCTTCGTTTCTTCAGCATCAACTCGCTGACGGCCCAGACCAGCGCATCCGCCCGGTCAGGGGATCGTCCCGGCCCTTCATAGCCCCCGCCAACGATCAATCCGCAGAGTTCGTCCTCAAGCGCGGGGAAAGCGCCGACGTGGTGCAAACGGCCCTTTTCATAGAGGGCCGCCACCGGTTCGGCCCGCGGCACCTTGCCCTTGCTTGCATGGACAAGCCTGACAGGCATTGTGACATCGGCGGCGCGGAGCACCGACTCGACCATCTCCCCGCCATTGTTTTTCTCGGCAACTACCCGGTCGGCTTGCCAGCGTGCAGCGGCGACAGCCACCGCGCGGGCCCAGCCTTCGGGCGACTCCCCGGAAACACTTTCATCTGCCAGGACCCAGCCCTGCCCCGCTGCGCAAAGTCCGACCGCCACAATGCCGCACGCATCGCCAGTACTGGAAGCCGGGGGATCGACCCCGATCACTACCCGCACCATATCGGGTGCGTCACGCACCCGGCAGGCCTCGATACCGTCACGTGTCCACAATGCGCCTTCTGCATCCTCGATCAGCTCGCCATCCAGTTCCTGGCGCCCAAGCCGCGTACCGCCATAGTCTGCCCGCATCATGCGAAGATATGATTCCGGCAGGTTTGCGGCATTGTCGATTGTCCGTCCCACCGTCGTTTGTACCGCTTTGTCTTGAAGGAGCCGACGGACAAGCGGCACTGGTCGGGGCGTTGTCGTCGCCACGATCTGCGGGCGTGCGCCTATGCGCAAGCCGAACATCAGATTGTCCCATGCATCGATCCCGTAAGGCCATTTCGCGATCTCGTCGGCCCAGGCGAGATGGTGTTGCGGGCCGCGCAGGCTTTCGGGCTCTGCCGCCGAATAGATATGGGCCACAGCACCATTGGCCCAGGTCACTTTCTTGAGCGACGGTTCCCACACGACTGGTACCCCGTTCGCCGCACTCGCGAGCAATCCGCTTTCGCCCTCGACCATAACGTTGCGCGCCTCTGTCAATGTCGCACCGACCAAAGCAATCCGCAGTTTCCCGTCCGCTTCGGCGCGTTCCCGCACCCATTCGGCGCCCATCCGCGTCTTGCCAAAGCCCCGACCCGCCATCACCAGCCAGACCCCCCAATCGCCTTCGGGCTCGGCCTGCGCCGCCAATCTCCAGAACTGCCATGATCGCCATGCCACCTCTGCCGCGCTGGCCGTCATGTTGGAAATGCATTTTGCGGCATCAGCCAACGGCATGCGGGCCAGTTGCTCAGCCGTTTGATGCATTGCCAGCCTCAGCCGCCTCAAGCCGCTGCTGCATCTGGGCAACACGTTCCATGATCATCGCCTTGACCTGCTTTGGAGCGGTTGGAAGGCGCGATGGCAGCATCGCCTTGATCGAGGGCCGATGTTGCGCAAGCAGGCTGAGCGCGAGCCGGTGCTTTTGCGCGTCGCGCCTGAGTTCATCCGGATCGGCCGCACCACGCGCTTTCTTGAGCGCCGTTTCCAGCAAGGATGCTTCGAGCCGAGCATAGCCCTCCGCAAGCGAGTGGCCCCAGGCGATCCGGAATTCAGGCGACTTGCGCCGCAGTGCATAAACGCTCGAGACTGGCATCCCAGCAGCACGCGCTGAGGCCGAGACATTCGACGTTTCCGCCAGCCTGGCGAGAAACGCCTCGCGGCTCGCCGTGGTCCAGCGCGGCGTCTGCGCCTTTCGCTCGGTTGCTGCCATCCTCAAATCCTTTCGATACAGAAAAGGCCGCAAAGGCATATCCGCCTGCGGCCCTTCGCAGCGGCGTGGCTGCGAATCACATTTTTCCATTAAACTCTTTTTAGACAAAACAGCGTGACGCTGTCAACTAATATTTACCTTATCGGTTAGTTTAGGGTTCATAATAGGATTTTTGTCTTTCAAACCCGCGGGCGGAGAGGGGCGTTGGAAAAGCCTCGCAACCCTGTTATCGGGCGATCACACCGCATCCAGACCCCGGAAAGCCAGCACCCATGAAATTCTTTGTCGACACGGCCGATACCAGAGACATTGCCGAGCTGGCCGCAACCGGATTGCTCGACGGCGTGACCACCAACCCGTCGCTCATTCACAAATCGGGCCGTGACTTCATGGAGGTGACGAAGGAGATTTGCGCGCTGGTCGATGGCCCGGTGTCCGCCGAAGTCGTCGCTCTCGATCATCCGACCATGATGAAAGAAGCTGAAATCCTGCGGAAGATTGCCGACAATGTCTGCATCAAGGTACCGCTGACCATCGACGGGCTCAAGACCTGCAAGGCGCTGCGGAGCGAGGGGACGATGGTCAATGTCACTCTGTGTTTTTCCGCCAACCAGGCGCTGCTCGCAGCCAAGGCCGGGGCGAGCTTCATTTCACCCTTCGTCGGCCGGCATGATGACAATGGCTTTGACGGGATGGCGCTTATCGCAGACATCCGCCTGATCTATGACAATTATGATTTTGCCACCGAGATCCTCGTCGCCAGCGTCCGCCACCCGATCCATGTGCTTGAATCGGCTAGGATTGGCGCCGACGTGATGACTGCGCCCCCCGCCGTTATCAAATCGCTCTTCAACCACGTCCTCACCGACAAGGGCATTGCCGGTTTCCTTGCCGACTGGGAGAAGACAGGGCAGAAGATCGGGTGAGCGAGGGCGGTCCTGCGGCGCTCGTCGTCGCCTGGTCCATCCACCTCCGCCAGGAACGTCGGCGGTCGCTCCATACCGTCCGCGCCTATGTCGCCACGGCCGAACGGTTGCTCGACTTTCTGAGCGAACATCAAGGCGGTCCACCGCAACTCGATACGCTGCAGCCATCCGATTTGCGCGCCTTTCTCGCTCGCCGGAGAATGGATGGCCTGGGCAATGCAAGCGCCGCACGCGAATTGTCCGCGGTCCGCGGGTTCCTGATCTTTGCAGGCGGCGAGGCATCTGTTCCCAGACTGAAAGGACCGCGCGTCAAAAAAGGGCTTCCGCGTGCGATTTCTCCCGCCGAAGCCATATCGCTGGCGGAAGACGTCGCAGAACAGGGTGCACAGAGCTGGATATCGGCCCGCGACTGGGCGATCCTGCTGCTGCTCTACGGCGCCGGCCTGCGGATCAGCGAGGCGCTTGGCCTGGCAGGGAGCGTGCTTCCTCTGGAACGCGTGCTCCGCGTTACCGGCAAGCGCGAAAAGACGCGGATCGTTCCCTTGCTCGTGCCGGTCGCTGATGCAATCAATGCCTATGTCGCCCTTTGCCCCTATGGAAGCGCGACGAACGAGCCGCTGTTTCGCGGCAGCCGGGGCGGCCCGCTCAATCCGGCGATCATCCGTCGTTCGGTCAGGGCCGCGCGAACGCGCCTTGGGCTGGGGGAACGCACGACGCCCCATGCCTTGCGCCACAGCTTCGCGACACACTTGCTCGCCGGGGGTGCCGATCTGCGCAGCCTTCAGGAATTGCTCGGGCACGCCAGCCTGAGCTCAACCCAGATCTACACCTCGGTCGATGCCGCCTATCTGCTTGACGTTTACAGGAACGCCCATCCCCGGGCCTGAATCACCTAGTGGCTGTGCCCCGATGCGGGATAGATGAACTGCCGGAGCAAGCCGGTCCGCTCGAACGGCTTCCACGTTCCCTCTTCCTGCGCCAGCCGGTCGGCGATCGCATAGAGAACGACCGGATTGACGCCGAGCCCGCAGTGGCTGCCATGAACCTGAATATTGTCGGTCATCGCATCTTCGGGTTCGAGACAATTCTGCCAGGCGACGATTCCGTCTTCCTTGGTGAAAATCGCCGTGGACGGTACAGGTGGCGGCAAATGGCTTTCGCGCAACTGCTCATGGACGCTCGGATGGTCAAGCTTGTGCCCGGTCATCTGCTGATAGGCGCGCCAGGCGTTGGTGGAACGCGGATTGCCGACAATCGGCGAACCCAAGGTGATGATCTGGCGAACCAGGTCCGGACGTCGGCGCGAAAGCTGGCGCGCCATCATGCCGCCAAGGCTCCAGCCAATCAGGCTGACCTTGGAGCCCGTTTTGGCATGCACTTCGTCAAGCCGCGCAATCAAATGTTCGCCTTCATCGCCGATCGCCTTTGGGCCGAGGTTTCGGCCAAGGTTCCATGTATGGGCATCATAGCCCATTCGATCGAGATAACGCCGGAGGATCCGCGTCGAACGGTCAGAGGTAATAAAACCGGGCAGAACGAGCACCGAGTGGCCATCGCCTCGTGGCGCCATGGCCAGCAACGGCGCAGCCATCGGCATTGATCCAAGCTCAAACAATGCCCGCATCGGCTCTGTAAGCGCCAGAAGCATGGATGGTGGTGCAGCCCTATCTGCTTGATTTTTCTGCATTATTTATGATTTCCTCTTCCTCAGGTAACATGCTGCGTTGTTTTGAGTCACGACGCAAGCCTTTTGCGTAGTTAATTGCAACCGGCCCCAGTCAGCGCGCGTCCGGATTAACCGTCAATGCTGGTGGACGCGAACCCCAGACAGAGGCATTGAGCAGCATTCCCCGTCGGAGAGTGCCCATGAAACCGATCCTTGCCCTGACGGCAATTGCCGCGTTCAGTGCGCCCCTGCTGGCACAAAGCGCCGCACCGTTTGTGGTTGCCGAAACCGGGGATGGCTATTGGCGGCTCGACGATGCGGTCCGCGCGATCGGTAGCGCAGAGGCCACGATCGTCATTGCACCGGGAACCTATCGCGATTGCGCCGTCCAGACAGCAGGCATCATCACGTTCAGGGCAGCGCGCTCGGGCAGTGTGATTTTCGATTCCGGAATCTGCGAAGGCAAGGCGGCGCTCGTCCTGCGCGGGCAGGGCGCGCGGATCGAGGGGCTCATCTTCCAGAATATGCGGGTTCCTGACGGCAATGGCGCGGGGATCCGGCTTGAACAGGCCAATCTGGACGTGTCCAACTCCATCTTCCGCAACTCGGAGGAAGGCATCTTGTCCGCCGCGGACGAGGTGGGCGCCGTGACGATCGACCAGTCGACCTTTTCGGGTCTTGGCCGCTGTGATCGTGGCCTGTCCTGCGCCCATTCGATTTACATCGGCTATTATGGCAGCCTGACCGTGACGCGCAGCCGTTTCGAACGGGGACGCGGCGGGCATTATGTCAAAAGCAACGCGACACGCGCCGATATCCGGGATTCAAGCTTTGACGATACGCAGGGCCATACCACCAACTATATGATCGACCTGCCTGCGGGCGCCACGGGAACCATTTCGGGTAATATGTTCGTCCAGGGCCGCGACAAGGAGAATTATTCGGCAATGATCGCGGTTGCGGCCGAAGCCCGCGCCCATCCGTCGCGCGGGCTGGTCATCACCAACAATGAAGCGGTGCTCGGTGCCGGGGCGAACAACACGGTCTTTATTGCCGACTGGAGCCATGAACCGCTCAGAATTTCTGCCAACCGGCTCGGCGCCGGAATCAAGCCGTTCGAAACGCGCTGATCAGCGCACGAGGGCGGCCTTCAGCAACTTCGGATTGTACAGCGACTGGCGTTCGGTGCGGATCAGGGGATCGGCCCAGCGGCGCGTGCCGACCCAGCGCTTGTGGACCGCGTCTGCAACCGCCGCAAGGTCACTGCCATCGCGCAAGGATTGCTGCAAACCGGCCAGCGCAAGACTCGCCTCGTCAAGCGACGCCCGCGTAGTTTCCAGCGAAACTGCAGCGTATCGAACGTCAATGCTGCCCAAAATCGAGCGCGCGCCCCTGAGCATGGCGATTGCCGTTTCCCGGTCACCGTCAACCAGCGCGGTTTCGGCTGCGCCAAGTGCCACAAAATAATCGGCCAACGCATTGGCCAAACCATAAGGCTGGTCGCCTCTCAGCGTGCAGGCCTTGGGGTCAAGAGCCCGAACATAGCTTGCCAACCCCTTGAGGATGGTGGCTGAAGGCGGCTCTCCATCAAACTCGTCGACCACCAATCCGCGAATGAAGGCTTCAAGACCCCGCTCATCCACCCGCGAGACTTTGGGCATCGAATAGGTCAGGTCAGGAATGGGCTTTGGGTTGAACACGCCATCGCCAAGATGCGAACTCATCAGCGAAGACGTCACATCCGCAGTCCCCGGCGGCCCGGACAGTCCGGGAAACTGGAAGCCCGCGTTGCCGCGTCCGCCCCTGTGGCAGCTCATGCAGCTCAAGCCGGCGCGGGCCGCCTGCCCGCCAAGCAGCATCGGATCGCGGAACGCAACCGTACCATAAACCAGAGACACAATGTCGGGCGGATCGTCGGGCACGCATTCTTCGGGGCGCGTCGTCAGCAGGTGAAGCCGCTGGGCAGGCGCAAGCCAGTTGGCTTCGCGAAGCGGCAGGGGGCCATTGGCGCTAGCCCCCGCGCTGGCGGAAACGACCAGCCCGAGCTTGATCAGGAATGCGGCGAGTGGCCGGCGGCGATCCAACGACGCAATTCCTCCGCCTCGGCACAGCCAAAACGGCATTGGGTATCCAGTGCTGCGAGTTTCAACCTTGCGCCTGCAAGATCGCCCCGTTCGACCATGAGTTCGCCATAATATTCCGTCGCGCCGCGATGGCTGGGCGCAACGGCGAGAGCAGCGAGATAGTAACTTTCCGCCACGTCAATCCGTTTGAGCTTGCGATTGGCGAAGCCGAGATAGGTCAGGATATCAGGATGCGGGCCAAAGCTGGCCTGCGCCGCCTTGAGCGTGCCGATCGCATCTTCGTACCGGCGCTCGTTGATCTGCGCGACAGCATCGAGATAGAGAGCGTCGCCTGCCGTAGCACTGGCGAAAACAAGGCTGTGGTCCGGTGCCAGTGACGCGGTCGGCGCACCGGAAAGGGCTGTTGTCACGGTATCGACCGCCTCCTTCAGCTCGGCCGCTGTCGAGCAAATGCCTCCGCATGCGGTTACCTTGGCCTGCAAGGTGGCAAGCGTCGCTTCGGCATTCGGCTTGTCATTCAGCTTCACATAGGTCACGCCGAGTTCGCGCCAAGCGCTCGTCATGTTGGGATCGATCTTGGTCGCTTTTTCGAGAAACTTCCTGGCGCCTTTCCAGTCGTTCAGGCCCTGCCTTGAAATGCCGGCCAGATAGTTGGTGTTGGCATCACGCGGCGCACTTGCCAGAACATGGTCGAACGCGGCCTTGGCGGCCTTGAAATCCTTCGCCTGAAGCGCAGCCGTTCCCTTGGTATATTCTGCGACAGGATCATATTGCGGGGCCGAGCTGCTTGGAAAACCTCCGCCACCCCCGCCGCCTCCACCGCCCGCTGCTAACAGGGGGTTGCTCATGGCCAGAATCGCGACCAACGTCGAGGAAACTATTCGCCCGTACATCACCAAACCTCCAACCTCTGTTTTATAGTATTTGAGGCATTCATCCTATCAGGCCAAAAAGTTACGCCCGATGAACGGATTTCACAAGGCTCAGTTGCAATTGCTGTCTGGCCCGGCAATCAGGTCAAGGCAGCGCCCGTCGACCTCGCCGGCTGGCACGCCAAGCCCGATCAGGCTCGCCAGCGTCGGCATGATGTCGACCGTTTCGACCGCATTGGGCTGCTCGAAACCCGTCATCCCCTTCCGCCAGAAAAGGATCGGCACCCGGCGATCATAGCCCCAGGGCGAGCCATGAGTGGCCACAAATCCGGATGCGGCCAGCGCCTCGGGAATCGGCGTGACGAAGGGCTTGAGCAGAACGATGAAATCGCCCGACCGTTCGGGATCGAAACTCGCCTTGACGCGATCGAGCAGCGACCATTCGTCGACCGGCTGCCGTGGTGCCGGAGCGCGAGCAATGTCCGCTGCACTGAACACGGCGGCCACTTGCGGATGCGCGCGATAGGCGGCAATCGCGGCATCGAGCACGGGCTGGCGTTTTTCGGCGGGAATGTCACGAGACAGATACATGTCCCCGAAGTTCCCCCGGCCAAGCAAGGCACTGCCCGAAAGCTGGAATTGTTTGGCGATTCCAGAGCCCATCGCACTCGCCATTAGCATCACATCGGCCCGTTCGGCCGCCGGCAACCCATCCTGACGATTCCGTTCGGGGGCATCATGCCCGCCATGATCGGCGGTCAGCACCACGGTATAGGGTATTTTTGCCTTGTCGAGCGCGGCAAAAAGCCTCCCGAGCGTCGCGTCGAGTGCCAGCAACTGGGTGCACATCTCGGCACCCCCGGTCCCGAAGCGATGGCCGACATAGTCGGTCGCGGAAAAGCTGACCGCAAGCACATCCGTTCCCGTACCACGCCCGAGCTTCATCTCGTCGAGGGCCGCAAGCGCCACATCAAGGGTCATCTGGTCGAATGTCGGAGTCGCGCGCCAGCCGCGCTCGTCGCCGGGCTTGCGCATCTGCAATGTACCGATGTTCATCTTCGGAGAAATTGCTACATCGCGCGAAAGCCCGGCACAGGCCGGCGGCAGTTTGAAGGCGACAGGCTTGGCAACCGATGTGGTCGCGCGGGCATTGATGGCCATAAGCGCCGCAGGAAGCGCGGCCATGCCAGCTTTGTAGGTTGTGAACGCTTTGCCGTCCCACCAGATTTCAAGATCGGCGTTGTGTCCTCCCATCATCACGGCCGCGCGGTCCTTGCCGGCGACCGCAACGACCCGTGTGCCCGGCATGGCGATCTTCATCCGGTCTCCCAATGTCGGTACTTTCAGATGTTTCGGCGAAACGGTGTAATTTCCGGAATTACTGCCCGGCAGGGCTTCATCCTCGGCACAATAGATTTCGTAGCTTGTCTTGCCTCCCGCATCGGTGCGCGGAAGGCCGGGATTCTGCCAGTCGTTGGCGATGATTCCTGTGCGCGCCGGGCGTGCACCCGTCAGGATCGTCGAATGACCGGGGCATGTTTCGGTAGCCGCGTGACTTTGATGACCGCGCGCGAACACTACGCCCTGCGAAAGCCGCTTGAGCCCGCCGGTCACACGTGCCCGATATTCGTTGAACAGGTCTGCGGAAAACTGATCGACTGCAATCGCGACGATGAGCTTTGGCGTTTGCGGTGCTTGAGCTGCGGCACCCGCACCAGTCGATGACAATGCCAGCGCAGCGCCGGTCAATAGGATCTTCTGCACCTGTAACTCCACTTCATGTTCAAGCGAAACAGGCTATAGCCCCCCAAAGCATGCAACAAGGATTTTCGATGCGCTGGTTCCGCCTCAGCCTGATTACAATGATGGCGATGCTTGCGGCTCTCGGGACTCCGGCATTGGCGCAGAACCATATCAAGGCTTCACTCGTTGCCGAAAGCAGCGCACCAGCATCTGGCAGCCCGGTCACACTGGCAATCCGCATGCAGCCCGAACCCGGCTGGCACGGATATTGGCAGAACCCCGGCGATGCAGGCTTGCCAGCGAAACTGGACTGGCGCCTGCCCAAGGATGCAACGGCGAGTGTGCCGCGCTATCCGGTGCCCGAACGCCTCATCATTGCCGATTTGATGAACCATGTCTTCAACGCCGAGCATGCGCTGCTGGTAAAGCTCAACCTCCCGGCCGGACTGGCAAAAGGGACGGCACTCCCGATCCGGCTGACGATTGACCGCCTGGCGTGCACTGACGAGATCTGCGTACCCGAACATGACGAACTGGCGCTCGATCTTGTCATTGGCGACGGTTTCATGACGCCAGTCGACCGCGCCCGGTTCGATGCGTGGCGCATGAAACTGCCGCGTCCGCTTGGCAGTCAGGCGCATTTCCAGGCCGACGGTCCGATGATCCGGATCGGAATCCCCTACCCAGCCAGCCGCCCGGCGGGCGACGCCTGGTTCTACGCGACCAGCGAAAATGCCCTGAACTACGCCGCCCCGCAAAAGGTCAGCCGTAACGGCGACATGCTGGTGATCGAAGCGAGCAAGGCCGGATATGGCTTTGTCAGCCCGAAAACACTGGAAGGCGTGATTTCGATTGGCAATGGTGAAGGGCTCGAAATTTCGGCGACCCCCGGAACGGTCGCGAAGGGCGGCGGCGATTCCAGCCTTATTACGCTGCTCCTTGCGCTGGGCGGCGCAATCCTTGGCGGGCTGATCCTCAACATCATGCCCTGTGTCTTTCCCGTCATCAGTCTCAAGGCGATCAGCCTCGCCCGGGCGGGAGCCACTGATGAAGGCGAGGCGAGACGAGAAGCACTGGCCTATGCAGGCGGTGCCATCGCCACCTGCCTGGCGCTCGGCGGAGGTCTCCTTGCGCTGCGAGCGGGTGGGGCGCAAGTCGGCTGGGCGTTTCAGTTGCAGGACCCGCGCGTCATACTTTTCCTTGTCCTGTTGGCGACGGCGATCACCTTAAACCTTGTCGGCCTGTTCCACCTCCGCAGCTTTGGAGGCGGCGATTCCCTTGCGGGAAAGGGCGGCAGCGTTGGAGCCTTCTGGACGGGTGTTCTGGCCGCCTTCGTCGCGACACCGTGCACCGGTCCATTCATGGCGGCTGCGCTTGGCGCTGCGCTGGTCCTACCGACGGCCGCTGCGCTCGCCATTTTTGGCGGCCTTGGCCTTGGCCTTGCATTGCCGTTTTTGGGGTTGGGGTTTGTCCCCGCGTTGCGCCGGATGATGCCCAAACCCGGCGCCTGGATGGCGACATTCCAGCGCATCCTCGCTGTGCCGATGGCACTGACCGTCGCGGCGCTGCTTTGGCTGTTTTGGCGACAGACCGGCGTGACCGGCCTCAAGGTGGGAGTGGCGGGAACCCTGACCGTCGCCTTGCTCGGCTGGATTGCCGGACGGCGCCAACCACTGGGGGCCTTGGTGCTCTCGGGCTTTGCCGCAGTATCGGTGGGAGCTGCGGTCGCGATGCCGTTCCTCTTCACGCTCGCGCCAAGCCATAGTGCGGTCGCCGGGACCGAACCTTTCTCCGAAACCCGCCTCGTTGCGCTCCGAACTGCGAACAAGCCGGTGTTCCTCTATTTCACTGCGGACTGGTGCCTGACCTGCAAGGTCAATGAAAAGGCCGCCATCGACCGGGCGGAGACAAGGGCGGCATTCGAAAAGTCAGGCGTCGTCGTCATGGTCGGAGACTGGACCAATGGCGATCCGGCCATCACCCGCTTCCTTGAAAGCCGAGGGCGATCGGGCGTGCCGCTTTACCTTTGGTATGCCAAAGGCGTGGCCGAACCGAGGGAGCTTCCGCAAGTCCTTACGCCGGGCATGCTTGTCGCATTGCCCGGCTAGGGTTTGCTATAGACCTTCCGCCCCGCGATCCACGTCTCCAGCACTTTCGTTGCGCGCAATTCAGAAGGCGTTACGAGCAACGGATCGCGGTCAACCAAAATGAAATCAGCCCATAGCCCGGGGGCAAGGCGTCCCACCTTGTTCTCCGCAAAAGAGGCAAAGGCCGCGCCCGTTGTGAAGCCCGCCAGTGCCGCTTCGCGCGACACACGCTCCTGCGGTTGCCAACCGCCAAACGGCTCGCCTTTGGCGTCCTCGCGAGTGATTGCTGCGGCGAGCCCGGCAAAGGGATCGGGGCTCTCGACTGGCGTATCCGATCCGAAAGCCAATTTCGCGCCAGCAACCTGCAAGCTACGCCAAACATAGGCGCCCTTCAGCCGGCCCGGATCCAGGCGTGCTTCGGCCATCATCCGGTCGCTGGTCTGGTGAACCGGCTGCATCGATGCGATCACGCCAAGCTGGGCAAAGCGGGGAATGTCGGCGGGATCAAGGATCTGCGCATGCTCGATCCGCCAGCGCCTGTCTCCGGTGTACGTCGCCTGAAGCTCGGAAAAGGCATCGAGCGCCTGCGTATTCGCCGCATCGCCGATCGCATGAATCGCAATCTGGTATCCGTCGAGTGCCGCGCGGCTCATGATGTTCCTGAGCTTGGTATCGTCAAAGAATTGCAGTCCGCGATTGGTCGGGCTGTCGCTATAGGGAGCCTTGAGCCATGCCCCGCGCGAGCCAAGCGCGCCATCGGCAAGGAGCTTCACCCCGCCCATCTTCAGCCGGTCCCCATAGAGCCACGGCGTCGGCGCATTGCCACCGATGACGAGGATCGGATCAAGCCCGGCCGAATAGGAAAAAATCCGGATCTTCAGCCAGCCGCCATCACCCGCGCGGCGAAAGCTGTTCCAGTCTTCGATGCTGGTGCCCATATCGGCGATGCCGGTAATCCCGAAAGCAAGCAGCGCGTCCTGCGCTTTGACCAGCGCCTGATCACGTTCACGCGACAATGGCTGGGGCACGACCTTGCCGATCAAATCCATCGCGGCGTCGACGAATATACCCGATGGCCTGCCGCCAACCATTTCAATCCGCCCGCCCACGGGCGACACGCTCTTCACCGTAACCCCGGCTTCGGCCATTGCCGCGCTGTTTGCCCATCCGGAATGGCCATCGACTCGTTCGAGCCAGACCGGCTTGTCTCCCACGACAGCATCGAGTTCGGCGGCAATCGGGAAGCGGCCCAGCCCCCAAAGTTCCTGGTTCCAGCCTGTCCCGATGATCCATTTGCGATTGCCATGCTCCTTCGCATAGGCCGCAATCTTCGCCTGCGCTTCGGCCAGCGAAGTCGTGCCGGTGAGGTCGAGCGTCAACGCCTGGAATCCAAGCCCCACAACATGGCCATGCGCATCGATCAGCCCCGGCAGCATCGTGCGACCCTTGCCGTCGATCCGGTAGTCAGGGCGATAGGGGGAGGGATCGCCCTTTTTGGGCTTTTTGGCCTGTAGCGGTTGCGGCGCAGGGGCAGTGACGAGCCGAACGACCTTGCCGTCATCCGCCATCACCAGCCCGCTAAACCGCACCACCTTCCCTGTTTCGTCAAGCGTGATGCCGTTGACATTGTCGATCAACGTGTCGGCAGCGGCCGGGGCGGCGAGCGACAGCGCGAAGATGGCGAAAAAGGTCAGGCGCGACCCGAAAAGTGAAATACGCATTCTCCGATCATGCCTGCCTTGCGCCAGTCCCGCAAGCGCAGCCTTCCCCATTGCACCTTTGCCGCCGGGGAATAGGATGTCGGCAGCGCCTCGAGCCGAGTCGCCATGGGAGAGCTGACGTTATGGCAAAACCGATCAAGTTCGCGCATGTCGTCTATCAGACGCGGCGCTACGACGAGATGATCGCCTGGTACGAGAATGTCTTCGAAGCCAGCGTCGTGCACCGCGATCCTGCGCTAGCATTCCTGACCTATGACGACGAGCACCACCGTTTCGCCTTCGCCAATCTCGATGTGCTGAAGCCGGGAGGCAGCGACGAACGCGGCGAGATCGGGGTTAATCATGTCGCCTATACCTATGCCGGGATCGGCGATCTCCTCGACACCTATGCGCGACTGAAGGCGGCCCGGATCACGCCCTACTGGCCCATCCACCACGGCACCACGCTCTCGATGTACTACAAGGACCCGGACGGGAACCGCATGGAACTCCAGGTTGATTGCGGGACGCTCAAGGACGCCATGGCCTTCATGGCAAGCGAGGCCTTCGCAGCCAACCCGGTGGGCGTCACCATCGATCCCGAAGACCTGCTCGCCCGGTACAGGAATGGCGCGACAAGCGACGAACTGATTGCGCTGCCGGACGGTCCCGTTTCGCCGATCCCGGAAATGCACGGGATGAGTTGAAGTCAGGCCATAGCGATGTCGCCACTTTCGACGACATTGCGGTCGTTCAACCGTTAGGCAAGTTCGCCCGAAAGCAGGCGCTAGGTTTTGGGCGTCACCTGCCTTTCGGAGATATTTCGACCGTCAGCCAACCATTCTTTTGAGCGCACCCTGATGCTTGTCGATGAAGTGATGCTTCAGCGCCCCGAGGATATGGGCACCCAGAATGATGTAGAGCAAATAGGGCAACAGATATTTGTGGAACGTACCCCAGATTATATAGGCTTGGCTCTTCGGCAGAATTGGTGGGATTTCCCATTCAAAGATGTAGGTTCCAAAGCCGTGCATGCTGGTCATCACATAGCCGGTAATCGGGACAGCTATCATCATGACATAGAGAATAATATGAACCCGGTGCGCCCATTTGCGTTCGGCTGGCTTGAGTGATCCGTCCAGTTCGGGGCGTTTTGAATCCCGGTTCCAGAACAACCGAAAAACCAGCAATGCGAAAACAGTCACGCCGATAGTCTTGTGCACAACGTAATAGGGTCGAACGAACCAGCTGTCTGTTGGGATCATCGACGCAAAGATGCCAATCGGGATCAGGGCGATGAACAGGATTGCGGTTGTCCAGTGGACCATACGGGAGACGCGACCATAGCGATCGGGTTCATTTTTTGGTCCAATTGTGAGGACTTCGCTACTTTTGCTCTGCCGATAAGCGGCCATGAGGAGCATCAAGCCTGCAATAAATGCCACGCTGGCCTGCATCCACAAAAGCGCAGGCTTCGCTGAATCCATTGGCGTCTGATTGGGTTTGGGATGCTCAAGTATGCCGGTTCCCAAAATTTGCGAGAACCAGATAACGACTGCGAAACACCCCAATGCCGCCAGCACCGTTCCAAAGACCCGAACCTTTGGCGCACTATAGTTGAGCATCCAGGCCGTTAGAATTGAAGCGAGAATGATCGCTAGCGCGAACCAGCCACCACTCGGAACAGGTGTCGGATTTTGCTCTACCGCCGCCATAGCGGGTGATGCAGCAGTGATTGCCAAAGGCACTAAGCTACGCGACAGGAGCAGAAGAAGCCTCCTGGCCGATTGCTGGGATCGTTGAATATGCATGAATGTTTTTCCCGTCATTTTGCCGATCAAGGTTTACATCGAATTTCTATTCGTGGTTTGGAATCAATAAAACCTTGCCGGCTCGGCCATCTTCGGCAGCACGTGTTACGGCCTGAGAGATTTCATCCACGGAGAAACGCGAATCGATTTTTGCTTTCAACGCACCGCTGGCCACCAGTTGAATGACCTGGCCATAAGCGGCCTGTTTTTCTGCCGGACTTGCGGTGCCGAACCATTTGGACAACCAGAATCCACGAACACGCACATCGTTGAAAATGATTGCGATCGAATTCAGCAGGGGTGGCTGTTTGGTAAGCGAACCATAGGCGACAATTGTACCGCCGGTCGCCACGCTTTCCACCATGCGGGAGAATGTTTCGCCACCAACTGAGTCAATCGCCAATGAAATGCTGGCTCCACCAGTCGCAGCTGTAATCCGCTCGCCGAGATCCGGGCCGTCGACAAGAACAATATCTGCTCCGAGAGCTTTGAGTTCAGGCACAAGACTCTCTCGCCGGACCAGATTGACGCTTTTCAAGCCGCGCTGCTTTGCGAGTTGAATGATATATTCGCCGACAGCGGAATTTGCCGCGCTCTGAAGAATCCAGTCGCCCGGCTTCAGATCGACGAAGCCCGTCAGAATCAAATGAGCCGTTAGCGGGTTTACAGTCAACATCGACATTTGCTCGACATCGCCAACATCCGGCAACGGGACAAATGCGGCAGCGGGAGCAATGATCTCTTGTCGCCAGGTCGAACCACCTGCGAGCATCACCCGCTGACCGATCTTGAGAGCATCAACATCGGGCGCTGTCTCGATGACGCGGCCGATGCCTTCTGCACCGGGAATGGCTGGCAACGCGGGCGCCACTCCATATTGTCCCGCGATCTGCAAAAGATTGGACGGGTGGATCGGGGTAGCGAGCACTTTTACACGGACTTCGCCAGTGTTCAGGGGTCGTGTCAGGGCATCCTTGATCTTTAGAACCTGAGCGGGAACGCCCATTTCTTCATATTCGATATACTTCATGTCATGCCTCACAATCGGTTTGATCTTTGTCATTATCGATATAAAATGATCTTTCAGAGAGATAAATGGGCATTCATGAGCAACACAATTGTCTTTAAAACAATAATATGACGGGAGTTAAAGCGCGGATGGACAAGCTACGGGCTCTCGAATATTTTCTTCGGGTTTCTGAAACATCGAGCTTTTCACAAGCTGCAGAGATGCTGGGTGTGCCGGCGTCTTCGGTGTCCAGACGCATTCAAGATCTTGAAAATCTGCTCGGCATTGCTTTGTTCCACAGGTCAACGCGAGTAGTGAAACTGACCGAACTGGGCACACTCTATCTCGAGCAGATAAAACCTGCGATGGCCGCTCTAAGCTTCGCAGACGACTTGATTGGCCAACATGCCGAAACTCCTTCTGGAATTCTCAAGATCACGGTGGCTCCCGATTATGGCCAATTCAGGTTGCTGCCGGCGCTCACAAAATTGAAGAAGCGGTATCCAGAGATTATCTGCGATGTAGAATTGACCGATGAAATCACCAATCTTGCACAGAATGACGTCGATATAGCGATAAGGGCAACAGCCTCCTTGCCAGAGCGCGCCGTAGCGCGAAAGCTGGCTGACGGCCGGTTTGTCATGGTCGCATCACCAGCCTACCTCGAAGAACATGGTACACCCAGAACCGTAGCGGACCTGCAAAATCACCAAGCCATGTTGTATCGTCGGCCCCAAGGCATATTGCACTGGCAGGCCAAAACAGCCCACGGTTGGCAAGAACTGCGATTGCCCCCCGCTTTCATCAGCAATCAGGGCGCTGCCTTGTTGGACGAGGCGATCGCCGGACGCGGCCTTGCGCTCATTCCAAGATGGGGCATTTTGACCCATCTTGCGGAAGGCGGCCTTGTCCATATTGTACTGGACGATGCTGAAATTGCCGCATCCCGGAGCGAAAATGCTGGTGTTTATCTGCTTTACCACCGGCCAAAGTACGGCCTCAAAAAGATACGGGCAGCGGTAGATTTCTTGTACGCTGAACTATCCGAAGAGGCGTGAATGGCAAATGTCCGTTTTTCCAAGATTCACACCAAAAGCAGATATTCAGCAACCCAAAACAAAAGCTGACCTTTCGGCCAACCCTAACTCGGCTTCGCCAGTCTCCGTATCAGCGCGCTAGGGTCCTGCCGGCCGCCGCCCAACCCCTGCACTTCGGCGAGGAATTGGTCGACCAGAGCCGTGACTGGCAGGGTCGCGCCGTTGCCGCGGGCTTCGTCGAAGGCCAGCCCCAGATCCTTGCGCATCAGGTCCACTGCCAGCCCGAAATCGAATTCGTCCTTCGCCATCGTCGCCCAGCGGTTGGTCATCTGCCAGCTTGACGCGGCGCCGCCGGAGATCGCCTCATAAACCTTGTCGAGATCGAGATTTTCCGCCTGCGCAAACCGGATCGCCTCGGCCAGCGACTGGACGATCCCGGCAAAGCCGATCTGGTTGACCATCTTGGTGAGTTGCCCGGAGCCGGTCGGCCCGACATGGACGATCTTCGAAGAATAGGCCTGCATGATCGGCGTCGCCGCCTCGATCGCCTTGGCGCGCCCGCCGCACATCAGGGTGAGCGTGCCTTTCTCTGCGCCGATCTGTCCTCCCGTCATCGGTGCATCGATGGGGAGGATATATTTGTCCTTCGCTTCAACGGCCAGTTGCCGCGCGATTTTGGCGGAAACCGTCGTGTGATCGATGAACAGCGCATCCCGGCGCATCGTCCGGAAGGCGCCGTCGCGCGAGAGGGTGACGGCCGCAAGATCGTCATCGGCGCCGACGCATGTAATCACGGCGTCCGCACCTTCGGCCGCCGAGGCGGGGCTTGGTGCGCTCTGCCCGCCATGCGCCGAAACCCAGGAGTCCGCCTTGGCCTGTGTACGGTTATAAACCGTCATATCATGCCCGGCAGCCGCCAGATGCCGCGCCATGGGCCCGCCCATCACGCCAAGTCCGATAAAAGCTATTTTTGCCATGGCTGATGCATAAGCACTGTTTGCCATCAGCGCCAGATGCGTTAGGGCCGCGACCATGTCAGATCACGACCACCTCCCCGTCACGCTTGAAGATGTTCGCGCCGCACATTTGCGGATCGGCGACGCGGTTGTACGGACACCGACGCTGCACAGCCAGACGCTTTCGCAGATGACGGGCGCCAAGGTCTACCTGAAGTTCGAGAATCTCCAGTTCACTGCCGCCTATAAGGAGCGCGGTGCGCTGAACCGGTTGCTGGTGATGGGGGACAATGCGCGCAAGAACGGAGTGATCGCAGCATCCGCGGGCAATCATGCGCAGGGCCTTGCCTATCATGGAAAAAGGTTGGGCGTGCCGGTGACGATCGTGATGCCCAAGGCAACGCCAACCGTGAAGGTGATGCAAACCGAAGCGCACGGGGCGACGGTCGTGTTGCACGGCGAGACGTTCGAAGACGCCTATGCCCATGCCCGCGCGCTTGAAGCTGAGCGCAGCCTGACCTTCGTTCATCCCTTCGATGAACCGGATATCATTGCAGGGCAGGGAACGGTCGCGCTAGAAATGCTCGAAGACGCGCCCGACATTGACACACTGGTTGTCCCGATCGGCGGCGGCGGTTTGATCTCTGGCATGGGGACGGCGGCAAAGGCCCTCCAGCCTGATCTGAAACTGATCGGGGTCGAGGCCGAACTTTATCCTTCGATGCACAACGCGATCACTGGCGGCAGTGCACCTTGCGAAGGAGACACGCTGGCTGAGGGCATCGCCGTCAAATATCCGGGCGAACTGACCCGGCGCTTTGTCAAATCGCTGGTCGACGACATTGTTCTGGTCAGCGAACGCGCGCTCGAACAGTCGGTCAGCCTCCTGCTCCAGATCGAGAAGACGGTGGTCGAAGGCGCAGGTGCTGCAGGCCTCGCGGCGCTGCTGGAGCATCCTGAACACTTCAAGGGCCGGACAGTGGGTATTGTCCTGTGCGGCGGCAATATCGATACGCGGTTGCTGGCAAATGTGCTGCTTCGCGATCTGGCCCGATCGGGGCGCCTGGCGCGCTTGCGAATCCGCTTGCAGGATCGACCCGGCGCGCTGTTCCATGTTGTGCGCATCTTCGCCGAACAGAGCGTCAATATCATTGAAATCTATCATCAGCGTGTATTCACGACTTTGCCTGCAAAAGGGCTGATCACCGATATCGAATGCGAGACCCGCGACGGAGCGCATCTCGAGCGACTAAAGGCGGCGCTGGGCGACGGTGGATACGAGGTTTCACAGGTCGAACTTGCCTGACTCAAGGCTGATTTCGCCATTTACCTTCTATTAATGGTAAACGCTCTTTTCATCTCCGGGATACCGCTTCATAACGTCATTGGAGACAGGCAGTTCATGGCTTGGGAGACGGACCGCACGTGACAGCACAATTCCGATTTCCGCGATTTTTCGTCACGAGCCCGACGCCCTGCCCCTATTTGCCCGGACGCCTGGAACGCAAGGTTTTTACCGAGCTGACCGGTGCGCATGCAAGCGAGCTTAACGATGCTTTGGGGAAAATCGGTTTTCGCCGCAGTCAGGGTGTCGCCTATCGTCCCAGTTGCATATCCTGTTCCGCCTGCATTTCGGTCCGTGTCGTCGCATCCGAATTCTCCCCCAATGCGAGCCAGCGAAAGGTTCTGAAGCGCCATGCGGATCTGGAGGTTACTGCGACCCGTCCCTGGTCTACAGACGAACAATTCCAGCTATTGCGCCGCTATCTGGACTTGCGTCACCCAGCCGGCGGTATGGCCGGAATGGACGAAATCGACTATGCCGATATGGTCGAACAGTCGCCGGTCAATTCCTTTGTCATCGAGTATCGTGAACCCTCGACTGGCGGACACCCGGGTCGGCTGGTGGGAGCATGCCTGACCGACCAGCAAGGTGATGGACTGTCGATGATCTACAGTTTTTTTGCGGCCGATGATGGTGACCGGCCAGGTCTGGGCAACTTCATCATCATGGACCATATCCTGCGGGCAGCATCCGCCAACCTGCCCTATGTCTATCTTGGGTACTGGATCCAGGGTTCAAGCCGCATGGAATATAAAATCAAGTTCCGGCCGATTGAACGGCTTGGCCCAGATGGATGGCACAGGTTCAACCCTGATCAGGCGATACCCACAATGTCGCCGCCCGCCATCCGGGTTACTGAATTCGCGTAAGCATAGCCTTTGCGGCGCTGCAATTCACAATTTGACGAACGCCCGCTTCGCGAGAGACGGGGCGATGTTGTCCACCGCCCCGTCCTCTTGATCAGTAGGAATAATACATGTCGAACTCGACCGGTGACGGCGTCATTTCCCAGCGCACTACGTCTTCCATCTTGAGTTCAATATAGCTTTCAATCTGATCCTTTGAGAACACGTCACCCTTGAGCAGATAGGCGTGATCGGCCTCAAGACTTTCGAGCGCCTCACGAAGTGACCCGCAGACGGTTGGCACTTGTGCCAGTTCCTCTGGGGGGAGATCGTACAGATTCTTGTCCATCGCGTCGCCGGGGTGAATCTTGTTCTCGATGCCATCAAGGCCCGCCATGAACAGCGCGGCGTAACAAAGATACGGGTTCGCCATCGCATCCGGGAATCGGACTTCCACACGCTTGGCCTTGGCGCCTGCCCCATAGGGAATGCGGCAAGACGCAGAGCGATTGCGCGCCGAATAGGCAAGCAACACAGGGGCTTCATAGCCCGGAACCAGCCGCTTGTAGCTGTTGGTGGTCGGGTTGGTGAAGGCGTTTACCGACTTGGCGTGTTTGATGATACCGCCGATAAAATAGAGACACATGTCGGAGAGCCCGGCATAACCATTGCCGGCAAAAAGCGGTTTGCCTTTGGCCCAGATCGACAAATGGGTGTGCATGCCCGAACCATTGTCTTCCTTGATCGGCTTGGGCATGAAGGTGGCCGACTTGCCATAGGCCTGCGCCACCATATGCACGACATATTTGTAGATCTGCATGCGGTCAGCGGTTTCAGTGAGCGTTCCAAAGGTGAGCCCGAGTTCGTGCTGGGCAGCTGCGACTTCATGATGGTGCTTGTCGCACGGCAGACCCATTTCGAGCATGGTCGAAACCATTTCACCGCGAATGTCCTGGGCCGAATCGACAGGGGCTACAGGAAAGTATCCCCCCTTGGCGCGCGGACGATGGCCAAGATTGCCACCTTCATATTTCGTTCCCGTGTTCGTCGGAAGCTCGATATCGTCGAGCGTATAGCTGCTCGTGTTATAGCTGTTTTCGAACCGGACATCGTCGAACATGAAGAATTCGGCTTCGGGACCGACATAGACGGTGTCGCCAATGCCGGTCGATTTCAGATAGGCTTCGGCGCGCTTGGCAGTCGAACGCGGATCGCGCGCATAAAGTTCTCCGGTGGAGGGTTCAACGATGTCGCAGAAGATGATCATCATCGGTGTCGCCGAAAACGGATCGATATAGACCGAACTCAAGTCAGGCTTGAGGATCATGTCCGATTCGTTGATCGCCTTCCAGCCGGCAATGGAGGATCCGTCGAACATCAGGCCATCCGTCAATTCGTCTTCTCCGATGACAACCGAACACATCGTCAGATGCTGCCATTTCCCCTTGGGATCGGTAAAGCGCAGATCGACCCACTCAATCTCTTCATCCTTGATACGCTTCAAAATGTCTGCCGGTTTGGCCATTGTGATCAACCTTCCTCATTCTTGATTGTTTGAACCAGGGCGCGGCAGGACGCCGCTCCCGCAAATTGGGCGAACACGTCAGATCGCGTCGCCATCCTTCTCCCCCGTGCGGATGCGCAATGCGCTTTCCACCGGAAGTACGAATATCTTGCCGTCGCCGATTCGCCCGGTCTGGGCTGCGGCTGCAATCGCTTCGACTACCCGGGCGGCCATATTATCCTCGACAACAACTTCGAGCTTAACCTTTGGCAGGAAATCAACCACATACTCGGCACCGCGATAAAGTTCGGTATGCCCCTTCTGTCGGCCAAACCCCTTGGCTTCGGTAACGGTAATGCCCGACACTCCGACTTCGTGAAGCGCCTCCTTCACATCGTCGAGCTTGAAAGGCTTAATGATCGCTTCGATCTTTTTCATGTTGGTTTCCTGAGTCCCCCGGGTCGCGTGATTGCCTTCAATAAGCGTGCCAAACAGGATTCGGCAACAGGAGTCAGGATTCCGCTGCAGGATCGTTCAAATCCTGCCCAGTCGGCAAGCAACGGTGAAAATATTGCCTGTTATTTAGGCAGACGATGCACGTCGGTGATGAAAAGCGCATTGCGTTTGTCCGACCGCTCGGTGATTACACTGTGTCGAACGACGGGTTGCAAGGGACAGACAATGACAATCGCTGACGACGCAGAGCCGGAAGCGATCGCGCTTGCGCAAGACCGCCGCTTTCTCGGACATCCAATCGGCTTGGGCTATCTTGCTTTCACCGAAGCGTGGGAACGATTTTCCTATTACGGCATGCAAGCGCTGCTCGTCCTCTACATGACGAAAGAGCTCCTGCTCCCCGGCCATATTGAGAATATAGCATTCTTCAGCAGCTTTCGTCGCCTGTTCGGCAATCTTGAGGGCCAAGCACTCGCATCAGCGATCTTCGGCACCTACGCAGCCTCAGTCTATCTGACACCGATCCTTGGCGGTTTGCTTGCAGATCGGGTGCTGGGCAAGAAACGGGCGGTATTGATCGGGGCGGTGTCGATGGCAGCAGGCCATTTCCTGATGGCGTTCGAAGTCAGTTTCCTGGTTGCGCTGCTCTGTCTCATCATTGGAAGCGGCCTGATGAAGGGCAATATCGCCAGCCTTGTCGGATCACTCTACAAGCCCGAAGACCTGCGTCGCGCCGACGCGTTCCAGATTTTCTATCTCGGCATCAATGCGGGTGTCATCGCTTCGCCCCTGATCGTCGGGACTTTGGGCGAAAAGGTCGGATGGCACTGGGGTTTCGGCGCGGCGGGGGTCGGGATGCTGATTGCGCTGGCCATCTATCTGGCGGGACAGAAGCATTTCCCACAGGATGAACTGGTTGTCCGCAAGCAGAACGCTACCCCCGCACCAAAGCTCAAGCGCGAGGATTGGCCAGCCGTCATCGCGTTGCTCCTCCTGATCCCCGTTCTCGCGATATCGATCGTACCCAACAACCAGATATTCAACGCCTATCTTGTCTGGGGGGATCAGCAGTTCGACCTGATGTGGAGGGGCGAAAAGCTGCCCACGACCTGGCTGGTGACGCTCGATGCCATCGTCAGCGTCAGTTTCCTTGTACTCGTCGCTGCCTTTTACCGCTGGTATGGCAAACGCTGGCAGGAGCCCGATGAGATCAGCAAGATCATTATCGGCTCAGCCTTCTCCGTGCTTGGCATGCTCTGCCTCTATTTTGCCGCAGCGACCCAGCCTGCAGGCGGCAAGATCGGGCTGGCCCTGCCGGTGCTGTTCCACATCATCAACAGCATCGCCTTTGCACACATGCTCCCGGTCAGCCTTGCCCTCTTTGCAAAGGTCGCGCCCAAGGCGATCAACGCGACGGCGATCGGGCTTTATTATCTGGCCTTCTTTACCGGCAACGCGTTGGTCGGGTGGATCGGCGGGTTTTACGAGACGATGCCGACGACCAGCTTCTGGCTCCTTCATGCCGGGCTTGCCGGCGGGGCATTTGCTTGCTTTGTGGTTTTCAAGATTGTCGGAGGAAGGTTTCTGAAGGCGAGCTAGGCCGCCGGGCAATCCAGCCCTGCCGGACTCTTCGTGAAAATCTCCGGCGCGCCATCCGTAATGCCGATGCTGTGTTCAAACTGGGCGGAGAGCGAACGGTCGCGTGTCACCGCAGTCCAGCCATCGTCGAGCACCTTGCAGTCCGGCCTGCCGATATTGATCATCGGCTCGATCGTGAAGAACATGCCCGGCCGCAATTCAGGACCCGTCCCTGGTCGCCCGGCATGAACGACTTCGGGCGCGTCGTGGAACAGGCGGCCAATCCCGTGCCCGCAGAAATCGCGTACCACACCATAGCGGTGGCGCTCGGCAAAGCTCTGGATCGCATGCGCCACGTCTCCAAGGTGATTGCCAGCCCGCGCCTGTTCGATCCCGAGCATCATCGCTTCATAAGTAACTTCGATCAGCCGCTTCGCCTTGATCGGTACATCGCCGACCAGATAGGTCCGGTTGGTATCGCCGTGCCAGCCGTCGACAATGCTGGTCACATCGACATTGACGATATCGCCGTCCCGCAAGACTTTCGCGCTGGGAATGCCGTGGCACACAACATGGTTGATCGACGTACAGCAGCTATGCGTATAGCCGCGATAGCCAAGCGTTGCGGGAATCGCGCCTGCCTCGAGCGTCATCCGCCGCACGACATCGTCAATCTCCTCGGTCGTGACGCCAGGCACGATCAGCGGCACCAGCGCATCAAGGATTTGCGCGGAGAGAAGCCCCGCCTTGCGCATCCCTTCAAACCCTTCGGGGCCATGAAGCTTGATGGCGCCATTGCGGGCGTGGAGCGTGTCGAAAGTGACGGTCTGATAGTCTGTCATGATTGCGAATATAGCGACTAACTCGTGCCTTTGCGAGAGGCGCGCTTTGTGGCTATGGCAGCGACATGACCGAGCCTCGCATCTGGACCGCCGCCCTTGTCGTTATTGGCGATGAAATCCTGTCCGGCCGCACGCAGGACAAGAATGTTTCGCAGATTGCGCTGTGGCTCAACATCCAGGGCATCCGCCTCTCCGAAGTCCGTGTGGTGCCCGATATCGAAAGCGCGATTGTCGAGGCGGTGAACGCCTTGCGCGCGCGCAACGATTATCTTTTCACCACCGGCGGGATCGGGCCGACGCATGACGACATTACCGTCGATGCGATTGCGGCCGCGCTCGGCGTTGGCGTCGTCATCCACCCCGAGGCGAGTGCCGCGCTGACGCGCTACTACGAAGCACGCGGCGGGGTGACCGAGGCGCGCCTGCGGATGGCGCGGGTGCCTGACGGATCGGAGCTTATTCCCAGCCGAATGTCGGGCGCGCCGGGCATCCGTCACGGCAATATCTTCATCATGGCCGGCGTGCCGCACATCACCGCCGGGATGCTCGACGCGCTGACCGGCTCGCTTGAAGGCGGCGCCCCACTCCTCTCGCATACGCTTGGCTGCTGGGTTGCCGAGAGCGAGATTGCCGAGCTTTTGGGCGACACCGAAAAGGCCCATGAAGGCTGCCAGATCGGCAGCTATCCCTTTTTTCGCGAAGGGCGGGTCGGGTCTAACTTCGTCATCCGCTCAACCGACCAGGCTGCTCTTGATGGGTGCACCGAAGCGCTTGCCGCCGCGTTGCGTCAGGTCGGTCGCGACTCTTTCGACGGCGGCATCTAGGCCGACCTTGCCGGATCGGGAGTTGGTGCACGACCGAGCGCAAGCAGGATAATCAGGGCAAGCATCGCAATTGCGGCCGCAATCACAAAAGCGATACCGTAGAACTGCACCGGCGCCCTGGGTCCAGTGAACCAGGCAAGTGCAGGGTTGAAGACCAGGGGAGCGAGGATCGAGCCCACCGCCATGACGCTGGAGGCATAGCCCTGCACCTCACCCTGGTTTGTTGCATCGGCCCGGCGCGACATCATGGCAGTCAGGCAGGGATGCACGAGCGACTGGACCGCCATCAGAGGCATCAGCGCAAAGGCCAGTCCGCCATTGGTGGTCACCGCAAAAGCCATCATGCCGAGAACGCCGCCCGCCATGCCAATCGTGGCCGTCGTCCTTTCCCCAAACCGTGCGACAATCCGCGAAGACAGGAAAATCTGCGTCAGTGCCATCGCTCCGCCCATCAGCGCGAGCGAGAGGCCGACCAGGCCGTTCGACCAGCCATAGCGACCGATCGTGAAATAGGCCCAGGTCATCGGATAGATCAGGCTGGCCAGTTGCCAGAGGAAGTAGACGACCGAAATCGGCAGGAGCCCCGGAAGCTTGCGCAACGAAAGCAGCGCACCGACAGGATTGGCACGGCGCCAGTCGAACGGGCGGCGGTTCTGCGTTACCAGCGTTTCGGGCAGGGCGAACAGGCCGTAAAGCAGGTTGGCGCTTGCCAGCGCTGCCGCCGCATAAAAGGGCATGCGGAAACTTACTTCGGCGAGCAGCCCGCCCAGTGCGGGCCCGGCAACGAAACCGATTCCAAAGGCCGCACTCATATAGCCGAACAGGCGTGAGCGATCGTCCGGCCCGGCGAGATCAGCAATCACCGATTGCGACGGCCCGTTCGTGGCACCGAAAATCCCGGTCATCATCCGCGCGACAAACAGCCAGGCCATGGTCGGCGCAAAGGCGAGGATGAGGAAATCGACCGCAAAGCCGAACAGCGAGCCGAGTAGGATCGGTCGCCTGCCGAACCTGTCGGACAGATTGCCCATGATCGGTGCGAAAATGAACTGGAACAGGGCATAGACCAGTGAGAGCAGGCCGCCGATCGCAGTCGCCTCCGAGAGCGATGCATCGCCCAGCGACATGATCAGTTGCGGAAACGAAGGGATGACGATCCCGAAGCCGATCGAATTGATCAGCATCGTTGCCAGCACGAACTTGATTGCGGGGGGAAGGGGTTTCCGGCTCATGCCACCCCCCTGCCATTTGCGGCAGGCTTTGGCGAGAGCGGCCAGCCGACCGGCTGCCTATCGGTTGCGAGGGGCCGGGAGAGTGGGGGCGCTCTCCCGGCCCGGGCCTTCCTGCCTGGAGGGGGTCGGGGCAGGGTAAAAAGGCGTCATGCGTTCTGCGAAACGACGGTATAGGTCTGAGCCGATGCTCCGGTACCGGCGGTGTCGACAGGGCCAACCAAGCAGGTTGCCGCGAAAAGGACGCTGAAGGTAACAGCGGTCAGGCTGCCGATGGCGGCGGTGATGCTGTCGCGAAGATTGAAACCATTGTACGTATTCATCTGAGTTCTCCCTGAACTTTGGTGTTGATCCGTCCGGTCGGGGTGACCGGCTTGTCCACTCCTAAGCATGGGTCGTGCCAACTCCCGTTTTTTCCCAGAAATCCGCCCTTTACAGGTGATGAACAACGAAATCAGGCCCTGTTCATCTTGCCAGATGTTGGGGATATTCCCCAAATTTTGGCACCCCGTTCAGGCAATCCGCTGTGCCCAGGGCGGGTACAGGCCATAATCGGGCCGCGGCCAGGGGCTAACGGTACGCGCGCCGGACTCGGGCTCCCCCGATGCATCCGACTCCCCCACCGGCGCCCTCTTCCCCTCAACCGGCAACAACGCAGCCTTGCGCGCAGGCTTGGGCGGTGATGGCGGCGCAGGCACAAAGCCGAACCAGTGATCGCGCTCGGCGTCCCCCGAGGCGCGCAGTCCAACCAAGTCCGTTTCCTCGCGCGCCAACGCGACCGCCAGTTCGGGCTCGGTCAGGGTGCGCTCATAATCCTCATCGCCGAAACGCCCTTCCTGCCTGCCGTCAAACCCCGGCGGCGGCGGGAAATTCGTGACCCAGTCCCCATCCGTTTCGCGCCAGACGGGCTCGGCCTCAGGCGGTTCGCAGTCATCGTCGTCATCATCCTCGTCATCCGCCAGCATGTCGGACAAGTCCTTAAGTTGTGAGTGTCCATTGCGCCCTGAATCCACCCCGAACACGGCAGCCACCCTGGCCTCGTGCCGCGCGCGGGCGGCTTCGAGGAACAGCGCCGCTTCCATCCCCCCGGCCCCGGCCTCGATCATTGTGACAAAGCGCTCGAAATCCTGTGCGACCATCCGCGCGGCCATCGGCTCTTCCCCCTCGACAGCGTCCGAGACATGCCGGTCCAGCCGCCCGAGCAGGGTGCAGCCAAGCCGATTGTCATGCCGGTGGCGCTTGGCCGTATTGTCTTCGCGCGTGAGGGTTTCGATCTGCCCGTCTATCGCGCGCGCGAGCAGCGTATCGAACAGCCGCCGCCGCGCGAGCAGCAACGCCCCTTCCCAGCCCAGATGGAACAGCGCGCCATCGGCCCGACGGCGAAAGGCATAGGCCCCCGCGCCCGAAAGCCCGGCGGCGGCCGCCGCCGTTTCCACCACCCCGCAATCGGCGAGCGCCCGCAGGAACACGGCCTGTGCCGCCCCCGTCCACCCATCCTCCCGCCGCGCCCGTTCCCGCTCTCCCTCTGGCAGCACGTCCATCAAACTGTTCATCGCAACCCTTTCCGATAAAGGAACAAAGCGGGAGCGAAGCATATCCGGGCGGCTGTAGGAAAGCGGAATATGGTGGGGGAAAGCGGTGGTGTGTCAGGAATTTGATACGGGGAGGCGTGGATTGAAGATAGGGGACATCCCATTGGGTGTCCCTGTCATCTCAGTGTTTGGGTCAGGAAAATTGGCGGTTATTGCACGAGACACGGTAATTCCGTAACGCCGGCACCGTAACTCCAATGCATTTCCTTTGAGAAATTTTTACCACAATAACCCTGTTCACCTTTTAGAAAGACAAATGTTGACATATATGTCAATCAAGGATGTAGCTCTTGATCAAGTGGCTCAAGGGAATTTGATTCCCGTCAGGCCTAGGTCGCGAAGGGCCGTCATTCGACGCGCAATGTTTGTATATGCGCCGTTATGGGAGGAGTTGGGCAGGGATGACGCAGATGGTATTTCGCTCGAACGCAAGGCGAATTTGCGTGCGGATTTGGATGTCTTCGTATCATCTGAAACTCTGGATCCAAAATACTTGTTTTGGCTCTCGCCAGTCCGTGATTTGGTCTGGGAGATTCGGAGTTGCCGGGATGACCCCAGTATTAGAATCGTTGGATTATTCGCCGACAAGGATGTGTTTGTTGCGACAAATTTTCAACGAAGAGACGCACTAGGAGGATGGAACTCAGAGGAATGGAAACTCGCGAAGAGGAACGCGCTCGCACATTGGCGGGCATTATTTTTCACCTATCTTCCTCACGGATCAAAAGGAGCAACTATCGATGACTTCTTTACAGGAGCGCTTTCAGCCAGGTATTTTAAATGAAGATGGGGCGCTTTTTGAAAGCGACGTCTTCTATTTTCGTCAAAGCTTCAGGAATGCGGTTTTTCAAAAACTGTTGAAAGTATTCGCTGATAAAGCTCAATATGAGGGTTTTACGCAGTCTGATGTTGCAGCCAAACTTGCGAAAGATCGAGGGCAAATCAGCCGCATTTTTGCAGGGCCGAAAAACTGGACTCTTGATACTTTAAGTGACCTCGCTCTCGCATTGGATATGGAAGTTGAGATTGCATTTGAAGATTTACGTGTCGATCCTCGGCATAACTTTTGTCACAATTGGATTGCAGAAATAGATAATCCATTAGGAGCGATGGATATTAAAACATTTGCTGTGCAAGTTCCAACATCTTCAAGCAGCTTTGAGATTCGACATGTCCAATAATCGAGTACGAAATGTAATATTCTGTGACGATATCCGCACAGAAAATAATGGAAAATTGATAGCCATCGGAATTTACAGCGACAATATGTCGGTTCCATCGTTTCCGTTTAATGGAACTATGTCATTTTTGATTGCTGTAGATATGTCAGATGTAGAAGAATCAGTTTTTATTCACTTTGATTTTATACCAGCGTCCGAAATAAGATCAAAAGTGGAATTAAGATTTGAGGTCGGAATACTACCCAATGCGATCCGAAGAAACAATGTAATATTGTTTCCCTCTCCGCAACTGCCGTTTAGTATTGCGGACGAGGGTTACATGATGTTCCGTGAAAAATCAGAGGCGGGGGAAATTCTTCAAGAATTTAGAATATTTATTGGTCGTGCCCCGCTTGCTGTCGTTTCGCAGGAGCGATCCTAGCAGTCGCTCACTAAAGCGGACCTTCAGAGAGGATTTTCTTGGTGCAGGCGTTCCTCGCAAACCGCCTTCACAATCCCCTGCAAGGCCTCAACACTCGCCGTCGCTTCGGCCAGCAGTTCCTTCGTGATGCGGTAGTGTTTGGAATATCTTGCCTCAACATACGCCCGCTGGATGTGGTTGAAGGCGCGGCGGTCTGATCGGGTTTTTCTGGGCCAGGCTTCGATGAGGCGAGGGTCGAGGCTTTCTGACCAGCTTCTCAAGGGTTTGATGTTGTGCAGCTTGGGGCTGTAGAGCGTCAGCGTCAGTAAGGTGCAGTGATATGCGCTTTCGACAGCTTGATGCAGATCGAAAGCCGCCTGTCGCGGGCTGTTGTCCGAGATGTAGAATTTCGCGCCGCGCAAGCGCCTTGTGCTGGCATCAAACCACTGTTCGAAATGCCCCTTGGCCTCCTCCAGCTTTTCCGCGTCGCTCAGATTTCCCGGCTTGGCCAGTTCCTTGGTGTCATATTCATAGAGGATGATCCCGTCCCGGTTCACATCGACGAAGAAGGGCCGCCCGCGGTGGAGCTGATCGTTCACATCGGCAAGATCGTGGACGACAAGGTTATAGGGATAGCGCACCGCGCCCAGCGAGGCTTCAAGGTCCAGCCCGTCCTTCGCGCCATACCACCAGTCATCATCGGCCAGTTCGGCGTGGCTGACGACGACGAGCAGATCGAAATCCGAACGGTAACCGGTGCCCAGATCGCGAACCGGCTTGCCCCGCGCCATTGAGCCGTAGAGGATGATCTTGAGGATCCGGCCCTCTTTGCTGCGCTCCCACGCTTTGCCCTTGATGGCCTTGGCAAATTCCTCACGCAGGATCACCACTGCGCGTTCAAGCTGCCGCCGCTGGGCTCCGGTCAGGTGATCGTAATCCTTGCGCACGGGGGCAGGCTTAGACCAAGTTTCGTGGAATGTGAATCGTCACCCTGAACTTGTTTCAGGGTCCATGCCTCATCGGAGCCAACTGGAGATCAGGGTGGCATGGATGCTGAAACGAGTTCAGCATGACGGGTGTGGATCGGGACGAACGGCAGTGGGCCGAGCCGCCACCGGCCCTGGCTTTTGCTTCGCAAAATCTTCGTGTGGCGGCTGGAGCGGGCGAAGGGAATCGAACCCTCGTCGTAAGCTTGGGAAGCTTCTGCTCTGCCATTGAGCTACGCCCGCGCGGCCGCAGCCTTTATGTCAGTCTTGCCGAATTGTCGAGCCACGCGCATGGAAGCTTTTCGTGTTTGGAATCGGGAGAGAGAAGATGGGTTTGGAACTGCGGTCGCTGGTCAAGAGCAGTGGAGAGCTGGAATTGTCGCTGGTCGACGTGCCGGTGAAGGAGCCCGGGCCGGACCAGGTGCTGGTGCGTGTCGAAGCGACGCCGATCAATCCGTCAGACCTTGGCCTGTTGCTGGGCGCCGCCGATGTTTCGACTGCGCACGCGTCGGGTACGCCGAGCCATCCCGTCACGACGATGAAGATCCCCGAACAGATGATGCGCGCGATGGCCGGGCGCCTCGATGAATCGATGGCGGTGGGCAATGAAGGCGCGGGCGTCGTGATCGCGGCGGGCTCTTCCCCCGAAGCGCAGGCGCTGATGGGCAAGACCGTAACGATGATCGGTGGCGCGATGTATGCCCAGCACCGCTGCATTTCGGTCAGCGGCTGTATGGTCCTTCCCGAAGGGGCGACGCCGGCCGAAGGCGCATCCTGCTTCGTCAATCCGCTGACCGCGCTGAGCATGGTCGAGGTGATGCGCTTGGAAGGGCATAGTGCGCTGGTCCATACTGCGGCGGCGTCCAACCTCGGGCAGATGCTCAACAAGATCTGCATCAAGGATGGGGTGCAACTCGTCAACATCGTGCGCAGCCCCGAACAGGCGAAGCTGCTGCGCGATATCGGGGCCACGCAGGTCTGCGATTCGAGTGCGCCCGGCTTCATGGACAGCCTTGTTCAGGCGCTGGTTGAGACAGGTGCGACGATCGCCTTCGATGCGATCGGTGGTGGCAAGCTGGCCGGGCAGATCCTGACCGCAATGGAAATTGCGGCCAACAAGACGGCGAAGGAATATAGCCGCTACGGTTCGACGATCCACAAGCAGGTTTACATTTATGGCCGACTCGATACGCGGCCGACCGAACTCGGCGCAGGGCTTGGCATGGCCTGGGGCGTTGGCGGCTGGTTGCTGACGCCGTTCCTCCAGAAGATCGGTGCCGACGCGATGAAGCTGCGGGCACGGGTGATGGCCGAACTCCGGACGACCTTCGCCAGCCATTATACCAGCGAAATCTCTTTGGCCGAGGCGCTGCAACCCGCAATGATCGAAGCCTATAACAAACGCGCGACGGGCGAGAAGTTCCTGATCGTGCCAAGCAAAGGATAAGACACATGCATCCTGAAGGACTATTCTCCGGCCTCAACGCCCTCCCGATGCTCGGCTGGCTCGCTTTGGCACTGGCGCCGCTCCAGCGAACACTGAGCATTGCCTTTGCCCGGATCCTCGTGCTGCTGCTGGCGGTGGCCTATCTCGCGCAACTCTTCCTGACCGCCGTGCCGGTCGATGGCGGCGGCTTCACCAGTCTGGCAGGCGTCACGGCGGCGTTCTCGGTGCCGGCCAATGTGATGTTGGGCTGGACGCACTATCTGGCGTTCGACCTGTTCATCGGGACCTGGGAGACCGAGGATGCCGCGGCCAATGGCGTGCCGCATTGGCTGTTGCTCCCCTGCCTGTTTCTTACGGCTATGGTCGGGCCAGTGGGGCTTCTGGTCTATTTTGCGATCCGGACCGCCAAGCTGAGGTTCTTTCCTGCATGAGCTGGCAGAAGGACGTCGATGAAATTGGCAGGCGGCGCACGCTTGCCGAGGCCATGGGCGGTCCGGAGAAGCTCAAGAAGCAGAAGGCCGATGGCAAGCTCAACGCACGCGAACGGATCGCGGGGCTGGTCGACAAGGGCAGTTTTCGCGAGATCGGGCAGCTGGGCGGGGCTGCAACCTATGATGACAAGGGCGAGCTGACCGCCTTCCTGCCCTCCAACATGCTCTTTGGCCGCGCGAAGATCGAAGGGCGGCCGGTCGTCGTCCAGTCGGACGATTTCACCGTGCGTGGCGGGGCGGCCGACGCTGCGATTCATGAAAAGCTCGTCCAGTCCGAAAAGCTCGCGGGCGAATACCGGATGCCGCTTGTTCGCATGATCGAAGGCACCGGCGGCGGCGGTTCGGTCAAGACGCTCGAGACGATGGGCCATACCTATGTGCCCGAAGTTCCGGGCTGGGACGTGATGGTCGACAATCTCTCGCTCGTCCCTGTCGTCGCGCTCGGCCTTGGGCCTGTGGCCGGGCTCGGTGCAGGGCGACTGGTGATGAGCCATTACTGCCTGTTGGTGAAGGGGCTGAGCCAGCTCTTCGTCGCGGGGCCGCCGGTCGTGGCCGCCGTTGGGGAAAAGCGCACCAAGGAAGAGCTGGGTGGCTCGCACATCCACGCGAAGAATGGGGCGATCGACGACGAGGCTGCAAGCGAAGTCGAAGCTTTTGCGATGGCCCGCACCTTCCTCTCCTATCTGCCCTCTTCGATCCATTCCCTGCCCGAGCGCAAGCCGACCAAGGACACGCCCGACCGGCGCGAGGAATGGCTGATCGAGGCCGTCCCGCGTGACTTGCGCAACCTCTACAAGATTCGCCCGATCATCGAGGCGGCGGTCGACCAAGGAAGTTTTTTCGAGATCGGCCGCCAGCATGGCCCTTCGATCGTCACCGGGTTCGCCCGGGTGGACGGTTATCCGGTCGCGATCATGGCGAGCGATCCGATGGTGCTCGGCGGCCTGTGGACCGCCGCCACCGCGCGCAAGGTCGAGCGCTTCATCGACTTGGCCGATACATTCCATTTGCCGGTGATCCACATGGTCGACAATCCCGGCTTCATGATCGGGCGCAAGGCCGAAGACGATGGCACGATCCGTTATGGCAGCCGCGCAATGACCGCCGTCTATCAAAGCACAGTGCCGATCTGTGTCGTCATCCTGCGCAAGGTCTATGGCATGGGCGGCAGCGCCCCGGCCAACCTCTCACGCTTCAAATGGCGTTTCGCCTGGCCAAGCGGTGATTGGGGCAGCCTGCCCATCTCGGGCGGGCTCGAGGCCGCCTATAAGTCCGAACTCGAAGCGTCGGACAATCCCAAGGCCTTGCTCAAGGACATCACTGCCCGGCTCAACCGCGTCCGCAGCCCGTTCCGCACCGCGGAGAAATTCCGCATCGAGGATATCATCGACCCGCGCGAAACGCGCCCGATGCTCTGCGAATTCGTCGAGCAGGCCTATCGCGTGCTGGAGCCAGGGCCAAGGGCGCGCGGCTATCGCTGCTAGGCGTTGACGAATCCCGTCAGCCGTTGGCGGATGATCGTTTCCGCCTCCGCCATGATCCGGTCGATCAATTCCTGGCAAGTCGGGATGTCGTGGATCAGCCCGGCGACCATGCCACAACTCCAGGCGCCGGCTTCCATATCGCCTTCGAGCATGATGCGCGGATAAACGCCCGCCACTTCCTCGATAATGTCCTCGAACTTGATGTTGGCGCCCAGCGCGCGTTCCTTTTCGAGGAGCCGCTCGACGGCGGTGTTGGTCAACACGCGCTCGGTATTGCGCAAGGGCCGCATCACCAGCCGGGTATCGAGCTCCGAAGCCGCAACCAGCGCCTGCTTCACTTTCTCATGTACCGGCGCTTCCTTTGTCGCGATGAAGCGCGTGCCCATGTTCATGCCCTCCGCCCCCAGCGCGAGCGCCGCCACAAGACTGCGGCCATCGGCCATCCCGCCTGACGCGACAAAAGGAATTTCAAGCTCCTCCGCCGCGCGCGGCAGCAGGATGAAATTGGGAACATCGTCTTCGCCGGGATGCCCACCGCATTCAAAGCCGTCGACCGACACCGCATCGCAACCGATCGATTGCGCCTTGAGCGAATGGCGCACGGATGTGCATTTGTGGATCACCTTGATCCCGGCATCGTGCAGCGGCGGCAAGACCTGCACCGGATTATTGCCCGCCGTCTCGACGACCTTCACCCCGCCCTCGATGATCGCCTTGACCATGCCCGGATAGTCAGGTGAATTTACGACAGGAAGGAAGGTCAGGTTCACTCCGAACGGCTTGTCCGTCATGTCCCGGCATTTGGCGATTTCATTGGCGAGGTCGGCCGCCGATTTCTGCGTCAGTCCAGTGATGATCCCGAGCCCGCCCGCGTTCGAAACCGCTGCCGCGATTTCGGCAAAGCCGACAAAATGCATGCCACCCTGAATGATGGGGTGTTCGATGCCAAACATTTCGGTGATGCGGGTTTTCATGGGCGAATCCTTTTTGGTACTTGTCTCGGAGCGACGGTGCCGCTGGCTTACGTGAACGTCAAGTGGTTCGATACGTCGCCAACTGTTCCAGAACGTCATCAAACTCCGCCATCACTTCGTCGATGATCTGCTTGACCGGTTTCACTTCATCGATCCGGCCCGCCACTTGGCCGGAAAGCGCGATCGACGCCTCCATGTCGCCGCCGAAATAAAGGTCAAGTGCCGTGCGCATCTCGGCCATGATGTTTTCGGTCGGCTCGAGATCGAGCCGCGTGGTGCGTTCGGTCCGCAATGCGCGCAACGCCGGACCCGGGCCATGCCGGTTAAGGAAAACGGTATCGGTTTCCTTCGCGGCAAGGATCGCGTCCTTCCAGTTGTGATGCACCGGCGATTCCTCGGCCGAAACCATTCGCGTGCCCATCTGGATGCCTTCGGCGCCGAGTGCAAAGGCTGCAGCCATTGTCCGCCCGCAAACCATCCCACCCGCTGCGATAATCGGAACGTCCACCTTTGATCGGATCAGCGGCAGCAAAACCATCAAGGCCACGTCACGCGGATTCTTGAACCCACCTCCCTCACCGCCTTCGACGACCAAACCGTCTACACCGGCGTCGATCGCCTTCAGCGCCCCGGCCAGTGTCGGCACGACATGGAACACCGTCAGCCCGGCGGCCTTCAATGGCCCGCAATACTTGTTGGGATCCCCGGCCGAAGTTGTGACGAACTTCACGCCCTGATCGACCACAAACTGGACAATATCGGGATCGCGGACAAAGGCCTGAGCAATATTCACACCGAATGGCTTGTCGGTCAGCGTTCGCATCTTCGTAATTTCAGCGCGCACCTCTTCGAGCTGACCCGAGCTTGTTTCAATGATTCCCAACCCGCCCGCATTGGAGACTGCGGACGCAAGTTGCGCCCGTGCAATCCATCCCATCGGGGCCTGCACGATTGGGTATTGAACACCAAGCATCCGCGTAATGCGGTTGTCGATCATCTGGCAGGCTTCACGAACTTCAACGTCATCCGGTCGCTTTCGCCGATTGCCGCGTAGAGAGAGCGGTCCTTTTCCCCGAGGCGGAAGTTGGGCGGGAGCGTCCACACCCCTTCTGGCCAGTCATGGGTGTCCTTGGGGTTGGCATTGACGTCCGATTCGGCAACCAGCCTGAAACCGGCGCGCGTCGCAAAACCGACGACCGAACTGCGCTTCATGTAACCACTCTTTTCTTCCTTCGCGCTGTCCATGGCCTCGGGCAGGCGGTGTTCAACGACGCCGAACACGCCGCCGGGTTTGAGCATCTTGTATATCTGGTTGAACGATGCCTGCGTATTATCGACTCCGCCAAAGCGCCAGTTATGGACATTGCGGAACGTCAGCACCACGTCTGCAGATCCGTCAGGTACAAGTTGGGCGCCAGAAGCGGCCGGAAAATTGGCACGCTTGACCCTGCCATAAACTGCAGCGCCGGCATCCAACTTCTTGGCGATGTTGTCCGCACCGCGTCCAATGGGCGCCGCAACGGTATAGGTTCCGCGCGCAAAAAGATAAGGAGCGAGGATCTCGGTATACCAGCCCCCGCCTGGCCATAGTTCAACGACATTCTGGGTTGGCTTCACGCCAAAAAACGAAAGCGTCTCCGCCGGATGGCGATACTTGTCGCGAGCACGATTGGCTTCGCTTCGCGTCGGGGCGGCAATTGCCTTGGCAAGGGCGGGATCGACCGAAGCAGGCTTGGCCATCAGTGTCGCACCCCCGAGCAGGGTTGCGGATATGGCAATCGCAATTGAGGCAATCAGGGGCTGGCGCATACTATCCTCTCGATTCTATGGTTGTGGCGGCTTTTGCTTGGAAGGATCGACGATTGCAACAGGTGCTTTGGAGTGGGTGTGTGACAGCATTGGCCGTCGCCGGACTGGCCACTTGGGGAGACCGGCGGCGTGCAAATCGCAAAGACCTCGATGCCGTAGGGTTCATGCCGTGGCCGTTGATCCTCGTGATCGCCATGATTCTGGCTGCAGTTTGTGCCGCGTTCGCATTGAAGGTCGGGTAGAGCATTTGAATATTCTTGGCGCCATCATCGCAGGAGGGCAGGCACGCCGGTTTGGTGCAGACAAGGCATCAGCGCTGCTTGGCGGCAGATGCCTGCTGGATCATGTCGCCGATGCAATGCGCCCGCAGGTTGAGGCCTTGATCGTGGTTGGGCGCAATTGGCCAGGCCTGGACACCGTCGCCGATCGTCCGCCTGGTGCACTTGGCCCCCTGGCCGGCCTTAACGCGGCGCTCCATCATGCCAGGATACACGGCCTGGACGGGGTATTGAGTGCTGGGTGCGACACCCTTCCCGTTCCGGTTGATCTGGCCGCACAGCTTGTCGGAGCCCAACCTGCTTATCTTGAAGGGCATTTTCTGATTGGATGGTGGCCAACCAGTCTTGCTGACTTGATCGACGGGCATCTTGGGGAGGATAATGACCGGTCCCTGCGCGGCTGGATTGCGCGATGTTCCGCGCGGGCCAAACCTGCACCAACTGCCCTCTATAATCTCAATACGCCGGCGGATCTTGCGAGATATGAACGGATTAACGCTTCTTAACCTCGCGCCGCTAGACCTGATATGCTGTTCATGAGGTGTGTGTGACCCAAGTCCTGATCACAGTCGATACGGAACTTTCAGCTTTGCTCCACAAACGGGGAGCAACAGCGGATGCCAATCTGGCATCGTCTGTCACGGGGCAGGCCAGCAAGAGCGCGGTTGGCATTGGTTGGCAGATGGATCGCCTTGATCGCTACGGACTGAAGGGCGTTTTCTTCGTGGATCCAATGCCCGGTCTGGTCTTCGGCCCGGATATTGTGCGCCGCATGATCGAACCCATACTGACACGCGGACACGAGGTACAACTTCACATCCACACCGAATGGTTGGAGTGGGCCAGACAATCTCCGGTCGGTGATCGTCGAGGGACGAACATTGTCGATTTCTCGCCAGAGGACCAGACTATCCTCCTTGAATGGGGCCGAAATGCCCTGGAAAGCGCAGGCGCCGTTCGTCCCATAGCCTTTCGCGCCGGAAATTATGGCGCAAATGATGACACTCTCAAGGCGCTCGCCACGCTGGGAATCATCTGGGATGCAAGTTACAATGCCTATTATCGGAACGGTCCGTGCAGGCTAGGGATCGAACCGGACCAAATAGATCCGGTGCTGCGCTTTGACGTCACAGAAATACCGGTTGCAGCAATCGTTGATCGGCCGGGGTCCATTCGCCCAGCACAAGTCTGCGCGCTTTCCGCCCGCGAGATGCGGGAGGGCCTCCATCATGCCGCTAAAACAGGACGGCCGGTCTTTTCGATTGTCACCCACAGTTTCGAAATGCTCTCGCGTGACCGGCAACGGCCCAATCGGGCCGTGATGCGCCGATTCGAGATCTTGTGTCGCACCATTGCGGCACATCCAGGGCTCGAAGCCGCCGGTTTTGCGGACCTCGATCCCGGAATTGCGCAGGCGGAACGGGCGCAAGCCGGGCGACTTGGCCCCGATCGCGCGCGGACATTCGACCGCATGGTCCAGCAAGCAATTGCGACTTGGGTCTATGACCGTCAGTTCTTCCCTGCATGAAACCACCTCCGGCCCTGATCCTCGGTGTCGATAGCCCGATCGGCCTGACGGTCATCCGAGAACTCGGGCGCCATGGAGTGCCTGTTCATGGCATTGGCCGGAGCCGCGATGCTGTAGGACGCACCTCACGGTTTCTGGCCGGTTTTTCACTCCGCCCCGAGGGCAGGGCGCTTGCTGATTGGCTGCCCGAGCGGATCTTCCATACCGGTGCCCAGGCATTGTTTGCGATCAGCGAGGATGATCTTGTTGCGTTGGCTGCACTTCCGGATGAAATCGAAGGTTGCCATATCCTCACGCCTCGGAAGCCGCAGCTCGATCTTGTGCTCGACAAGGGCCGAACCCTTGCGCTTGCAGCGAGTTGCGGCATCGACGTTCCAGAAAGCTGGCGACCGGTGGCCGGTGAGAATTTCATCCAATATGCTGAAATACTCACCTTTCCCGTCGTCGCCAAATGGGCTGATCCGCCTGCCATGGTCGATATCCTGACGCGGCATGGCCTCCCCTTGATCAAGGCGGAGCATGTCGCGACCCAAGACGCATTGCTCGGCTTGCTCAACCGCTATACGCCATTGCGGGAATGGCCCATCATCCAGCCCTTTTGCCCGGGCTTTGGTTTTGGGCAGATGCTGCATATGGCTGGTAACAGGGCAAGCCTGGCGTTCCAGCACAAGCGGATTCACGAATGGCCGCCCGAAGGCGGGGTATCAACGTTTTGTGAGTCGGTTCCCCTTGATCGACATGTCCACCAGATGGAGAAGTCCGAGACGTTGCTCAAAGCGATCGGTTGGTCAGGGCCGGCAATGGTCGAATACCGCCACGATCCGGCGACGGGAAAATACTGGCTGATGGAGGTCAATGGGCGCTTCTGGGGAAGCCTGCCACTGGCGTATCATTGCGGCGCCGAGTTCGCGTGGGAGCAGTATCGGCACGCGATCCTGGGCGAAACAAAAAATGTGCCGGCGGAGGTTCTACAGCGCCGCGCCCGTTTCATGAACCCCGAAACGCGGCGTCTTTTCCATATTCTGTTCGGTCGCAAACCGATCCCTAATTTCCGTCGATCCCGCATCGCCGATCTCATCAGCTATATTGGAGGATTTTTCGATCCCCGCATGCGCTATTTCGTATTCTCGCCCGACGATGTGGGACCTTTTTTCCATGATCTGGGCGGAGTCATCCGCAAGCTCTTGCGCCGGGAAACTCCGAACCAAGATTGATGACGGCAGATTCAATGTGCTTGAGGCATGTGCCCAGATACGCATCATCAAGTCCGAACGGGTCGTGGAGGTGCGGAGTGCGAGGACGAGCATAGAGACCCAGCAATGTTCGAGGCCGATCGGCAAAGTCGGCCATAACTGCGATGCGCCGAAGCTGTCGCGCTTCCATTGCCAGCAACAGATCACCGGGCTCAGGGACATAGTCTTCGCTGCGCGTCGTCCTGTGCGCTGAAAGTTCGACGCCCAGGGCCTTTGCCGCCTCGATCACAGGGGGATGAGCACCGAGCCCGCTGCTCGTCGAAAGCCCGAACGACACTGCACGTAGGCCCCGGTCACGCGCAAGCCTTTCCGCAAAGGCGCTCCGACAGATATTGCCATGGCACACAAAGACCAGTCTTCGGATTGAGGCAGGATCGGTATTAACAATTCCTGCCTGCCGCAATGCAACTTCCGCATGCGACAAGACCAATCGCACCATTCCGCGCGCCGTGCCAAAACGCCGGACGATCGCGCTGGTCAAATCCGCACGGCCTTGGCTGCGGCATCGAGCACTCCATTGACGAACTTCTTTTCCTTGGGCGGGAAAAAGGCATGGGCGACATCAAGATACTCGCTGATCACACTGCCGGTGGGAATATCCGGCCGGGCCAGCAATTCATAAACGCCGGCCCGCAAAATCTGGCGCAGCGAACGATCAAGGCGTTCAATCGTCCATCCCTGACCCAGATTTTCGGAAATGACGGCATCAATCTCCAGCCTCCTCGCGTCGACACCCTTGACGACATCATTGAAGAAATCGACTTCGGCATCAGCATAGGTCGCGCCCTCGATTGTCGCCCCCAGCCGATGTTGATGAAATTCATGCAGCAATCTGGCGATGGGCGTATTTTCCATCTCCAGCTGGTAAAGCGCCTGCACTGCGGCAAGGCGCGCAACTGAGCGGGATCGCGCGCGGCTCATGCCAAATCCTCCCCATTCAGCCTCTCCAGAATGGAATCGGCATGAGCCGGCAGCCCTTCTGCCTGCGCCAGCGTAACGGCTGCAGGGCCGATCGCACGGATGCTCTTGCCATCGCAGGCCAGAAAGCTGGTTCGCTTCATGAAATCGAGCACCGACAATCCTGACGAAAAACGGGCACGCCGCCCGGTCGGGAGTACATGGTTGGGTCCACCGACATAATCGCCGACGGCTTCCGGCGTGTGCCGACCAAGGAAGATCGATCCGGCATGGCGGACCGCCGCAAACAGAGGCTCCGGATTGGCGATAGCCAATTCAAGATGCTCGGGCGCGAGGGCATCGACCAGCGGTGCAGCATCATCCAGTTCGCCGATAATGATCACAGCGCCGTGCGCATCCCAGCTTGCTCGCGCTGTTTTTGCGGTCGCAAGCAGATCCAGTTTCTTCGCAATGGACGCTTCCACGCGATCAGCAAAATGCGCATCGTCAGTGATCAGGATCGACTGGCTTGAGGGATCATGTTCCGCCTGGCTCAGCAGATCAGCTGCGATCCAGTCGGGATTATTCTCGCCATCGGCGACTACGAGGATCTCCGACGGCCCGGCGATCATGTCGATCCCCACCACGCCAAAAACTTGCCGCTTGGCCTCCGCAACCCAGGCGTTGCCGGGGCCGGTGACAACATCAACCGGTGCGATCGTTTCGGTGCCGTAGGCAAGCGCGGCGATGGCCTGCGCCCCGCCAATCCGCCAGATCTCATCGACACCGGAAAGTGCCGCCGCCGCCAGTACGAGTGGATTGACGTTCCCATCGGGTGTGGGAGTGACCATCACCACTCGCTCGACGCCAGCAACCTTCGCCGGGATCGCATTCATCAGGACCGATGACGGATAGGCCGCCCGGCCGCCCGGAACATAAATGCCGGCCGCATCCACCGGCCGCCAGCGCGCGCCAAGGCGAACGCCAGCAGCATCGATGGTGTCGCTGTCATGCGGACGTTGTTCCGCATGATAGGCGCGAATCCGCGTTGCTGCGAGATCAAGCGCCTGCCTCAATTCCGGCTCGAGCGCTTCGAGCGCAATATGACAATCCGCAAGCGGAATCTCCCAGCCAGTCGCGTTGAGATCGAACCGGTCAAACTTAGTGGTTTGTTCAACGAGCGCTGCGTCTCCGCGCGCACGAACGTCTGCAATGATTGCGGCAACGTCCCGAGAAACATCCCGATCAGCCTCGCGTCGTGCATCAACCAACGCCTTGAAGCGCGCGGCGAAATCCGGCGTTCCGCCATCAAGCCTGACCACGGACGGCCTTCCGGAAAGCATCGACGATCAGACCAACTTCAACATTGGTCTTGAACGCGGCCCGATTGACAATCAACCGCGCGGAAACATGGGAAATGACTTCAACTTCGACGAGGCCATTCTCTTTAAGCGTTCGGCCCGACGAAACGAGATCGACGATCCTACTGGAAAGGCCAAGTGTCGGCGCAAGCTCCATCGCACCGTTGAGCTTGACGCATTCTGCCTGGACACCTCGTGCTTCAAAATGGCGGCGTGTGAGGTTGGGATATTTGGTTGCCACGCGAACATGGCTCCAGCGACGCGGATCATCGGACGCAGCAAGGTCGGCAGGTTCCGCCACCGAAATCCGGCAATGGCCGATATCGAGATCGACCGGGGCGTAGAGTTCGGAATAACCAAATTCCTCAATCACGTCTGACCCGACAATCCCCAGCTGTGCCGCGCCGTGCGCAACAAAGGTCGCAACATCAAAGGCGCGTACACGGATCAGGCTGATGTCCGGCCTGTTCGTTGTGAAACGAAGGGCGCGGCTGGCGTCATCGGAAAAGGCGGCCTCGGGTTCAATCCCCGCTGCTGCAAGAAGCGGCAGGGCTTCGTCGAGCAGGCGTCCTTTCGGGACAGCAAGGATGATCGGTTGAGCCATGATGGCGCGGGCTTTACTTGTGCGCTGCAATAAGGGCAAGTTGCGGGCCATGACTCCATCCAGAGAAGATGCGATTCGGGCGGCATTTCGGACCCAGGCCGATTTTTGCCGGGCATCCAAATCGCCGCTAACCGCCGATGTATGCCTCGCTCTAAGTGATACACTCGACCGCACGACGCAAACGGGCACTGCCATTCTCGATTGGGCGGGCGACCCAATGGCGGACGCGTTGATGATGCGCATCACTGGCGGATTGAACGCGCTTGCCCGATCCGGCGACGATGTTGCCCTGTCCGCGATCTACAAGGCCCGCTCCGGGAACATCGCTGGCGAAATCAGCCGCGCGATCCGGCAGTGGGATGACCGTCTCTTGCCTTGGCTCGATGGCCCACCGCAAACCAACGAAGTAGCCCGATCGGGCATGCTTTATCCCGGCATCATGGCCGTAACGCATCGATTCGGGCCCGATGTTGAATTGCTCGAACTCGGATCGAGTGCCGGGCTGAATCTCAATCTCGACAGGTTCGGCTACGACCTGGGTGGAGTGAAGGCAGGTGATCCTGCGTCGCCCCTTCAACTCGCTCCCGACTGGAACGGTCCACCGCCCATTTTTGCACCGGTCAATGTCGTTTCACGGCGGGGGATCGACCAGAACCCGCTTGACGCATCCCAACCTGAAGTTGCGGAGCGTTTGCTGGCCTTTGTTTGGCCAGATCAGGACCTGAGGCTCGCGCGGATCGAGGCTGCATTGGCGCTGGCCCGACAATTCCCACCCCATATCGAACGCGGCGACGCTGCAGATTGGATCGAAGACCAGCTTGATATGCCACAAGCCGAAGGTGTGACGCGCATCGTATTTCACAGCATCGTACTCCAGTATCTTTCGCCAGAAGGCCGCAAACGGGTCGGCACCGCATTGGCAAAGGCCGGAGAGCGTGCGACCGAACGCCGCCCACTCGCTTGGATCAGTATGGAGTTTTATGCGCAAACCCCAATGAGCGAGCTGCGCGTCACGGCCTGGCCAGATGGAAAAACCACAACCCTGGCCGACTGCCATCCCCATGGCGCTGCGATTCGCTGGCGAGACTGAGCGCAGAGCTTCACACTCTCAAAAAACCACCCCCGTTATCCTCGTTATCCACAGGCCGCAGCACCAAGATTTCGCTGGCCCGACTCAGAGGATCATGACAATTTCCATTTGTGGCCAAGGGAAGGCTCTGACGGCAACTGACGAAATTTCCCCGGCAACGATCTGGTGAAACGCACCGAATGAAGCCGCAAGGCGGAATGAGGAAACGACGCTGGAAGGGCAAGGAAAGGAAGGACGCGAAGCCAAGGGGCAACCTGAAGCGGATGCGGAGATCCGGAACAAACCCGCAGCAGGATTGGACCCCTCGGGGAAAGGCCTGTTGATGTCAGGACAGGTAAGGACGGTCGCAAGATCGGAGATGCAGTGTTCGACATAGTGGCGGCTGGTGGCAACATCAGCCGCCATTTCTGTATGTGTGTGCCGAAGGCGCGCCTCTCCTCAACCCACCAGGTGCGCGATATCGATCGGCCGGTTGCCGCGACGCAATTCGACCGTGATCGTCGGTTCCTCTGTCCTTGCGCGCCCGATCGGGCTTCCCTGCAGGACATTGTCTCCCACGGTGACATCGAGCGCTGCGAGACTGGTAATGAGCGTCGTCCAACCCGCTCCATGATCGATAATCACAATCCTTCCAAAACTGCGATAGGGCCCCGCAAAGACAATGCGGCCATCGTTGGGCGCAATTACCTGCGCGGACGGACGGGTCGCGATGGTCAGGCCACGCGCGCGCACTCCCGAATTGGAGACCTCACCCAATCCCGACACAATCCGTCCGGCAACCGGCAAACGGTAGGCCAGGCGATTGTTCAGCGGCTTTCCCGTTTCGACAGGAAGAGCGCGCGACGCACCCGGTAGCGAAGGGCGAAGGATCGGACCGGGCAGTGTTTCCAGCTGCTGCCGTTGCTCGGCCGCCTCGCCCAATTGCCCGATCAGATCGACAATATCGCGCGCCTTTTCTCCCATCGCGATAGCACGGTCTTGTTCGATCATCGCGCTTGAGGTGAAGCGCTGGGCGATACGACGATGTTCGCTGGCCTGGCGGACGAGAGCGGCGCGTTGGCTCCCAAGCCTTTCCCGGCTCGACGAGAGGGCTGCAATCGCCCGATCGGCATCCGCACGCAGACGTTTGCCTTCTTCGATATCATCTCGCAACGCCGCCGTCCGAATCTGCAGGACCAGCAGAATAGATGCGAGCACGGCGCGGGTATGGACGAGATCACGGGTCGTCCCAGGCTGGATCAGCGCGAGTGCGGGCGGACGGCGGGCCATCATCTGAAGTGCCGCCAAGAGCCGGACAGCAGGCTTCTGCTTTGCCGCAAGGCGTATCCGTTGATTGGCCCTGAGCTTTTCGATGAGCCGGATCCGTGCTTCACCGGCTTCGATGTCCGCCTCTGCAGACTGAATACGCGAAGCGATCGCGGCGGATTGTGCCAGGGCCTTTTCGCTCTGGTCCTGCGCAACAATGGCCTTGGCCTCCAGCCTATCGGCTCGCATGTCGGCTGCGGCCGACTGAGCCTTGGCTATACTGAGCGCACGCCGCTCGTCATCAAGCGATTGAGCGTGCGCGATCGATCCCAGAAGCAACATGGCAACAAGGGCGAAAAGGGCAGTACCCGGCCTTTGGACAAAGGCCCTATTTGTTTTCGCTGTCGAGTTTTCCGAATTTCGCTTCAAATTCTGCAATCGCCCCTTTGGCAAGAAACCCTGCCTGTTCGATCCAGCTATCACGTTCGATCCGGCCTTTGAAAGCACCAAGATGTTCATCGACCTTTACGACGTCTTCCGCGCTCCATGCCGCAATCTGATCAAAGCGTGTAATGCCAAGCCCCTCGAGCAGGGTTTTGAGCTTGGGGCCGAGCCCCTTGATCTGGAGCAGGCTGTCCGGGGCCCCAACAGCCCCCGCCACGCCTATCGCCGTTAGCGGGGCCGCCTCGGGAGGTGCAGCAGCGATTACCGCGCTCTTTTTTGGAGCTATTTTTTCAACCGTCGGTGCCTTGACCGAGGTCGTCTTGGGGGCCGCACTTTCCTTTGGTGCCGACCTGACCCGTGCTGTCGATTTTGGCTTTGTCGCTGGCTCTTGCGCTTGTTTCAACTCGGATGGAGACGAGGCAGGTTCTACAGCAGGCGCTGATGTGGCAGCAGAATCGTCCAGCTTTGCGACCGGGACATCAACGGACACGCGCTTGCGAGACAATGCCCAAGCTGCACCAAGAACGATGATACCGACAATGATGACGATGATCAGGATATTGGCTGTTGAGTCCATCTGCTCTTCTCCCACACGGTAAAACGCTGGATCGGGACACTAGCGAGAGAAGAGTGCAGGGCAAGTCCAGGATGCGTCAATCGGCAACCGAGGCAGCAAGTTGTCGTCCTTCGGCGAGCCTTGTCAGCTTGATAAATTCTTCCCGCAAATAACCTCGCTGGTCACCTGCCAACCGTCGAATATCGGTATAGGAAAAGCTGCCCAGATATTTGTCACCACGCAGTTTCTGCCCGAACGCTGCGACGGCGACGGCGAAGGCCACGTCCCCCCGCGGTGCTTGGGCAGACTCGGTCATCGATGCAGAAACGGGGCGCTCGATGAGCAATGATTTGTCGCCATCGGGCAGTTTGTAGCGCAGTTTGAGCCAGGCAAGATCCCCTTGATGAGCTGAATTCGCGGCGAAGGGTTGATTGTCACCGAAATGGCGGGTGGGGAGCCATCCTTTGCCGCTGGCTGGCATGACTTCATAAAGCGCTGTCACCTGATGGCCTGAGCCGATGTCGCCGGCATCGACCTTGTCATTGTCTAAATCCTCTTCAGCGAGCACGCGATTTTCATAACCGATCAAGCGGTATTCCCTGACCAGCGCCGGATTGAACTCGATCTGGATCTTGACGTCCTTGGCGATCGTGAAGAGCGTGGCCGCCATTTCCTCGTCGAGCACTTTCTGTGCCTCCAACGCCGAGTCGATATAGGCATAATTGCCATTTCCCACGTCGGCGACATGTTCCATCATTGCTTCGTTATAATTGCCTTGGCCAAAGCCAAGCGTGGTCAGCGTAATGCCGAGTTCACGGTTCTTCTTGACGATCGCTTCAATGCCTTCATCCGAGGAGATGCCGACGTTGAAATCGCCGTCGGTCGCCATGATGACGCGATTGACGCCACCCTTGATGAAGTTGGAACGCGCGGTTGCATAGGCAAGTTCCATGCCCTGCCCGCCTGCGGTTGAACCACCGGCCTGGAGACAATCGAGCGCGGCCTTTACATATTGGGGATTGTTGGTCGGTTCGAGAACGATACCGGCCGCGCCGGCATAGACCACGATCGAAACCCGGTCGCGAGGGCTCAGGCGATCGGCGAGCATCGAAAGCGCGCTCTTCACCAGCGGCAGCTTGTCCTGGCTGAACATCGAACCGGACACATCGACAAGGAAAACAAGATTCGCTGCCGGGCGTTCCGAACGCGCAAGATCATAGCCCTTAATGCCAATCCGAAGCAGGCGGCTGTCTGAATTCCAGGGCGTTACGGCCATGTCGGTCGTTACACTGAACGGGCGACTGCGATCGGCCGGAACGGGATAATCATAACGAAAATAGTTGAGCATCTCCTCAGTCCTGACGGCCGCTTCGGGTGGCGTCTGGCCCTGGGTCAGGAAGCGCCGGACATTGGCGTAGGATCCGGTGTCGACATCGATAGAGAAGGTGGAAACAGGCTGTTTCGCAACAGTGAAAATGCTCGCGACATCCTTGCCGGTGTAGCGCTCACGATGCTCCTGCAGCTGTGGCTGTGGATAGGGGAAGGGATATGGCGCGATAGCGCGCGCAGCCGACGCATCGGCAACCGGCTGGCTGTTCGGCCTCGCCGGAGGGGGAGGTGGTGCCATTACCACATTGGGGCTGACCCGCATGGGCGCATTGCCGATCATGGCCTTGCCGACCGAGCCATAGCCTCCGCCGGTCATATAGGATTCCCGGTCGCCCTGTTGGCAACGCACGGGCCCCTCTCGAGAGGCACTGGAGGCATGGGAGGAGCTTTGGGAGGCCAAGGGTGTTACCGGCCCGGTCAGCATCGCGACCAGTGACAGGACAAGGACCGGACGAGAGTGATGAAGCCGGACAGACATGAGAACTCTCCCTCAAAATGTCTGCATGTGATGTTATATCTTAAATGAATGCCGAGTGAATGATCTGGCCACGCTCCTAGCGCCCCGCCATTGCCTTGACATGCGCCAGATAAGTGCGCCCGATGCGGACCTGTGCATCGTCGGACAGTTCGGCATGCCACGCGCCTGCCTTGTCATGGCCGAGCCTGACAATCCGGTCCTTGCGGACAATCACCGAACGATGAAGCCGGATAAAGCGCGACGGATCCAGCCGCGCCTCCAGCGTTCCGATTGTCTGGTGAAGGAGGTAGCTGCGCGACCCGACATGGAGCCGCATATAGTCGCGCTCGGCATCGATGCGTTCGATATCGATCGCAGCGATCCTTATCAGTTCGGAGCGGTGTGGTACCCAGAACTCTTCGACATGGGCGCTAACACCCTTCGTAGCCGCAGGAGACGCGCTTCGCCGTTCCGCTACGCGGACAATGGCCCTGCCGAGACGCTCGGCAGAGACCGGTTTCAGCAAATAGTCGACCGCCGCAAGATCGAATGCCTCGATGGCAAAACTGTCGAATGCAGTTACAAAGATGATCGCCGGTATAGGTCCGGCTTCACGTCTCCCGAGCGCCTTTGCAACGGCCATGCCGTCAAATTCCGGCATCGCGATGTCGAGAAGAACAAGATCGGGTAACAGGCTCTCGATCATGCGCAAAGCTGCTGCTCCGTCGGCCGCTGTCCCAACCAACGCAATCGCAGGCTGTTCCGCACAAAGAATCTGCATCCTCTCGATTGCCAAAGGCTCATCATCGACGATCAGGGTCCGCAATGCGGCGATATTATCCATGCCGCACCAGAGGCATTTTCAGGCAGACGGCAAATCCGCCGTCAGGATTTGAACCATGCGTCATGCTGGCGCGGTCCCCAAAACGTGCCGCCAAACGATCCCGGACATTGGCCAGGCCTATGCCCTGCGGCCGGTCCGCATCGTCATCCGTCTCGTGCCCCGGCCCATTGTCAGTCACGGTCAGGATCAACTGCCCTTCGGCCTCGGCAGCACTGATTTCGATCAGCACCGGGCGATTGGTTTGTGATACGCCATGCTTGATGGCATTTTCGACAAGCGGCTGGAGGATCAACCCTGGCACAGCTGCATTCGCCAAAGTTTCCGGCAGATCGATCTTCACCTGCAGGCGTTCTGGAAAGCGAACAGCTTCTATATCGAGATACAGCTTCTGGAGTTCGATTTCCTCGGCGAGATCGACGTCCTCGCTTGGTTCGCCAGACAGGCTGGTACGATAGAAGGTCGATAGGTTCATGATCATGGATTCCGCTTCATCACGACGACCGCGCATGACCAATGCTGAAAGTGAATTGAGCGTGTTGAAAAGGAAGTGCGGGTTCACTTGATAGCGAAGCGCGCGGAGCTCGGCCGATTGTGCCGCCCTCGCAAAGCGCGCGGCCTTGCGTTCCGCCTCTCCCACATCCTGCGCGAAACCCAGTGCAAGATAGAGTGATGCCCAGGCGATCAGGAAGAAGTAGCGAGTGATCGCCACTTCGGCGATCTCCATAACCATCGAATGCTCCTGGTCAGGGAGCGCCCGTTCGATATCCATCAAGCCAGCAGGATCATAGATGTTGAAAAAATAATAGTTCGCGGAAGAAATTGCGACGGCGCAAGGGATGGATATCAGCATGACCGCAACGATCCGTGTCCAGAGCGGCTGACGGTCGAACGGGCGCAAAAGCCACCACATGCCAATCGTAATAAAAATGCCAATCGCCGTCACGAAGCCGCGACGAAGGGCCATTTCCTCTTGTGCCGGAAAGCCCATAATTGTGGCCCGCAAGGTTACGATCACCACATAAAAGAGCCAGAAACCAAGGATCGAAAACAAAACAGCGCGGCTATCCAGCCGCCTGCTATCGCCATAATTCGTTCGTTGATTCATGCATTTTAGCATAGCGAGATGGCAGCATTGCGCATCCCCTTGCCTTCGCTTTTATCGAAAACCGTCGCAGGCTGGTCGATTCAACGCGGTGATTAACCGGTTCCTAACCATCTTCGGCGATCATGCGAGCAACAGGGAACGGAGTTTTTCGCATGGCGACCAGCATGAAACCTGCCGATGGCAGCCTCACGCTTGCCGAGATCAAGGAGTTCGCGGGGTTTGACGCCGCGGCCCAGCGCTATGTCCGCAGATCGCTGGACGTGGCCTTCTGCCGTAGCGATGCGCTTGCGCTTTGGTCGCGTGATGTTGTCGAAGCCGCGAGTATTCGCGCGCAGACCAGGATTTATGAATCATTGCCCCAGCTTCGCCAGGCCGTTCCGGATGATAGTGGCCTCAATCAGATCGAAGGATTTCTCGGCCTGCTGATCCGCGTGACGGCGTTCGATCTGGGGCAGGACAGGATTTCAGGTTTCAGCGCCTATCGCTTCCTTTATGAACGACTGATCGGTGCGGCCTCGCGGCCTTGGCTCCCCGCCGCATTTTGTGCTGCGGCGTCGCTGCCCCATCTTCACCCGCACCGGCGGCGTGCCTTGCTTCAGTCAATCAGTGAAGCGGCAGCAACTGCTCCGGGCTGGTCAACGCGTGAGCCGGTTTTCTTTCCCGAATGGGTCGAAAAGGTCGAAGCCTAGTCTTCTGGGCCTAATCGCAGGCAAGATGCAGCTTCTGGGCTATCCAGGCTGCAACCACGCTCCCGATAGCGACCATCAGCAATGTGTCAGCCAGGCTGACATGAACCGCAGTAAGCCCCATGAGCAGCAGTGAAGAAACCACCATCGCGCCGGAATTGACGATATTGTTTGCCGCCACGGTCCGTGCTGTTTCGGCCTGGGGTACGGTCGTCGTCAGGAATGCGTAAAGCGGCACAACAAACATTCCCCCTGCGATTGCGATACCCAAAAGCGCGACAAGAACCAGATCAGCCTGTTTCCATGAAACGAATTCGGCGATCCCCATCAGGTACGTCGGCTTTTCGGGCCAGGTGCGAACGGCCCACCACAGGACCGCGACGAATCCTCCCATCGCAACGGCAGATCCTGGCGAATAGCGCGCAGAAACGGCTCCCTTCAAAAGCCGATTGACCGCGACCGAGCCGATAGCGATGCCGACCGAGAAAATGGCCATGAACAGCGTTGCCACGGACTGATCGGCGCCAAGAGCGTTCTTCACCAACGGAGGAAACTGCGCGCCGAGTACGGCGCCAATTGCCCAAAAAAAGCTGATCGCAACAATCGCGAGGTAAAGCCGCGGGATATGCATGGTCGCGCTGACCAACCGGTTGGACGCCCGGATGATGTGCCAGTCGAATTTGAATGGGGGGGCATCCGTCTGAGGAGGGGCGGGCGGCACCTGATGCCCTGCAATGCGGCCGATGACGGCAGTCAACAATACCCCCCCGGCTGCCCATTGGTAGGGAATGATTCCGCCGACGATCGTGCCGAGCAGGATCGCGATGTAGGTGCCCGCCTCGACCAGCCCGGTCCCGCCCAGAACATCATCCTTGCCGAGATGCTGCGGCAGGATGGCGTATTTGATCGGTCCGAAAAAAGTCGAATGCACGCCCATTGCAAACAATGCCATCAACATCAGTACGATCGACAGCGTCTGGTGGAGAGTGTGCAGCATCAGCCCGGCCGCACCGAACACCATGATGGCGATTTCTGCCGTCTTGACGATGCGGATCAGCCACGCCTTGTCCCGGCTGTCGGCCAACTGACCCGACAAGGCGGAGAACAGGAAAAAGGGCAGGATGAACAAGCCGCTTGCGAGCGCGCTGAATCCGGCTTCCTTGGCCGGATCGCTATAAATCTCGTAAATGACGAGGACAACCATCGCCATTTTGAATAGATTGTCGTTAAAGGCCCCCAGGAACTGCGTGACGAACAGGGGCAGGAACCGTCTTTGCCCCAGCAACAGCATCGGATTTCGCATTGGGTGGAAGGCTTCCCGGCTGTTGTGCTTGTGCGGGGCGCCATAGCCGAGCGCGGGCACAACAGCAAAGCGGGAATCAACCTTAATTTCAGCCCTGTTTCAGTTTCACCGCAAGATAGCGCGCAGGCAGATTCCCGCGCTGCACAAACAACAGCACATTTGCACGCCCTGCCGATTTGGCAGCACTGGCTGCAGCGGCAATGTCGGCGGGGCTGGCTGCCGCCTTATAGTTCACAGAAAGGATCACATCGCCGCGCTGAAGGCCCTTCGCCGCGGCATCGCTTGACGGATCAACCGCACCGATGACGACACCCTTCATGGCAGCGTTGAGGCCAAGCTGGCGCGAAATATCGGGCGTTAACGTCTGGAGCGCGAGGCCCAACGATTCACGGGTCGCAGTCTGACTGGTCTTTTCGTCTTCCGGATCAAGGCCGGGTTGCGCGCCATTGCCCAGGCTGGCCAATTTCTCTTCCGAAGGCCGCTCACCAAGCACCGCAGTAAGCATCTGGCGCTTGCCATTGCGGATGACTTCTATCGGCACTCGAGACCCGACGCTCTGGTTTGCGACAAGGTAGGAGAGCGTCTGGTCTGGCGTAACTTCGCGCCCGTTGACCTTCACGACAATGTCACCCTGCTTGATCCCGGCCTTGTCAGCCGCTTCGCCAGGCTCAACACGCGCGATTAGTTCGCCGTGATTCTTCTCTATCCCGAGCGAATCGGCAATGCCTTCATCAAGCGGCTGTATGCCAACGCCGAGATAGCCGCGCTTGATCTTCGCACCGCCCTTGAGGCTCTGGACGATCGGCCAAGCCTGTTCGGCCGGAATGGCAAAGCCAATTCCGACATTGCCGCCCGTCGGCGAAAAGATCATCGTGTTGATGCCGATGACATTGCCATTGATATCAAACATCGGACCACCCGAATTGCCCTGGTTGATCGAGGCATCCGTCTGGATATAGCGGTCATAGGCGCCGCCCTGCCCGGTTACCCGGTGAAGCGCCGAGACGATCCCGGCTGTGACAGTGCCGCCAAGCCCGAACGGATTGCCAATCGCGACAACCCAGTCACCAACCCGCGCCTTGGTCGAATCTCCAAAGCGGACGAAAGGCAGATTTGTTGCCTTGATCTTGAGCACGGCCAGATCGGACGTCGGATCACGGCCAACCAGCGTCGCATCATATTCGGTACGATCAGGCAGCGTGACCTTGATCGAACTGACAACAGATGCGCCGCCCCCTTCACCGCCCGAAATAACGTGGTTGTTCGTCACGATGTAGCCATCGGCAGAAATGATAAAGCCCGAGCCGAGCGACTGCGCTTCACGCGTAACCGGGCGGCCGCCATTTGCATTTCCGCCGCCGAACAGATCGCCAAACGGCGTTCCCGCAAGCGGGTTGGCATTCACCTGGACTCGTTGCGTGGTCGAGATATTGACGACAGCCGGCTGGAGCCGTGCAGCCAGATCGGCAAAGCTCATCGGTGCGCCAGGACGCGGCGGCGAAGCGGCAACAATGGTGCCGGGTTCATTCTGGGCATTCTGGGCGCTGCCCGGCGATTGAAGCGCCAGTGTCGCGGCGGTACCGCCGAGGAGCAGGGCAGATGTTATGGCATAAGCGTAACGCACGGGTTCAAACCTCCTGGTTGAGATAATGGGTCATCCCCTTCATTCGTTCATTATCATGAAATGTTTCGGCTTAACCGAAATTGAACATGATGCTCCTCATCAATTCCCTCCACGAAATTCTCGCAGATAATCATTGTCCTTCGAAAGAATGACGTTTGTTGACCCATTGGTCTTGCCATTCACCCCGAACGTCTGGCGGTAGGACTGCATCGCGCGGTAGAAATCGTAGAAATCGGGATCCTTGCCAAAAGCGGCAGCATAAATCTGGGCCGCCTTTGCGTCCGCTTCGGCGCGAATGATCTGGGCCTGCCGGAAACCGTCCGCCTCGATCGTCAGCGCCTCTTGTGTCCGTGCCGTGCGCATCCGTTCGTAGGCGCTGTCGAGCGGCGTCCCCTCGGGCAGATCGGCCCGCTTGATACGCACATCGACAATCTCCGCGCCATATTGCTGTGCAACCCGTTCGAGGCCGGCCTGAATATTGTCCATCACGCGATCGCGTTCGGGGCTGAGCAGTTCCGCAAACTTGCGTTTTCCCAGCTCGTTGCGAAGCGCCGATCCAAGGATCGGGCGCAATGCGTCCGACACATTCTCCACGGTTCGCGCCGCGCTGTACATCCGCACCGGATCAACGATCCTGAAGCGCGCATAGGCATCGACGTTCAGCCGGAGCTGGTCGGTCGAAAGCACTTGTTGCGGATCCATGTCGACATCAAGGATGCGCTTGTCGATCCATACGATATCCTCGATGAACGGGATTTGCGCGATCAAGCCGGCCCCGGTGCTGCCGAACGGCTGGCCAGGCTTGTAACCATTGATTACGCGATCGGCCTTGCTGAGCCGCAGGACAACGCCCTGTTTGGTTTCGGGAACGATCGAAACCGTGCTTGCCAGCAGAACCAGAAGTGCAAATCCGCCAGCAACCAGCGCAACGGGGTTGGAGAAGAGTCGCCCGAATGCGCCGGGATTGTCATAGCTCATCGTCCGGCCTCCTCGACCGTTACCCGCGGTCGCGTGTTTCCAAGCGGCAGGTATGGCGCCACGCCGTTCGGCTCGACAATCGTCTTGTCCGTGTTGGAAAGCACGGCTTCCATCGTTTCATAATACATGCGCTTGCGTGTCACGCCGGGTGCAAGCTTGTATTGGGCATAGACCTTGTCGAACGCGGCAGATTCGCCTTCAGCCCGCGCGGTCACCTGCTGGGCATAGGTGTTCGCATTGTTGATGTTGGCCTGTTTTTCCTGCTGTTTGACGGTCACGAGCTTGAATGCATCGTTGACCAGCGCGGGCGGGTCGGCCTGTTTGATGGCGACACCGCGAATCGTGACTCCCGCCTTGTAGTCATCAAGCAACACCTGCATCCGCTGGGCCACGCGCGTTTCAATCTGGCTCCGCCGCGGGCCGAACGCATCGTTCAGCGTCACAGTGCTCATCACTTCGCGCATCGCGCTTTCGGCAACCTCGCCGATCGTGTCTTCGGGCTGGGCAAGTTCGAACAGGAAGTTTTCGGGCAGGCGGACATTCCAGCGGACCGAATAGGCCAGGTCGATGACATTCTGGTCTCCAGTCAGGATCAGATTCTGGCCCGCACCGGCTGGAATATCAATCGTCTTGATGCCCTTTATGTTGACCTTCTCGACACGATCGATCGGTGCTGGCAAAGTCAGGCTGATGCCGGGTTGAAGCTTTCCGGCGTATTTGCCAAATCGTGTAATCACACCCTCTTGCTGAGGCTCTATGCGATGGAAGCTGGTGAAAAACAGCCAGACAAGCACGAGCGCGATAACCCCGTAGCGGATCATCGTCGCTCCATCACCACCACTTGGGAGTTGCCCGCCAAAGCGGCCACGAAATTGCTCGACAAGCTGGTCAAGCGCCGAGGTCCCGCGTGGCCCGCGCGGTTTGCCGCCGCCGAACGGTTGATCCCAAGGGTTGCGCGGGCCATTGCCACCGCCGCCGGAATCGCCGCCGCCGCCTGATCCTTTCCCACGCCCGCCCCAAGGGCCACCTTCGTTGAAAAGGGCGCCCGCTCGCGCCCGCCAGCCTGATTCATTTTCCATAAGAGTCTTTATAGGAAGCGTGATGCGCGAAAAACAGTGGCGGGCGAAGAATCTCTGCGTAAAGCACGCATCATGTCCGATCCCGATAAAGTTTCTGCCCTTCTTGATACTATCCCTGATCCTTCAGGTCGCGGCGGACTCATCGCCAGCGGGAGAATTGCAGCGCCACGATTGAACGATGGCAAGGTTAGCCTGATCCTCGATGTGACCGGGCTTTCACCAGACCAGCGCGACACGCTGGACAAAGCCGTTCATGCCGCACTGGAAACTTTGCCGGGTATCACCGACATACGTGTCGCCATGACGTCGGAAAAGGTGGGGCGCCGCCTGATTGCGGTCGCCAGCGGCAAGGGCGGCGTCGGGAAATCGACACTTTCTGCCAACCTTGCGGTTGCCCTTGCGCGCATGGGACGCAAGGTCGGACTGATCGATGCCGACATTTACGGGCCGTCCCAGCCCCGCCTGATGGACACCGAAGGCGCGCGACCGACTGCCAAGGACCAGCGCCTCGAGCCCGTTCCGACACGTTTCGGTGTGCCGATGCTCTCGATGGGCCATCTCGTGAAACCTGGACAGGCCGTTGCGTGGCGCGGACCGATGGCGGGCAATGCGCTGGGACAGCTGATCGATGCCGATTGGGGCCAATGCGACATTCTGATCGTCGATCTTCCGCCTGGAACCGGCGATGTCCAACTGTCCATGATCCAGAAACACAAGCCCGCTGGCGCGATCATCGTTTCGACCCCTCAGGATCTTGCGTTGATTGACGCGGCCCGCGCCATCGACTTGTTCAACCAGTCGACAGTGCCGATCATCGGACTTGTCGAAAACATGGCCGGGTATGAATGTCCGAGTTGCGGCGAGGTGTCCGATCCGTTTGGCAATGGCGGGGCCGAAGCGGCAGCCGCGCAAATGGGCCATAGTTTTCTCGGCCGCGTACCGCTCCACATCTCCATCCGCATTGCATCCGACGCGGGCGATCCACCGGCCGCGAGGGAAGGGCCAATCGCCACCAGCTTCAACGTCATTGCGCAACGGTTGCTGACATGGCTCGACAATCAGGGCGGCCAAAATGCCTCTTGAGTCCGATGGAGAGATCGCTGCTCTTTTGACGACGTCCAGAACGATCGCTTTGGTCGGGGCGTCCGCCAGACGCGAACGCGACAGCCATGCTGTCATGGCCTTTCTTCAGGCGCAGGGCTATCGCGTCATTCCGGTCAATCCGGGGCTGGCAGGGCAAAGTCTGCTTGGAGAAAAGGTTGTCAGCACCCTCGCTGACATCGTGGGCCCGATCGACATCGTTGACATCTTCCGGAACAGCGATGCCGCCGGCCAGATCATTGATGAAGCGATCAATGCCGGCGCAAAGGCGGTATGGCTGCAATTGGGCGTGATCAGTCTGCAAGCCGCCGACCGCGCTGAAGCGGCTGGCCTGAAGGTCGTGATGGATCGGTGCCCCAAGATCGAGATTCCCCGATTGGGCCTGCCCAAACTTTAGTCGCGCAGCAATTCGTTGATCGCCGTTTTTGAGCGGGTCTGCGCATCAACCCGCTTCACAATGACGGCACAGCCAAGGCTCGGCCCGGGTGAACCATCTGGCAGCGGCTTGCCCGGCATGGCGCCAGGCACAACCACGGAATAGGAAGGCACCCGGCCGATAAAGACTTCGCCTGTCGCGCGATCGACGATCTTGCTGGTAGAAGAGATAAACACGCCCATGCCGAGCACGGCGCCTTCCTCCACAACAACGCCTTCAACCACTTCGGAGCGGGCACCGATGAAGCAATTATCCTCAATGATTACGGGCCCGGCCTGAAGGGGTTCGAGGACGCCGCCAATACCAACGCCGCCCGACAGATGGACGTTCCGACCGATCTGTGCGCAACTGCCAACAGTCGCCCAACCGTCGACCATTGACCCATCGCCCACGCTTGCACCGATATTCACAAAGCTGGGCATCAGAACTACATTCCGGCCGATGTGCGCGCCCGCACGCACGATGGAACCGGGTACCGCACGAAAGCCAGCCTCGCGAAAGCGATTCTCACCCCACCCCTCGAACTTGCTCGGCACCTTGTCGAACCAGTTCGTGCCGCCCGGTCCGGGAATAATCATATTATCATTGAGCCGGAACGAGAGCAAAACCGCTTTCTTGAGCCATTGATTGACCGTCCATTGCCCGTCAATCTTTTCGGCGACACGCCGATCGCCACTGTCGAGCAGCATAAGCGCGGCATTGACTGCATCGCGCACTTGGCCGGTGGTCCCGGGATTGATCGTGTCCCGCGCATCCCAGGCGGAATCGATTGTGGCTTCGAGTTGTGCCGACATTGTCAAACGGTCTCCAGTATCTCTTTCAGCCAGTGGCTGAGGTCGTGCGTTTCAAAGTCGATAAAGTCAGGGCTGGCGTCCGCGCTGCCGTGCTCGGAGCCGTTGTTGATCCATACGGTCGCCATGCCAATGGCCTTCGCCGGCTTCAGGTTGCGCGCCATATCCTCGGCAAACAGGGCCCGTGTCGGCTCGACATCCATCATCCGGCACATGTCGATATAGGCGTCAGGATGAGGCTTGGGCCGGTAGTTCGCGCCGTGGATGTCGAACAAGCCGTCAAACGCATGCGCCAGCCCAAGGCCTGCAAGGACGCGCCGTGCATAGGCTGCGTCACCATTTGTGAAAACAAGCTTGCGTCCCGGCAGTCGGGCAAGGGCAGCGTTCAGCTCCGGATCGGGCGCAAGTCGTGACATGTCGATATCATGCACAAAATCAAGAAATTCGTGCGGATCGATGCCCTCATGCGCCATCAATCCGGCGAGCGTCGTTCCGTGGTCGACAAAATAGCGCTTCTGTACCCGCCGTGCCTCGACGGGATCCAGGGCAAGCAAACGCTGGATGTAAAGACCCATCTTCTCATCGATCAACGAAAAAAGATCCACACGCGCTGGATAGAGCGTGTTGTCGAGATCAAAGATCCAGTTTTCAATCGAACCAAGGGCAGGTGGCATGGCCGCGGCTCTAGCGACTGAGAGTGCGCCGCGCAAACCGGTTCGCCGTGTTAAGCAAACAGGTTCATCTTGGCGAAACACGCGGCATGCGATACACGACGCATCAGTCAGGGGGGGTGTATGTTTGAGACTTGGAAACGTGCGACTTTTCTGATGGGTTGCGCTCTTCCGGCTCTGGCCATGCTCAGCGCGTGTGGCGGAGGAGGTGCGGGCGGCGGTGTCAACTCGACGCCAACGCCGACACCTGTTCCTCCACCGCCCGCCCCGCCACCTCCGCCTCCGCCTCCGCCGCCCACAACCAACTTCAACACGGCCGAATATCAGCGGTCGAACGGTGCTGTTCAGGCAAATGCACTCATCGGCTATAACGCCGGAGCGACAGGGGCGGGCGTGATTGCTGCCGTGATCGATTCAGGAGTCGCGCAAAACGATCCGGAATTTGCCGGCCGCATCCACCCCGCTTCTGCCGACCTTGCCGGTTCAAGGGGCATCGGAGACGAAGGAGGCCATGGCACTGCCGTCTCCGACGTCCTTCTGGGCGCAAAAAACGATAGCGGCATTCACGGCGTCGCGTTTGGCGCAACCCTCCTCGTTGCGCGAACAGATACACCAGGCAGTTGTAATAATGCGGATCCCGCCAAGGGCTGTTCGCACAACGACAATGCGATCGCGCAGGGCGTTGACCTCGCCATCGCAAATCAGGCTCGTGTCATCAACATTTCGCTTGGTGGATCACCTGCAAATTCGACGCTTCGTGCCGCAATCGGGCGCGCGACGAGCGCTGGCATCATCATTGTCTTTTCGGCCGGAAATGACAGCCTTGATGATCCCGATCCACTTGCGCAGATCGCCAACGATCCCATCGCCCGCAATCTCGTCATCATTGCCGGGGCGCTCGACACCAGCAATGCCACACTGGCAAGTTTTTCAAACAAGGCCGGAAACGGTTCAACCCATTATCTCGGAGCGCTGGGTGTCAGGGTACGAGCGATCGACCAGAACGGTACGTCGTTCCTGTGGAGCGGAACATCCTTTTCGGCCCCGATTATCGCAGGCGCAGCCGCCCTGCTTGCGCAGGCCTTCCCCAATCTCACCGGTGCCCAGATTGTTGATATCTTGTTCCGTTCGTCCGTCGACCTTGGCGCTCAGGGCATCGATCCCGTCTTCGGCGTTGGCGCGCTTGACCTGACCAAGGCCTTCGGTCCGCAGGGATCGCTCTCGCTTGCCGGATCGATGGTTCCGCTTCCGGCGTCAGCTGGCACGACCTCGGCACCGATGGGAGACAGCAGCCAGGCTGGTCTTTCGGCAGTCGTTCTCGACAGCTATGGGCGGGCCTATACCACAAACCTTGCATCGGGGATCATGCGCGCCTCGATCCAACCCAGATTGGCCCCGGCATTGGGCATCGGCGCGCGCAGCCGCGCAGTGGCCGGAGGTAGTACTTCGATTGCTCTATCGGTGACAGCCGGCCAGGATGGTCTTTCGGTCGATCGGCTGCTTCTTACGGCGAATGACGAACGTCATGCGCGCGCACTGGCCGGCTCGGTACTGACGAGGCTTGGTCCGAACACATCGCTTGCCCTTGGCATTGCACAAGGCGGCCTTGCCCTTGCAAGCCAGCTCAATCGTCGGAACGGAGACAGCTTTCTTGTCGGCTCGTCGGCGATTGACAGCTTCGGCTTCGACACACGCGCCAAATCGGGAATGGCAGTGCGTCAGGCGATCGGTGGGATCGCGTTGACGGCGAGCGCCGAAACCGGTGCCGCACGGCTTTGGGAAACGCGTGATTATTCAGACCCGAGGAGCGGCTATCGCCAGCATGGCTATAATGCACTGAGCCTTGGTGCCTCCAAGCTGATCGGTACGGTCGGCATTTCGGCAAGGGCAACCAACCTCATCGAGAGGGAAACGGTTCTTGGCGCCCGTTTCGACCCCTTGTTCGGTACTGGCGGCGCAAGTTCCTGGTTTGCTGACCTCGAGGCTCGCTGGAAACCTGCTGAAAAGTGGGACTTTGCCTTTGCCTGGAGGCAGGGCTGGACCCGCATCGGCGCGGGTGGAATCAGGCAGAACGCGGATCATCTGCAAACCAGGGCGTGGTCATTCGACGCCACGCGCAGCGCCGTGTTTGATCGCAAGGATCGCATGTCGATCCGTGTTGCCCAACCTTTGCGTGTTGCACGCGGAGGGTTCGATCTGACAATTCCGACAAGCTATGATTATGAAACCGGACAGGCCGGGTTTACGTCATCGCGCCTGAACCTTGCCCCCACGGGGCGCGAGCGCGATATCGAGGCGGTCTATTCCCGCACAATGCTGGGCGGTCAGGTTTCGCTCAACAGTTTCTGGCGGCATCAGCCGGGCAATTTCGCCAACGCACCCGAAGATCTGGGCGCAGCAATGCGCTTCACATTCGGGCTTTGATCAAACCGTAAAGCTCTCACCGCAACCGCATGCCCCCTTGGCGTTCGGATTTTCGAAGACGAACCCGGCCGTGAAATCATCCTCCTGCCAGTCCATTGTCGAGCCGATCAGGTAGAGGACGGACGCTCCGTCAACGAAGAACAGCCCGCCAGGAGTCTCGATCCGCTCGTCAAACTTTGCCGCCTCGGTCACATAATCGACCGAATAAGCCAGCCCTGAACAGCCGCGGCGGGGAGTTGAAAGCTTGACCCCGATCGCATCGGCGGGCGCGTTCGCCATCAGTTCGGTGATACGGGCTTCGGCGGCCGGGGTCAGCATCAACGCGGCGGGGCGGGCTTTGGTGATCGTGCTCATAACATTCCCAACTCCAAACGGGCTTCGTCGGTCATATTCTCCGGTGACCAGGCCGGATCCCAGACGAGGTTGACCTCGGCATCGCCTACGCCCGGCACGCTGCCAACGCGTAACTCGACTTCGCCCGGCATCGATTCGGCAACCGGGCAATGCGGCGTGGTCAGCGTCATCGTCACGACCACATGGCCTTCATTGACCTCCACATTGTAGATCAGGCCAAGGTCATAGATGTTGACGGGGATTTCCGGATCATAGATTTCCTTCAGCGCCGCGATCACCGCGTCATGCAGGTCACCGCCCGGTTCTCCCGACGGGACGATGGCCGGCTTTTGCGCAAGGAAACCTTCGAGATAATCCTTCTTCCGCTCGAACGTATCGCGCGCACCTTCGGCGTCTTCCACCCGCGCCTTTGGCGGCGGGGTCACGCTTTCGACTTCTTCGATCCTGATGTGGTCACTCATCTGGTAAAAATCCTTCTGACCCGCTCGATCCCGCGCAGCAGCGCCGCGACATCGTCTTCATCACTGTAAATCCCGAAGCTCGCCCGCGCGGTGGCAGGCACGCCGAGCGCGTCCATCAGCGGCTGGGCACAATGATGCCCGGCGCGGATCGCGACGCCTTCTTCATCCAATATGGTGCCGATATCGTGAGGATGAACCCCCTCTATTGCAAAAGAGACGATTCCCGCCGCCTCGATCGGGCCGAACAACGTGACGCCCGGCGTCTGCGAAAGTCCGGCACGGAGCATTTCGACCAGATGGCGCTCATGTGCCTCGATCGCGGGAATGCCGATACTGTCCACATAGTCGATCGCTGCATGAAGGCCGATCGCCTCGGCAATTGCGGGAGTGCCCGCCTCGAATCGTTGCGGCGCGGGAGCATAGGTCGTCCGTTCGAAGGTCACGCGGTCGATCATCGAGCCGCCGCCCTGCCACGGGGGCAGGGCGTCAAGTATTTCGCCGCGCGCCCACAACGCACCGATTCCGGTCGGCCCGTAGAGCTTGTGCCCCGAAAAAACGTAGAAATCGCAATCGAGATCGACGACATCAACCGGAAGGCGCGGCACGGCCTGACATCCGTCGAGCAGCAGCTTTGCACCAACCGCATGCGCCAGCCTGGCAGCGCGCTTTGCATCCAGGACGGAGCCCAGCACGTTCGAGACGTGAGCGAGAGCGACCAGCTTGTGTGCCGGCGTCAGCATCGCTTCGGCGGCATCGAGATCAATCCGGCCATCGGCAGTCAGCGGGCAGACGTCGATCTCCAGCCCGGCAAGCTGCCACGGCACGATATTCGAATGATGCTCAAGTGTGGAGAGCAGGACGCGATCGCCCGGTTTCAGATGCGTCCGTGCCCAGCTATAGGCAACAAGATTGATCCCCTCGGTTGCCCCGCGCACGAAAACGATTTCGTTCTCCGAAGCCGCCCCGATGAACCGGGCCACCCGGCGTCGCGCCGCTTCATAGGCGAGCGTCATGTCCGCCGAGCGCTTGTAGACGCCGCGATGGACGGTGGCATAATCCTCACCCATCGCACGCGCGACGGCGTCGATCACAATCTGCGGCTTCTGCGCCGTCGCCGCGGTATCGAGATAGTGCCAGTCGGCGATGCCGGGAAAATCAGCGCGGTAGTCCCCGTCCCGCTTGCGGGAGGGGTCGACGAAGCGCTGGCGCCCACCACCTACCGCGTCTATTACCCCACGCTCGACAACTGGCGCGAGACCTGGGTGCAACTGGTGCGCGACTTCGATCTACAGCTGGACTTCGAGGACCTCGAGCGCGATGCCGGCGACGTGGTGGCCGAACTGCAGCGCCGCCTGGGGGCCTGGCAGCCGCGCACGAGCTTCCAGATCCAGGTGCTGTCGAATCTGTTCTTCCGCAACAAGGGTGCCTATGTCGTCGGCAAGATCATCAACGGCGGCCAGCAGACGCCGATCGCGTTGCCGCTGCTGCACACCGCTGGCGGCCAATTGACGATCGACACCGTCCTGCACACCGAGGACGACATGGAAATGCTGTTCAGCTATGCCCGTGCGTACTTTCTGGTGGACATGCCGGTGCCCAGCGCTTATGTGCAATTCCTGCGCACGCTGATGCCGCGCAAGCCGCGCGCCGAAATCTACAGCGCCGTCGGCCTGCACAAGCAGGGCAAGAACAGCTTCTACCGCGACCTGCTGCACCACCTGCGCCACAGCAGCGACCGCTTCCGCATCGCCCCGGGCATCAAGGGCACGGTGATGCTGGTCTTCGACCTGCCGTCCTTTCCCTATGTCTTCAAGCTGATCAAGGATTTCTATCCAGCGCACAAGAAGACCACACGCGAACAGGTCAAGGGCAAGTACCTGCTCGTCAAGCAGCACGACCGCGTGGGCCGCATGGCCGACACGCTCGAATACAGCAAGGTGGCGCTGCCGCTGGCGCGCTTCGAGCCCGAGCTGGTTGACGAGATGCA
>JANOFN010000013.1:0-3271 GCA_031413655.1 Sphingomonadales bacterium | reverse complement strand
TCCCGCGAAGGCGGGAATCCATAGGCATCACAGTGTCAGAGGGCACAGTAATGCCTGTGCGATAGATGTTTATGGATTCCCGCCTTCGCGGGAATGACGAGTTTGCGGAATCAGGCTCTATGCGCGCAGTTCTGAACGGTTCGCCATATTGTCAGGCAACCGATACCCGCACCGGAATGGCGCTTTGCACAACCATGCCGGTGATCGGATCCGTACCCTGGACATCGTCGAGCAAGCGGTTGGTCGATCCGCCCTTTTCATGGACGTCGTCCTTCCCGGCATCATCATCGCCCCAGGCATGAGACATCGAGATAACGCCCTGCAGGACCTTGTCGCTGGCCTTGGTAACCGCAAAGATCGATGCGCCGCCACGGATCTCGGCGTTCTCTATATTTCCAGAAGCATCCATGTTACATGAACGACCAACTTTTTTGATAGTGGTAGGTCATGCAGTTTGGCATAGTCTATGCGAACTAGGAGAAATGCTTCTGACGCAAAAGCGCGGAAGGGATGTAATATTCTTGCTTGGGAGGGCATCATGAAAAAATCGCTCGTATCCGGTTTCAAACTGAACCTGCTGGCCGGGGCAGCTGTGGGCTGTTTGGCGATCCCTCAGGCCGCGTTCGCGCAGCAAGCCGCAGATGGCGAAGAGAAAGATGTCATCGTCGTCACGGCGCGCCTGCAGAACGAAACGCTGCAAGAAGTTCCGGTTACGGTCACAGTGGTAGACAGCAAGACGATCCAAGATTTCCATGTGAACAAGATCGAAGATGTCGCCGCCCGCGTCCCCACGCTCAATGTCCAGGTCGGCGGATCGGGATCGGGCGGATCGATCGCGCTGCGCGGGATCGGCAGCTCGGCGATCTCGGCGGCATTCGATTCGGCGATCGCATTTGATTACGACGGCGTCGTGGTCAGCTCGATGCGCCTGCTCCAGGCCGGGTTCTTCGATCTCGGACAGATCGAAGTGCTGAAAGGGCCGCAGTCGCTTTACTTCGGCAAGAGCGCCACCGCCGGCGTGCTCTCGCTCAAGTCGGCCGAGCCGACCAAGAGTTGGCAAGTAGGCGGCAAGGCCAGCTATGAGTTCGAGGAAAAGGGCAAGGTCGTCGGCGGCTTCATTTCCGGCCCGCTTAGTGACACTCTCGGTGTCAGAATTGCGGCCCAGTATTCCGACGCCTCGCGCTTTCAGCGCTTCCAGACTGGCACGCCAACAGTTCTCAAGGCCGGCGGCCTCAAGGATTTTGTCGGGCGGGTGACGCTCAACTGGAACCCGCAGGAACGCTTCAATGCCAATCTCAAGGTTCAATACACCCGCAACGAAAACGACGGCGCCATCTCTCAATCGGACCTGAACTGCGGTCCTAATGGCCGCGCCGATGAAATTTCGCTGTTCGGCGGCGCCTTGTTGATTCCGGCGGGCTATGATTGCAAGTCCAACGATGGCCGCTACTTCGTGCCCGATAGCCATCCGGCGTTAGCACCATCGGTGCCGCTGCCGTCGCGCGCCGCGGGGTTCAACGGCGTGGCGTTTGGCGAGACCGACGTCTGGTTCAGTAGGCTGCGGATGGACCTAGACATGTCTGACAGCCTCAAGCTCACTTCGGTTTCAGGCTTCCTCAGCATGGACGCGATCGACGTCGGCGCTTACAGCTACGGCGGCATCGGTCCGGCGTTTTCGCCGTTCGGCCCAGTCGCGTTGGTAATTCCAGGCGCCTACCTGGCCAACAATACACCGGGAACACCCTTCGGCGTCGGGTCAAGCGATCCGACCAACAAACTGCTCGAATACACGCAGGAACTGCGCCTCGCGAGCGACTTTGAAGGTCCGTTCAATTTCATGGTCGGGGCGTTCTACGAAAAACGCAAATACACCTTCGACACCGCGCAGCAAGCGGTCAACATCTCGCTGTTGGCTCCCGATCCGATCACTGGATACACTTTCGATTGGGACAAGATCCACGTTACCAATACCGACGCATATTCGATGTTCGGCAGCGTCAGCTTCAAACCGACCGAACAGCTCGAGATCTCAGGCGGCGTTCGCTACACCAAAGAGAAAAAAGTCAACACCATCAGCGTTCCCTACGTTCATTTCTTCCTCTCTTCCGGTCCTGCCTTCATCGACTCGGGCTTTTTATCGGGCCCGATCCAGTTCAAAGACAGCAACATTTCGCCCGAAGCCACCATCAAGTATGAGATATCGGACGATTTCAACGTCTTCGCTTCCTACAAGACGGGCTTCAAATCGGGCGGGATCGATAACAGCGCGCTGCCCTCATCGAACCTGCTTGGCTTTGCCAGCCCCGATCCGGCTGTTCGGGCTGCGACTGCGGCAGGCTTGGTCTTCAAGTCTGAAAAGGCGCGGGGCGGTGAGATCGGTTTCAAGTCGCAGCTGGCCGGCAGGACGCTGACGCTCAATGGCACGATCTACCACTACACCTACAAGGATTTGCAGGTGCAGTTGTTCAACGCGACAACCATTCAGTTTGTCACCCTGAACGCCGGTAAAGTGACCACCAAGGGCGCCGAACTCGAAATGCGCTGGCGGACCCCGCTTGAAGGCTTGAGCTTCAGCGCAAATCTTGCCTACCTCAAAGGACAAATCAAAAACGACTTTTTCACCCCCGGACTCAATGGAATCAACGAAAGTACCAATGGCACTCTCGGTGGCGACGACGTCAACCTCAAGGGCCGCGCTACCGGTCGCGCGCCGGAATGGTCGGGCAACCTGGCGTTCGACTATACCGCGCCGATCGGCGATAGCCTGTCGCTGCAGCTCGGCGGCAACATGGTCTTCTCCGGCAGCTACTTCACCACCGCCGCCAACCCGTTCGACTACGTCCAGCCGTCCTATCAGACCTTCGACGGGCGTGTATCGTTAGGCGACATTGGCGACAAATGGCGGATTGCCTTGGTTGGCGTCAACCTGACCGATAAGATTGTCACGCAAACCTCAGGCCCTCGCCCGTTCGCAAACGGCCCCAACCCATTTGGTGTTTCGGTTGGCGACGATCTTATCGTGCAGCAGAACCGGGGTCGCCAGGTCTTCGTCGAGGCCAGCTTCAAGTTCTGATCAGCATACTCCCGTTGATCTGAAATTATGCCGCCCCAGAAATGGGGCGGCTTTTTTTTGGCCTTTCGTCATTCCCGCGAAGGCGGGAATCCATAGGCATCACAGTGTCAGAGGGCACAGTAATGCCTGTGCGATAGATGTTTATGGATTCCCGCCTTCGCGGGAATGACGAGTTTGCGGAATCAGGCTCTATGCGCG
>JANOFN010000012.1:0-124736 GCA_031413655.1 Sphingomonadales bacterium | reverse complement strand
CGATAGTGTCATGAACATGTGGGCCGCAAACTGTGTAGACAAACTCCTCAACTGCTCCGGAGGCGACCTCGGAAACGGCAAACAACTCAGAATGTTCTCCGGTTTCAGCTGGAACGCAAACCCAAGAATCGTCAATACTCCTTAGGGTTAGGGCGAGGTCCCGTTTTACATGTTCGAGCCGCAGCGACGCCAATTACGGCGATACTACCCAATTCGATAATCCAATTGAAACGGGCGCCAAGAAAAGACAATTTCAGGAAACGATCAACGTGATGGAACGATGCCGCTCTAGTGAAGACAAACGTCCCTAACAAAACCAACCCGATTGATGCTGCTCGAAATCCGCGCGACTTGTTTCTGAACATCAGGATAACTGCCATCGATCCCAGGATCGATATGAACGCAATTGCGCCGATGAATATTCGCTGCAGTACGCGGCGTTGTTCATACCAATGGCCAGAACGCGCAAATTCTCGTCCAATTTGCGTCAAAAGCGTTTGCAAATCCAGTTGTTTGTTGATGCCCAAGGCAATTAAAACAAGACCAATCGCTCGCCAAAGATTTTGGGCGTTTGCGTCATGACTGGCTGCGCGAAAGCACAACAGGCTCGCGGAAAAATAGCTCGCGACGGTGAACCATCCCAATGCTGAAGGATCGCCAATTTGTGGCGCCCATCCATAAATCATTGCACGCCCCCCAAATCATCCCATAGCCATCATCAAGGATCTGGCCCATTGACATGGCGGTTCAGAATCTAATCGCATTAATGCGAATTCAAAAAGGTTTGAAAATGCAGCGTAGAAGATTTCTTGGCATTCACAAATATGCGAGGCAGTTACGAATGATCACTTTTCGCATACTGGCAACAACAGCCCTATTGTTCGATACAGGTGTTTCCTTTGCCGATACGCAGCGGCCGACGCCGGCGACCGAAGTCGAACTTCCGGTAATCCCGAGCAATTTCGACATCGAGTCAGAACTCGTTCCCAGTTGGGGAACCGGTGAAATTCCAAAAAGTGCTGCTCCCGATGACGTCGGCGCTTTTCGCTTCATCTGCAATGCCAGCCATTTGGCCTATGACGATCCGATCGTCTATCCAGGGCAATCCGGGAAATCGCATCTCCACCAGTTTTTCGGCAACACCGCCGCCGATGCCAACTCAACCTATTCAAGCCTGAGAACAACCGGCAACTCCACCTGCAACTCACAGCTCAACCGTTCGTCCTATTGGATGCCGGCGATGATGAACGGCAAAGGCCAGGTGGTGCGGCCCGACTATGTCAGCATTTATTAAAAGCGCCGCCCAACGAGCGACCCGAAATGCAAACTGCAAGGAAAAGCGTGTGTCGATATTCCGCGCGGCTTGAGATTCATTTTTGGGTTCGACATGCTCAATCACGCGGCCCAGAAAACAGGTGGCGGATATTTCAACTGTGATGGACCAAAGGGTATATCAGGTCACTACCCCACGATAGTGGCTGCCGCGAAACACTGTCCGGTCGGAAACAAGCTGGGCGCAGTCATTAGTGCTCCTGACCTTGTCCTCGGCGGAACAATGCTTGCGAGTCGCGCGGCGAATGTCCTGCACCACCCGCTCACCGGGGGCTTTTTGGGCAGAGGGTTTTGGTCTCATCTTCGTTCCTTCGTCACTACGATGAGACCAAAACCCTCCTCTGCTCAATACCGCATATCTGTCTCAAAGGTGCTGACGGGGAACACATACCGACTGGTTCGGCGCGTGGGATGATACGGTTCTGAAAATGTGGCATGACAATTGTATCAGCAAACTTTTGAATTGTTCAGGTGGCGACTTGGGCAATGGGAAGCAGCTAAAAATGTGCGCTGAATTTAGCTGGTCAGCAAATCCCCCCCTTGTGAATCCACCCAGTGCACTGGCCGATGGACACACCGGAAATCATTTATCAACATTGAAATTGCTGGCTTGATGCGTATTGCGGTTACTTGATCGCTTAAACAGCGGTCAAGCCAACGCATGTGCGACATGATACTAACGACCGGAGTCCTCGATATGAATGCACTGGACGCGGTAACATGGATTGCCGTTGTTCCGGTTTTCTTGGTTTTTATGATCTTTGTCAACGAGGTGGCGTTGGGTCTTGTTCCCGTTGGCGAACAGTACGGCTATGCTGAAATGCCACGCGCTTTGACGATCCTTATTCCTGCCCACAATGAAGCGACTGGAATAGGTGAGACACTGTTCCGGCTTAAAGAGATGCTTCCAGATTGTTCAAAGATACTAGTGGTTGCAGACAATTGCACCGATGACACGGCCAAAATTGCTAGAGCACTTGGCGCTGAAGTCGTTGAACGCGAAGATATCGAAAAGCGTGGAAAAGGCTTTGCTCTTGATTTCGGCCGCGCCCATCTCTCAGCCACCCCCCCCGATTGCATTATCATTCTCGATGCCGATTGCCTGCCCGATTTGGGAACGATCGAAATTCTCTCGGCGGCTGCGATCGAGAGTGGTAGGCCAGTTCAGGCGATCAATCTGATGCACGGCGGTCCCAACGCTGGTCCATTGATCGAAATATCAAATTTCGCGTTTCTTATCAAAAATCTCGTCCGCCAACGAGGTTTGGTGAGATCGGGAGGCCCAGCGATGTTGACCGGGACCGGAATGGCGTTCCCTTGGGAAGTTTTCAAAGGTTTGGCACTCGCATCATCCAACATTGTGGAAGACCTCGCCATAACTGTAAATTTGACGCTCAAAAAGACCAAGCCAATACTCTTGGAAGGCGCTAAAGTATGGAGCGCGGCGGCAACGGCAAAAGATACGCTGACCCAGAGAACGCGCTGGGAGCATGGTTTTATTGCGACAATGCGAAAGCATGCCATTCCCGCCATTGTCTTTGGAATCCTGAACGGTCAGCTTGCATCGTTGCGACTTGGCCTGCACCTCCTTGTCCCTCCGTTGGCAATGCTGTTTGCAATTGGCAGCGCAATCTCGACCTTTGCCTTGATTTTTTTTGCGCTCGGCGCCAGCCCGGTTCCTGCACTCATACTCATTGCAATGATCTCATTGAGCCTTTTGCTGCTGGCAATCGCCTGGTGGCGCGAAGGTCGTGAGATACTCTCTGCGCGCGCGATAATCCGTATTCCGTATTATGTGCTGTGGAAGGTCCCGATCTATGTGAAGTTGCTAAAGGGTCCAGAAACAGAATGGATCCGAACGGGCCGCAAAGATTAGATTGAAGGTGTCTGTCGCGATAGGCAGCGCCCGCTCGACCACCGCCATTTCAACGCTATCAGAAACACTTTTGGCCCTTCAACCAGATAGCGTCTCCATAGCCGGGCAGGATTGGAACAGAGCCTGTATGCCCATTCCAGCCCGGCGTGTTGCATCCAAACTGGCGCCCGACGTTGGTCTCCCAGCAGGAAATCGATTGATGCGCCAATACAAAGACCAACTCCACTTGCCATTCCACGTATGGCGCAACGATGAGCGAGAATTTCACTTTGCGGCGCGCCGATCGCAAACAGGATGAAATTGGCTTTGCAGCCGCCCACAAAATCCTCGGCCAGTTGCATTGCGACGGGGTTCGACAAGATAGCCAAAGGCGGAATGTGTTGCACAAACTCGGGTCCCGGAAAAAGCGCAGAGAGCCGGCCCATAGTATCCAAGTTGCCCCCAATGATAGCCACCCTGTCACCACTGGAAACGACGCGGCTAAACAATGCCGCAGTCAAATCGCTTCCTGTCACAACGACGAGGCGGAGTCCGAAGACTAGTGCCAACCGAGAAAGTATCCTGCTATCGCAAAGACGCAAAGCAGCTCCCGCATACGCGGCTTGGAACGCGCGCGATATTGGGTTGTTCGATTGCTCGCTCAGCTTCACAACATGATCCACATTGGGCGTCACGATGTACGAAAAATGGAGGAGTCTCGAGCGTCGGGCCACTTCTTTTATCGCCGCCTCAAATGAAAAACCGGAAAATTCGAGATTCAAAAAATGTGGCGCGGTATCGAACTCTTTGCGTTCAGTAGGCATTGCGATCCCAAACAATCATGAAGACCGTTTCGAGAATGATCCTGAGATCGAGCAGCGGGGACCAATGATCTATGTAGTATGTGTCGTATTCCACGCGCTTCTTGGCGCGGTCGATCGTCGCGATTTCCCCGCGTAGGCCACGAACTTGTGCAAGCCCCGTAATTCCGGGCTTGACACGATGGCGAGCGGCATATCCTTCGACCGCGTCGAAATAGAATTTGTCCCCCACCATCATCTGTGTCGCATGAGGTCTTGGGCCGACGAGCGACATTTCGCCTCGAAGCACGTTGATCAACTGAGGCAGTTCGTCGATACTCAGCCGTCGGATAATCCTTCCGACGCGCGTCACTCGTTCGTCGTTCTTTTGTGTTCGTTCGGCTCCTGAAACATCCTGTTGATCGACATACATCGAACGAAACTTGAATATGCCGATTTCCAGATTGTTGAACCCGAACCTTTTTTGGACGAACAGTATATCTCCCTTGCTTTCCAGCTTTATGGAAATGGCGGTGAGCAAGATTATCGGTGAAAGTGCAACAAGCGCCAAGACGGCAAGCACGCGATCCTGCACACCCTTTAAAAGCACATCGAAGTCGCGGATCGGTCTTTGCCAAAGACTGAGTACAGGCAAAGATCCAATGAAGCTCATTCGATAGCTCGATCGAAGTTCCAAAATCTCGCGCGGCATACAACATACGTCGATGGCTGCCGCACTGAGCCGGTCTATGATTGAATCAAGCCTCTCCTGTTGAACCTTGGGAAGCGCGATAATCACTTGATCCAGTTCGCCATCCTGCGCCATTTTCAGCAATTCCGGAAAGCCGCCAACAAATCGCGCACCGCCAATTGCCGATTGGTCTGTCCTTGTTTTCCGGTCGTCTGCAAAGCCAATGATCTTGAGATGCGGAAGCCGCTCTATCGTCAGCAACTCCAATACCCTTTCGGCAACCTGACGATCTGCTCCATAAATAACCACGCGCTGGCCGATATAGCCCAGATCCATAAGCCACCATGCAATCTTGCGAAAGCCGATGCGGCTTACAAAAAGCATTGCCATCGAGACTACAACATAAATCAAAGCGAGGCCGCGCGAGAGTTCAGCCACAACATCAAACAGAATAATCGTGAATGACGTCAACATTGTAGCAACTAGAAAGTCGAGAATTGCGCCTCCCCCTACATCATCGCCCTGCCCCCGGAATGCGGTATAGGAATCTCGCGAAATCCTGATCAGGAAGAAATTAATGCCAAGCACAATCGCTGCGGTTTGATGGATCGTCTCATCAAGCAACTGGTCTGACGTTGAATTATAAATCAGGATGGCGAAAAAGAACGACGCCAGAAGGCACAAGGCATCGTTCAATACGCCGACTGATCTCAAGACGTTTGACGTAAACCGAACACGTTTGTTGGTTTTTTGCGAGGCCGGAGAAAGCGAATCAGGCATCACTTAAAACCGTCCAACCCTTTTTCGTCCAGGCACAGACCTTCACAGCAACCTCCCAAACAGGCCGCGGCTGCGGATCGAACCGGGGCGGTCGTCTACGGTATAAGTTGCTGCCGCCTTGTCGCGACCCGCTTGTGCAAGTGCCATGCATGAGAGGTTGCCCGCTTTGCCGCAAACGCTTGCATATTGCTCCCAACCCGCCACGGAGGACGGGCTCTTTCGCGTGAACGTTCTCGCCACGTCAATTGCTCGCGCCTTGTCTCCAGATTGGAGAAGATAGTCGGTATAGGTGCGATTTATTGTCAGATTTTGCGGCATTTCAACAAGCGCCTCTTCATAGCTTTGCCTTGCCCGTTGGGTGTCTTTCTTAGCAAGGAATACAGTTGCGAGCACCAGTCTACCTTGTTCGTTCATCGGAAAATCGCGAACGACAATTTGAACGTCGTTCAGCGCAGCTGTCAGATTTCCCTCTTGCAAAGCGATTCTTGCGCGCAGGAGAAGCGCATCCGAATTATCCTTGTCGTCGTCGAGTATTTGATTGGCCATCGCCAGCGCAGCCTTAACATTTCCTTTTTTATACAGTGCGGTCGCGTGGAGCGCCTGAACATCGGTTGAAGAAACATCGGAATTCGTCGTTGCCACTCCGCGCAAGATCGGCTCTGCCAAGTCAGGTCGGTTGCGTCCAATCAAATATCTGGCGACGCCAGTTCGAACCGTCGCGGATCCGTTGCGGGCAATTTCTTGTAATTGAATCGGCGTAAGGGCAGCCGAATCATTCGCCAACCAAATACCTGAAATTTCCTGCACGACCTCGATGTTGTTGGATTCGTCCTTGATAACCTGCATCAAGACTGAGCGGGCGCGCTCCGGATTCCCTGACTTGTAAAGCACTTGTGCCAGTTGCAGTTTAAGGTCGGCATCCTTTGGCCGGCGGGCGATTTGCCGATCCATCGTGGAAATAAGCCTAGTTGCATCTCCAAGTGTGCGATACAATTCCGCAAGGGTGGCAAGCGATGCTTCTGTCCTTTGGGATTCTGGCACGCCTTCCTCGATGAGCTTCAACGCGCTGCTGTAATCCTTACCAAAAGCAAGCGCCCTTGCCTTGAGAAGTATCCCGTATTCATCGCGGGGGTTGATCTTGAGAATTGATTCAGCTCCGCTGAGCGCTTCATTGGCGCGTCTCCGATCAAGCGCAACCAAGCCCTTGACCAGCATACCGCGCGCCGCATTCGGCTCGAGCAAAAGTAAACGATCTGCAGCGCTAACGGCTTCCTTGTTATCCCCGAACTGAAAAGAAAGCTCGGCAACGAATTGGAGTGCCTCCACGTTTGATGCATCTAGCTCGAGCACGCGCGAATAAGCGCGTAGAGCACCTGCAGGCTTTCCGGTTTCAAGTTCTATACGCCCGAGCAGCTGCCACTGGCTTGCAAGATCGTCTCGCTGGCCGATGGCATCCAATATCGCAATACGAGCGGCGGCGAAATCGCCCGCTTCAGTCAGCGCCTTTGCAGTGGATTCCGATTGCTCGGCCTTCTCCTGGTTGGTCGAACAGGCCGCAATCAATGCCAAACAAAGTACAGGCACACATTTGATGACTTTCATGTCGGGTCGTCTGGAATGATTTTTGCTTGGGCGCACTTCCCGATCGGATCTTTAGGCAGAGAACGAGACTCCCCATATCGTGATCCAGATATGCTATCCCCGCTCCGCATTCCGTTTTCATGGTCAGGAACTCGTTCCTCTGCAACAACTTTATTGCGGGACAATTGTAAACGTCCAAAAGGCATTCACCATCATTTCCCTGTATAAAGGCTTCCAAAAGCTTTCGTCACATGGCATGAACCCAGTCTGGGAACTCAAGCAATACTGGAATTCCGACTTGGCACTTCTGTTGACATTTCTCTTGGCGACGTCGGCGCCTACGTCCGAACAGGTTCAGCCCGTGCAACCTGCATCCCAGCAGGCGCTGAGACCTTATACGATCAATCCAGGCGATGATATAGAGGTCTATGTGTGGGGGGAGGATCGACTCCAACGCAAAATTCGCATCTTGCCTGACGGAACTTTTTCCTTTCCGTTGGTGGGGACAGTGACGGCAATCGGGCAACTTCCTTCTCAAATTGAAGATGTGATAACCAAAGGCTTGGCGACACAGTATAGAGGACAGGTGCCGCAAGTCACCGTTTCGGTAACCAGTCCCTCCGGATTCCAATTTACAGTGGCTGGAAAAGTTAAAGGTCCAGGTACGTTTTCGCCGGGCCGTTATGTCAATCTTCTTGAAGCGCTCAGCTACGCTGGCGGCCCAGACGAGTTTGCGGCTCTTGATGGTGTCACAATCATACGCAAATCTGGCAGCGGCTTTGTTACGATGCGCGCGCGGATTGCATCAGCCTACAAAGGCGGTGCAGCAGCACGCGACTTCAATGCAAACGCAATACCGCAAATAGAGAGTGGCGATACGGTGATCGTACCATGACATTGTCCTCACGATGGAAATCTAATCGTATCATTTCACGGCTTGAACATGCAGCGTCGAGTGTTGTTGTCGCGTCGGTTTTTTTTTCGCCGGGATCGGCACAGGCAGAAACTAGAGCTTGGATCAATACTTCGCTCAGCGCCGAAATTGCGACCAATCCTTACCTACAGGGCGGATCCAAAACGTCTGCTGCAACCGGATTATTGACAGTCTCACCAGGCGTCGAATTTGTAGATGCGGTCAAGACAATCAGTCTGACCGGTGATTTTAGGCATCAGGAATTCTCTCGGAACTATCGCTCGGCAGACGACTATTCCGTCAATGCAAGTCTCAGAACCCTCTTTGCGCGCCGCTTGAACTATGATGCCACCATTAGTTATGACAACGCGGTGGTAGGCGCCAACAACTTGCTTACATTTGGAGCCAACCCAACCAATGGCGGCTTAGTTCCTGCACCTCCCGGGGGCATTACTCTCAATGGGCTTGGACAGCGACGCGAGGCAATAAGTGGCGATGTCGGTCTCAATTATACTGCCAGTGCACGAGATAGTTTGCAAACGCGGGGCGGGTTTTCGTTCGTGCGGTTTCCGTCGGCCAGCGTTGCCCGCGAGTATAACGATGCATCTGCGAGCATAGGCTATAGTCGCATACTCAATAGCCGAATCACGATCGGACTGAACCTGTCAGTTTCGCGTGCGGACTATCTGCGGACTTTGATTGGGGACGCCACAACTATATCGCCTCAGGCAACCTTTAGTACGAAGTTCGGCCCGAACTGGACCCTTGTAGCTGCGCTTGGCGTGAGCCATTCGACGGTTTATCGGCTCACCGGAAAGTCTGGGCAGAATAGCGCCTCTGGCAGGCTTGTGTTGTGCAATGTCACAAGTCGGGTTAAATTTTGCGTGCGCGGATCACGCTCTGTCCAGCCAACATCGCTCGGGAATGGTGTGCGCCCACAAACATCGATAGGAGCGAGTTACAACCTGCGCCTTGATTCGAATAGCACAATTGATGCAACCGCAAACATCACGCGTTCGAGCCAGTTTAACCAAGGTACGGTGACAACCAATGGATCAGTGGCTTACGGACAGGCGAGTCTTAAGTATAGCCGTCGAATATCACAGAGACTAGATGCCTTTGTCACCGGCAGCTACGCAAACAGCTACAACGACGCAGTTCCGCGAAAAGCCAACTCCCTGATTAGCGTGGGCATCAGCTATACTTTTGGAGATATGAAATGATCTCCGAATGGGAAGATGAAGATTCGGGACCATCGTCATTTCTGGCCCATATTCCGGCCATTGTGCGGCAGAGAAAACTGTTCGTGATCCTTCCGACGATTATATTGTTCATCGCTGGTGTAATTGCAGCGTTTTTGCTTCCGACCTCATATCGTTCGTCATCGGTCTTGCTCGTCGAATCTCCGCAAATGCAATTCGGAAACGCGGAAGATAGGTCCAATGAGGCCATCGATCAACGCGTCGCAAAGGTTCGCCAGCAGGTGTTGAGTCGACCCGATTTGATCGAAATGATTCAGCGACTGGATTTATATACGAGCGAACGAGCGTCCAAACCGCTTTCGGATATCATCGAAAAACTTCGCGCATCGGTGACCTTTCAACCTGTCGGGGCTGAGTTCTCCAGTGGCACTACCAGCAAAGCGACGACGATCGCATTTTCAATGAGCGTCGACTATCCCGATCCGGTTAAGGCTCAGGCAGTTGCACAGGATGTTGTGGACAGGATTCTGAGGATAGATTCGACGACGACTGCCGAGCGTGCTCAGGACGCTGTGCAATTCCTGACCGACCAAGCCACTAGCCTCGAGACGCAGGCATCGTTGCTCGAGGGCGAAATTTCCGGCATCAAGGCGCGCAACGGATCTGCCATATCCAATTCTGGCATGACGATGTTTGGCGGAGGAGGGGGCAACTACGACGGGCAGATTGCAGCATTGATGCGCGAAAACTCGCAACTTAATTCGCAGCGCGACTTGACTAAGACAGCCGCCAATAGGGATCCCGTGGTCGCAGCGGCCGAACAACAGCTCGCTTCTGCGAGAGCTGTATTTGCAGAAAGTCACCCGGATGTAGTCCTTGCAAGGCAGCGACTGGTTGAGGCAAAAGAACTCGCGGCCAAGAACGTCGGCAATATCCCGATGGATCCGATCACATCACAACTTGAATTTAATAACTCCCAGATAGCAGCGTTACGCGCAGCCAAGGCGTACGATTCGGCGCAAACATCAGCAATGTTGAATGCGCAGGCTCGCGGACCAGTGATAATGGATCAAATTGGACAGTTACAACAAAAACTTGACGGACTGAACGTCCAATACCAGCAGGTCGCAACAAAACTGATGCAGGCGCAAGCCACAGCGAAGATGAAGAATGAGTTGAAGGGCGAAAGGCTGACTGTCATTGATCCACCTGTAGTCCCCGATAAACCCGATTGGCCAAACAGACCTTTGTTCATTGGCGGTGGCGCGTTCGCAGGTCTGGTGTTGGGAGTTATTTTCATGTTCGGCATCGAGCTAATCCTGCGACCAATTCGTGGGCTCGATACAGTAAAGGCGATCACAGGTTCGGCGCCGCTTGCAGCAATTCCAACCATTGTCTCCAGGCGAACAATTAGTGATCCTTGGTACAGGAAGCTTTGGCCTTTCAAGCAGCGTAAAGACATGGCGCTGGAAAACTGAACTTTATCCGTGCCGAAACAGTAAGATCCTGGGGGTTTATTAAGTGTCAGTTGAATCAAACCGTTTGCCCGATGAAGTTTCGTCGTTCGCGCTCCCCAAGGATGAACTCCTTGCGGCCTTTGATGCAGACCTGTCAGCGTTGGTCGAACGTGATGTCGTGGGCTTCAACTCACGTGATATACGGTCAAGACCTTTCAACTTGCTTCGAACTCAAGTTCTGAGGGAGATGCGCGAAAAGGGCTGGAATCTGTTAGGCGTGACTTCAGCGACACCGGAAGCAGGAAAATCATTCTTGGCTACAAATCTGGCAGTCGCGATGGCACAACTTCCCGATGTTCGTGTCATCCTGTTTGACCTTGATTTACGGCGAGCTTCGCTTGCCGAGAAACTTGGAATCTTTGGTGACCATGGGCTCACTCAATTTCTCGATGGATCGATTGATGGCCTTCAATCGATCGGAAGGCGCATTGCGAACCTCAATCTCACACTTTTTCCCTGTTACTCGGCAAGAGTTAATTCGGCGGAATTGTTGACCGGGGAGCGTTTCAGCATGCTTGTCGAATCGATGCGCGCTCTTCCAGATGATGTCATTGTAATCTGCGACCTGCCCCCAGCCTTTGCCAATGATGATGCGATGGCAATTATCCAAAAACTAGATGCCTATTTGTTCGTGATCGAGGAAGGAATCACGACAAAGGCCCAGTTACAGGAAGCGATGAGCTTGTTGAGTCCAGCGCCTTGCATTGGCACGGTCCTGAATCGTTTTAGCGTAAGCCCAATCGATGCTTACAGCTATGGCGGAAAATACGACCGATACTATGGCGATTGAGCTGTTTGGCTGATTAACCATCTATCCTTCGGACATATGGTTCAACCGGGGACGATTCGTCAATTTCGCCAACAGATAAGCGTTTACAGACCCCAACCTGAGGCATTATAACTGGTCTGGGCCGCATCGTTTTATCTGAGTGCTCGAATGTGTTGGCTGTCAGGTATCAATTGACGCAAATTGATTGCCAAGCATTCGAGCGGGCGAGTTTTTTCGCCGCATACAAGTCCAAAAAATAGACGTGGACTGCGTCGGCGATATGGAAGTTCAGATCGATGGAAGCACGCTAGTGAAACCTCAGGCGCAGCATATCACAACAGGGACGCCCCGTTTGGCGCGCTGGCCTGTGCTTGCGTCGCTTCTCAGCCTTGCATCCTGCTTCGCTTTATCCGGAACCGTTGGACCGGTGCCGGCCTTGCAACTTGCCACCCCGGCCAATGGTGTTCGGATCAATCTTGATCCGGATGGCGAACCGGCCATACTGACGTTTCAGCCTGTAGCACCCGAAAAAGCTGCCGAATTGAATGCAGCCGTTCCTAATTTTGTTGGCCCGATCTTTCCTGCTTCTGCCTTCAGGAATGAATATGGCGTGGACAGTGCTGGAACGCGAATGACAGCGCTCGAATGCCTTACGTCGGCCATTTATTATGAGGCAGCGTCTGAATCGAGCGAAGGACAGCGGGCGGTTGCCCAAGTCGTCCTTAATCGGGTCAGGCACCCGGCCTATCCCCATTCCGTATGCGGCGTCGTGTTCCAGGGCGCAGAGAGAACAACCGGGTGCCAATTCACCTTTACGTGTGATGGCTCGCTCGCGAGACAGCGCAACCCGAACGTGTGGCGCAAGGCAACTGCAATCGCCGCAGCAGCACTCTCGGGCTATGTCGAACGGTCCGTGGGCACCGCAACACATTACCACACAATCTGGGTTGTCCCTTATTGGCAATCCAGTCTGACAAAGATAGCAACCGTCGGCGCCCATATATTTTATCGCTGGACCGGAAGTTGGGGGCTCCCGTCTGCTTTTTCGGCTTCCTATTCCGGAATGGAGATGCTGCCAGGCAAGTTGGCAACGCTTGGCACTCTTGCCGACACGATGGATTTGACCGGAATGGACGATGGCTGGAGCGGAATTTCTGGACCTGAAACCTACACGTCACCTTTGCCCGCGCACGGCCCTGCTGTCGCCCAATTTCTGGCGCCTCAACGCGAATCCCTGGCTGCAGATGATGGCCAACGGAATTTGATCGCTGACGAGAGCCATGGCGTCCTTTTGCAAAATTAGGGTATTGCGCCTCACGCTTGAATCGCTTGGGCGCAAGTGACGAAATCCCGCTTAGTCCGATCTTTCGAGCAGTGTAACCATTCGAACGCGGCGGACGAATTGCATATATCTAGATTACTACCTAAGAAGCCCGCAGTTGGCCTAAGAGCGCCCGCAGGGACGGACGAAAAAGGGTTGGGGATTGTATGAATGACTCTATTGAACCTGAGGATGCGACGCATCTGATAGGGGTGCTGGAGAGCTTGCTCGATGAATTAGATTCGCACAATCTTATTCAGACCGCGGCCAAGGTTTCGAGCACGATCGATACACTCAAGGGTGAGATCGAACGTAAGATGCAGAATTTTTCTGAAGAAATTCAGAGAGTTGAATTGATTCGCGCCACCGAACACGATTGACATTTTGCCGTGACGAGTGTGTACTTGATTTCAGCGGATCGTTTATCCGTCGTGGGGCCATCATGATCACGGGACATGCCGATGTTTGGACTAGCTCAGGCTGATCGCGTCGCCAAGTTGAGCGGCGCGCAATGCGATTGCCTGAGGCTCGTGGCCGAGCACAGATCCTCGAAGGAAATCGCACGGCTGCTGATGATTTCCCCCCACACCGTTGATCAGCGATTGAAACGGGCAACGAATATTCTAGCGGTCGATAGCCGCTTCGAAGCTGCGCGGATGTTTGCGAGTTATGAGCGCGATCACGGCTTAGCCCCTCGAGTATACGAGAGTTTGGTATACCAGAGCTCGGATCTTCCGAACTACCCTGAAGAGGCTCAATTGATCTTGCCACACGGCGAACAGGATCCGTTGGGTGGCAGCAAAGAGAGTTCGACGCTTCACGAAGCTCAATCAAGCTATTTTGGCATGTTTGAGTCTCAGACAAAACCTCGAATGCTTTCATCGATCCTATCGCAGTCTGGGTATGAGAACGATCTTTCGACCACTTGGCGCCTTCTTGCTGTTTTGGTGATCATGCTGGCGGGAGTGTTTGGGTTCGCAATACTCGTGAGCGCAGCCGAGGGCCTGTCCCGGATATACTGAGTTCGGGCTTAATTTCACCCATTGATGTCGTTTTTTAACGTGTGGACCCCCCAAGTCCACGCGAAAGGAGAATAATATGTTGAATGATCGTCTCGGTGCGGCGCAAGATGTCGCAGCCAAACTACACGCACTTGAATCCGCTATTGATGAGGCACTTGCCTTCGCTGGCGAACTAACAGCAGCCGTTCCAGCTGCCCGCAAACGCGCGCACTTATCTGCAGTGGTCGGCCAGGATGCGATTGCACTCACTGGTCAATCATTGGCTGCATTGCACGAAGCGCGCGCCAAGATCGTCGCGGCACACAATGCATTTTCAATAGTGCAGGCGGAAATAGGCCTTGGCACGCGAATGAGTGGAATGGGTTGGAAACCAGCACTGCTCGCAGAAAGCGCACCGTTGCAACTTGTCGCTGATCGCGCGGCCTGAAGACCAGCAGGGATTGACGCCGATGCCGACACTGTGTTCGAAGCCAATGAATGGGTTTCTGGGTTTTTTGGACTTCGGTCCTGTCGGCATCGGCGTACGCCTTCAGGGTTGGCGGCCGCGAGGAACGCCAGGTCGCATCCATATTGGTCGTCGCCTACTTCGCAACTTTTCTCTTTTACAAGCTAGGGAATCCAAACTGGTTGCAACCGCAGTATGGAATTCTGGCATCGGACTCGATCGCATCCCTTCTCCTTCTATTCATCGCATTGAGGAGTAAGAGATTTTGGCCGCTCCCAATCGTCGCATTCCAGCTTTTGCCAATCCTGACTCAGCTGGTCATGTTTTTCGGGGAGAATCTCGTCTCCTACGGACTCGGCGTGGCTCAGGGGGCTTGGAGCTATCTGCAGCTGATCATTCTCGTCGTCGCAACGAACAGATCGCGCAGGCGAATGCAGAACTGAACGAGGACAAACGCCTTCTTGCCGCACTCATTCGCAGCTTGGTCGGTGAACGCGCAACCCATATTAGCAACAACCTGATCGATACATTCGGAACACTGCCGCGTGTGCTCAAACGTTTTGAGCACGAAAGCGTGCAAGTGCCTGGTTGGCCTGCAGACGTTTCCAATCTGCTCGCTGACCTGTCTCGCACACTGGGCCGGGTTCTTAGGCGTGAAGCCTTGCCCGGCCCCATCGTTTCGACTGCCGAGAAGTTGCTCGCCTATTTGCATCACGATATGGCCCAACTGACACGCGAAGTGTTTCGAGTTCTCTTTCTGGATTCGAGCAATCGACTGCTTGCTGACCGGGTCATGTGGGAAGGCACCGTTGCCGGCGTGCAGGTGCATCCGCGAGAAGTGGTCCGCAATGCTCTTGATCTGGATGCAACGGCGCTGATCTTCGTCCACAACCACCCGAGTGGAGACCCAACACCCAGCCGTCATGATGTTTCACTAACGCAGAAGCTGATCGCAGCTTGCGAGCCCTTTGACGTCGCCGTTCACGACCATATCATCATCGCGCGTGGCGGATATTTGAGCATGCGGTCCCAAGGATTGTTGGACGAGCCAGAAATGATGGCACACATCGCTAGTACACGGCAGGAACGTGACGCATGAATCTGCCACCAAAACAAGAAGAGCCGCGATTTGATAGGCAGGACGTCAACAAGGTAAGCGATTTAGCGGTTGCGAGATCTGCAAGAGAAATCGCGCGCATCTCAGCCATCGTTGATCAGAAACGCAGCAATGTCGAGGCCTCTGATCCATTCACTGACCATGATCTCGCGCGCAACGCGTCAACCGCTCGGCGCCTTCTTGATATAAGCCGACAGGCAGATTCCATGTTCGACGGGCCCCTGCTTTCGAACCCTGGATGGGATATTCTGCTGGATCTGTTCATTCAACGTAGCGAAGGGAGAAGCATCAGCATCATCAGCGTCTGTGTCGCGGCCAACGCACCGACCAGCACCATTTTGCGCTACATCGAGGCGATGATGGATTCGGGGACAATCGTAAAAAGGGTTTCGCCAGAGGACGGTGATGGGCTACTCATCGATCTTTCAGAGGCGGCCTATGCGCGGATGAGCAATATTCTCGCCTGAACCCGCAATCGTTCCAACGGACACCGTCATATCTGAATCAACGGCATCGGGCGCCAACGCTTTAGGATATGCGCGGAAAAATGAAGCGTATTTTCCGCTAAAGCTGGCAAGCTTGAAGCCGTTAATCAAGATATGCCCGCGCTCCAAAAAAAGACCAGTTTTGCCGGATTCTTTATGGTTTTTTGCATCGTTTTTCCCGCGCCTGGAGCCGGCAAAAACCTGGAATTGCCAAAGGACATGGGCGCACCCAAAACCCAAGCTCGGGTGGTCGCCCGAATCCAGCACTCCGTAACCTTGCAGGCGGGAAAGGCATTATCGGACAAGCAGTTCCAAATATCAAAGGTGCGAGAGCGCCAATGTCTATCGGGCGATATGCCGGATGAAGCCAAGTGTCGGTTCATCGTAACCGATGTTGAATAATTCAGGAAGTTTTGTGTTCCTATTTAATCTGCGCACGAAACCGGACTGTGAAACTTGAGTTCGCCGCCATGGTTCCCTGTGGCCGGAGCCTGAGAGCATTCACAGCTGTGTCATAGCCAGAGGCTGGGCTGTAACCAAAGCTACTCCCGCCATTGTTTGAGAAGGCAAGATTTCCGGTTCCAAGCGTCAACCCGCTGGAGCCTGCGACGAACTCATAATTGGCCGTCAATGGCCCACCCCCGTCGATATCGCCATTGAAGAACGATACCTGTCCCGGTAGAACATCATCAAGCACGATAGTGCTGCCATCCACTGGGCTGCCGCCTGTATTTGACAATGTCAGCGAATAGACAACATCGGAACCCGGTGCATCGAATCGTGCCGGATCGCCTGCGGCGGTCACATATGGAGTAGCAATCTTCGAGAGCGCCAGGGACGGCATTGGACAGAAACTGATATCATGGATGCTGATCGCCTGCTGGCCTGGAGTTCCAGACATATAGGCAGCGGGTCCATTGGCATATCGCAATTGGATCGACGTGACCGGTTGTGCAAAACGTACGGTGATGTTTCCATAATTTTGATTGCTGTTCGAAGATCCATTTCCGACAATTTCACTATTTCCGAAATTGGGCACCGTTGCTGTGTATGGACCGATTATGGCCGTACCTGGGGATGTTTGCCCGGGGTTTGTGCCATTATCGTTTCCAAAAGGCGACGTGATCGTTGGCACGAACGTGCCACCCGGGCCAGTGCCGGTAATCTTGATCCAGTCACGAAACTGGGATGCGTTATAGTCGATATCCAGAACCGTGAACTGGATGTCCCGCGTGGCGACGCCAAATGCAAGATTGACCACAGCAACGTCAATATTGCTGTCGATGTTGGACTGAAACGTATCAAAAATGGTGCCGATGCTGAGAGTCTTTTCCGAAGAAGAGGCCAGTCCACCAACATTGATGACACCGATATATGGCGTGGCAACCAACCCTAACGTGCCGCCGAAATCAACAGTTGCGATATTTGCAGTATCGCCCGCAAAGCTCAATGTAAGGGTGGTAGATGCGCCGGCCAGATTTGTGACCGTATAGACGATCGGCGTGCCTTTACTGATCGACCCGGTGGCCTCACGGTCCCAATCCAGCGTGAAGCCGTTTTGCGCGTCGCAGGCCGCGAACGCTGAAGAAGAGGCGGTCGCGTAAAGCCCAATGCACACCGCGCGGAGCGCCATTCCTGCCGGTAGGCTTAGCATATCCTGTCCACACCATATTTGCGCATCTTTTCGATCAAAGTTGTGCGCTTGAGCGTTAGCAAGCGGGCCGCTTCCGAAATCACCCCATCGGCCATGTCGAGAGCCATCTGGATCCGCTTCAACTCCATTGTTTCCAGCATCATTTTCAGATCCACCGGTATCGAGCCAACTCTGTTGGCGGGGGAATCAGATGCGAAGACAGGTTCAACAACTCCTAAAATGGCGTGGCCAGTGCGCGCCAATCGTTGCGGCGCGCGACCGAGAAGCAACTCAACCTCTCGAGCGCCGACCACCTCTCCAGGATAAAGGACGCAGGTGCGTTCGACGACATTTCTCAATTCACGGACGTTGCCGGGCCAGCCATGCTCCATCAGCCGCGTTAGTGCGGAAGGATCGAAGCGCGCCTTCGCCGCTTGAGGCGCGTTGCGCTGAAAGTGATTGATGAGCAAAGGGATATCCTCGGCCCTACTGGCGAGGTCTGGAACCTGCACTGGAATCACGCCCAGTCGGAAATACAGGTCCTCCCGAAACCGGCCTTCGTCAATCGCAGCTCCCAGATCCTGGTGAGTGGCCGAAATGATCCGTACGTTGACCGGAATAGTTCCCATTCCGCCAACACGTGTAATAATCCCTTCCTCAAGCACCCGCAGCAGCTTGACCTGCATGTCGAAACGCATGTCGCCGATTTCATCAAGAAAGAGCGTGCCACCATCGGCTTCCTCGAAACGACCAATCCGGCGCGCGGTTGCTCCTGTGAATGATCCCTTCTCATGTCCAAACAACTCGGATTCAATCAGATCAACCGGGATCGCACCGCAGTTTATAGCGACAAACGGCTCATCTGAGCGATCGCTCATCTTGTGGATCGATCGCGCAACCATTTCCTTGCCGGAGCCGGATGGGCCATTCAGTAATACCGGGACTGACGCAGTCGCCACGCGCGAAATCATGTCTCGCAGCAAGTTAACTGCATCAGACTGACCAATAATTGACAGGCCAACGTCGTTTGATGCCTGTCTTGATTTCACGGCTACCGCCATCTCAGCCCCCAGCTAAGCTATCAACCTCTATTTAGAGTTGATCTGTGGAGTTGAGATTAATCTGGTTAACATTGAGTAAATCAAAATATTTACAACAATGTAGATTATCCATTTATATACTCCATTTACAATGTATATTACTCGAATTAAGAATTATATTTTGTCATTGGCGCTTTCCATGCGATCGATATGCTCTAAATCCGTATTAATTACCTTCTGTCTCCATCTTTGCGTCGATTTTGGATGTATAATTTTTTTTCCACATAAGCGGTACTCCATGCCAGAGTAACTAACATTCTGCGGTTCGTGGGGGCGAAACGGTCAAGCGGATTGTAGGGCTCTCGATCGGCGACGCCTTCGATGCGTCAAAATCCCCAATTATCGCCTGGCTTCGCGGCCAACGGCGAGACGAGTCCGCCCGTTGCAGCAAGCGATCCGGCAGGAGCCACGATTTGTTTGGGAGGCGAGGCGAATTTGTGGGGACTATTGCCCCGCCTCCCAATCCGCACCCAAGACAGGCGGGTGCGGAAATTAAAGCTGTTGGCTGGCATGCTTCAGCATTTCATCGATAGCCTGGATCATCTTGGAATTGACCTCCTAGGCCCGTTGGGTCTCGAATAGTGAAAGAGAATGGCCATGCGCTGCGAGTGAAACTGCAACGCGGTGGCATGTATGCCCAAATGTGAATCCCCAACAGACATGACTACATCCAAAATTCCGGCCAGGTGAAGTCCGCAAACGAACAACGGGGTTGGCCTGTCGCCTGTCCAGCAATCATCATGCCAGTTTGCCCGGATCATAGGAAAAGTGGGAGTTCCGGATGAGATGCCATTGGGATGCAGGATATTTGAATCTCGCCTGTCGGATTTTTGACGAGCGCACGATCACCGCTGGGACCAGCCTTGCTATTCTGCGTTTTGCATTACCCTTGCGCATTCGGTGGGTGCAATTTGTCATCGCAGACTCAATATGATCCGCCCTGTATTCGCTATTTTCTGACTTCGGCATTCGCAACACCTGCCTTCGGTCAAGCGATAGAAGACCCCGACCAACTCGATGGTCGCGTCCAGCGTCTGACCGGCGCAGCGCCTAGCCAGTCAGGACGTGCGATCGCTCCGATTGACCGAGGATTACGCCTCATCGCCTGCCCGCAACCTGCGAGCATCGAATGGCCCGGCAGCGATTCATTTTCGCGTTAAACTTTTCTTCAGGCTCGCCGTTTTCCCAATCAAGCACTGCCACTTTCGAGGCAGGCGCGATGACAAAGGGAAGTATAATGGTTGATCCAGTTACCCTGTGGCCGCTCAGAGCAGTGTCCAAATCTGTAACGGACGAGGGCGCGCGGAAGACACATGCCCAGACCGTGTCCACCTCGACCCGCGTTACCGCCGTCAGCCTACCGAAACTTGTCAACCTGACCGCCGAGCTCGCAAAGGCTGGCCCGCCCATGGATCATGCCAAGATTGCCCAGCTCAGCCGGGCTATCGCGCATGGCGAGTATTCGCATGATGTGGATGCAATTCCCAATTCAATGATCAGGTTTTTCCGGACAGGAGAATGACCGGAATGAGTAACATCGAAGCGATCATCACCCTTCAAGCCGGATTGATGGACGCCATCGATGCCCGCGATGTCGGGCAGATTGAAGCAAAAGCCCGAGATCTCTCTTATGCTCTCGGGCAGATCTGCAATCGCGGTGCAATGGCTGTCAGCGAAAAACAAATGACCGACGTTGGATACGCGTTGAAGCAAACCGATGCGCTGCGGACTCGCGTCAATTTTCTGGCGTTGCGCAACCGCGAAATGATCGAAAGACTGGATCAGGTGCGCGGTGCTTCGACACCCTACTTCTCTGAAAACCCCGCAAATATGGGAGTTTTTAGCTTACAAAACTAAACTGGCACAAGCGTTGCACGGTATGCTCCAAACTTAGGAGCGAGCAACAAATGACAGTGCAAAACATCGGCGCGCAACCCCCGGCGTCCAGTCGGGTAAGCTTCGCGATCGGCAATGCTTCCAAGCGGACTGGCTTCCCCTTCGACTATCCCATGGCTCAGGCGCGCGTAGAAAGCAGCCTTGATCCAGACGCCCAAGCAGGCGCATCGAGCGCGGCAGGCCGTGCAAGCGTCTGTCCGGACACAAGTCGCAACTCGTTCCTCTTCCAACGCGGCCTCATCGCGCGAGTTCGTGCAAATGTGCGCCATTGAACCGATGCCGTCGAGCCTGTCACTCGCCTTTGCCGAACGCGCCTATCAGCGCCTTGTCAAACTCGATGGAGGAACGCCCTCATGATCGAGCGCGCCAATCTCCGCATCTGGGGAGACACGATCAAGGGCGGAATTCTGCCATTTGCCATTCTTTCACTCGTCATACTCATGGTGGTGCCGGTCCCGTCGACCGTACTCGACATCGGATTTATCGCCAACATCACCATCTCGCTTGCTGTACTCATGGTGGCGCTGAAGGCGACCAAACCGCTTGATTTCTCCGCCTTTCCAACCGTTCTCCTCCTCGCAACCCTGTTCCGCCTCGCGCTGAACGTTGCGTCAACCCGCGTTGTGCTGGTTGACGGTCATCTGGGGTCAGGAGCGGCAGGGCACGTCATTGAGGCCTTTGGCAGCTTCCTGATCGGCGGGGATTACATCGTCGGTCTGTTCGTTTTCTCGGTACTGATGATCATCAACCTGGTTGTAATTACGAAAGGTGCCGGACGCGTTTCCGAAGTTTCAGCACGATTCACTCTCGACGCCTTGCCAGGCAAACAAGTGGCGATCGATGCAGACCTCAATGCCGGACTCATTGCACCAGACGAAGCAAGAGCCCGTCGGCTGAAAGTCTCGACAGAGGCTGATTTCTATAGCTCAATGAATGGCGCCTCCAAATTCGTTAGGGGCGATGCCGTTGCCGGCCTGTTGATCCTGTTCGTCAACATAATTGGCGGACTGATCCTCGGGACGGTCAGCCATGGCCTTGCGTCGGGAGAGGTTGCCCAGACCTATATTCTGTTGGCAATCGGCAATGCACTCGTCGCGCAGGTGCCAGCACTGCTTCTGTCAATTGCTGCCGCTTCCATCGTCACGCGCGTGTCGTCGCCACTCGATCTTTCCGGGCAGATAGGAAGCGAATTCGGACATGCACGCGCATGGGGGCCGGTATCCGGCATCCTTTGCCTGCTTGGCTTCTTGCCGGGCATGCCACACTTTCTCATCCTGTCAGCGGCGGCCACCACGGGCACAATCTGCTGGGCCTTGATGCGTTCCGAAAAGAACATGAAGCTCATCGCCGCACCGATCGAAGATGCCGAGCCTGAACATCTCATCCAATGGCGAGATGTCAGCGATCCGGCTCCGATCACGCTCGATATTGGCTATGGCCTCATCGACATGGTCGATGATCGTCAGGGGGCACCCTTGATGGCACGGATCACCGGCATCCGCCGGCAATTGTCGCGCGAGCTCGGATTTGTCGTGCCGATGGTACGCGTAAAGAACGATCTTTCCCTCCCCGCCAATGCGTATCGCATTGGTATCGCCGGCGTGACGATGGGTGAGGACGAAATCTATTCTAGCCAGTTACTCGCTCTGGATTCTGGTGACGGTCTTGATCTGATCGCAGGACATGCCGTGAAAGATCCGAGCTTTGGCTTGGACGCGGTATGGATATCGCCCGAACGTCGTGCGGAGGCTGTTGTTGCTGGGTATACGGTGGTTGACGCGTCGACCGTCATTGCAACCCACCTTAATGGGGTCATTGCCGGATCGGCTGCCGAACTGTTCGGCCTCGACGACAGTCAAGCGTTGGTCGATGCGTTAAAGGAAAGTTTCCCGCAACTGGCCCAGGCGATGACGCCGCAGCCTTATTCACTGGCCGCGATTGCCTCGATGTGCCGAGCGCTTCTTTCGGAACGCGTACCGCTCAAGGATTTCCGCCGCGTGGCGGAAGCGATGATCGATTTGAACGGTCGCGAACTTGATCAGGCCGCCCTGCTCGAAGGCGTGAGACAACGACTGGGCGCATTGATCGTCCAGATGATCGTCCCGATCAAAATGCCGCTACCAATCATTACGTTCGATCCCGAACTTGAAAGTCTGCTCACTCAGTCGGTGCGGACCGGGCCAAATGCAAGCTGGCCATTCGACCCCGACTTGGCGGCGCGCATCGTTTCAGCGGTTTCAGAAGCCGTGCAGCCTCAACTTATGGCAGCACGCAGCTTTGCGATTGTGACGTCGCCAATCTGCCGCGCGGCATTATCGCGTTTGCTGCGCTCGCAATTGTCCGAAATTCCCGTGCTGTCCTTCCTTGAAATCCCTGAAACCAAAGCTGTTGACGTCATTGCGATGATCGGATCGCAGCGCCCGCAAGCCGCGCTCACGCGCCAAGAACCGGGCCAACACTCTTTCGAAACTGGAGAAGAATGATGCTGCATCAACAGATCGTTCATGAGTCACTGACCTATGGTCGTGTCCCGGCGCTGGCTGATTGCGGGACTTTGGTCAGCACTCATACCTCAATGGTGCGGCGGATCGCCTGGCAAGTCCATTCGCGCATGTCATCGGCGATCGCACTCGAGGATCTGATTCAGATCGGCCTGCTTTCTCTTGTTGAAGCGGCAAAAGGATTTGAGGATCGGGGTGCTGCCTTTGCGCCGTACGCGTCGACCCGCATTCGAGGGGCGATGATCGATCATTTGCGGCGGGAGGCCCGCATGTGCCGCTCGGGAATGGTCAGTCGCCGCGAACTGGCCCGTGTTCGCGATCAGATTGAAAACAGCCTCCACCGCCGGGCAAGCGATTCAGAAATGGCAGAAGCCATGGGCCTCGACCCGGAAACCTATCACGCGAAAGTGGCATCATCACTTTCGCAGCAACTCGATTCAATCGAGGAAGTCTATTCCGATCACGATGCCTGGTTTGCCGATCTCGCCGCCGGTGCCGACAGCGAGTTCGAAGCAGCCGAACTCAGGCAGGATCTTGCCGGCTGCCTTAGCGCGCTTGCCGAGCGGGAAGCGCTTGTTCTTCAACTATATTTTGTCGAGGAGATGAATCTCGATGAAATCGGGGCTGTGCTGGATGTCGGGGCAGCGCGCGTCTGCCAGATCAAGAGATCGGCATTGATGCGGATGCGCAAGATGATGATCGAGCGTCGCGGCGAGGAAGTTCAACGCTTCTGATGACGGTTTGAACTGAGACCAGTTTCGCTTGCCTTTGCCGAAGTCGATCAGGCGTCAATCACTTCTCCGTCAACCCGTGCCGCATTTTCCTGAATGAATGCAAACCGGTGTTCGGGGTTTTTTCCCATCAGCCGTTCTACAAGATCCTTTACGCCCGCACGTTCTTCATATTCCTGCGGCAGCGTGACGCGTATCATACCGCGGGTTTTCGGATCCATAGTCGTTTCACGCAACTGGCCGGGATTCATCTCTCCCAGCCCCTTGAAGCGACCAACATCGATCTTCTTGCCCTTGAATTCCCCCGCCTCGATTTCAGCGCGATGCGCATCATCGCGCGCATAGAGTGATTTGGCGCCGACGGTCAGTCGATACAGGGGCGGCTGCGCCAGGAACAGATGCCCTTGCCGAACGATCTCGGGCATTTCCTGGAAGAAAAACGTCATCAACAACGTCGCAATATGTGCACCGTCGACATCCGCGTCAGTCATGATGATGATACGCTCGTAGCGCAGCAAATCCGGATTGCAGTCCTTGCGGCTGCCACAGCCGAGCGCGAGAATCAGGTCGGCGATTTCGCTGTTTGCGCGAATCTTGTCTGTCGTGGCCGAGGCGACGTTCAATATCTTGCCGCGGATTGGCAGGATCGCCTGTGTCTTGCGATCGCGCGCCTGCTTTGCAGAGCCGCCCGCACTGTCGCCCTCAACGATGAACAGCTCAGTTCCGGCCGGATCATCCGATGAACAATCAGTCAATTTACCGGGAAGGCGGAGTTTCCGTGCCGAGGTCGCAGTCTTGCGTTTGATTTCCTTTTCGGCCCGGCGACGCAGGCGATCATCCATCCGCTCGAGGACATAGCCGAGCAGGGCCTTGCCGCGTTCCATATTGTCGGCAAGGAAATGGTCAAAATGATCGCGCACGGTATTCTCGACCAGCCGGGCGGCCTCGAGAGAAGTGAGCCGGTCCTTGGTCTGGCTCTGGAATTGCGGATCACGTATGAAGACAGAGAGCATGATTTCAGAGCCGATGATTACATCTTCGGCGCCAATTCCCTCAGCCTTCTTCTGGCCCGTCAAAGCCCCGAACGCGCGTATCCCCTTTACGATCGCCGCCCGAATGCCAGCCTCATGGGTACCCCCATCAGGAGTGGGTATTGTGTTGCAATACCAGCTGTAGCTGCCCTCGCTCCATAACGGCCAGGCAACAGCCCATTCGACGCGACCCTGATCGTCGCTAAAGTCCTGCTGACCTGAAAAGAACTCCGTCGTAACGCATTCGCGACCATTGACTTGTTCACGCAAGTGATCCGACAGCCCCCCGGGAAACTGGAACACAGCTTCGGGAGGCGTGTCGTCGCTGATCAGTGAGGGTTCGCAATGCCAACGAATCTCCACGCCAGCAAAAAGATAAGCCTTGGAGCGCGCCAGTCGGTAGAGCCGGTTGGGTTTGAAATGCATTTCCCCGAAAATCTCGGTGTCCGGTGTGAAGGCAACGCTTGTTCCCCGACGGTTGTTTACAGGGCCGAGCTTTTCAAGCCCGCCAAGCGTCAGGCCACGGGAAAAACGCTGGCGAAACAATTCCTTGTTCCGCGCAACCTCGACGACCGTATCCGACGACAGCGCATTGACGACCGAGACGCCAACGCCGTGCAGGCCGCCTGATGTGGAATAGGCCTTGCCATTGAACTTGCCTCCGGAATGGAGCGTCGACATGATCACTTCGAGCGCAGACTTGTCCGGGAATTTGGGATGGGGATCGACCGGGATGCCGCGGCCATTGTCCGTGACAGTCAGGCGGTTACCCGCCTCCAGCGTTACCTCGATCCGCGTCGCATGCCCCGCCACCGCCTCGTCCATCGCATTGTCGAGAACCTCGGCAGCAAGGTGATGAAAGGCCCGTTCATCGGTGCCGCCAATATACATGCCGGGGCGACGGCGGACAGGTTCAAGTCCTTCAAGAACCTCGATATCGGAAGCTGTATAGGCGTTTGAAGCTGAGGAGGAGGTCGAGAAGAGATCGGACATTATGCTTCGCTATAGAGACCGGCGAGTCAGGGGTGCAACCCCTCTTCATTATCCAAATTCCGGAATTTCGGGATAAGACGTTAGAACGTCGCCCAGCGCAGACTTCAACGGATCAAGCCAGGGTTCGAACAGCTGCCATTGTTCGGTGCCCTCACGATAGATCGGACGCCGGACCTGCTCCGAACTGGCCGTCCGCACGGCGCGGTCATTGTCGTAAAAACGCAGACAGGCTTCTTCGAATGGCAGGTCAAGTGCAGCAAGCAGCGCGCGGATTTCGGCTTCGCTATCGTCTACCATCCGCTCGTAAATCACGCGATGGATCCGTCCAGGCAAAACCGTGTCGATGTGTGCGAGATAGCGGACATAGTCGGCGTAATAACGCCCCATATCATCGAGGCCGTAACTGAAGGATTGGCCTCGCGCGAAATGCTGTTTGAAATTCGAAAAACAGCAGCCAAGCGGATGGCGCCGGGCATCGACGATCCGGGCATTGGGCAGGATCAGCTGGATCAGGCCGATATGCACCCAGTTGTTGGGCATTTTGTCGATGAAAAATGGTTTGTCCGTCTTGCGCTGGATCCGGGTTCGCTCAAGATATTCCTCACCCAGTGCGCGCAATTCAGACGCATCTAACGCATCCAGCCCACCCTTTTCGTTAGCAACCCTCGCCGAAAGCAAAGGAATGTCAGGCAACTCCATCGTCCCTTCAACAAGGCTATGGCTGGACAGGATTTGTTCAATCAACGTGGATCCCGCGCGCGGCATACCTATGACAAAAATGGGATCAAATTCCGGGCAGCCCTGCCCAGCATGTGCCGCGAAAAGGCTTCGCGTGAAGCGCTTGATCGATTTATCAACCTGACGCGTCGTTTCAGATGCCTTATAATCAAGCGTCGATCGTCTTAAGCGATTGCCTTCGTCATAGTGCATGAATGACCGCGCGGCGTCCTTGCGATCCTCCAGTGCCTTGCCCAACGCGAAATGCATATGAAAGCGATCGTCGAGCGCGGTGTCGGGGCGCCCCAATGCCGCTTCCATCGCTGAGATATCATCATCATCAAAGCTGAAGGTTTTGAGATTGGCGAGACTCCACCAGACCTCACCAAGGCTAGGCAACAGCGAAATCGCTCGACGATAGGCGTCGATACTGTCCGCCTGCCGCCCCACCGTCTTCAGCACATGGCCGTACGACATCCAGATTTTGGGCTGGTCAGGATGGCGCGCGAGTACATGACCATAGAGTGCCACAGCCTCATCGTATTCGCCGATCCTGCCCAGTGCAGCGGCTTTGAGGTTTGTGTTTCCCGCATTTTCCGGATCGATCGCGAGGAGCGCGTCGAGCTCGGCAAGCGCTTCGCTGGTCTTGGTTTGTCGATAGAGCACAGTCGCAAGGTTCGAACGGGCGGTCAGGAAATTGGGTGCAAGCTCGACAGCCCGGCGCAGCAACACTTCGGCATCAGATAATCGGCCAATCCGCCCGGCGAGTTCGGCGAGCATCCGGATCGCAGCAACATCGAACGGATTCTGCTTGAGATGCATGCGCAAGAGGGGTTCGGCCTCGTTCAGCCGATTGTCGTGGAGAGCCAGCGCGGCTTCCAGCAGGCGCGGATCGCGCAATTGGCGCGAGAAGTCAGGGGCAGCAATGCGGGCGCTGCTGCTCACGATCGCTCGGCCTGGATCACGGCGTCCGCTGCCCTGAGTGTTGCAAGGATTCTCATGAGGTGATGCAGGTCATGCACTTCAAGATCGACAATATTTGTGTGAAAAGCAGTATCGCGCGCGTCAAGGCGGATATTGAGGATATTGGCTTTGTGGCTTCCAAAAATCCCGGCAACGACTGCAAGCGAACCCGGCTCGTTCTTGACGATAACGGTCAGCCGTGCCGTCCCCCCATCGGAGCCGTCACCCCAGGCCAGATCGAGCCAATCGGCATCGATACCATCGGCGAGGCTGTTGCAGTCGATCGTGTGAACCTCGATTGCTTCATCGGGCCGACGCAGGCCGACGATCCGGTCGCCGGGAACAGGATGGCAGCACGGTGCAAGCGTATAAGCGACACCAGGCGTCAGTCCCTTTATGGAAATTGCCTCGCGCTGTGGCAGGACAGCCAATGCCTCTGCAGAAGATGATCCGGGCATCAGCGCCTCGAGAAGCTGTGCATCGCTGATGGTCTGACGGGCGATCGCAATCATCATTTCATTTTCGTCCGGCAATTTCAGTCGTTTCAGCGCTTCTTTCAAAGCATTCTTACCCAACTGCGTCGGCAGGCGCCGCGCAATATCGTCATAGATTTTACGCCCGAGCGCGATCGATTCACCGCGTTCCTTCAGGCGAACAAAACGACGGATCGCCGCACGCGCCTTCCCTGTGACAGCAAAGCCCAGCCATTGCGGCTGCGGTTCCTGGGCTTTTGATTTCAGGATGTTGACCTGATCGCCATTCTCGATCGGGGTTCGCAGCGGAACAACCCTTCCATTGATTTTGGCTCCAACGGCAGTGTCGCCCAAAGTGGTATGGACTGCATAGGCAAAATCTACAGGCGTCGCCCCCTTGGGGAGTTGGATGAGTTCGCCCTTCGGGGTAAATGCGAAGATGCGATCCTGGTACATCGCCATACGCGTATGTTCGAGTAGTTCTTCGGGACTATCGGCATGGTCAAGGATCTCCATCAAATCCTGAAGCCAACCAATCTGCGCATCCGGGGTCTCGCCGTTCTGCTTGTAGGACCAATGCGCCGCGACTCCACGTTCGGCCTGCATATGCATGTCGATTGAGCGAATCTGGATTTCGATCCGCATCTTTTCTGAATGGATCACAGACGTGTGGAGCGACCGATATCCATTCCGCTTGGGCGTCGAGATATAATCCTTGAAACGTCCCGGCACCATTGGCCAACGCCGGTGTATATCACCCAGAGCAGCATAGCAGGCCTCGACATCGGGAACGATCGCGCGAAATGCCATCACGTCGGACAATTGCTCAAAGCTGATATGCCGCTCCGCCATTTTGCGCCAGATGGAATAGGGATGCTTTTCCCGACCATACACATTGGCCTCAATACCGGCGCGCGAAAGGAGCAATTTTATTCCGGACCCAATCCGTGCGATCTTGTCACCGCCACCTTCATTCAACTGCTCTAGACGCTTGGTAATCGAAGCCCAGGCATCCGGCTCCAACTCGCGGAATGCCAAGGTCTGCATCTCGTTCATGAACTCGTACATGCCTATGCGCTCGGCAAGAGGAGCGTAGATATCCATCGTTTCACGCGCGATCCGGCGGCGCTTGGCGTCATCCTTGATGAAATGCAGTGTGCGCATATTGTGCAGCCGGTCTGCCAGTTTCACGAGTAGAACGCGGATATCATCAGATGTGGCAAGCAGGAACTTGCGCAGATTTTCTGCCGCCCGTTCATTGTCCGTCATCGCCTCGATCTTGGAGAGCTTGGTTACGCCAGCAACCAGGCGAGCAATATCCGGCCCGAACTTGGCCTCGATTTCCTCATGCGTTGTAAGCGTGTCTTCGATCGTGTCGTGCAGCATCGCTGTCGTAATGGTTTGATCGTCAAGCCGCAGTTCAGTCAGGATACCAGCAACTTCAATAGGATGGCTGTAATATGGATCGCCAGATGCTCGCTTCTGTGAGCCGTGCTTCTGCATCGAAAACACGTAGGCGCGGTTGATCAACGCCTCATCAGCGTCCGGATCATATGCTTTGACCCGTTCAACAAGTTCATATTGCCTGAGCATCGCGGTCATGATGGGGTGGCGACGGGGGCAAATGCAAGCATGTTGTTGGCGGAACACTTATCAGCGACTATGGCGCGCGTCATGCTCGTAGATCGCGTCCTATTCCTCGATGGCGAGGCAATCATCGTCGATAAGCCTTCTGGCCTTCCGGTCGACCCTCCGCGGGATGGCTCGCTTAGTCTGGAGAATCACCTTCAGGCGCTGACTTTCGGCTTCCAGCGCTGGCCAACCGCAGTTCACCGGCTCGACCGTGATACCAGTGGTTGTTTGCTTCTGGCCCGCAATCCAAAGGCGCATGCCAGGTTCCAGCAGGCTTTTGAAACCAAAACCGTGGTGAAACACTATCTGGCGGTTGTGGAAGGCGTGCCAGAGGCGCATTCAGGCGTGATCGACATGCCCCTTGCCAAACGCAGCACCAAAGAAGACGGTTGGCGGATCGTGGTGAACACCAAGACAGGTAAAAGCGCAGTCACAGCGTGGGAACTGGTCACCGAACACGACGGACGCGCATTGATCCGTTTCATCCCGGAAACCGGCCGCACCCACCAGATCAGGGTTCATGCGACCGAAGGGCTGGGCATGGCCATTGTTGGCGATCCGGTTTATGGAAATGCGGGCGAGCCGATGCTGCTTCACAGCGCCTTCCTCTCGCTCCCGCGCCAAGGCAAGCCGGCCATTGAGGCTGTCGCCCCGTTACCGGAGCGTTTCATGAATGCAGGTTTTTGCTCGTCGTCGTGAAGAGTTCAATTCGACGGCTTCAGCGTCCAATTTCAAATTTTGCAAGTCAGCCCTAGACCAGCCTGCTTTGTTTTACCGCTGCTTCGATGAAACTTGCGAAAAGCGGGTGCGGATCAAATGGCTTGCTCTTCAATTCGGGATGAAATTGCACGCCGACGAACCATGGATGATCGGGTCGTTCGACGATCTCGGGCAACTCGCCGTCGGGAGACATTCCGCTGAAAACCAGTCCACAGGCTTCAAGTGGTTCCTTGTAATGGGCATTTACCTCGTAGCGGTGGCGATGGCGCTCGGAAATCTCAGTGCCGCCGTAGATGCTCGCAACATGGCTATTGCCGGAGAGGATCGCGTCATATGCACCGAGACGCATCGTCCCTCCCAGATCTCCACCTTCGTCGCGCTTCTGGAGCCCCTCTTCGCTCATCCATTCGGTAATGATACCGACGACTGGTTCATCGGTCGGACCAAATTCGGTTGAGGATGCACCCGCAATGCCTGCAAGATTACGCGCTGCCTCGATACAGGCCATCTGCATCCCGAAACAAATTCCGAAATAGGGTACCTTGCGTTCGCGTGCAAAGCGGATGCTGGCGATTTTTCCTTCCGCTCCACGCTCCCCAAATGCTCCGGGCACGAGAATGGCGTGGAGCGGCTCAAGTCGTGCAGCGACATCACTGTCATCGGCTTCAAACAGTTCGGCGTCGATCCAATGGATATTGACCTTGACCCGGTTGGCGATCCCCCCATGCACCAAAGCTTCGTTGAGTGACTTGTATGCATCAGGCAAGCCAACATACTTGCCCACGACACCAATCGTTACTTCGCCTTCAGAATTGGCGAGGCGATCCTCAATATCTGCCCAACGCGAAAGATCCGGATTGGCCGCAGGTTCCAGTCCAAAGGCGCGCAGAACCTCATCATCAAGCCCTTCTGCATGATATTGCATTGGCACGGCATAGATGGTTTGCGCATCGAGTGCCGGAATGACTGCTTCTTTACGAACATTGCAAAAGAGTGCGATCTTCGCACGTTCGCCTTCGGGCAACGGATGTTCGCAACGGCAAACCAGAATGTCAGGCTGCACACCAAGAGCAGCCAATTCGCGGACGGAGTGCTGAGTAGGCTTGGTTTTCAATTCCCCTGCCGCCGCAATATATGGCACCAGTGTAACGTGGATAGACACGGCATTGCCACGGCCCAGATCATTCCTGAGTTGCCGTATCGCCTCGATAAAGGGAAGCGATTCGATATCCCCTACCGTTCCGCCAATTTCACAAAGGACGAAATCAAGATCGTCGATCTGATCCGTTGCGAACGCCTTGATTGCATCGGTCACATGCGGAATAACTTGAACCGTGGCCCCCAGATAGTCGCCGCGCCGCTCTCTTTGAATAATCGTCTGGTAAATACGACCTGACGTCACATTATCAGATTGACGCCCAGAAACCCCGGTAAACCGTTCATAGTGGCCAAGATCAAGATCTGTTTCCGCGCCATCATCGGTCACATAGACTTCGCCGTGCTGGTATGGCGACATCGTCCCTGGATCGACATTGAGATAGGGATCGAATTTTCGGATACGTACGCGATATCCACGCGCCTGCAAAAGCGCCGCGAGAGACGCTGCCATAAGACCTTTGCCAAGCGAGGAGACCACGCCGCCGGTGATGAAAATAAACCGCGCCATGGGAGGAGAGGCTTAGACGCCCCGATGCGGTTTCGGCAAGAGGATGAATCCCCCCGTGGCAAATATTATTGCGAATTGTTTCCAGGCGTCGCCGCTGGCGCTGGAGCCGTCGTAGTGACAACCGGCGGAGGCGTAACTGTCGCCGCGTTTTGCGCGGGTCGCTTTTCGATTGCTGCCGCTGGTTTGGACTTGGTCTTTTCGACCACAGGCTGCGTAACGGACCTTGGTTGGCCAGCGAGCGGAACTGCGGGCGCTGGCGAGGTCTGGGTTGGCACTATTTGGTTGCCGGTATCAGTGCCGGCGAGCGGAACGCCAGAACCAGGCGCTGCGGGCGCAGTGACAGGCTGTTTTGCAAGCGTCGTATCAAGCTCTGCGGGTGTTCTGTTGAATGTGGCAAGCCCAGCGAGTCCAATCGACAACAAGACGAAAAGTATCGCAAGTACTGTCGTAGCGCGAGTCAGGAAGTCGGCGGCGCCGCGCGCCGTCATCAAGCCTGATGGGCTTCCACCCCCGGCAAGTCCGCCCCCTTCAGAGCGCTGCATGAGGATGACTCCAACCATAGCCGCAGCAATGATCGCGTGAACGACAAGAAGGAACTTATACATGGGCGCGGCCCTTAGCGGAGCAAAGGCAAGGGATCAACCGCAGTTGGCAAGTTGGCAATTCACCTTGGCTATTACAGGATTGGCGGGGCACAAGGTGAATGGTTCAGAGTGCGAGCAATGGTTCAGAGCACCTCGGCCCCGCCAACGCAAGAACATCCCTGGCGGAGAGGGGTCCCAGCCAGGGCCGCATCCAGATGTTCAGGTGTTGACCGGCCTGATCCATCGGGATTCCTTGAGCTTCTATTTGGAAGGCAAAAGCACCGTATCGATCACATGTGCGACGCCATTTGACTGATAGACATCGGCTTGTGACACCGTGGACTTGCCTCCGGTGGCGTCGGTCAGGACGATCGATTCACCTTCCTTGCTTGCGGTAAGCGTTCCGCCCGCAACAGTTTTCAAGCTGGCTTTGCCACCGCCTGCTTCGATCATTTTCCCGAGTTCAGCCGTATCCAGCTTCCCGGCGACAACGTGATAGGTCAGGATGCCTGCCAGCTTTGACTTGTTTGCAGGCTTGATGAGTGTTTCGACCGTTCCTTCGGGCAGCTTCTTGAATGCATCATCGTCGGGAGCGAACACTGTAAATGGGCCAGGACCCTTGAGCGTGTCGACGAGACCGGCCGCGCCAACCGCAGCAACGAGCGTCTTGAGATTGCCCGCAGTCGAAGCGTTGGTCACAACGTCCTTGTCGGGAAACATTGGTGCGCCGCCAACCATCGGATTTTCGCTACCAGACATGGCGCCATCCATGGCGCCCGCATCATCCATCATGGCATTGTCGGCCATCATGGAGTTATCGCCGTCGGCCGGCTTCTTGGAACAAGCGGTCATGGCCATAGCAGCGGCGGCGATCATGAGCGTATTGATGACAGTCTTTTTCATGCGGTAGCCTCATTTCAAAAAAGTTGGTCGCCCCGGGGGAGAGGCGCAAGCGTCACGACCCCGAGCAGAAGCACCGGAGTTAATTGCTATATTGCGGTAACTGCCGAATTGGATGCACGCGGGGTGCAGATTATTTTGCAGCCTCGATGATTGGCAAAAAATCTATCGCCTTGAGGCTGGCCCCACCCACGAGCGCACCGTCCACTTCAGGAATGTGGAGTAGCTCGGCAGCATTCGACGGCTTGACCGAGCCGCCATAGAGGATCCGCACTTTTGTGCCTTCGATGCCAAGCATTTCAACCAAGCATTTGCGAATGGCCGCATGCATCTCTCCAACATCGGCAACAGTTGGCGTCCGGCCTGTGCCGATTGCCCAGACCGGCTCATAGGCAACCACCACCATCTCACCGGTAACGCTGCCGGGCATTGAGGCTCTGAGTTGTTCGGTGACCACCGCAACCGCCCGGCCTGCGTCGCGTTCGCCTTCGGTTTCGCCCACGCAGACAATGGCTGTCAGCCCACCGGAGATGGCGGCTTCGGCCTTGGCCTTTACCTCGCTGCTGGTTTCATGATTGTCGGAGCGTCGCTCGCTATGGCCGACGATAACCATCGTGGCGCCTGCCTCGGCCAGCATTGCGACTGAAAGGCAACCTGTATGCGCCCCGGACGCGTTCCAGTGGCAATCCTGCCCGCCGATCGCGAGGGCGGGTTGACGCAGCACCGCAGGCCCGATCAGCGTCGAAGGCGGGCAGATCGCCACATCAACATCTCCTGATGCAACGGCCGCGATTGCATCAAGTTCTGCCAACCCTGACAGCGATCCGTTCATTTTCCAGTTGCCGGCGACCAATTTGCGCAATGCCATTGCTCCAATGCCCTTTCCAAAGCCCGCTTGATGCCGAACCCCGGTCGCCCTATGGCGAGCCGCAATCAACATCAAGCCGGAAGCCCCTTCATGATTTCCTTTTTCCGCCGAGCACTCTCTTCATGGCTTGTGCTGGGCCTGCTCGCCCTGATCATGATCGCCTTCATTGTCACAGGCGTCGGCACACCTTCAGGGCTCGGAAATTTGGCAGGTGGCGGATCAGATCTCGCTAAAATCGGGGGTACGTCGCTGGGAGCCTCCGATGCAGCCCAGCGGGTCCAGGCCCAACTCGACAATGCGCGTCAGCAGCAACCCGGCCTTGAAATGACAGAGTTCGTGCGAACCGGCGGCGTTGACCAGGTGATCGAGCAGATGGTCAATGGTCGTGCTTTCGAACAGTTCGGGTCAAGGAACGGCATGGCCATCAGCAATCGGCTGGTTGATGGCGAGATTCTGAGCATTCCCGCCTTTCGCGGCCCAGCGGGTTCGTTCGACCGGAACACTTTTCTTGGCGTGTTGGCGCAACGCAAACTGAGCGAAACGGTCGTGCGCGATGATCTGGCGCGCGACAAGATGACAAACGCGCTCATCATTCCAGCGGCAGGTGCCGCGCGGGCTTCAGCCGGTTTGGTCACGCCTTACGCCAAGTTGCTGCTCGAGGAACGGAGCGGACAAATCGCATTTGTCCCGACCTCTGTCGCGGGCACTGGTGCACCGCCCACAGAAGCCGAACTTGCGCAATTCTACAAGCGCCAGCTCACCCGCTATACGGTGCCAGAGACGCGAATCATCCGATATGCCCTGTTCGATCGCAAGCGGTTCGAGGGAAAGATTGCCGCGACCGAAGAAGAGATCGCCCAAGGCTACAAAGCCAACGCGACGCAATACGCGTCGAAAGAAACACGGATATTTACCCAGGCCATCACGCAGAGCCAAACGGCCGCTCTGGAGATTGTGGCAAAGACCCGCGCAGGCACGCCATTTGCGGCGGCAGCCAAGGCTTCGGGAAGCGAAGCAACGACACTGGCCGCGCAGGATCAATCGGGATATGCAGGCCTGACTGCGTCTGCATCCATCGCTAAGTCTGCATTTTCTGCTGCGAAGGGAAGCGTGCTTGAGCCTCAGAAATCGCCCCTCGGCTGGCTCGTAATCAAGGTTGATACGGTCAACAAGATCGGTGGCAAATCATTGTCGGACGTGCGGGCAACTCTTGCAGAGCAAATCGTCAAGCAGAAGATCGATGTCGCTATTGCAGACTTCATAACGAGGATCGAGGATCAGGTGGCCGATGGTGCGACCTTTGACGATCTGGTAAAGACCGAGGGCCTGACGGTCGTCACGGCACCGGCACTGACCGCCAGCGGTATCTCGCCCGACGTTCCCGGTTTCAAGACTGCTCCCGAATTGCAGCCGATCCTGCGCGACGCCTTTCAAGCTGAACCCGATGACGATGCCGCTGTAATGACCATTGCTCCAGGGCAAAGCTATGGCTTCTACGATCTTGATCGCGTCATCGCATCCGCTCCAAAGCCGCTGGAAAAAATTCGCGATCAGGTTTCGACCGATTTTGAAACGGACCGCGCTTCGCGGGCGGCCAAGAGAATTGCCGACGCGATTGCGATGAAGGCCAATCGGGGAACGGCCCTGTCGATCGCAATGTCGGGCGCCGGCGTTGCCCTCCCCGCCGTAAAACCGATTGGCGCACGCAGGATCGATGTTGCAAGAGCCCAACAGAAAGTCCCGCCGCCACTCGCTTTGCTTTTCAGCATCCCGGAAAAACATGCCAGGGTTCTTGAAGCCGACGAAAAACAGGGCTGGTACGTCATTTGGCTCGACAAGATCACGCCCGGTGACATCGGCAGCGAACCTGGTCTGATTCAGGCTACTCAAACCGAAATTGCCCGTTCGGTCGGCGACGAATATGTCCAGCAGTTTGCAGCCGCGATAAAGGCTGATCTCGGCGTCAAGAAGAACGAGTCCGCGATTTCCGCCCTCAAACGAAGCCTGACGGGCGCAACGACGGGCCAGTGACGCCAGACGCCGATGCTATTGCCATTGCGCAACTCCGGCAGGGAAAACCGGCACTGATCTGGCGCAGCTTGATCGCGGATACGGAGACCCCTGTTTCGGCGGCACTCAAACTGTTCGAGCCCGAGCGCGGCGATTTCCTGCTTGAATCAGTAGAGGGTGGTGCCGTGCGCGGGCGTTACAGCCTGCTAGGCCTGGCGCCCGATCTTGTTTTTCGCGCAAATGGCGAACAGGCCGAAATCAACCGCCACTGGCTGACCGACCGGGCGGCGTTCGAACCGTTAGCCGAAACCGCCCTGCCCGCGTTGCGCAGTCTTGTCGCCTCATGTCGGATCAATGTGCCCGAAGGACTGCCAAGCGCGCTTGCCTGCCTCGTCGGTTATTTTGCCTATGAGACGATTGGGCTTGTTGAAAACCTTCCACGCCCGGCGCCCAACCCCCTCGGTCTCCCCGATATGCTGTTTGTGCGTCCAACGCTTGTCCTTGTGTTCGACCGGCTGTCGGACAAATTGTTTATGGTGGCACCGGCATGGCCCGACAGCGGCGATGCGGCAGAACAGGTCATACAGGCTATTGACCGGATCGACGCTGCCTCGGCCCGGCTCGCCCAGCCGCTAGCTGTTCAGGAAAAGAGGGGCGATCTCGACACGCTGCCACCGCCAGAACCTGTCCTCTCATCTGGCCAATATTCAGATATGGTATTGAAGGCAAAGGATTATATTGCTGCCGGCGATATCTTCCAGGTCGTCTTGGCCCAGCGATTCACGCAACCTTTCCCGTTACCGCCTTTTGACCTGTATCGCGCGTTACGGCGCATCAATCCTTCGCCTTTCCTCTATCACCTCGATATGCCTGGTTTTGCGATCACGGGTTCAAGTCCCGAGATCCTTGTTCGTGCGCGCGACGGCGAAGTGACGATCCGGCCAATCGCGGGCACACGTCCACGCGGCCACTCGGCTGTTCAGGATGCCGAAAATCGCGATTCCCTGCTGGCTGATCCCAAGGAACGGGCCGAACACCTGATGCTCCTCGATCTCGGTCGCAACGATGTTGGGCGCGTGGCCGAGGCGGGCAGCGTGAAAGTGACAGACAGTTACACTGTCGAATTCTACAGCCATGTCATGCACATCGTCTCCAACGTGGTAGGGCGGCTTTCGCCTGACAAGGACGCGCTCGACGCATTGTTCGCGGGCTTTCCAGCAGGGACGGTTTCCGGCGCGCCAAAGGTGCGCGCCTGCGAGATCATCGCCGAACTCGAGCCCGAAACCCGCGGTGCCTATGCCGGCGGCGTCGGATATTTCAGCCCCAACGGCAATATGGATAGCTGCATCGTGCTGCGGACGGCCGTGGTGAAGGATGGCGTCATGCATGTTCAGGCGGGCGCGGGCATCGTAGCCGACAGCAACCCCGAATACGAGCAACGCGAATGCGAAGCCAAGGCCGGGGCGCTGATGGCCGCAGCACGGGAAGCGGTGCGAGTTGCCGGAGAAGCCGGGTTCGGGCAATAGCTTGACCCACCCCGTCGCCCCTGCGCAGGCAGGGGCCTGTTTGACGCTTTGGCACTTGTCCTGCCAAAGGCCCCCGCCTGTGCAGGGGCGACGGGTGGTTCCCTTCCAGCCAAACAGGCTATAGCATGGCTGTCATGCGTATGGTCCTTCGCCCGCTGATCGCGGCTCTCGCTCTTCTTTCTGCACCTGCCCTCGCCGAGACCTGGCCGTCAGCGGACGGCGACGTGGTGCTGAAGAATTTCACGTTCACATCCGGCGAGAAACTGCCCGAAGTGAAGATGCACTACACCACGCTCGGCAGCCCGCACAAAAACCGGAAGGGTGAGATCGACAATGCGATCATGGTGCTTCACGGCACCGGCGGCTCCGGCAAGCAGTTCCTTTCGCCGCAATTCGCCGATGAGTTATATGGCCCCGGCCAACCGTTCGACATCGCCAAATTCTACGTCATCCTGCCCGACAGCATCGGCCATGGCGGCTCCTCCAAGCCCAGTGACGGGATGCGGATGGCATTCCCCAAATATGACTATGGCGATATGGTCGCGGGGCAATACCGGCTGCTGACCGAGGGGCTAGGCGTCAAAGAGCTCAAGCTCATCCTCGGCACATCGATGGGCTGCATGCACGCCTTTGTCTGGGGTGAGACGCATCCCGGCTTTGCCGAAAAACTGGCGCCCTTTGCCTGCAACGCCTCCGAAATTGCGGGGCGCAACCGCATGTGGCGCAAGATGTCGATCGACGCGATCAAGGCCGATCCGGCGTGGAACGGCGGGAGCTATGTCGAGCAACCTGCATTGGGCCTGCGCACCCATGTCGATCTGGGCGTGATTGCAGGGGGCAATGCTGTGGGGCTTCAGGCGCTCTATCCGACGCGATTGCAGGCCGAGGTGGCGCTGGATACGGCCTTTGCCGCGCGCGGCAAAGGCGTGGATGCCAACAATGCGATCTACCAGCTTGATGCCTCGCGCAATTACAATCCCGAGCCGAACCTAGAACGGATCACCGTCCCTGTCCTCTGGATCAATTCGGCCGACGATTTCATCAATCCGCCCGGCCTCGGCATAGCCGAAAAGGCCGCGAAGCGCATGCCACGCTCACGGTTCATCCTGATCCCGGAAAGCGCCGAGACCAAGGGCCACGGCACGCACACTTGGGCGAAGTTCTGGAAGGCGGATCTGGCGACGTTGATGGGCCGGTAGCTTCGCGTCGGCCGAACCTTCTCGTCGCCCCTGCGAAGGCAGGGGCCAGTCTGACGCTTTGGCTCCGACTTCTCCCACGTTCCCTGTCTTCCTGGGGCGAGGGGCTATTCAATGATTGTCTCGAACAGATCGTCCCAGTTGGGATTATGCTCGGCAACCAAGCGCAGTTTCCAGACCCGCTTCCATCGCTTCATTGCCTTTTCTCGCGCAATGGCATCTTCGATCCTGTCGTGCCGTTCCAGATAAACGAGCCGGGTGAGGCCCCATTTGCGGCAGAATTCCGACCCACTTCCAGTTCGATGCGCCAGAATTCGCGCACCAATATTTGCTGAAACACCGATATAGACGACGCCAAACAGCTTGTTTGTCATGACATAGACATAGCCGGGTCTCTCCATCAGCCCTCCGCGAGGCAAAAATGGGATACAACCCGGAGGGCGACAATGGACGCAAGAAACCCGCAGCCCCTGCGCAAGCAGAGATCGTTCAGGGAGTCAGTGCCAAGGCTTCAAACGGGCCCCTGCCTTCGCAGGGGCGATGTTGACGGCTCGAACCTTGCGAGCTGATCAAAGCTGGCACTCCCCCCGCACAAATTGCTTCAACCGCAACCGATCACCCGCTAGGGCCTGCGGCATGATCCTCGTCATCGACAATTATGACAGCTTTACCTGGAACCTTGTCCATTACCTGATGGAATTGGGAGCGGAGGTGGAGGTTGTGCGCAACGATGCGATTTCTGCGGGGCAGGCGATCACGTCGGGCGCGGAGGCCTTCCTGATCTCTCCCGGCCCCTGCACCCCCAATGAGGCGGGCATCAGTCTCAAACTCGTTGCGGCCTGTGCCGAAGCGGGCAAGCCGCTGCTGGGCGTCTGCCTTGGTCACCAGTCGATCGGCCAGCATTTCGGTGGCCATGTTGTGCGCGGCGGATTGATGCACGGGAAGACATCGCCAGTGACGCATGACGGCAGCGGGCTGTTCGCCGGGCTACCCTCGCCTTTTACGGCCACCCGCTATCACAGCCTTGTCGTCGAGGACATCCCGGCCGACCTGATCGTCAACGCGACGAGCGATGACGGCCACGTCATGGGATTCCGCCACGCCACGCTCCCCATCCACGGCGTCCAGTTTCATCCCGAAAGCATTGCCACCGAACACGGCCATGCGATGCTCGCCAACTTCATGGCGCTGGCGAGGATGAAGGTGAAGGAGCGGGCGTGAAGGAAATCCGTTTCAAACCAGATGTGAACGATCTGATCGCAGCGCAGCGGCTTTTTCAGCTCTTGGCTATTAAGCGCTCAATACCGTTCGTTGTCACCGGCTTGTCGGCGCTCCCGTTGCTGGTTTGGTTGCTAGATGGTGTTATCGACTGGGGTTCGGTTGGCAAAACGTGGATCGTCATTCTCGTAATCGTGGCATTGCTTACTGCGCTGTCGCGATATGTTTCGATTCCGCGGCACGCGCGCAAAACCATACGGCTGGATAAGGCGTTCGGGTCCGAAATAAGCGTCCGTTGGGATGAGGAAAACCTCTATTTCAGCCATACCAAGGGACAATGGGAGGCGTCTTTAGGCGACTTTCCATGCGCAATAGCGGATCGAGACAACCTTCTGCTATTTCGACAGACGAACATGTACCATTTTTTGCCCACGCGAGCCTTCTCATCGGGTGACGAGCGTGGCGCGCTTCTCGCGTCTTTACGTTCCCATGGAGTCGTATCACGCTGGCCGCCAAAATGACTATTTCACTGCCGGACAGCCGGGCTTCCTTATCCGCCGATACTGCACGTGCAGCGTTCGACGCGGTGCTCGACGGTGATGCGCGAACCGAGGACATCCAACGTTTCCTGACAGACATGGCCGATCGCGGTGAAACCGTCGAAGAGATCGTCGGCGCAGCGCGTGCGATGCGTGCGCGCATGATCCGGGTCGTCGCGCCTGAAAACGCCATCGATGTCTGCGGCACCGGCGGCGATGGCCAGCACAGCCTCAACGTTTCGACCGCTGTTGCTATCATCGTCGCAGCCTGCGGCGTTCCGGTCGCCAAGCATGGCAATCGCGCCGCCTCTTCCAAAGCGGGTGGTGCAGACACGCTCGAAGCCTTGGGCCTCAACCTTGACCGCGCGAGCGAAACAGCGGAGGCGACCCTTACCGATCTCGGCATCGCCTTCCTCTTCGCGCAGAAACACCACCCCGTACTCGCGCACATCGCCCCGATCCGCAAGAACCTTGGCCGCCGCACAATCTTCAATCTGCTTGGGCCTCTGTGCAATCCGGCGGGAGTGACGCGGCAGCTTGTCGGGGTGCCCACTCCCGCACTGATCCCGCTTTATACCGAAGCAATGCGCCAGCTGGGCACGACCCGCGCGATGATCGTTTCGGGCGAAGAGGGCCTAGACGAACTATCGATCGGCGGGATCAGCCGGTTCGCGTCGATTGGCTTCGACCTTGGCCATGACATCATCGCCCCCGAAGGCACCGGCCTGCCCCGCCATCCGCTGAATGCGATAAAAGGCGCGGACGCTCATTTCAACGCTGCCGCGCTCCGCCGCCTGCTTGATGGCGAACCCGGTGCCTATCGCGACGCCGTCCTCCTCAACGCAGCTGCGGCGCTGATCGTCGCAGGTGAAGCGCGCGATGGTGAAGACGGCGTCGAGGAAGCCGCCGAAGCCATTGACAAGGGCCTTGCCAAGGCGCTGCTCGATTGCTGGATCGCGTTCTGATGGCAAACAAGCTGGACGAGATCTGCGCCACCAAGCGCATCGAAGTGGCAGAACGACAGAAGCGGCATTCGCTTTCCGATCTCGACGGGCTGGCAGCGGCCCAGACTGCACCGCGCGGCTTTCGTTCCGCGCTTGATGCCAAGGCGAAAACGGGTTTCGGCGTGATCGCCGAAATCAAGAAAGCCAGCCCGTCCAAAGGATTGATCCGCGCCGACTTTCGCCCCGCCGATCATGCGCGCGCCTATGAAGCGGGCGGTGCAGCCTGCCTCTCGGTCCTGACCGATGCGCCCTATTTTCAGGGACATGAGGACTATCTGGTCGCCGCGCGGGCGGCCTGCGCCCTTCCGGTCTTGCGCAAGGACTTCATGGTCGATCCCTGGCAGGTCGCCGAAGCACGGGCGATTGGAGCCGATGCTATCCTGATCATTGTTGCAGCGCTTGGGGACTCCCAAATGCACGAGATTGAGGCTGCGGCAAACGAGCGAGGAATGGATGTGTTGGTCGAGACCCACGACGCCGAAGAGCTTGAACGCGCACTCTTGCTTGAATCCCGGCTGATTGGAGTGAACAATCGCGATCTGAAGGATTTCACCGTCGATTTTTCGCGAACCTATGAACTGGTTGGGCAGGCACCGCAGGACTGCACTTTTGTTGCGGAGAGCGGATTGTCCAGCCATGCTGACCTTCTGGCGATGTCTCGACATGGAGTGCGCTGTTTTCTTGTCGGCGAAAGCCTGATGCGGTCTTCTGATGTTGAGGCCGCAACCCGCACCCTACTGGAGGGCGAATGACACAATTGACGCATATCGATGAAATCGGCGCTGCACGGATGGTCGACGTTTCGGGCAAGGCGGTTACGGCTCGCGAAGCGATCGCGACAGGAATCGTCACGATGAGTGCAGAGGCCTTGGCGGCCATCAAGGCCGATCAGGTTGCCAAGGGTGATGTCCTTGCGGTCGCGCGGATTGCGGGGATACAGGCAGCCAAGCGGACCAGTGAGCTCATTCCGCTTTGCCATCCCCTTGGGCTATCGAGCGTTACGATCACATTCGAGAGTCTCGAGAACGGTCTGCGCGCAACAGCAGTCGCACGAACGTCGGGCCAAACGGGCGTTGAAATGGAAGCGATGACCGCAACTGCGGTTGCGCTCCTGACCATCTATGACATGGCAAAAGCGATCGACAAGGCCATGATAATCGGTGAAATCCACCTCCTGTCAAAGAGCGGCGGAAAATCGGGCGATTGGCGCGCGCCATGATCTCGCTCGAAGAGGCCCAAGCGCAATTGCTCGCCCTTGTGACGCCATTGCCAATCGAAACCCGTCCGTTGATCGAAGCTGCCGGACGCTGGGCTGCGGCAGACATAGTATCCCGGCGGACCCAACCGGCACGTGCGCTCTCGGCAATGGATGGTTATGCGTTTGCCTTTGGGGAAATCGGGCAGTGGAGGGTCATCGGTGAATCGGCAGCTGGCAGGCCGTTTCAGGGCATTGTACAGAATGGAGAGGCTGTCCGAATTTTTACCGGCGCCGCCCTTCCCAGCGGCACTGACACGATTGTTATCCAAGAGAATGTGACACGGCAAGGCGACACGATTGGTTTTGATTTCGACACCGCGTCCCGCTGTGGGCAGCATGTCAGGCAAACAGGCTCAGACTTTCGGACGGGAGACCTGCTGATCCGAAACGGCGAGCGCCTTACGCCGGCAAGAATTGCACTCGCAGCAAGCGGCGGACATGGCAGCATTGCTGTTCGTCGAATACCGCGAATTGCTCTGATCGCGACTGGCGATGAACTTGTACCGCCCGGCAGCGAAGCGGGCGATGACCTGCTGCCCGAGTCCAACACGGTCATGCTGGCGTCAATGTTTTATGATTTACCCTGTGATATCAATACAATCGGTATTGTTCCTGACAATCTTTCGAAGATAGTAACCGCGATCCAAGGCGCAGATGCTGACCTCTTGATCACGATGGGCGGCGCATCAGTTGGCGATCATGACCTGGTCAAGCCCGCGCTTGAACACTGTGGCGCTTTGCTCGATTTCTGGAAAGTCGCAATGCGCCCGGGAAAGCCGGTCATGGCAGGAAAGCTGGGCAAAATGGTGGTGGTTGGCCTCCCCGGCAATCCTGTCTCGGCTTTTGTGACCGCTCTGCTCTTCGCCAAGCCAGCTGTGGCAGCCCTTGCAGGCGCAAGTGCCCCTTTTCCTGACAGCATCCCGATGCGCCTCGCCGCTCCTGTTGCCGCCAATGGAAACCGCGTCGATCATCTTCGCGCAACGATGACAAAAGATGGAGTTCTTCCCGTCGGCCCGAATGACAGTTCTGCAATGGGCGGGCTTGCAGCCGCAGACTGCCTGATCATCCGCCCTCCCAATGCAAAGCCTCTTGCAGTTGGTGACGATGTCACGGTGCTCACTCTGAAATAGTTTTTGCGAACCTATAGTGAACATTATCGCTTGACGCCCCGATGTACTATGCCTAGAAGTTCCACGTTCGTTCCAATATTGGAGGCATTGAGATGCTGACCCGCAAACAACATGAGCTTCTTTGTTTTATCCATGATCGGCTTTCAGAAACCGGCGTTTCGCCCTCGTTCGAGGAAATGAAGGAAGCGCTGGACCTCAAGTCCAAATCGGGAGTTCATCGCTTGATCTCTGCGCTGGAGGAACGTGGCTTTATCCGCCGTCTGCCCAATCGTGCGCGTGCGCTTGAAGTGGTCCGCATGCCCGAACGTAGCGGCGAGTCCAGACCCGTGTCGTCAACGAATGTCGTCAACCTTACACCAAAATCCATGGCTCCCAAAGGCGTCCCGATGGCGGCGAACGACGTGTTTGAAATTCCCCTGCATGGCCGGATTGCTGCCGGCATGCCAATAGAGGCGCTTGAAGGACAATCGATGCTGGCTGTGCCCGCAGCGCTTCTTGGCTCGGGCGAACATTATGCACTTGAGGTTTCCGGGGACTCGATGGTCGAGGCCGGCATTCTCGATGGCGACTATGCGCTCATCCGAAAGGCAGACAGCGCGCGCGAAGGGGAAATCATTGTCGCTCTCGTCGACGACAATGAGGCCACTCTCAAATATTTCCGCCGCGAAGGGTCAATGATCCGCCTCGATCCTGCGAACCGGGCCTACCAGCCACAACGCTATGCGCCGAACCAGGTGCGCGTGCAGGGTCTGCTCGCGGGACTTTTGCGGCGCTACTGATCATTTGTCTTCCCTTTTTCCAGGGATGGTCATCCCGTAGGTGAAAGACGCTTTCGACCTGCGGGGCGGAAAGATTGATTGCAAGTCCGCCCGTTTTTAAAAGAAAGGCCTTGTCCAGCTTCAGCCAGCGCGGCTTGCAACCGCGCGGCAAGTACCGATCACTCACAATAATATCAACAGAACGACACGTCTCGGCAAATGCCGCCCATGGCAGCCGATAGGGGCTTCTTGTTGCTGCAATCCGCCAACTTCGTCCGCCGCGATTGAGAGTAGCTAGGCACAGGTCGCGCCCACATCGCGCACCGTGCGCAAAGTCCAAATCAATCGGAGGGTCAAGTTCGCCCGAACGCTCCGCAAGCAGGTCACGCATATAGTCACCCGTCCTTGTACGCAGAAGCGCCACCTTTCCGTCGTTTCCACGTATAGCCAAATGACGGCCATCCCCCGTGACGAGCAAGTCCGGAGCCGGAGTCGCCATCGACACGACAATCCCGGAGACGAAAGGAACAAAGCCGAACCAGCGCGGGCGAGTGCGCCAGAGCAAAATCCAAAGCGCTCCGCCAAGCACGGCTGCAAAAGCGGGGGTTGGAATGGATGGCAAGGTCATGACGGCGCCCGGCAAAGACGCAACATGTCTGGTAATCCAGAGCAGAAATTCGAGACTTATGCCTGTCGCCCACCAAAATGGTGCACCCAGACCGATCGCATCGAGCAACAGCGCCGATGCCTCTAGCGGCATCACTATGAATGTTGTCAGAGGTATCGCAACAATGTTGGCAAGAGCGCCGTAAAGGCCCGATTTGTGAAAATGATAAAGAGCAATCGGTGCGAGCGTCAATTCCACCATGACGCCTGTCAGCAACAATGAACTCAGCGAGCGTGCGAGCCGCATGATCAAAGCGTCATCGCGCCGCATCAATGCCGCCTGAATACGAGGATGCTCGTGGAGCGCCACAATTGCGGTAATAGCAGCAAAACTTAGCTGGAAACTTGCCCCGACCAGGACTTCCGGCCAAATTAGAAGCACGATGAGCGCACCAGTGGCAACCAGTCGCAATGTCAGGGCTTCACGACCCAGGGCGAGGCCGATCAGGACAAGCAAAGCCGCGATGCATGAACGAATCGTGGGCACCTCCGCTCCGGTAAGCAAGGTGTAACCTATGCCAGCCAGAGCCCCGATGCCGGCAGAAACAATGACCAGAGGCGCGCGAAGTGCCAGCCAGGGGCTCAGCGCCAGAAGTCGCAAGGCCATAAACATCGCCGCTGCTACAACGGCTGTAATATGAAGCCCGCTGATCGAAAGAAGATGGGTCAGGCCGCTTGCGCGCATGGCATCCTCGTCTTCTGGTGCGATGCCGCCGCGATCGCCTGTTGCAAAGGCCGCTGCAATTCCACCAGCGCTCCCATCGAGCCGTTCCCGAACATGGGCTGTAATTCGGGCTCGCAGCGATTGGCCGTCGTTGGGGATGGGCCCGACACGCCGAAGCTTGTCGAGCGCCTTTCCGGTTCCGCCTATTCGCTGAAACCAGGCCGCGCGGGCAAAATCATATCCGCCCGGCACCGCGGCATCTGGTGGTGGAACAAGCCGGGCTCGAACGACAATCTGTTCACCATCGATCAAGTCGACCAGAGATTTATCGCTATCGACTGAAACCCTGACATGCGGGGGCAGATTCGCGTGCGAGCCGGTGGCAAGAAGCAGGCGAACGCCATTGCGCTGCGGCTGGGCATCAATCCTCTCAATCCGTGCAATGAATATCGCAATTGTCGGACGTTCTATCCGCGATTCCGCAACCCATTCGCTTCGAAGCCAGATCAGTCCACAGCCACTGGCCAAACATAGTCCCGCCCAGAAGGCCGACCGAGCAATCCGGCGCTTGAAGCCAAATGAAACCCCCGCAAACATGGCACCCAATCCGGTGATCATGATCGCGATCCAGGCCTCGCTGGTTGAAGTCGCAAACCATAATCCTATCCCCGTCCCAAACATCACGGGCATCCAGAGCGCAAGCTGGTCTCGTTCGACTTCAAGCCAGAGTTCGAGCTGTTCGATCGTTTGAACCATGCCCCTTTGAAGCCATGCGATTGGCATGCTAGGGGCGCTGCTTGTTATAGCAGTGATGGAGTTCGACCGGGTGAGCGCAAGTACGGCAAATTCGGGAGTTGTCACACGATTTGCGCCGTCGCCGACCGGATTCCTGCATATCGGGGGAGCGCGAACGGCGCTCTTCAACTGGTTGTTTGCGCGGCACCACGGTGGAAAATTCCTGTTACGTATTGAAGATACAGATCGCGCGCGCTCAACAGATGCAGCGATCGAGGCTATCCTCGATGGAATGCAATGGCTGGGGCTAAACTGGGATGGAGAAACCGTTTTCCAGTTTACTCGCGCCAAACGCCATACCGAGATTGCGCATTATTTGCTCGAAACCGGCCATGCCTATCGCTGCTTTGCCACATCGGACGAACTGGAAGCGATGCGTGAGGCACAGCGCGCGGCCAAACAACCGATGCGCTATGACGGCCGGTGGCGTGATCGAGATCCATCCGAAGCGCCAACCGGCGCCCCTTTCGTTATCCGTCTGAAAGCGCCCCAGACCGGGAGCGTCACGATCGAAGACCGCGTGCAGGGCCCGGTGACAGTCAACAATGAGGAACTGGACGATTTTGTCCTGCTGCGCTCCGATGGCAACCCGACCTATATGCTTTCGGTTGTCGTTGATGATCATGACATGGGCATCACGCATGTGATCCGCGGCGACGACCATCTGAACAATGCATTTCGCCAATTTGCCCTTATTCGGGCCATGGGTTGGCAGGAACCGGTCTACGCCCATGTTCCGCTGATCCACGGACAGGACGGAGCAAAGCTTTCGAAGCGACACGGAGCGCTCGGCGTCGATGCCTATCGTGACGAAATGGGATATCTGCCCGAAGCGATCGACAATTATCTGCTTCGTCTCGGCTGGGGCCATGGCGATGACGAAATCATCAGCCGTGATCAGGCTATTGAGTGGTTCGATCTGGATGCTGTCGGACGCTCGCCATCCCGCTTCGATTTCAAAAAGCTGGAAAACCTCAATGGCCACTACATCCGCGAGGCGGATGATTCGCGGTTGGCGGGAATTGTGCAGCCTTTGATCGAGACCAAGATCGGGCGTGTATTAAGGGAGTCCGAGCAACAGACACTTGTTGCTGCAATGGCGTCATTGAAGCCGCGCGCCAAGTCGACGTTAGGGCTTGCTGACGGGGCCTTGTTCCTCTTCGAACAAAGGCCACTGGCTCTCGACGAAGCCGCAAAAGCTCTGCTAGAAGGTGATGCCGCACATTTGCTCGAGTCCGTCTCGAGTGCGATTGGCAGCAGTTCAGAATGGGACGAAGCCGCGCTTGAGACTGCGGTGCGTCAAGTAGCGGAAGATGCCGGATTGGGCCTTGGCAAGGTTGCCCAGCCATTGCGGGCTGCGCTCACTGGTCGCACGACCTCGCCTGGAATATTCGACGTGCTGCTCCTTCTGGGACGCGAAGAGTCGTTGGCACGTATTGATGATGCTATGGCCAAAGTGGCCTGATTGAGGAAGGAAAAAAAATGGGCGATTCGAGCGCAACGGTAACCCTCAACGGCAAGGAAGTATCCTGCCCCGTGCGAACCGGAAGCGTTGGCCCCGATGTCATCGACATCCGCAAACTCTACGCGCAAACCGGCGCTTTCACTTTCGATCCCGGCTTTACTTCGACCGCCAGTTGCGATTCGGCGATCACCTATATTGACGGTGACGAAGGTGTGCTCCTGCATCGCGGCTACCCGATCGGTCAGCTGGCCGAGCATTCGAGCTTTATGGAAGTTTCCTATGTTCTCCTGAATGGTGATCTGCCTAACAAGGACGCACTCGACAAGTTCAGCTACACAATTTCCCGCCATACGATGCTTCATGAACAGCTGATGCAATTTTATCGCGGCTTTCGACGCGATGCGCATCCGATGGCCATCATGTGCGGCGTTGTGGGTGCGCTATCAGCCTTTTATCATGATTCGACCGACATAACGGACCCGCACCAGCGGATGGTTGCCAGCCACCGCCTTATTGCCAAGATGCCGACCATTGCAGCTGCGGCCTATAAATATTCTGTGGGCCAGCCCTTCGTCTATCCAAAGAACGACCTGAGTTACACTGGAAATTTCCTGCGAATGACATTCGGCGTTCCGGCCGAGGATTATTACGTAAATCCGGTCGTCGAAAAGGCACTGGACCGGATTTTCATCCTTCATGCCGATCATGAACAAAATGCGTCAACCTCGACGGTTCGTCTCGCCGGGTCCTCCGGTGCGAACCCGTTTGCCTGCATTGCCGCTGGAATTGCCTGTCTTTGGGGGCCGGCACATGGCGGCGCGAACGAAGCTGCGCTCAACATGTTGCGTGAGATTGGCTCTCCTGACAGGATACCCCATTATATTGAGCGGGCGAAAAACAAGGATGATCCATTCCGACTGATGGGATTTGGCCACCGCGTTTACAAAAACTATGATCCCCGGGCGACTGTGATGCAAAGCACGGTGCGCGAGGTATTCAAGGCGCTCAACGTTACTGATCCCGTTTTCGAAGTGGCGCTCCAGCTTGAAGAAATGGCACTTAATGACCCCTATTTCATCGAGAAGAAGCTGTTTCCCAACGTGGATTTCTATTCTGGCGTGATCCTCTCCGCGATCGGCTTTCCCACGACCATGTTTACAGCGCTCTTCGCTCTAGCCCGCACGGTCGGGTGGGTTGCACAGTGGAACGAAATGATTTCCGATCCGGATCAAAAGATTGGCCGTCCTCGTCAACTCTATACCGGCCCGCCCGAACGGGATTATGTTCAGGTCAGCAAGCGCTAGTCCGGCTTTGTGAGCGGCAGGGTGAGCACAAAGCGCGCGCCCTGCCCCGGAGCACTATCGACAGTGATATCTCCGCCCATCGCGCGTGCGAGTCGGCGCGAGATGAAAAGGCCCAATCCGCTACCTCCCGGTTCGGACGCATCGACCCTTTCAAATTTCTCGAAGATACGACTCTGATCCTCGATCGGAATGCCTTTGCCCTGGTCTGCAACAATCACGGCGGCAAGATCTCCCTCTCGCTCCGTCCTGAGCCAAATGCTTGAGCCCTTGGGCGAATATCGCACGGCATTGGCAATCAGGTTGACCATAATTTGGAGCACCCGCCGGAACTCTCCCTGTGCCTCAAGAATTTCGTCACTTGGCGGAAGATCAATGCGCACACCGCGATCCGCAGCGCGCACGCCAAGTAATCCTGCCGCACGCCGGGCGATATCTACCAAGTCGACATTCTCGGGGTCGATCCGGAAATCGGGACTTTCAACAGCCTGAAGATCGACCAGATCGTCGACAAGACCCAATAGGTGGCGGCCGGCTGCCGAAATATCACTCGCATAATCGACATAGTCATGACGCAAGGGGCCTCCCCCTTGGCCACTGATCGAATCTGCATTGGTAATGATCCGGGCAAGCGGAGTACGCAGCGCCGTTTCGAGTCTTCGAGCAAAACCTTCATCAACGACACCCTTGGGAACTCCAACGGCCCTGTGAGGCTCAAAGCTACGCTCGACCAGGCGATATCCTCCCGAGAACCCCGAAAAGTCGCCCGACGGGGCGAAATGCAACTCCCCATACAACCAAAGCCGCACGCCAGGAATATTTCGCAATTCGACCAGTTGGGCGGAAAAAAATTGCTGCTCTGCAATGGCCGTAAGGATGGGCAAGTCACCCTCATCGTCCTCGAGCAACCGAAAAAATCTTGTCAAAGGCTGGCCCAATGCCGCTGCCGCATCCACTCCGGAAAGCGAGATGAGTTCGGGCGAGATGTCCGTCAAACGCAATTGAGCATTGCATGCCCATTCGCCATCGCTTTCCAGTTTCGCAAAGCTGCGTGCGCGATCAGTGGCGAGGCGAGAATCTGCAGTGGCCAGCGGCCGCTCGTTCCAGCCCGCAATCGCAAGATCAATTCGATCACCGGCTGGCTGCGCACGCACCCAAAGATCGAGATCGCGCTCACCGTCAGCAGCGACAACACCACGCGAGACAAGTATGCCCAACGTCCTTGCCAATCTCGCAAGTGCGGCAATTTGTGGGACCGCAAGGATGCCTCCTTCTTGCCCTCCAGCGCCCAATTGAAGTGCAAGCAGCCGTGGATCCGCAGATACCAGCCGTCCCTGCCGGTCGACCGTGCCGTTAGCGATCAGCGTTTGATCCACCGTCATCGGAGGATGCTTAACGATAGAGGAGCGCGCGCTGCCATTGCGAACCTTTAACCCAATCATGGTTAAAAGGTGCTAAATCAGCTTGAACGTCGCACAAGCCAGAATTGGGTAAGCACAGCGTGGGCAACTGCAATCATCAGGCCTAAGACAGGCTGGCCTATCAAACTGGCTATAAGCATCTCCAAAGCGATCAGATCTGCATCGGCATACCATGCCTCACCCACCTTGAAACGCGGTTGAAGGAGAAGCGCGATTCCAGCCCACAAGGCAAGCACCAGCGGCCCCCAACCGAGCCCAGGCACGTTAAGCGACCATCCCGCAAGACCCAGAAGAGCAACAACAACTGGCAATCTCGCCTCCGCGATCCTTCGCAAGACCCTATCGGGTTGGGCACCGATATCAGCCATGATTTCAGCCGCCGTCGCCGGAAATCCAGCCAATAGATAAAGTCCAAAGGCCGTCGCCACCCAGCCCATTGCGGCTGCCAGCATCGAGAACCCCATCAACCCCATTGGCAAAAGTGCCAAAATGTCGGGAGGGACACTTCTGCCGATGAGCCGGGAAAGAATGAGCCGGACGACGGGCCGGACAATCCGGGAATGCCAGAATTGTCCATTTCTTTGCCCGTCATTATCGGCAAGGGCATTCGCGACTATCTGGGCACCCTGCTCGTCCTGGACCAGCGCCAATCCGCTTCCTTCATACGGCAATCTTTCTGCACCCGCCTGGAGCGCCGCGCGAAGCAGCGTCGGGCCGAGTGTCCAGTCTCCAAGTATGGCAGCTGTTTCACGGAGCAACTTACCATTTAACAGCGCCAGACCACCCCATCGATCCAGTGCGTCAATCCGCTCGAAATGTGCGGTTTGCGGGGCATCCCGCAGCGTCAGCAGCGTGAGTTCCGTTTTCTTTACAAGCGCTTCGACAAGCGACCGGCTTGCAACAACTCCACCCGCGAATACAATCAATCGCTCTTCGGGATGAATGCGATCAGCAACCTCATTGGCATCGCGCGCAATATCGATCTCGATGCCATCTGCCCTAAGCCGATCAAATGCAGAAACCAGAAGAGCTGGAATGCGATCGACCAATACAACAATGTGGCCAGCCCCGCAGGCTCGGGCGACGCGGACCTGATATTCAATCAGCGTCTGGCCAGCGACAGGCAAGAGGCTGCGTGATGGCGAATCAGGAATGATTCCGTCATCATCAGTCAAGATCAATCCTGCCAACGGCAAGGATATACGCCCCGTTTCAAGCATTTCAGTGGGGCGATAGGGTGTTCTTGGTGTTTTGAAAAGCCGCCAAGGCTAACTGGAAAGTATCGCAATCGCATGGCCGACCCGGCGCAACGCAACGGGATCTCCAGGTGCCGAATCAAGCGCAAGATCTGCCGCTTCAATCAGAGGAACGGCACCAAAACTGGCCGCCAACCCTTTAAGACGATGGGCCGCCATAATCCAGTTGGCATCGCAACGTGACCGGGAAAGCAGATCCGCGTAGTGGCATGCGCCATCAATCATCGCTGTGCGCAATTCGCCCACAAGGGACGGATCATTTCCTACCGCAGCAGCAAGCGAAGCATCGAGCGCACCAATTTCATAAGCCATTCTCAATGCTTAACTCGTCATGCTTAACGACTCGTTGCAGAAATATTTAGCAAAATGGATAATTCGTGTTACAAAACGGGACATGACTGGGGGAAATTCTGTTGTCGGGCTCTGGCGCGACCGAGAGCGGGCATCCGAACGGGTCGAAGATCCGAACGAAGCCCTGATCGAAATTGAGCCGCAATTCGCGAGGCAGGACTGGGACGACAACTCGCCGTCCCCGGGGGTGTGGCGAAGGCGCCTAGCCCTGGCTGGCGCGATTTTTCTGGCATTGGCCTGGCTTGGGGCATTGGGTTATCAACGGTTTATCGCGCTTTCTGGTCGCGTTCCAACACTTGGTGATGGGGTAGATTTCATAGCCTTTGCAAGTGCACCGCTCGCGTTGATCTCGGTGGTTTGGCTTATCGTTATCCGCTCCGGCAAGTCGGAGCAGCGTCGTTTTCAAAGAACATCGGCTGCTATCCAGGTTGAAGCCGAGAGGCTTGAGGCTCTGCTTGACCTTGTATCTTCACGGCTTGATACGAGCCGCGCCGAGCTTTCGGAACAAGGCGAAACGCTTTTGAACATGGGCGACCATGCTGCTAGCCGCTTGAGCGGTATTGCCCGAGCAATGGAAACCGAAATTGCTACTGTTTCCCGCCACACGCAGGCTTTGACAGGTTCGGCAGCAGCTGCACGCGGGGACCTCGCAGTTCTTCTCGCAAACCTGCCAAAAGCTGACGTCCAGACTCGGCAAATCGTCGCTTCGCTGCAGGAAGCCGGGCTTGTCGCCCAAGAACGGGCTGGCGCGCTGGATACCCAAATATCCCTGCTGACCACACGTGGCCACGAAGCCGGCGAAACTGCAGAAAATGCAGCGCAGAAATTGACTGCCCACCTGGCGCGGATGGAAGATGTTAGCGAGGTTTCAGGGGCACGTCTTGAAAAAGCCGCTGAACAAATGACCGGTGCAGTTGACGACGCACTTGAACGCGCAGCGCTGGCGCTGGAAGGTGCACGACAAGGCATGAAAGCCCAGGGTGCGGCAATGATCGCGATGGTTGAACAAAACCATGTCGCGCTCGCACAATCCGGCAATGAATCGACGGAAATACTCGAACAGCGTGTCGCTGCGATTGGCGAACAGATTGACGCCATTTCCCAGAGCTTTGCTGCTCAGGATCAGATTGGACAATCGCTCATCACGCGGCTCCAGTCGGATCTGGACACTGTCGAGCAACGCTTTGCATTGCTTGAAAGTGGTGGGCTCACCCGCACGGAGCGGCTTGGGACCGCGATCAAGGCACTGAGCAACCACACGCACGACCTGAAAGACGCACTAACTGACGGCGGCGATACGGCAAATACGCTTGTCGAGCGGGTGGAATCGCTGATGACGGCGCTTGACGCCGCAGCACATGAAATTGATACGACGCTTCCGGCGGCCTATGTTCGTCTTGAGGCGCGGGCAAATGAAGGCATGGCAGCAGTAGCAGCGGCGACACCGATTGTGTCACAATTGACTGACGCTGCATCGGCTTCGCTCGACAAGCTTATCGAAACAGATGAAATGCTGGCGCGACAGCAAGAGGTGATGGCCTCGCTGTCGTCAATCGGCGAAACGCAACTGGCCGATAGCCGCAAGACGGCCGACGACCTCGCTTCCAGCATTTCCAAGGCTGTTTCCGATGCCGAGCGGCTGACCCAGAATGCCGCGCCCCAACTTGTTGAGGCTCTTTTGCGTGTCCGTGAAACCGCAAAACAGGCCAGTGAGCAGGCCAAGGCTGCGTTGGGAGAGGTGATACCCCAATCGGCCGAAGCGCTTGCGAAACTGAGTAGCGATGCACTTACCGAAGCCCTGACCGCACAGGTTGAAGCCCAGATGGTGGAGATCGCGCGCACGACGGAAAAGGCTGTTGGCGCGGCTCAAAAGGCCACTGATCGATTGATGCGGCAAATGTTGACGATATCCGAAACCAGCGCTGCGCTTGAAGCGCGTATCGTTGAAGCAAAGGATCAGGTCGAACAGAGCGACCAGGTCAATTTTGCGCGAAGGGTCGCATTGTTGATTGAATCGCTCAACTCAACCGCGATCGACGTGAACAAGATCCTTTCGAACGAAGTCACTGATACCGCGTGGGCATCATATCTGCGTGGTGATCGTGGCATCTTCACGCGTCGGGCGGTCAAGCTGCTCAATTCGGGCGAAGTGCGAGAAATTGCTCGTCATTATGACGACGATGTTGAATTTCGCGAACAGGTAAACCGTTACGTGCATGATTTTGAAGCGATGCTGCGTAATGTTCTTGCGACGCGCGATGGATCACCGCTTAGCGTGACATTGCTGTCGTCCGACACCGGCAAGCTCTATGTGGCGCTCGCTCAGGCGATCGAACGGCTGCGTACCTAAGGTTTTCAGCGCGGGTCGACCAACTCCAGCCCGTTCATGCTTCTGTCTTTCATTTCGCTGGAACTGCGCTCGATCTGCTCGATCGAGCGGCGTAGCCTTGTGACTGCCTCGGGTCGCAAGCGATGTTCAAATAGCGTCAGGTGGCGGAGGAGCGTGCTGCGGACCGCCCCACCGCCCTGTTCGATCGGCACCCCCATTTCGCGTGCATAATCCAGACCGTAACGAAGCAAGATCGTGGCATTGATCGCCAGATCAGCAAGGCGTTCTTCCGGCCAATCGAGCAACCCGCCCGCCGCAAAGGCATTCAGGTAGGTTCGCAATTGTACGTGCGTCCGTTCATGCCATCCTCGCGCGCCTTTTCGAATGATCTCGTCATGCCCGCCGTAGTCGGCCTGATCGCGATAAAGGAACCTGAATTCGCGAAACTCCTGGGTGATGATGTGAAGCAGTTCGGCATAATCGTCGACAATATCGCCGCCCTGGGCAGGCACGAGCGCGAGGCGCCGTTCAACCGCTACTGAAAAAACTTCGCTTATGGATGTCAGGATCGCTTGCTTGGTCTTGAAATGATACCAAAGGTTGCCCTCGGCAATTCCGAGATGCGCAGCCAGCGTGGCGCTGGAGACATTGGCATAGCCAAGCTGATTGTAAAGACGCCGCGCCTCCAGAACAATACGGTCACGGGTCTTCAACTAATATGTTTCCAGCTTGACCATCAATTTCCGATAGCCGTGCACGAAACAAGCCGGCACGCGCTCGGGCTCTTCAAGCACAATCGCGCGCATACGTCTTTTTGCCATCTCCTCGAGCAATACGCATAGCTGCAGTTCGGCGACCCGCGCGCCAACGCAGCGGTGAATACCATAGCCGAACGACAAATGGCGCCTTGCATTGTCACGGTCGACACGAATTGCGTCACCATCGTCGAACACGTCTTCGTCGCGATTGGCGGAGAGATACCAAAGGACAACCTTGTCGCCCTTTTTCATCTTTACGCCTTCGATCTCGGTATCTTCGAGAACCGTGCGCCGCATATGAGCAAGCGGTGTCTGCCAGCGGATCAACTCACTCACGGCGTTGGGAATCAATGCAGGATCGGCTTCAAGCTTTGCCCGTTCCGCAGGAAATTTGTCGAGGCCGTAGACAAACCCCGACATCGAATTCCGCGTGGTATCGTTGCCACCGACGATCAGGAGGATGAGGTTTCCGATAAATTCTTCCTGGCTCATCTCGTTCATCGCATCGGAGCGCAGCATGATCGAGATAAGGTCATTGCCGCCGGTCTGCTTCGCCTTTTCCTCCCACAATGCGGCAAAGGCGGTTGCCATTTCAAAGGCAGCGGCGTTTCGCGCGGCAATCCCTCCGGGCTCATGCGCAAGTTCAACATCACCCCCCACATCGGACCAATAGGTCAGCTTGTGCCGTTGCTCCCACGGAAAATCGAAAAGCTTGGCGAGCATGCCGGTCGTCAATTCGATCGAAACGCGTTCAACCCAGTCAAAGGGTTCGCCAATCGGCAGGGAATCGAGCACTTCGGCCGTACGCTGTCTGACCTCGTCCTTCATTTGCGCGACTTCGCTCGGGCCAAAGGCTGGCGCTACGGTGCGTCGCTGGGCCGTGTGCTGGGGCGGATCCATGGCGATAAACATCGGAGTCCTGAATTCGTCTTCGAGCAATCGATCAACAAGCAAAGCGATCGAGATGCCGCCATATTCATATGACGAAGAGAAAATCTTTGGCAGCGCTTCGATATGAACAATCGGCTTGTAGGTGGAAACCGACCAATAGGGCCCGAATTTCGATTCCGCGACATAGTGGATCGGGGCTTCGGCGCGGAGCTTGCGGAAAGGCTCCTGCCATGTGTCTGTCGCATAAAGTTCAGCCCTCGAAACATCGAGCGAATTTGACTCTAGCTCCGCCTTTACCGGCGCAATCACGGTTGCCACAGATGGTCTCCCCAGCTCGTTCCAACGACTCTTCTAAAATAGGGTTATATCCCTATTTATTGTCCAAGGCAAGTCGACCCATGATCAGTCGGTGCAAAATGTTCTGGTGAATTATGTTCAGCAAACCGGATCAAATTGGCAATGGCGGCGCTGATCCCGAAAACTGTGGTTACCCGCGATACGGCGCAATATTTATGGTGTCGATCGTGATCCAGCCTTTGACATAGTTGAGATAATACAGCCCGAACATTGCCGTCGCGAGTGCAGTCGTGAACATCACGATCCGTCGTGGCCGGAAATTTGCCGGCGCACTTTCGGCTTGGCCCGGCACTTTTTCCGTTCCCAACTCATCGGCTGTCTTGACGCCAAACGGCATGACGAGGAACGCCGCCATCACCCAAAACAGGACATAAATCGCGAGTGCTGAAGTCCATCGCATTTCCGTCAACCCAGCCGCATCAGCATGATTTCGACGATTGGTTTCTTGCCTGTCCATTCGGTCGCGACCCGGCGCACGCCCAGACGGAGCGCTTCACGCAAGGCATCTTCGCTGGCCGCACCTTTTTGAACGACGCGCTCAACTGCTTCCTCGGCCTCACGTACAAAATCATTGCGATCCTCCTCGACCGGGACGCCTTGCAGCCGAATTTCCGGATTCGCGGCGAGTTTGCTCTCTCCATCGAGAACGACGGCTACAGCAATGAGCCCGTGCTGGCCGATGCGACGGCGTTCGCCGATCGTCCCCCCATCGGCAGGCAGGATCACATCGCCGTCAAGCACCAGCCGCCCGGTGCGCTCGTGCCCGATGATCTTCGGCGTGCCCGGTGCCAGCCGTACGACATCGCCATTCGACTGGACCAGCGCATTGGGAATACCGCAGGAAAGTCCAAAGCGAGCCTGCTCTGCCATATGGCGCCGCTCGCCGTGTACCGGCACCAATAATTCAGGCCGGATCCAATCGTACATCGCCTTGAGTTCCGGCCGGCCTGGATGCCCTGACACGTGCACATGCGCCTGCTTTTCCGTAACCATGATCACTTCCTTGCGGGCAAGCGCGTTCTGGATGCGACCAATTGCCGTCTCGTTTCCAGGAATCTGTTTTGACGAGAAAATGACGGTATCACCGGCATCGAGTTTCAACTGGTGATTGTCTCCAGCAATGCGCGCGAGTGCGGCGCGCACTTCGCCCTGCCCGCCGGTCGCGACGATCATCAGTTCACGGGGTGCAAGCCTCATTGCCGCATCGAAATCCATCGGCTGTGGAAAATTCTTGAGCATGCCGTTGGCCTGTGCCGCGCGGACAATACGATCAAGCGAGCGTCCTGCGACGCAAAGTTGGCGCCCGGTTTCCTTTGCGACCTGGTGCAACGTTTCAAGCCGCGCAGCGTTCGACGCGAAACTTGTGACGAGTACCCTGCCCTTGGCCGCCTTCACGCTCTTCATCAGGCCGTCGCGTACACTTCCTTCGGTCCCGCTATCGTCAGCGTTGAACGCATTGGTGGAATCGCAAACCAGTGCGAAGACGCCTTCATCTCCGATTGCCTTCAGGTCCTCCGTGTTGACGGTTGGGCCCAACACGGGTTGTTCGTCGAGCTTCCAATCGCCGGTATGAAAGATACGGCCATGGGGTGTGTCGATCACGACCGCATTCATGTCGGGGATGGAGTGCGCCAGCGACAAATAGCGCAATTTGAACGGACCAAGATCGAACGATCCACCATTCTCGATCACCTTGAGCTCGACACTGTCAGCAAGCCCTTCTTCCTCGAGCTTTCCGCGGATCAGCGTGGCCGTGAAAGGCGTTGCATAAAGCGGCACATCGAGATCGGCGGCCAAATAGGGGATCGCACCAATATGATCTTCGTGCCCGTGAGTCAGAACGATTCCCAACAGATCCTTCTTGCGGCTTTCTATAAATTCGAGATCCGGCAGGACGAGTTCACACCCGGCATACTCCGTTCCACCAAAGGTCAGGCCAAGATCGACCATGATCCATTTGCCCTGACAGCCATAGAGATTGACATTCATGCCAATTTCATCCGACCCGCCAAGCGCGAGAAACAGCAATTCGTTACCGGGAGTCGTCAAGCAGGAGGTCCAATTCTTTTATGTCCGGGGGAGCCGGACGTGACGGCCTATTGGGCGCGCGCATAGAGCAGGGCAAGCCCCTTGAGCGTCAGGTCCGGCTCAATTGCGTCGAATAGATGGGCGTGCTGCTGGAACAGGGTCGCCAAGCCTCCCGTCGCGATCACTTTGACCGGCCGTCCAATCTCTGCCCTCATACGAATGAGCAGCCCCTCGATCATGGCGACATAGCCCCAGTAGATGCCGATCAGCATCTGGCTTTCGGTCGTGCGGCCGATCACGCTCTGATCTTCGGGGGATTCGATGGCGATGCGTGGCAGTTTCGCCGTCGCAGCAACGAGCGCATCCAGGGACAGGTTGAGACCGGGGGCTATGATGCCACCCTTGTAAGCACCATTGAAATCGACATAATCAAACGTTGTTGCGGTACCGAAGCTGATCATGATCAGATCACCTTGATGCTCGTGATGCGCTGCGATTGCATTGACCGCGCGGTCGGCCCCGACCGAGCCCGGCTCTTTCACATCGAGCGCAATCCCCCATTCGAGCGGAGAGCGCCCCGCAACCAGCGCCTCAACGCCGAAATATTTGTCCGACAACAATTGGAGATTATGGAGAGCACGCGGAACGACCGTCGAGATAACCACTGCCGTCACGTCGCTTCGCTGATAGCCTTCAAGTTCGAGCAATTGGGTCAGCCAGACAGCGTATTGGTCAGCAGTCCGCCGCGCGTCGGTCGCAACGCGCCAACGCGTCTTGATCTCGATGCCGTCAACCAGCGCAAATTTGACATTGGTGTTGCCGACATCAATCGCAAGCAGCATCCGGCAACCCCCTTCAAATCAGAAATACATCGCCTGCATGAATGACACGAAGCGAGCGATCCGCCAAGCGAAGACGCAATCCGCCATCCTGTTCAAGCCCATCGAACAGACCTTCTTGTGACGTTCCGTCCGCAAGGTTGACGGTCAGCGCAGTCCCGACCGGATGTGCGCCATTGAGCCATGCCTGGCGGACGATGCTCAACCCGACCCCGCGCCACCGTCCAAGCCAATGGGCAAAGGCCTTGGCCAGATCTTCGCAGAAATAGTGCGGATCCGGGGCTTCCCCTCCCAATGCAGACAGGCTGGTTACCGCCTGGTCAAGCCCAACTGGATGAAAGCCCAGATTGGCGCCAACCCCCACGACAACCGCATCGCCGGCGCGTTCAAGGAGAATACCCGCCAGCTTGGCCTCGTTGACCAATATGTCATTCGGCCATTTGATCATGACAGGCATTGTGTCGGGCGCATACGCAAGCATGACTTCGTGCATTGCGACTGCCGCCACTAATGCCAGTGTAGCAGGCGGCGGGTCATGCGGTTGCAGGCGCACAAGTGTGCTCGCATACAGATTTCCGATCGGAGAGTGCCAACTTCTGCCCATTCGTCCACGGCCATCGCTTTGGGTGTCCGCGCGCAGCCAGCTGCCTTCCGCCGCACCAGAGGCTGCAAGCGCAAGCATATCGGCATTGGTTGATGCCGTTTGCTCAACTGACTCGATCATCGAGACTAGAAAAGAGCCTTGGCGGCTGCGGCCGAGGCGTTCCCGAGAAGAGGGATCAACCCATAGCCGAGTACGATAAACGCTGCGGAGGCTGTTATCAGTGCCTTTTCGACTATCGAATCACCCCGGGCATACGGTGTTCCGGGCTCATCGAAATACATCGTCTTGATGATCTTGAGATAATAGAACGCGCCAATCACCGACGCTGCGATACCAATAGCGGCAAGCGGGAACAGACCGGCCTTCACGGCAGCTTCAAAAACGAGGAACTTCGCCCAGAAACCGAACAGTGGCGGAATGCCAGCGAGCGAGAACATGAAGATCGCAAGCGCGGCAGCAAGGCCCTTGTTTGTCTGAGACAAGCCGGAAAGGCTGGAAATCGTTTCGACGGGAACCCCATCCTGATCACGCATCTGGAGCACACAGAGAAAGCTTCCGAGCGTCATAACCACATAGATTGCCATATAGCTCATGATTGCCGCAACGCCAGCCTCTGTGCCCGCCGCAAGGCCAACTAGTGCGAAACCGATATTGTTGATTGAAGAGTAAGCGAGAAATCGCTTGATGTTGGTCTGTCCAATCGCTCCCGCCGCACCTAGCACGATCGAAGCGAGGGCCATGAATATGATGATCTGCTGCCAATCATGGCTCGCCGTTCCCATGCCGACGATGCTGACACGGACGAGCATTGCAATCGCCGCGACTTTGGGCGCACTTGCAAAGAAAGCAGTAACAGGGGTCGGAGCACCCTCATATACATCTGGTGTCCACATGTGGAACGGTACGGCAGACACTTTGAAGGCGATACCGGAAAGCAGGAAGACGACGCCGAAAAGTTCCCCCAAACTGACTCCGACGCCGAGGGCTTTGGCAATGCCGGCATAATCCGTCGTGCCGGAAAAACCGTAAAGCAGCGACATGCCGTAAAGCAGAATTCCTGAGGCCAATGCGCCAAGGACGAAATACTTGAGTCCCGCTTCAGCGGAGCGCGCATCCCTGCGCATAAAGCTCGCCAGCACATAGGCGGCAAGGCTCTGCAGTTCCAGGCCGACATAAAGGCTCAGCAAATTGGTGGCCGACGCCATCATTCCCATTCCGACCGCCGAAAAGAGGATCAGTACGGGATATTCGGCACGCAATCTGTCCTCACGCTCGAACCAGCGCGGGGCGATCAGGATTGAAACAGCTGCTGCAACATAAATAAGGACTTTCGCAAACGCTCCAAAGGCGTCGGCAGTATAGAGCCCGTTGAACGCAGAACCGCCCGAGCCGGAAACGCCGGCAAGAGCCAGTCCTGCCGCTGCCAGCAATCCGATTGCCGCCAGACTGATGAAGCGCGTCGCCTTGTCACCAGCAAAGGCCGCGACAAGCATCAGTGCCGTTGCACCAATCGAGAGAATCAGTTCGGGGGCGGTAAGTGCGAGCGAAGATGTATCAAACATCAATGGGCCTCCCCATTGGCTTTGGCCTTGGGTGTTGGTTTTCCCAAGGTGAGTTGGGCATCACTCGCAGGCGTGGCAGGCGCGATCCTTGCCAAAAGCGTCCCTACGTCGGCGCGCATCGGTGCCAGAAAGCTTTCGGGATAAACACCCATCCAAAGTGTGGCGGCCGCAATTGGCCCAAGCATAGCCCATTCGCGCACACCAAGATCGGGCATCGCAGCGGCATCGGCATTGATACTCTCGCCGAACGCGACCCGGCGATAGAGCCAAAGCATATAGGCTGCACCGAGAATTATGCCTGTCGTCGCGACTGCAGCCACCCAACTGTTCGCATTGTACGCGCCAACCAGCGCCAGGAACTCCCCGACAAAGTTTGCTGTCCCGGGCAGCCCGACACTCGCCATCGTAAAAATCATGAAAAACAGGGCATAGTGAGGCATGTTGTTCGAAAGCCCACCATAGCGGCTGATCTCGCGCGTGTGCAGCCGATCGTATATTACGCCGACACACAAGAAGAGCGCGCCCGAAACCAATCCATGGGCGAGCATAACGATCAATGCGCCTTCGATACCTTGCCGGTTGAACGTGAATAGCCCGATCGTCACGAATCCCATGTGCGCGACGGATGAATAGGCGATCAGCTTTTTCATATCGCTTTGCACCAACGCGACGAGCGAAGTGTATACAATCGCGATCATCGACAGGCCAAAAATGATCCAGACCAGCTGGGCTGACGCCTCGGGAAACATCGGAAGCGAAAAGCGAATGAAGCCATATCCGCCCATCTTGAGCAGCACACCCGCCAGGATGACTGACCCCGCCGTCGGTGCCTGGACGTGTGCATCCGGGAGCCAGGTGTGTACGGGCCACATTGGCATCTTGACCGCAAAACTAGCAAAAAATGCCAGCCACAGCCACGTCTGGACGTGAGGATCGAAACCATATTCCATCAGCGTCGGGATGTCCGTCGTTCCCGCCGTCACCACCATATACATCATCGCAATCAGCATCAGAACCGAGCCGAGCAGGGTGTAGAGGAAGAACTTGTAACTCGCCTTGATCCGATCGGCGCCGCCCCAAATGCCGATTATCAGGTACATCGGGATCAGGCCAGCTTCGAAGAAAATGTAAAACAGGAACAAATCCTGCGAAGCGAAGACGCCGATCATGAACGCCTCCATCAAGAGGAACGCAGCCATATATTCGGGCACGCGTTTCTCGATCGCCTCCCAGCTCGCAAGGATGCAAATCGGCATAAGGAAAACCGACAAAACGATCAGCATCAGGGCGATGCCATCTATCCCCAGCGCCCAGGCAAAACGCCCGAAGACTGGCGCATTTTCTACAAACTGCCATTGCTGACCACCAATTTCGTAGTTCACCCACAAGTCGATGCCGAGCGCGAACAGGATGAGCGTGGTCGCAAGTGCAATCCAGCGTGCGCCTGTGTCCGAAAGGAACAGGCTGATCACCGCTGCTGCAATCGGCAACAGGATCATGACCGAAAGGATTGGGAAACCGCTCATCGCACGATGGCCCAGGTTGCAAGGCCGACAAGGCCGAGCAGCATCACGAATGCATAGGAATACAGATAGCCCGTTTGGAGGCGCGCCGCCATCCGGCTCCCCTGCTGGACAAGCTCAGCGGCTCCGTGTGGACCGAAACGGTCGATCGTACCGACATCACCCTTCTGCCAGAACAGCCGCCCGAGCCAAAACGCGGGGCGAACGAAGATCAGGTCGTACAGCTCATCCCAATACCATTTGTTCAACAGGAACTGGTAGAGACCGCTGAATGTCGCGGTGAAGCGTGCGGGGATTGTTGTGTCTTTGATATAGGCCATCCACGCGATCCCGAAGCCGGCCAGCATGACCGCCGTCGCCGAATATTTCACCCAGATTGGCACGTCATGCATCGCATGCATCAGATGCTCGTCGAACGCGAGGCTGCCATTCCAGAACGCGCCGCCATGTTCGGCGCCGATAAACCAGTCATGAAATACATGGCCTGAAAAGGTCGCCCCTATGGCGAGCAAGCCGAGTGGTATCAATATCGTGTAGGGGCTTTCATGCGGGTGGTAACCGGCCGTGCCGTCATCATGACCATGTCCGTGATCGCCATGCGCTGCGTGCTGAATATGCTCTGAGCCAGACCAGCGCGGCTTGCCGTAAAACGTCAGAAAAATAAGCCGCCACGAATAAAAGCTGGTCAGCAGGGCGGAGAACACCGCCACCGCAAACGCAACGCCGCCCGCCTCGGTGCCGCTGGCGAATGCTGCTTCGATGATCGCGTCCTTGGAATAAAATCCGGCAAACCCAAACAACCCGGCAATCCCGACCCCGGTGATCGCCAGCGTACCCGCCAGCATCGCATAGAAGGTCAGCGGGATATGCTTCCTGAGGCCGCCATAATAACGCATGTCCTGCTCGTGATGCATCGCATGGATCACCGAGCCCGCGCCGAGGAAGAGCAATGCCTTGAAGAAGGCATGGGTGAAAAGGTGGAACATCGCCGCGCCATAGGCACCGACGCCCGCCGCGAAAAACATATAACCAAGCTGCGAACAGGTCGAATAGGCGATCACCCGCTTGATGTCCGTTTGCGTCGTGCCGACCGTCGCCGCGAACAATGCAGTCGCCGCGCCGACATAGGTGACGACCGTCATCGCCGTGTGGCTCTGTTCGAACAAGGGCGAAAGGCGGCAGACCATGAACACGCCCGCCGTGACCATCGTCGCGGCATGGATCAGCGCGGAGACCGGTGTCGGCCCTTCCATCGCGTCGGGCAGCCATGTGTGAAGTCCCAATTGCGCTGACTTGCCGCAGGCTCCGATGAACAGCAGGATGCAGAGCAGGGTCAAGGTATCAACGCGGTGGCCGAGGAAGCCAATGGTCGATCCTGCATAGCTCGGCGCGGCCTCAAGGATCGCAGGGATCGAGACGGTACCAAATACCAGAAACACCCCGAAAATCCCGAGCGAAAAGCCAAAATCGCCCACGCGATTGACAACGAAAGCCTTGATCGCAGCCGCATTGGCGCTTGGCTTGTGATACCAGAACCCGATCAGCAGGTATGACGCGAGCCCGACCCCTTCCCAGCCGAAGAACATCTGGACAAGGCTGTCCGCCGTCACCAGCATCAGCATCGCAAATGTGAAAAGCGAGAGATAGGCAAAGAAGCGAGGCTGGCTCGGATCGTCCTCCATATAGCCCCAGCTATAGAGATGGACGAGGCTGGAGACGGTCGTCACCACGACCAGCATCACGGCCGTCAGCGCATCGACGCGCAATGCCCAGTTCGCCACGAGATCGCCCGAGCGGATGAAATCGAGCACCGGCACGACCTGCGATTCCGCATGGCCGCCGAGGAACGCGATGAAAATTGGCCAGCTCAACGCGCACGAGACGAACAGCGCGCCGGTGGTAATCAGCTTGGCGGCAAAATTGCCGAGCATCCGGTTGCCAAGGCCCGCAACGATCGCGGCCAGCAAGGGCAGGAAGACGATGAGCTTGATTGCGGTCATGGCTACCGGCTCACCCCTTCATCCGGTTGATATCGTCAACCGCAATCGTGCCGCGGCCTCGGAAATAGATGACAAGGATCGCAAGCCCGATGGCCGCTTCTCCCGCTGCGACGGTAAGCACGAACATCGCGAACACCTGGCCCACCAGATCCCCCAGATAGGCACTAAACGCCACGAAATTGATGTTTACCGCCAGCAGGATCAATTCGATCGCCATGAGGATGATGATCACATTCTTGCGGTTGATGAAGATGCCCAACACTCCCATCACGAACAGGATCGCGCTGACGACCAGATAGTGCTGAAGGCCAATCATAGTTCCACACCCTGCCCGACCGGCGGGTTCACATTGCGTGTCGCATCCTGTGGACGCCGACGGACCTGTTGCGAGATGTTCTGCAGCCGGACATCGCGGCGCTCGCGGTGAGTGAGCACGATGGCCCCGATCATCGCGACCAACAGAACCAACCCCGCGGCCTCGAAGACATACAGGTAGCGCGAATAGATCAGCGCGCCCATCGCCTCTGTGTTCGACATGTCGGCCGGTATCGGCCCCGCCCGTTGCGTGAGTTCGAGTGTGCCCGCGCTCCACGCACCGCCCGCAATGATTATCTCGCCTGCCAGGACGAGGGCGACAAGCAGTCCGAACACACCGTATCGCGCCAATCCGCTGCGCAGTTCGGTAAAGTCTATGTCGAGCATCATGACGACAAACAGGAACAGCACCGCGACCGCGCCGACATAGACGATCACCAGCAGCATTGCGATGAATTCGGCGCCCACCAGCACCATCAACCCAGCCGCGTTGAAGAACGCAAGGATCAACCACAGCACGCTATGCACTGGATTGCGCGAAAAAATTACAAGCGCGCCAGATGCAATCACCATGGTTGCGAAGAGGTAGAAGGCAAAGACCTGGATCATGAAATCCGCACCCCTCGGGGGAGGGGAACCGCGAAGCGGTGGAGGGGGCCCTGCAAAGACGTGCGCGACAGCGCACAGCCGCTATCGCGGCTCATTTCGAAGGGGCCCTCTCCGTCAGGCTTTGCCTGCCACCTCCCCCGGGAGGGGAGGATTTTCTCTGCGACGATCATCCCGCGCCCCTATCGATACGGTGCATCGGCGGCAAGGTTCGCGGCGATGGCGCGTTCCCATTTGTCACCGTTTTCGAGAAGCTTCGCCTTGTCGTAAAGCAGTTCCTCTCGGGTTTCGGTTGCATATTCGAAATTCGGCCCCTCGACGATGGCATCGACCGGGCAGGCTTCCTGACAGAAACCGCAATAGATGCACTTGGTCATGTCAATGTCGTAGCGCGTCGTCCGGCGGCTGCCATCCTCGCGCGGTTCAGCTTCTATAGTAATGGCTTGGGCCGGGCACACCGCCTCGCACAGCTTGCACGCGATGCATCGCTCCTCGCCATTGGGATAGCGGCGCAGCGCATGCTCCCCCCGGAACCGCGGCGAAAGTGGATTCTTTTCATAAGGATAGTTGATCGTCGCCTTGGGCTTGAAGAAATACTTCAGCGTGAGCGCGTGGGCCTTCACGAACTCCCAGAGGGTGAAGGTTTTGATGAGGTGGGCGATGTAGCTCATGCAGAATACCTCGTAAGCATCAGATATCCACTCACCAGCACGACCCAGAGCAGCGCGATCGGCAAAAACACCTTCCAGCCCAGCCGCATCAACTGGTCGTAGCGGTAGCGCGGCACGGTTGCCTTGATCCAGGAGAAGATGAAGAAGAAGACCAGGATCTTGCCGAAGAACCAGATGATCCCCGGCACGGCGTAGAGCGGCGCCCAGTCCACGGGAGGCAGCCAGCCGCCCCAGAACAGGATCGCGTTCAGCGCGCACATCAGGAGGACATTGGCATATTCGCCAAGCCAGAACAGCGCGAAGCTCATCGACGAATATTCGGTCTGGTAGCCCGCGACGAGTTCGCTTTCGGCCTCAGTCAAATCGAACGGCGCGCGTGCGGTTTCGGCGAGCGCGGAGATCAGGAACACCACCGCCATCGGAAAGAGCAGCGGGTTGAAGCCAAAGCCATTGAGGAACGGCAAAAAGCCTGCACCTTGCTGCTTCTCGACGATCGTCGAAAGGTTGAACGAGTCCGCCCAGAGCACAACCGAAATCAGCACGAAACCGATCGAGACCTCGTAGCTGACCATTTGCGCGGCCGCCCGCAAGGCGCTGTAGAACGGGTATTTCGAGTTGGACGCCCAGCCCGAAATGATCACGCCGTAAACACCCAGCGACGACGCCGCGAGGATGTAGAGCAGCCCGACATTGATATCCGCCAGCACCATCTTCGGCCCGAACGGGATCACCGCCCACACGATCAGCGCGACCGTGAAGGTGATGATCGGCGCGAGCAGGAACAGCCCGCGATTGGCCGCACTCGGGATAATCGTTTCCTGCAGGAACACCTTCAGCCCGTCAGCGAAGGATTGCAAAAGCCCGAGCGGCCCGACCACGTTCGGCCCTCGCCGTAATGCCATCGCCGCCCAGATCTTGCGATCGGCATAGATGATCATCGCCACCGCCAGCATCAGCGGCAGCGCGATCAGCAGGATCAGGATCGTCGTCGCGACGAACCAGCCAAAGCCGAAGCCGAGGAAAGTGGATTGGAACCATTCGGTCATTGGACGATACCCATCCCCTCACCCCCTTCAGGGGGAGAGGGACAGACGGACCCCGGACTTGATCCGGGGGACGTCAGGGAGAGGGGGGAGTCAGTCGGAGACATCGGCACAAACACGCTCGCTGCGCGTCGCTCTGCCCCCCTCTCCCCGGCCCTCTCCCCCTGAAGGGTGTGAGGGAGCATTTTGCCCATCCCCATCATTCCGCCGCCTCCAGCCATTCGACCCCGTGCACCAGTTCATTCGAGCAGCGCTGCATCGTTGGGGACGCGCGGCAAATGGCGTTGGTCAGGTAGAAATCCTTGATCGGATAATCCGCAATATCGTCTACGGCCTTGTCAGCAAGCGTGGGCGGGTTCCAGTCATAGCCAGCCAAGCCTTCCTGTCCGAGCGCGGGCACGGCCTTCGCCATCGCGGCGCGTAGCTGATCGAGGCTGTCGAATGGCAAGGTCGCATCAGCCACATCCGAAAGCGCCCGGAAAATTGCCCAATCCTCGCGCGCATCGCACGGCGGGAAAACCGCCCGCTCGCCGCGCTGGACCCGGCCTTCATTGTTCACATAAGTCCCCGATTTCTCGGTGTACGCCGCGCCCGGCAGGATCACGTCCGCCGCATGCGCGCCCGCATCGCCATGATGGCCGACATAGACTTTGAACGTATCGGCGAAGAGATCATAATTCACTTCGTCCGCACCAAGGAAGAAAGCAAGCTTGGGTTTTTTTGCCGCCAGCGCCTTGATCCCGCCCTTGGTCGCATAACCAAGCATCAGACCGCCCATCCGCGCAGCCGCGAAATGCGTGACGTTGAAGCCGTTCCACCCATTGCGAACGAGCTTGTATTTGGCTGCAAGCGCGAGCGCCGCACCGTGCGCGCCTTCGTATCGCAACGCCCCGCCTCCAAGGATTAGCGCGGGCCGCTCAGCGCCCTTGAGCGCATCGGCGACCTCCTTGGGAGGCTTGCCAAGCAGCTTTAGCGACGCGCCGAGCCATTCAACCTTGTAGGTCAAATCGGTTTCAGGGCCGATCGCAAAGACCTTCGCATGCCTCTTGCGCACCGCCTTCTGCACCCGCGTATTGATAAGGGGCGCCTCGCGCCGCAGATCGCTGCCGACCAGCAGGATCACGTCTGCCATTTCAAGATTGGCGATCCCGGTATTGAACGCCACCGCCGCGAGCGACGACACGTCATAGGCAAGGCCCGTCTGCCGGCCTTCAAGCATCGATCCGCCGAGCGACTTCACCAGTTCGCGCGCGGCGAACATCGTTTCGCAATCGACCTGATCGCCTGCAATCGCCGCCACGGACTTGCCGGCCGCCTTCAATGCCTTGGCCACTGCCTTCAGCGCCTCGTCCCAGTCTGCTTCGACCACCTTGCCACCTTTACGGACATACGGCTTGTCGAGCCGGCGGTGCATGAGGCCATCGACCGCATGGCGCGTCTTGTCATGCGCCCATTCCTCGTTGACGTCCTCGTTGATCCGAGGAAGCGCGCGCAGCACTTGCCGCCCACGACTGTCGAGCCGGATGTTGGTGCCGACCGCATCCATCACATCGATTGACGGCGTCTTCTTCAACTCCCAGGGCCGCGCTTCGAAGGCATAGGGCTTGGAGGTCAGCGCCCCGACCGGGCAGAGATCGACGACATTGCCCGAAAGCTCGCTCGTCACCGCGCGTTCAAGATAGGAGGTGATCTGCATATTCTCGCCGCGCCCGATCGCGCCGATTTCCTCGATCCCCGCGACTTCCTCGGCAAAGCGGATGCAGCGCGTGCACTGGATGCAGCGCGTCATCACCGTCTTGACGATGGGCCCCATATATTTCTCGGTGACGGCCCGCTTGTTCTCGTCATAGCGCGAGGAGCCGCGACCATAGGCGACTGATTGATCCTGCAAGTCACATTCGCCGCCCTGATCGCAGATCGGGCAATCGAGCGGGTGATTGATCAGGAGGAACTCCATCACCCCTTCACGCGCCGTCCGCACCATCGGACTGTCAGTGCGGATTTCCTGCCCTTCGGCGGCGGGAAGCGCACACGACGCCTGCGGCTTGGGCGGCCCCGGCTTCACTTCGACAAGGCACATCCGGCAATTGCCAGCGATGGACAGCCGCTCATGATAGCAAAAGCGCGGAATCTCCTTCCCCGCCAGCTCGCACGCCTGCAAGACGGTCGCGCCCTGCGGGACTTCGATTTCGATGCCATCTACTGTGACTTTAGGCATTGATCACCCCATCCAGCCGCTAGTTTCGGACGTATTGGAAATGTCGTCGCGCTTGTTACTTGTATACAAGCCGTAAAAAGCAAACCCGACCATCAAGACTGCAACTCCGATTAAGATAATCAGTTGAGTCATTCCGCCGCTAACAACCCCACAAACAACCAAACCAATTGCAACAGTCGCAGCAACAATCGAGATCATAAGTTTTGTCATTCTGCCACCTCCCACACAGCTTCGTCATGCTGAACTTGTTTCAGCATCCATCGTGCAGCAAAACCTGAGCAAGAGCGGCCAAATGGACCCTGAAACAAGTTCAGGGTGACGGTGGTGGTGGATAGGTTGTCCCTCATTCCGCCGCCTCCAACATCTCTCCACCGCGCGCGTCAGCAATCCGCCGCTCGATCTCCGGGCGGAAATGCTTGATCAACCCTTGGATCGGCCAAGCCGCTGCATCGCCGAGCGCGCAGATGGTGTGGCCTTCGACCTGCTTGGTGAGTTGGTAGAGCGTATCGATTTCCGAAACGTCCGCATCGCCCGTCCGCAGGCGTTCCATTACGCGCCACATCCAGCCCGTGCCTTCGCGACAGGGCGTGCACTGGCCACAGCTTTCATGCTTGTAGAAATAGCTGAGCCGCGAAATGGCGCGGACGATGTCGGTGGACTTGTCCATCACGATCACCGCCGCCGTGCCGAGGCCCGAACCGAGCGCCTTCAGCCCGTCAAAATCCATCGGCGCGTCCATGATCTCGGCGGCAGGCACCAGAGGCACCGACGATCCGCCGGGGATTACCGCGAGCAAATTGTCCCACCCGCCGCGAATTCCGCCGCAATGCTTTTCGATCAGTTCGCGGAACGGCACGCTCATCGCGTCCTCGACCACGCAGGGCTTGTTCACATGGCCTGATATCTGGAACAGCTTGGTGCCTGCATTGCCGGGATTGCCGAAGCCCTTGAACCATTCGGGGCTGCGCCGCAGGATCGTTGGTGCAACCGCGATGCTCTCGACATTGTTGACCGTGGTGGGGCAGCCGTAGAGCCCCGCGCCCGCAGGAAATGGCGGCTTGAGGCGTGGCTGGCCCTTCTTGCCTTCGAGGCTTTCGAGCATCGCGGTTTCTTCGCCGCAGATATAGGCACCCGCGCCGCGATGGACGAACACATCGAAATCATAGCCCGACTTGCAGGCATTCTTGCCGATGAGGCCCGCGGCATAGGCCTCTGCGACCGCCGCTTCGAGGATCTTGGCCTCAAAAATGAATTCGCCGCGAATATAGATATAGGCGGCCCGCGCCCGCATCGCGAAGCCCGCAACCAGCGCCCCTTCGATCAGCTTGTGCGGATCGTGGCGGATGATCTCGCGATCCTTGCAGGAGCCCGGCTCAGACTCGTCGGCGTTGATGACGAGGAAGTTGGGCCGGTTGTCAGTCGGCGCCTTGGGCATGAAGCTCCACTTCATCCCGGTCGGAAAGCCAGCCCCACCGCGCCCGCGCAGGCCGGAGGCCTTGATGCGCTCGATGATTTCGTCCTGCCCGATTTCGAGCAGCTTGGCGGTCTTGTCCCAATCGCCGCGCTTTTTTGCAGCGGCCAGATTCCAGGGCTCGAAGCCGTAAAGGTTGGTGAAGATGCGGTCCTTGTCAGCGAGCATGGCGCACCCCATTCGTCGCCCCTGCAAAGGCAGGGGCCCGTCTGACGCTTTGGCACTTGGCTGTCGCAAAGGCCCCTGCCTGCGCAGGGGCGACGACGAATGGATAGATCACGACACCATCTCCTTCAGCGTCGTGGGCCCGCCTTCGGGGCAGCTTGTCTGCCGGTCGATCTGGGGGCCGATCTTCACGGGCTGGTCATTGGCCAAAGCCTCAAGGATCGCAGCCATGCTGTCATAGGTCAGGTCTTCGAAATTATCGTCGTTGATCTGGACCATCGGCGCGTTGGCGCAGGCGCCGAGGCATTCGACTTCGGTCAGGGTGAACAGGCCGTCCGGCGTCGTTCCGCCCTTGATCAGTCCGCGATTCTTGCAGGCGGCCAATACATCGTCCGACCCGCGCAGCAGGCACGGCGTCGTGCCGCAGACCTGAACATGGAAACGCCCAACCGGTGCAAGGTTGTACATGGTGTAGAAGGTCGCGACTTCGTATGCGCGCATATAGGGCATGCCGAGCTGGCCCGCGACGAACTCGATCACCGGCACGGGCAGCCACCCTTGCGTCCTCGTCTCCGCCCCGACCTGCCGCTGGGCAAGGTCGAGCAGCGCCATCACCGCAGACGCCTGACGTCCCGCCGGATAGCGCGCGATATACATCGCGGCGGTCTTCGCGTTTTCAGGCGTCCACGCGAAATCGTGCCAGCGGACGCGGGTTTCGGCTTCGTCGGGGATGTGGGGTGCGTCAGCCATTGGACTTTATCTTCCGATCACGCGCGCGTTCTCTCGAAAGTAGAAACACTATTTCAACGTAGAACCATCCCATCAGGGCCGGAATAGAAGAGAGCAGAATGGCTTCAAGCCTGTACTGTTCTGGAGAGAGGAAATCGGCGAGCAAACCGACCGCCAATAGGCCGATTGTCCACGGAAAGCTCTGCTTGGCATTTTCCCGCCAAGACGCCACTCCGGACGCAGCGGTCGCATCGGCACGCCGAACAACATATGCCCGGTAGCGACTAATCACCGGTCACACTCCCCGAAAACAATGTCCATCGCGCCGAGAATGGCGGTTGTGTCTGCGAGCATGTGCCCCCGGCTCATGAAGTCCATCGCCTGCAAATGCGAGAAGGCGGTCGGCCTGATCTTGCAGCGATACGGCTTGTTCGTCCCGTCAGAGACAAGATAGACGCCGAACTCCCCCTTGGGGCTTTCGGTCGCCACGTAGACGCTGCCCTCCGGCACCTTGAAGCCTTCGGTGTAGAGTTTGAAATGGTGGATCAGCGCTTCCATCGACTGCTTCATCTCGGCCCGCTTGGGCGGCACCACCTTGCGGTCATCGCTGGCAATCGGCCCTTCGGGCAGGTCGCGCAGGCATTGCTTCATGATCTTCGCAGACTGGCGCACTTCCTCGACGCGGACCATGAACCGGTCATAGCAATCGCCCTTGGTTCCAACCGGAATATCGAATTCCATCCGGTCATATACGTCATAAGGCTGCGAGCGGCGGATATCCCAGGGGATGCCGGCGGCACGGATCATCGGGCCGGAAAAGCCCCATTTGAGGGCATCTTCACGTGAGACCAGCGCGATATCGACATTGCGTTGCTTGAAGATGCGATTGTCCGCGACGAGGCTGATCGCGTCCTCGAACAGGCGCGGCAGGCGAGTGTCGAGCCAGTCGGCAATGTCGGTCAGCAGCTTGAGCGGGACATCCTGATGCACGCCGCCGGGGCGGAACCACGCCGCGTGCATCCGCGCGCCCGACGCGCGCTCGAAGAAGTTCAGGCAATCCTCGCGGATTTCAAACATCCACAGGTTCGGCGTCATCGCGCCAACGTCCATCACATGGCTGCCAAGGTTGAGCATGTGATTGCAGATGCGGGTCAGTTCGGCGAAGAACACGCGCAGATATTGGGCGCGCAGCGGCACTTCGAGATCGAGCAGTTTCTCGATGGCCAGCACATAGCTATATTCCATCGCCAGCGGTGAGCAGTAATCGAGCCTATCGAAATAGGGGAGCGCCTGAAGGTATGTCTTGTACTCGATCAGCTTTTCGGTGCCGCGATGGAGCAGGCCGATATGCGGGTCGAGCCGTTCGACAATCTCCCCATCCAGCTCCATGACCAGCCGCAACACGCCGTGCGCCGCCGGATGCTGCGGGCCGAAATTGATCGTGTAGTTCTGGATGGTTTCATCGCCAGTGGTCGGGGCAGCGTCCTGTACGAGGCTCATAACACGCCCTCCCCGTCATGCTGAACTCGTTTCAGCATCCATGCCTCAATGACTGGCCAGCGCGCTAAATGCGGCATGGACCCTGAAACAAGTTCAGGGTGACGAGTAGAAAACGAGCACATCACTTCGTTTCCCCCTTCTCATCGCCCGGAAGGATGTACTCGGCACCCTCCCATGGGCTCATGAAGTCGAAAGTACGGAAATCCTGCGCCAGTTGCACCGGCTCATACATCACGCGCTTATGCTCTTCGGAATAGCGCAATTCGACATAGCCGGTCAGCGGGAAATCCTTGCGCTGCGGATGGCCGGTAAAGCCATAGTCAGTCAGGATACGGCGAAGGTCAGTATTGCCCTCAAACAGCACGCCATACATGTCGAACACTTCGCGTTCGAGCCAGCCGGCAACCGGCCAGATGCCCGTGACGGACGGAACCGGTTGATCCTCGTTCGTCGCAACATGGACGCGGATGCGGTGGTTTTTCGTGACGCTCAGCAGGCAATAGACGACTTCGAAGCGCGGATCGCGATCCGGCCAGTCGACACCGGCAATTTCCATCAATTGCTGATAATCGAGCGTATCGCGCAACTGCATCATGCAGCCGAGCAGGTCAGCGGGCGCGACATGGAGCGCGATTTCGCCATAAGCCTCGACCGCGTCGATCAGGTCCTTGCCAAGCGCCTTTTTGGCGGCATCGATCACGCCGTCATTGCTGGCATATCGGGGGGCAGAATGGCTCAACGCTCGATTGTCCCCACGCGCCGGATTTTCCGTTGCAACTGCATTATGCCATAGAGCAGCGCTTCGGCGGTTGGCGGGCATCCCGGGACATAAATGTCCACTGGCACGATCCGGTCGCAGCCGCGCACGACGCTGTAGCTGTAGTGATAATAGCCGCCACCATTGGCGCAGCTGCCCATGGAGATCACATATTTGGGGTTCGACATCTGATCATAAACGCGGCGCAGCGCAGGAGCCATCTTGTTGCACAGCGTACCTGCCACGATCATGACATCTGACTGGCGCGGGGACGCGCGCGGCGCGACACCGAACCGTTCAAGGTCATAGCGCGGCATGTTTACATGGATCATCTCGACCGCACAGCACGCCAACCCGAACGTCATCCACCACAGCGACCCCGTCTCGGCCCATTGAAACAATTCTTCGGTGCCAACGACAAGAAATCCCTTGTTCGAAAGCTCATCATTCAATCCATTGAAAAAGCTCGCTTCGGGCGGCGTATCGGTGGATGGCGCGGCGAGTTCTACTCCCATTCGAGCGCTCCCTTCTTCCACGCATAAACAAGCCCAAGGACCAGTTCGAGCAGGAAAATCATCATCGCCACCCAACCCGTCCAGCCGATATGCTTGAGGCTTACCGCCCAAGGGAAAAGGAAGGCGGCCTCAAGGTCAAAAATGATGAAGAGGATCGCAACAAGGTAGAAGCGTACGTCAAACTGGGCGCGACTCCCTTCAAAAGCGGGAAAACCGCATTCATATTCGGTCAGCTTTTCGGCCGTCGGATCATGTCGGCCAGTGAAGCGAGCCACCAGCATCGGCAGAAAAACAAAGGCTGATGACAGAACCAGCGCGATGGCCAGGAACAACAGGATCGGCAGATATCCGGCGGCGACCGAAGACATGGCTAGGATTCCCTTTTCCCGACACGAATGGTCAAGATTCGAGGCGGCTTTAGGCGAGGCGAGGCATGTTCGCAAGCGCGAGAAGGCCAATTTCAAGGTGTGACGGCGGTCATTGTGGCACGCTTCGAAGATGTGGATTCCTTACAAGACAGGATTGCGCTATCAAGGCAGGGTGAGTTCAGCTTGGTGATGCAGCCTGGTATTGTTGCAAAAGGGGAGATCGAGATGAAGATATTTGCATGTGCTGCCGCTGCAGTGTTCGCATTTTCCGGCACGGCGCAAGCCCAGATGGTCCGTGCCCAAGACCCGTCCTCGGTCGTTCGCGCACTGCAAGGCGCCGGCTACAAGGCGGAATTGACCAAGGATGATACCGGCGATCCACTGATCCGCAGCACGTCTTCGGGCTCCGCGTTCGCAATCTTCTTTTTCGGCTGCACGAAGAACGTCGATTGCGGAACAATCCAGTTCTTCGCGGGCTTTGATCGCGATAAATCACCGTCGCTCAGCCAAATGAACGACTGGAACAGCCGCAAGCGCTTTGGCCGCGCCTATATCTCGGACAAGGGCGCTGCGCGGATCGAGATGGATGTCGATCTCGACGATGGCGGGATCAGCTCAAAACTGTTCGAGGACAATCTCGAGTTCTGGGTACTTCTGATGGCACAGTTCGAAAAGCACATCGAAAGCTGAGGATTTAGCGGCGCTCTTGGAAGCTGGCGTCGTCTCGTCGCAATGCAGGTGCTTCCTTTGGCCTGGGCCCGGATGGAAGCATAATGGCGCGGATGGTTGTTTCACGCGCATTCGCAACCGATTTACCGGATCGATCAAACCGGTCCCATTGAGCATCGGCGATATAGGCAAGTTTCCCCGCGATTATTACGCCAAGCGTTGGATCGCCGGGGCCTTGTTGTGTCGTCAGGAGTTCGCTGGCAACTTCGCCACTGGCGTCAACGGTCAGGCGAACAACTTTGCGGCCATCGCCGTTGACAATCGCCAACAGCGAATCCCCGTCCCGAACCAAGCCATCGATCCCCTTGAGTGGCGTTACCAGGATAGCACTCTTGGGCTTCTTGAGATCGACCCGAAACAGCCCACGTCCATAATCTGCCACATAAAGTGACCGCCCATCGCGGGATACAGCCATACCCTGCGCGCTGCGAAACGTGCCCGGTGTGACCAACGGCAAAAGCGCTGTGCAGCCCGGCTTGCAAATATAAACATTGCCGGTCGCGCCATCGCTGACATAGACCGAGCCGTCCGGCGCAATTGCCACGTCTCCAGGTTGGGAAAGTGTATCACCATCCGGCACAGCAGCGCGACCGACTGGCACGAACCCTTGCGACGTTACGCCAATCAGTCCGCGAAAACCGTTCTTCTTGGCCGTCGGCCCCGCAACTCCGCTCGAAATCCAAAGGATGCCGCGCCTCTGGTCGACCACCATCCCAAAAAGTCCGGCCGTGCTGTACGGCAATACGGCGCGGCGCCAATGATCGCCTTCACGCACCAACAATGCGCCGTCCTCAACCGTTCCGGCGAACATCTGACGGCTGCGCGCATCCCATGCCACACCTTCGACAAGGCCGAACTGAGCCGGAATTATGGTTTCCGGAACATCGGCGGTGGCAAGTGTAAATAGTGCTAACGCCGCAAAAATTCTCACCGAAGCGCGCCGGCCACCAGCTTGTGAAGCTTCGAATGAATCGCGTCGTTTCCAGCAAGAAATTCGCTTCGGTCCATCGCCCGGTCACCGCCACGGAAATCGGTCACAAACCCACCTGCTTCACGGATCAGCAGCATGCCAGCGGCGACATCCCAAGGCTGGAGGTCTGCTTCCCAATATCCGTCAAAACGCCCCGCTGCGACCCAGGCCAGGTCAAGCGACGCTGCTCCATAACGTCGAATTCCGGCTACATGGGGGGCGACGGCACCAAAGATTCGCGTCCATTGCGCGAAATCGCCATGTCCATGAAAGGGAATGCCGGTCGCGATCAGCGATTCGGTCAAGTCGCGGCGTGCCGAAACACGCAGCCGCTGGTCTTGCAGCCAGGCACCCCTGCCCTTTTCGGCCCAGAAGCTCTCATCCGTCAAAGGCTGGTAGACCAGCCCGGTCGTGATTTCGCGTTTGCCGTTCGCCATCGGTTCTTCGACAGCGATCGAAATGGCAAAATGAGGCAGCCCGTGGAGGAAGTTGGATGTCCCATCGAGCGGATCGATGATCCAGCGCGGCTTGTTCGGATCACCGGGAATCTCTCCCGCCTCCTCAAGCAGAAAGCCCCAATCCGGCCGAGCATGAAGAAGCTCCTCGTACAACGTCCGTTCGGCCCTTTGATCAGCCTTCGACACGAAATCGGCCGGCCCTTTGCGGCTGACCTGCAAATGCTGGACCTCGCTAAAATCCCGGCGCAGCTTCGCGCCCGCCTTGCGCGCGGCACGATCCATGACGGTCAGCAAGCCGGAATGCGATACCATGAAGCGCTACTCCGCCCGCTTTACATATTCTTGGGCGTAGACATCGACCACAATCCGTGTGCCGGCGCCAATATGCGGCGGGACCATGATCCGCACACCATTTTCGAGAATGGCAGGTTTGTAGGACGATGACGCCGTCTGCCCCTTCACTACGGCATCAGCCTCGACAATCAGCGCCTCAATGGTGTCGGGAAGCTGCACCGAAATCGGGCGCTCTTCCCAAAGCTCCATAACGACGTCCATGCCATCCTGGAGAAACGCTGCGGCATCGCCAAGGATACCGGAATCGAGCGAAACCTGCTCATACGTCTCTTTGTCCATGAAGGTCAGCGTGTCTCCCTCGGCAAAGAGGAACTGAAAGTCCTTGGTATCGAGCCGCACTTTTTCGAGTGTTTCAGCCGAACGGAAGCGAACGTTATTCTTGCGTCCGTCAATCAGGTTTTTCATTTCGACCTGCATATAGGCCCCGCCCTTGCCCGGCTGGGTATGCTGGATCTTCACCGCGCGCCACAGCCCGCCTTCATATTCAAGAATATTACCGGGGCGAATCTCGACCGCGTTGATTTTCATGTTTCACCTGATGGGATTGAAAGAGCCGCGCGGGCCATTAGCCTTTGCAGGGCGAGGGGGCAAGCAGGCGGATTTCAGCGTGGATCCATCTATGCACAAACCAGCGCCGGAGTGTAACAGATTTCGGTCGCCACCAACTGCTATTCGGGGACAAGCTCGCCTGATCCGCCGAATTCAGATGGAAAGTCCTTCATTTTGGGCAGGCCATCCCGCATCGGCAATACCGTCTCGGCATAGTTTATGTGAACGCCGGGTGCGAAATCGAGGGTAGGAATAGTCGCAGCGAACACATCCACCAAGCCCAATGGCGGATGGTTGGTTATGAGGTGTCCCCCGCATTTCGTGCAGTATTGGCGCTGGCTGAGCGGAGTCTTTTGAAATGTCGCCACATGCTCTGCGCCAGAGACGACCGTAACGTTTTCAGGCTTCCACAGGCTGAAGGCATTGACTGGGCCACCTGACCAGGAGCGACAGGACGAACAATGGCAATAACCCATGCCTTCTGGCGATCCGGTTACTTCCAGCTCAACAGCTCCGCAAAAACACTTTCCGTTGTGTGTCATTTCGACCTCCAAATCCCGCTTTCAGCTCAAGACCGACCGGCCGGCCCCGATCGATGAACGAATGCCAAGGAGACGAATTGCTATCACTGCTTCACCAAAGTGCCAAGCCGACACGACAAAACCTTGCGAGCGGGTCGCGCTGATTCGGACGATTCAGGCTGGACGATACGGCCTCGTCACGGCACAGGGTTCCGCATGACTGCCAATCCGCCGCTCAAGGCCGCCATCATTCCGGTGACGCCGCTACAGCAGAATTGCTGCCTGATCTGGTGCACAGAAACCATGCGTGGTGCGTTTACCGATCCTGGCGGCGATCTTGATCGGCTAAAAGCCGCGGCGGCGCAACAGGGTGTGACCGTCGAAAAAATCCTCCTCACCCACGGCCATCTCGATCATTGCGGGCAATCGGGCATGCTTGCGAAGGAGTTGGGTATTCCGATTGAGGGCCCGCACGAAGCAGATCGCTTCTGGATTTCTCGCCTCGGTGATGACGGCGGCAAATATGGCATGCACGCCGAAGTCTTCGAGCCGGACCGCTGGCTGGAGAATGGCGACACCGTGACGGTCGGCAATCTCGTGCTCGACGTCTATCACTGTCCTGGCCACACGCCCGGCCATGTCGTGTTTCACCACGCGCCTTCGAAACTGGCCATTGTCGGCGATGTGCTGTTTCAGGGCTCGATCGGGCGCACCGATTTTCCGATGGGCAATCACCAGCAACTGATTGATTCGATTACCGGACGGCTTTGGCCACTGGGCGGCGATACAGCTTTCGTCCCTGGGCACGGGCCGATGTCGACCTTTGCCCATGAACGCAAGACCAATGGCTATGTCTCGGACTATGCGCTGGCTTAGTTAGCCGGCAGAAACAGCTTCGCTTGCCGGCGTCGTGATCGTTCCGTCTGAACTATGGGCGATGTAAACCGCATAACCTGCAAGCCCCGTCATGATGAGCAAGGTGAGCATGATGCCAATCGGCCTGCCTTTCGCCATGCCGTCCATTCCCAATGCATGAACAATACGTGCAACCATAAAAACCGCCATTGCGGCCCAAAGCAAGGTGGACGTTCCGGTCGCCAGTTCGAGAAGCACGATAAGGATCAGCACAAACGGCGTGAACTCGACGAAATTGGCCTGCGCCCGCATCCGGCGGATTACCTTTTCATTTCCGCCATCGCCGATCGAAACTTTTTCCGATGTGCGTACCTGGCCGATGCGAATGCCGAGCCACAAGTTGATAAAGGCTGCTGCTGCAGCTGCACTAAGTGAAATTGGCAAGATCATGTTGGTGCTTCCCCTTTGTTGTCGCGATGCTGGTTGCCACGGGAACGCCACACTTGCAACGTCTGCGGGAATCGCTATAGGCGCTCGCTCATTGTGACAGTCCGGCCGCATGCGGACGCGGCCTTGTAAAGGGCCGCTGTTCTTTCCATCGCGACCTGCACTGTTGCAAACCGGATCAACAGACGAAAAGACAGGTGCCGAAATGGCCGTTCCAAAGAGAAAAACCTCGCCTTCCAAGCGCAACATGCGCCGGAGCCATGATTCGCTAAGAGTCGAAGCCTTTCAGGAATGCTCCAATTGTGGAGAACTGAAGCGCCCGCATAATTTGTGCGCCGCTTGCGGCCATTACAACGGCCGTGAAGTTGTCAGCATTTCCGGCTAAGACCGTTTTGACAAAATAGCCGGGAGATGGACCAAGTGGCAGATGCGCCACGACTTGCCATCGACGCGATGGGCGGTGATGAGGGGCTGGCAGTCATGCTGCGCGGCGTTGCACTTGCCCGCCGCCGGTGGCCAGGCCTGACCTTCAGCCTTGTCGGCGACGAAGCCGCAATCGCGGCTGCGCTTGAAAACCATCCCAACCTCAAGGCCAATTCGCAGATCATCCATGCGCCCGAGGTTATCTCTGGCAGCGACAAGCCCGCACAGGCGATTCGTCGTGCCAAAACAACGTCGATGGGCATCGCTATCGATCAGGTGAAGCAGGGGCTTGCAGGAGCAGCGGTTTCGGCCGGCAATACCGGTGCACTGATGGCGATGGCCAAGCTGTCGCTGCGAACCATGCCGGGGATCGATCGACCAGCGTTGGCCGCCCTCCTCCCGAGCCTCGGCGATAACGATTTTGTCATGCTTGATCTTGGCGCCAACACCGAATGTGAAGCGCGCAACCTGATCGAGTTTGCAATCATGGGTGCGGCCTATGCACGGATCGCATTGGGCATTGAACGACCGCGCGTTTCGCTTCTCAATATCGGCACCGAGGATCTGAAGGGCACGGATGAAATTCGCGATGCCGCGTCGATACTTCGCGATTCCGCTCACCTTCATATGACCTTCAACGGTTTCATGGAGGGTGACAAGATTTCCCGCGGTGAAGCAGATGTTGTCGTCTGCGACGGTTTTTCAGGCAATATTTCCCTGAAAACGATGGAGGGAACGGCCCGGTTTGTGACCGATCTTCTGCGTCGTGCCTTTACCAGCTCGATCCGTTCGAAATTCGGGTTCCTGATCTCGCGCCCCGCTACTGAGTTGATGCGGCATCATCTGGATCCGAACAATCACAACGGAGCAGTCTTTCTGGGGCTCAATGGCGTCGTCGTCAAAAGCCATGGCGGAGCGACAGACTATGGCGTTGCCAACGCAATCGGGGTTGCGGCAAAGCTGGTCGCAGAAAAGATAACAAGCCGGATTACCGACGATCTTGCAAACGTAAAGGCCTCAGCCGCATGACCATGCGTGCTCGGATCGTTGGCACGGGCTCCGCACTGCCGACGAGGCGCGTGTCAAACGCTGAACTTGCCGATCAGGTCGATACGTCCGATGAATGGATTGTCGCGCGCACAGGAATACGGTTTCGCCATATTGCTGGCGACGACGAAACGACGGCAACGCTTGCGACCGATGCATCCCGCAAAGCTCTTGGAGCGGCCGGAATGGATGCGGGCGAAATTGATCTGATCATTGTCGCGACCGCCACACCGGACCAGACCTTCCCTGCAAGCGCGACCAAGGTGCAGGCTGCCCTTGGTATCAATGACTGCATCGCCTTTGATGTGGCTGCGGTCTGTTCCGGCTTTCTCTATGCATTGTCGGTTGCCGACAGCATGATCATCAGCGGCGCCGCGAAAACAGCGCTCGTCATCGGATCGGAAACATTCAGCCGCATCCTCGACTGGGAAGATCGCACAACATGCGTCCTTTTTGGAGATGGTGCCGGTGCTGTCGTCTTGCGCGGTGAAGAGGGTGAAGCCGGCATACTTGCCTCCTCGCTCCACGCCGATGGTCGACATAATGGCCTTTTATACGTTGATGGCGGGCCTTCAACCACCGGAACCGTCGGCAAGGTGCGAATGAAAGGCTCGGAGGTTTTTCGGCATGCTGTAACCAACCTTGCATCGGTGATGGGTGAAGTACTTGCCAAGGTTGGACTGTCGACAACCGATATTGACTGGGTAGTACCGCATCAGGCCAATGCCCGCATCCTTGACGCAACCGCGCGAAAACTCGGCCTTCCGACTGAGAAAGTGATCGTCACAGTCGATCAACATGCAAACACGTCGGCTGCGTCCGTTCCGTTGGCGCTTGACGTTGCCGTTCGCGACGGGCGGATCAAATCGGGAGACCTGATTGTCCTCGAAGCGATGGGTGGAGGATTTACCTGGGGCGCAAGTGTCGTAAGAATGTAGTTTTGCAGGCAATTGACGTTATCAGCGATAGCGATAAAAGGGGGCTGGGAGTTTGCGTAAGGGGGAAATTCTATGGCTGATGCTGGCACGTTGACGCGCGCTGATCTGTCGGAAGCGGTCCATAATGAAATTGGGCTTTCTCGGGCTGAGTGCTCAGATCTGGTTGAAGCCATTCTCGGCCAGATGGGAAATGCCTTGGCCGATGGACAGAATGTCAAGATTTCAGGTTTTGGTACGTTCATTTTGCGTGACAAGCCTCAAAGAGTGGGGCGCAATCCAAAGACAGGCGTTGAAGTGCCAATCGCGCCGCGAAGAGTGCTGACTTTCCGCGCAAGCCAAAAGATGCGAGAACAGATCACCAAGTCCGGTTAGGGAAAAGCATGGCAGAGACCACAAAAAGCGCGTCAGCTTTTCGCACCATTGGCGAACTGTCACACGAACTTGGCCTGCCACAGCATATCCTGCGCTATTGGGAAACACGATTTCCGCAGTTGAGGCCGTTGCAGCGTGCAGGCAATCGCCGCTATTATCGCCCTGAAGATGTCGCGCTGGCCAAACGGATCAACACCTTGCTGAATCGCGAAGGCTATACTGTCAAAGGCGTGCAAAAACTGCTCTCTGCGAGTGGCGGAACGCAAACGCCTTTTGTCGCGGTCGTTCCAGCTACGCCAGAACCTGCCGCTCCGGCAATTCTCACTGAATTGCGCGCGATCCGCGATCGCCTTGCCAAGGCCCTTGCCGCCGATGACGTGGCGGCTCGGATTTGATCGCGAACTAGAATCGAAGCGCTTTCACCGTTTTAACACCCGGCAATTTGCACGCCTCCCACAGCACTGGTTCGGGGATCGCTTCATCCATCGAAAGCAGCAGCATCGCTTCGCCCCCGGCTGACCGACGACCGAGATGGAAAGTGCCGATGTTGAGACCGGCTTCGCCGAGGAGAGTGCCGACACGGCCGATAAAGCCCGGTGCATCCTCGTTGACGATGTAAAGCATATGGCCGTCAAGATCGGCTTCGACCTTGATACCGAATGCCTCGACGAGCCTCGGTTCGCCATTCCCGAACAATGTGCCCGCCACTGAGCGATCACCTTGGCTCGTTTCGACCGTTACGCGCACCAACGTATGATAATCGCCTTCGCGATCATGCCTGATTTCGCGGACATCGAGGCCGCGTTCCTTGGCCATGAAGGGCGCATTGACCATGTTGACCGTGTCTGAATAGCGCCGCATCAAGCCGCACAACACGGCACCCGTAATCGGTTTGACGTTGAGCTGTGCCGCCGCACCTTCGACTTCGATGGCGATCTTGGTCAGATTGTCGTGCGCCAATTGCCCAACCAGGCTGCCGAGCTTTTCAGCCAGCGCCATGTATGGCCTTAGCTTCGGTGCCTCTTCGGCGGACAGGGAGGGCATGTTTAGCGCGTTGGTCACACCGCCATTGACAAGGTAATCGGCCATTTGCTCGGCAACTTGCAGCGCCACATTTACTTGCGCTTCGTTCGTGGAAGCGCCCAAATGCGGGGTGCAAATGAAATTGGGGGTGCCGAACAAGGGCGATTGCTTGGCAGGCTCTTCGACAAAAACATCGAGAGCAGCGCCGCCGATATGCCCGCTATCCAGTCCTTCCTTGAGTGCCACCTCGTCTATCAGGCCGCCGCGTGCGCAATTTATGATCCGCACACCTTTCTTGGCTCTCGCCAGATTCTCTCTCGAAAGGATATTGCGGGTCTGGTCGGTCAACGGCGTGTGCAGCGTGATGAAGTCTGCCTTGGCAAGCAGCGTATCAAGGTCGGCCTTTTCAACGCCCATTTCTATAGCCCGTTCGGGCGTAAGGAACGGATCAAACGCGACCACCTTCATCTTCAGTCCGAGCGCACGGCTCGCGACGATCGAGCCGATGTTTCCCGCGCCAATCAAGCCAAGCGTCTTGCCGGTGACTTCGACGCCCATGAAGCGGTTCTTTTCCCATTTGCCTGCCTGAGTGGATTCATCTGCTTCAGGCAGCTGGCGCGCGAGGGCAAACATCAGGGCTATGGCATGTTCGGCCGTTGTGATCGAATTGCCGAACGGCGTGTTCATAACCACCACGCCCTTTGCTGAGGCCGCCGGGATATCGACATTGTCGACACCGATCCCGGCGCGTCCGACAACTTTCAACTTGGTCGCTGCATCAAGGATAGCTTTGGTCACCTTGGTCGAGGAACGGATGGCGAGGCCGTCATACTGGCCGATGATTGCCATCAACTCTTCTGGCGTTTGGCCCGTGATTTCATCGACCTCACAACCGCGTTCGCGGAAAATCTGCGCGGCGTTGGGATCCATCTTGTCGGAAATGAGAACTTTGGGTTTGGTCATTTTTTTAACTCCATCGCCCCTGTAATCAGAGGGGCTTGTGCAAGAACGTTGGATGGGCCCCTGTCTAGGCAGGAGCCGCGGTCATTATTTCAGTGATACCCATGCCCAGTCGAGCCAAGGGCCGAGCGCCTCGACGTCTACCGTATCCACAGTGGCGCCGCACCAGATCCGCAGACCGGGCGGGGCATCGCGATATCCGGCGATGTCATAGGCAGCGCCTTCGGCATCAAGCAGGCCGGCAAAGCTTTTGATGAAGGCTTCGTCTGCCCCTTCAACCGTAAGGCAGACTGAGGTGGTTGATCTCGTCTCGGGCTTTGCCGCGAGATGGCCGAGCCAAGACCGCTCAGAAACGATCTTGCCAAGGGCAGCAGCATTGGCGTCAGAGCGTGCGATCAGCCCTTGCAATCCACCGAGCGATTTTGCCCATTCGAGCGCAAATATCGCGTCCTCGACCACGAGCATCGAGGGCGTGTTGATCGTTTCGCCTCTGAAGATGCCCTCGTTGAGTTTACCTTTCGCCATAAGTCGGAATATCTTTGGCAGTGGCCATGCGGGCGTATAGCTTTCAAGTCGTTCGACAGCGCGTGGCCCAAGGATCAGGACACCGTGTGCACCTTCACCTCCAAGCACTTTCTGCCAGCTAAAGGTCACGACATCCAGTTTGTCCCAAGGCAAGTCATACGCAAAAACTGCTGAAGTTGCGTCGCAGATCGATAATCCTTCACGATCTGCTGCAATCCAGTCTCCGTCAGGAACGCGCGCGCCCGATGTTGTGCCATTCCAGGTGAAGACGACATCATCCCCCCAATTCACGGAAGAAAGATCGGGGATCTCACCATAGGGCGCCGTATGCTTGGTCGCATCCAGCTTGAGCTGTTTGACGACATCGGTAACCCAGCCTTCGCCAAAGCTTTCCCACGCAAGCATCGTCACACCGCGCGCGCCGAGCATTGACCAGAGCGCCATTTCAACAGCACCGGTATCAGAACCGGGAACGATGCCGATCCGGTGCGTATCGGGCACCTGCAACACCTCGCGGGTCAGGTCGATCGCGAGTTGCAACCGCGCCTTGCCAATTTTCGCGCGATGCGATCGGCCAAGAGATTCGGTTTTTAGCTTTGAAGCCTGCCAGCCCGGCGGCTTCGCGCAGGGCCCAGAGGAAAAAAATGGTCGCGCAGGTTTCCCTGCGGGCTTGGTAACAATCATGTCTCGCATCTCCTTGCAGAGAGCTCGCGCGGCGTTGGGACCGCGTGGCCCGGAGCCGCCCCTAGAGGCGACACCGGGTTTGTCAACCAGCGATTAGTAACCTGGTTTGCGGAACAACACCTGTCCGCGCCGCGCGACATATAGCTTTTCGAGACTGACGGGGTGGAAATAAGCTTCCACACGGTCGCCCTCAGGCGTAGTGCCATAGACTTCATAACAGCCGCCATCGACCTTTGCCTTGCGAACCTGCCAGCCCTCTTTGACGAGCTTTGCCTTCAGCATTTCCGACGATTGCCAGCCCGACTGCGGGCCCGCTTCGCATTTCAAGACGCCGGTTGCCGACGCCGGTGCCGCAACGATGCCGAGTGCAGCAACAGTGACGAGGGATAAGATACGCATGGTCAGGTTCCTTGCTTGGTAGGGGTAAGGGATAAGAAGAATCGCGCAGCAACGACGAGTATCAGCGGTACGAAATGAACGAGCGCCGGACCAACATTATTGTGCACCCAGATCCAGTGAAGCAAGGTCAGCACGGCAACCGGATAGACTAGCCGTTGGAGCTGCTTCCACCCTGCCTTGAGTGCGCGCACCGCAGCCTCGTTGCTCGTGAGTGCGAGCGGCAGCATCAGGCCAAAAGCCAGCCAGCCTGTCCAGATGCCGGGCGCAAGGATTTCGGCCAGCATGTCGTCGATATTGCCCATGTCGATGATGTAGAAAGCGAGATGCAAAACGGCATAAGCGAACGCCGCCACGCCAAAGTGCCGTCGCCGCCGAACCAACCAGACCAGTCCGCTGCGCGGCCCGAATAAAGCCATCAGCGGGCCGAGCGCGATCGCAACGATCATCAGCCGCGCAGACATTTCTCCGCTGGGGTGCAGCAGATCCGACGCATCGACCTGACCTGTCGATCCGCCAAAGATCATTGCGACGGCAGGAATGGCAAGCAGAACCCATATTGGCCAAGGACTATTAAGAACGATTCGCAACACCGGACGCCGATAACAGCGCCGCGTTGCATTCGCAAGCGCCCGCCGTTAACCTTTTGCCAACCATGAAAGCTTAGCCATTCGGTCATGCTCCGGCCCGTTGCAATCGTTGCCCTTGTTGCCAGCCTTGCGGCCTGTGTCGGGCCACCTCAGGGGCGTCCTCCGATTGGCCAGCGCCAGGTTCCGGCCGTTCCGAAGGGTGCCGAACTCAAACAATGCCTGGCCGATCTTAAGCAGCTTCGCGCGCAATACGCGCTGCTTCCCGATCAGGATCGCGGTGCGGGATGCTCGACCTATTCTTCAGTAGCGCTGACCAGTATCGGCATCCCGATCACCAATATCACCGCGATCCAGTGCCCGCTTGCTCGAACTCTTGCCCTATGGGCCCGCGATGCGGTGCAACCGGCGGCGCGGAATGTGTTTGGAAGTCCGGTCGTCCGGCTGGAAAGCATGGGGAGCTATAGCTGCCGCAATGTCATCGGCCGGCCGCAAATGGCAGGTACCCGTTCGGAACATGCGACGGCCAACGCCGTCGACATTTCCGGTTTTGTCCTCGCCGATGGACGTCGAATCACGATTGAGAATGGTTGGCATGGCCCGGATGACGAACGCCGCTTCCTTCGCTCTATCCGCGGATCCGCCTGCAAACGGTTCCAGACGGTGTTGAGTCCCGACTTTAATGCAGCCCACCACGATCACCTGCATTTCGATCTGGGACGGGGACCGTTTTGTCGTTAGAGGCCGTGCTATGACTGAAACACATATTCCCGCGCGAATCTTTGCGCGCGCCGACCAGGATGCGGAAGCCGCCAAAAAGGCCATTTCCACACCACAAACCGAAGCGGCCTCCTATCGCCTCGCTTATCAGGATGAGGAGTTTCTGTTGCGGGAGGATCTGCGTCCAGTCCGCTTCCAACTCGAATTGCTCAAGACCGAATTGCTTCTCGACGAAGCGAAGATCGGATCCACCATTGTATTCTATGGATCCGCCAGAATTCCAGAGCCAGGTGCAAATGCCGATGCCGCAACGCAGGAAATCGCGCGTCGATTGGAGGCCAAGTCCAGCTATTATAACGTATCGCGCGAGCTTGCCGCGCTTGCCAGCCAAACGGGTCCCGACCAAGACGGCATGCGCCAATTCGTTGTTTGCTCCGGCGGCGGCCCTTCAATCATGGAAGCAGCCAATCGCGGTGCAGCCGATGTCGGGGCGGAATCGATAGGCCTCAATATCGTGCTCCCTCATGAGCAAGCACCGAACAGCTATGTGACGCCGGGGTTGAGTTTTCAGTTTCACTATTTTGCGCTGAGGAAAATGCATTTCTTGCTCCGCGCCCGGGCAGTTGCAGTGTTTCCCGGCGGTTTCGGTACGCTCGATGAGATGTTCGAACTGCTAACGTTGATGCAGACAGGCAAGACGAAGCGGATGCCAGTATTGCTTTACGGCAAGGAGTTCTGGAGCCGGATCGTCAATTTTCACGCGCTGGTTGAGGAGGGAGTAATTTCTCCCGGGGATCTCGATCTGCTGACTTTTGTCGAAACGGCGCAGGAAGGCTGGGACGCCATCCGGCATTTCTACAGCAAATCCTGATCCCGAGTTGATATTATTTTGCAGCAGCGTCCGCTGACGCGGCGGCATTCGTTGCTGCATCAGCCGCAGGAGCCGTCTCGGCTACGTCGGCCGCCGGAGGCGGCGGAACGGGCAGATTTGATCCCTGATCATTCAAATACCGGATCAAACTCGCACGATCTTCAGGTTTGGACAGTCCGGCAAAACTCATTTTCGTGCCGGTGAGATACTTCTTTGGAGATTTCAGCCATGCATCCATCGCATCCCAGTCCCAAACGCCCGGCATAGCCAGCATTCCGGGAGAGTAGCCAAAGCCGGCGATATGGCCGTGCTTCTTGCCCATCACGCCATAAAGATTTGGCCCGATGCCGTTGGCGCCGCCGGATGCGATAGTGTGACAAGATGTGCACTTCTTGAAAATTTCCGCACCCTTCACAGGATCACCTGCTGAAAAATCTACAGGCTTTGCCACCTCGCCGCCTCCGGCCCCACCCTCGGGTGTGGCATCGGCGACCTCATAGCCACCCTTTTCGAACTCTTCGTGTTTGAAATATTCGCCCGACAGGATCGTTCCCCCCAGCGCAACTATGCCCGCGAAAAGCACCCAGCCGGCTGCTGTGTTGAAACGATCATCCATGCGTCGAACCTCTGTTCCCGAACCCCGTGAATCGTCGTCGCTTTAGTCGGGCATTGAGCGCTTCGCAAGCGGCGGCTTGTATCAAGCTTGCACCGCTGCAATCAGGCCCCTAAGCGCTGCCGGCAATGGAGAATTATCCCGCCCCCGCCCGCCCGCTTGTAGCCGCCATGACGGCCCAAGCGGCTGCCGATCCGAAGCGTGCCGTCGCCTTCCAGGGCGCTCCCGGAGCCAACTCACATATTGCGGTTCAACAGGCATTGCCTGAAGGGCTTGCGCTTCCATGTTTCAGTTTCCCCGATGCAATCGATGCCGTGCGTGAAGGGCGCGCTGCCAAGGCAATGATTCCAATCGAAAATTCGCTCCATGGCCGCGTTGCCGATATTCATTTTCTGTTGCCTGAATCAGGGCTGGTCATCACCGGCGAATATTTCCTGCCGATCACCTACGCACTCATGGGTACCGGGCCACTTGAGGGTATCAAACAGGCAATCAGCCATCCACAGGCCTTGGGCCAGTGCCGACACTGGCTGCGCAAACGCGGCATAGAACCGGTCGGCTATCCGGATACCGCGGGCGCCGCCGCTCGTGCAATCGAACTCGACGATCCGAGCGTCGCCGCGATTGCGCCTGCAGGAGCAGCGGCCGTCTATGGCCTCAACATCCTGGCCGATGCGCTAGAGGATTCGGGGGACAATATGACGCGCTTCGTCATTCTCGCCCGTTCCGGGGAGCCTGCCCCAAACGAAGGCGTGGTGATGACGACCTTCGTTTTCGAAGTGAAGAACATCCCTGCCGCTCTCTATAAAGCCATGGGCGGTTTTGCGACCAATGGTGTCAATATGACAAAGCTGGAAAGTTATCAGCGCGGCGCGAGCTTTGCTGCTACCACCTTCTTTGCCGATATCGAAGGACACCCCGACGATCCAGCCGTCGCCCGCGCACTGGAAGAGCTTCAGTTCCACTCACGCTCGCTGCGCCTGCTTGGCACCTACCCACAAGGCCGCAAACGCGGCTGACCAAAGTGGTTATCAAGAAGCGGTTCGGGCATTTGGTCATCGGCAGGATCACGGAAAGCGTCGACTGCCGATCGGATGACGAACACCAACGATCGCATTCCATCCCGGATTCTACTATTTGATTCTATTGCTGGCAGATCGGATTGTTTGCATTTATTGAAACCAAATCCGTGAACTCAACGTATACCATTTTCAACAGCAAGGTTTTGGAAATGTCTCTACTGCATGCCGTGTTTCGTCGGCTCATAAAAAAAGGCGTAGTGACTCTCATCGAACCGGGCGACCGGCGCCAAATATTCGGAACGCCGCATCCTGATTTTCCCAATGTCACTCTCCGCCTTCAAAATAGGCGCGTGGCCTTCGATATACTGCGATCTCCACGCCTCGGGTTCACCGAAGCCTTCATGAATGGCGGTGTCTCGATTGAGCAGGGAGACATCATGGATTTCATTCAGATCGTCAGAGCCAATAATCCATGGGACAGCGGCCGCGACATTGATGACAATGGGAAGCTGAAGCAGGCATTCAAACGCCTTACGCGCGGGTTTGACCAGATCAACTATCGCCGCCAGTCTCGGCGCAACGTCGCCCACCACTACGATCTGTCGGAACGGCTCTACGATCTCTTCCTTGACCGTGACCGGCAATATAGCTGCGCCTACTTTGCAGATCCGGCCAACAGCCTCGAACAGGCACAGATTGACAAAAAGGAACATATAGCGGCGAAACTGGCCTTGTCGCCGGGACAAAAGGTGCTCGATATCGGCTGTGGTTGGGGGGGGATGGCGCTCTATCTTCACGAGACGGCCGGTGTCGATGTTTTGGGGATCACCTTGTCCCATGAGCAGTTGCAAGTTGCGCAAAAACGCGCTGCGGATGCCGGCGTTTCGGAGCATGTGCGTTTCGAACTCATTGACTATCGCGACCTAAAGGGATCGTTCGACCGGATCGTTTCGGTCGGCATGTTCGAGCATGTCGGTGTGCCGAATTTCCGGGAATTCTTCCGCCGCTGTCACAATCTCCTGACCCCCGACGGTGTTATGCTTTTACACACGATCGGCCGGATGGGCGGGCCTGGCAGCACCGACGCCTTCACCCGGAAGTACATTTTCCCCGGTGGATATATCCCGGCACTGTCGGAAATCATTGCGGGTAGCGAACCCAACAAGCTGATAGTCACGGATATTGAAGTTCTGAGGCTGCATTACGCACTTACCATCCGCGAATGGTATCGGCGCACCTGGGAAGCGCGGGAGGAGATCGAGGCGCTCTATGATCCGAAATTCTTTCGGATGTGGACGCTCTACCTTGCCGGCGCGGCTACGGTTTTTGAACATGGCGGGATGGTCAACTACCAGCTTCAATATTCACGCAACCGGCATACCCTGCCGATAACGCGCGACTATATGTTCGAAGTGGAACGCTCTGCCCGTCCGGCCGACGCAATCGCGTATCCTACCGAACCGCATGTGCTGGCGCTGGCCTTTTGAAGGCGTATCAGTTTCGCAGCTTTTCCACCACAATCCAGTCATTGATCTGCCGCTCGAGCACGTCGAGCGGCACCGGCCCTTGCCCCAGCGCTGCATCGTGAAAGCGGCGAAGATCGAATTTGGTACCGAGCTCCTTCTCCGCCCGCGCGCGCAATTCACGAAATCTCAACTCGCCAAGCTTGTATCCCAGCGCCTGGCCAGGCCAGCTGATGTAACGGTTCACTTCAGCTTCGATATTGGCATCGGAAAGCGCGCTGTTGTCCCGCATGAAAGCCACGGCCTGCGCCTTGGTCCATCCCTTCGCATGCATGCCGGTATCGACGACGAGCCGGCAGGCGCGCCACATTTCATATGACAGCCGCCCCATGTTCTTTTCCGGTGTGTCGTAGAGCCCCATCTCGATCCCGAGATGCTCGGCATAGAGCCCCCACCCTTCCACAAAGGCGGTGAACCCCGCGGCATTCTTCCGGAATGCAGGCAAGGCCAGCTCCTGTTGCAGCGCAATCTGGTTGTGATGTCCCGGCACCGCCTCATGCGCTGTCAGCGCTGGCAATTCCCATAAGGGGCGCTGATTCAGTTTTGATGTATTCACATAATAGGTGCCGGCAATCCCGCTTTCCGGCGATCCGGGGTTATAATAGGCAGTGGTCGTGGTTTCCGCCGTCTCTTTTGGAATTTCGCGCACGCCATACGGTAGGCGCGGCAGTTTTCCGAAGAATTCCAGCATCTTGCCGTCAATCTGTTTGGCCACACGCGAGGCCGATGCCATCAGCTCTTCCGGCGTCTTTGCGTAATAGGCGGGGTCAGTCCTGAGCTTCGCAATAAAGGCCTCGCGACTGGAATAACCCGCATCGGTTGAGATCTTGACCATCTCTGCCCGGATCCGTGCGACTTCAGACAGGCCGATCGCGTGGATTTGTTCGGGAGTCATCGTCGTTGTTGTGTGTGATCTTGCCTGAAATGCGTACCAGCCAGCCCCACCAGGCATGGCAGAGGCGCCGACGGTTTTTCGGCATTTCGGTTTGTATTCCGTCAGGTAGAATTGTGCGAACTTGGCATATTCCGGGGCGATCACGTCACGGATCAAGGATATTGCGCGGGCTTTCATTGCGGTCCAGTCCGCGTCATTCACGTCAAGCGGCCGAGCGCGATTGAACGGGCCGAAGAAGCGCGTTTCTTCTGGCTTGCCTGCGACGGCCCCCTTGATGGTATCCTCGAATCCGCCCATCGCATCGCACGGCTGGACAAAGCCCTTCACCACTGCCTGACGTGAAATCGCAATCGCTTCGCCATTGAGTTGTGGGTAAAGGGATAGCCGCTTCAGATAGCTTTCATAATCGGCACGCGTCCAGAATGGCAGATTGTCCGCCATGCCGGCAAAGGATTGATGCCAGCCGTCATAAGTGGTGAAAAGCATCATCCGTTCGCCATAGCGATTGCCCTCGATCTGGTCGGAAAGCATGCGCGTCAACACACCCTTGTTCGTCAGATCCGCTTCGGAGAGTTCGCCATTGGGGATGCTGCCCAATCGATCGAGGAACATTTGCGCGGTTCTTGCCTCGCGATCCTGTTCGGCCAGACTGATATCACGGAGTTGATCGTCAAAATCCCGCACGCCGAGCGATGTCGCCTGTACCGGGTTGATCGAAAGCCACCACATCCAATGATCTGCAATCACGACCTGAAGATCGTCGGCGGGTTTCGCATTGGCTGTTGAAACAAGAAGCGCTGCCGCAATAGGCAGCATAAGAAAAACTTTTGCGAACATGTTCATCCTCCCGATCTCCCGGCAAGGCTGGCACAGTCGATTGAGCGTCGCAAATGAAAATGACCGGGATCGAATGGAGTTGCCCCCATGCGATCCCGGCCAGGTCATGCCAGCGGGAGATGGACCGTTTGGCAATCGGATCAGGCGGTTTCCGGAGAAAGTGCCTTGGGAGCTGTCACCTCAGCGGTGACCCGATCATAGACCGCGACATAATCGGGGTGTTCGGTGCCCATCAGTTTGTCCCAGAATGTGAAGTAAAAGCCGAAATTGTGATTGAAGCTGCCAGCATGATGCAGATCGTGATGCGTCGTCGTGCTGATCCATTTGAGGATCGGATGGCTGGCCCAGCCGCGGGCGTGAAGCTCCAGCCCGGCATGGCCCATCGTGTTGCGCAGGATCATGATGAACAGGAAGCTGAAAGTCACGATTCCCGGCGTCGGTACAAGGGCCAACCAGAGCGGCATGAACAAGGCCATGACGATCGCTTCGGGTATCGCAAAGCTATAGGCCGCCCAGGCGGTCGGAGTGATCGTGCGGTGGTGAAAACGGTGAAAGCGTTTGAACAGCCGCGGATGATGCATCGCGCGATGGCTCCAGTAGAAATAGGCATCATGGGCAACAATGATCGCTGCAAGCATTCCAAGGTTTCCGCCTAGCCCGAAACTTTCTTCCATTTCGTGCATATAGCCATGCCGAATGCCCCAGATGACAAAGATGCTGACCACGACATAGACGAGAACGGTGCGCACTGAGGCACCAAACTCGCGCGAGAAGTCTGACGTTGTTGCTGTACGTGCCTGTATCTGCCGACTGCGCCACGGCGTGCGCTTGAGCAGCCAGACCAGCCCGGCAATCAGCGAAGCGGCCAATAAATAGCGGCCGAAGTCGAAGGCGAAGATATGCACGGCACGTTCCTGTGCGATGCCCCATAATGTTGTTGCGTGGTCCATTGAACACTCCTGTTGGATCGATGGAGCGGCAGTGGTGGATTTCTGAAATACATTCTCTGCCGGTTTCGAAACCGGCTAGCCGATTCCGAAATCAATCAGCTTTGACGATTGCGGAATGCTGTGGGCGTCATTCCTTCCGCCTCGCGAAACGCCCGATTAAACGGACCTAGAGAGCCAAATCCGGCATCGAGTGCAATGGTCAAGATCGGCACTTGCCTCTGATCGGGATCGCTCAATGCTGACTTAACTTCATCCAGTCGATACCCGTTCAGGAAGCTGGCAAAATTTCGCTGGCCCAGTTGCCCGTTGATGAGACGCCTCATTCGATACTCGGGTTCGCCCAGTTGCCCTGCCAGCTTGGCGATCGTCATGGTCTCGTCGCGATACGGTCGTTCGGCTGCCATATAACCGAGAAGACGCGCAGCGAGGGGATCATCGACTGTAGGGGACGGAAGCATTGCGTCCTCGTTCCTGCGAGGTTGCCCCAACAGGTCTGGCCGCCGCATTCCAAACATGACCACGCATAGGGCAAATGTGAGCAGTAAAATGCCGATCTGCAGAATCGAACGCCAACGCTCCGGTGCGAGATCATTGAAGACTGCAATTTCCACGGCGTTGGTCAACAGGACATAGGCGCCGACCGAGCCAATCAGTTGCACGCGAAGTCTGCGTCGATCCTCGATCAGATCATTCTCGCGACCTGTCCATGCAACCCAAAGCCCCGCAATCGCAAAAGCAAACATTAAAATGCGCTCCGTTGCCGCGCTCACAACAAAGAGAACGTTCCGGGCAGGAAGGTTGAGTTCGACGACCACGAGAAGAAGCATGCAGATGGGAACCAGCGCCCAGCTCCGCCAGCCGATCCGCTTCTCGTCGTTGAACCACGTCCGCGCAAAGAGCCAGAACAGTACCGGCACGCTTACCGAACCCAGTTCGATCACCCAGTTCAGCACAAAGCCGAAGCCGGGAGGGCCGGGAACTGTCGCGATCACATGGCAGGCGATCGAGAAATTCATCGCAACGGCCAAGCGAGCAGGCAAGGCCTGAAAGTGATCTCGCACCAAAAGCCAGCTCCAAAGCGCGAGCAACGCAAGGGAGCCGCCCCTGACCATCATGTCGAAATCGTGAAAGACCAGCATCGGCAAACAGATTGGCAGAGCCGAACAATGAGGGCAATGGGGCGGTGATTGGAAACTGACGCAAATCAGGTCTAAACCGACTCCATTAAAAGCCACATCCCGCCCTTTGGCCTGAGCGTCACGGTTCCCATCGGATACGGTGTAAACCCCGCAGGCAAAGAGAATCGCCTTGCTGTCAGCCAATGTGCTAGAATGATCAATGCCTCGGTCACTGCGAAGCGGGCACCAACACACACCCGCGGGCCGCCGCCAAAGGGCATGTATTGGAACTTGTGCAGTCGGGCCTTGGCTTCTGGCGCGAAGCGGGTGTGATCAAATGTGTCGGGATTGTCCCAAAGTTTGCGGTGGCGGTGCATGACCCAGGGCCACAGCGACACGAGATCACCGGGCCTGATTTCGGCGTCGCCAAGCCTATCAGCGGCTTGCGCTTCGCGATCAAAGCGCGGCGCGGGCGGATAAAGGCGCATCGCTTCATCAAGAACTTGGCGCAGCAACGGCAAACGATCAGCTAGGGTAGCAACGTCCCCATTAATAGCGGCCATCGCCTCCGCCCTGGCCTCATCCTGCAGTGCCGGTTGGGCGGCAAGAAGATAGATCGTCCAAGCCAGCGCATTGGCCGTGGTTTCATGCCCGGCGACATAGAAAGTAATCGCATTGTCGACCGACAACGCCTCTGCCTCCGCTGCAGGGAATTGCTCGTAGAGTGCGCGGATCAGCCCTCCGAAAAAGTCATCCGCACCGCCCGTAGGCCCGCGTTCGCGAACCATTTCGGTCAGAGTATGGCGCAGATAAGTCCTCCCCCGGCGCGCACGCACCATCATCGGCGTCAAGTCAAAATTCTGAAGCCCCAAAATGGTTGAAATTCGAGCCTGTCCACTTGCCATGACAAGGTTTTCGATGTGCTTGCCGGCCGCTCGTGCGGTTAACCGTGCATCGCTTGAAAATAGGGTGTCGGCAATGATTTGCATTGTGGCATCGGTCGCCGCGCGTGCCATGTCGACCCTGAGAGTGCCCCTGAGCCAACCATCCGTCTGCCGAGTAGCGACACGCGCAATAGCGCCGGTCATCTTTGCAACCGCACCTGGAGCGAAAGTGGGCGCCACGATCCGGCGTTGCTTTTTCCAGTCCTCACCTTCTGACGAAAGAAGACCGTTTCCAATCAGTGGAGACAATATTCGCTGAGCAATCCGCGGGCGGATGTAATTCTCCTTGTTATCAAGCAAGACACGACCGACCATGTCCGGGTCGGTGACGATATGGACAGTGAATCCCAAAATCCGGCGCTTGCGATAGAATTCGTCGAACGCGGGCTCTGGCCAACCATAAATGGTGTTGCGCATCCGTTCACCGAACAGGCCGCGCCAGCCAGGCATCCAGTCTGCGGTGCGAGGTGGTTGGACGGGAACGAATGGAGCCAGTGTCGCCATACCCGACAGGCTATCATGAAAATCCGAGATGCGCAGCCGCTTCCTGCATATGCGCTTCACGATTGGGTGCCAAAGCCGTCATGCGTTCAGCGTAACGGCTCAGCAGCGCCTCGCCAGCCTTTTCGGGTGAACCTGAATCGAAAGGTGGCGCGGGATCATATTCAAGTGCGAGTTGCACCATCCGCGCATGGTCTTCGCCTCTTATAGCCGCCATCAAAGACAAAGCGAAATCGATTCCGGCCGTCACGCCGCCGCCAGTCACGCGGTTCCGATCGAAAACAGTTCGCGCGTTTACCGGTTGCGCGCCAAACAAGGCAAGATGCTCATGCCAAGCCCAATGTGTCGTCGCTTCATAGCCGTCGAGCAAGCGTGCGGCGCCAAGTATAAGCGAGCCTGTGCAAACACTGGTGATCCAACTTGCACTACCACCCAATTGCCGCACCCACGCCATCGCCGCTTCGTCCATCATGACCTCCGTAACGCCGATGCCTCCGGGCACACAGAGAATGTCAGCTCGCGGTGTGTCGGCAAAGGTGGCGGTTGGCAGGATAGCAAATCCTGCGTCTGTCATCACTGGATCCAGTGTCTTCCACACGAGATCGATTTTTGCATTTCCCAAGCGCGAGAGCACCTGTGCGGGGCCAGTAAGGTCAAGCTGTGTGACGTTCGGGAAGAGAAGGAAAGCGACAGAGATTGGCGTCATCGGGTAGTCCTTGTCGTGTTGGCTGACGCCGCAATATTGCCAAACGGGCCTATTTGGCCAGCGATTCCAATTGTCCAGAACCAAGATCAGCGACCGCCGCTTTGAGCACCTCAATACTCGTGCCCGAGCCTTTGGCTTCGACCATGAAGCGGTTGGCGTAAACCGTGCTGTAGCTTCCGCTCCCTTGGGCGGAATCCCACTTTTCTGAGGTCATCCGGCCATCGACGGCGCCCGTCTTTTCATAGCCATTGGCCGTTTGCTCATTGGACTGGACATTGAGTGCCCCGCCAAGCCCCGCGATTGCCCCGGCCGCAGCCATATCGGTGATTGACAGCGTAATGTTGGTGCCTCCGCTTTCGTAACGTGCCTCGGCATTCGATCCTCCAATGCCTCCGACTCCGGCCGAACCGCTCGAAAGTTTTGACCGCGCCAATCCGCCAAGCGTTGCAGGCAACAGTCCCTCCAACACGCTGGGCGCAAGGGCATTGCTCTGTCCGCTCGCCATTTGTTTCGACGCGGCCTCGGCCTGTTTGCCAAGATCATTGAGTTTGGCCATGTCGACCGAACCGACACCCGGAACCGACAATGTGCCGGAGACGCTCGCTTGCGATCCTGAAAGCGCGCTGCCCGCACCAAGGAGTCCGACCACCGGCGCCACCACCAGACTGGCAACGAAAGCGAGAACGATCGCCGCTATTACGGTGACGACAGTATATCCGACCGCCTTGTCAGCGGGCGCCTTCATCAGTTTGGGAAGGCCGAGATAGAGAAGATAAAGGCTGTAAAGCCCCAATATCCCAAGAAAGCTGAGTCCGGGTATCAACCCGAAGACGCCGGCAACCCATGCCGCGGAGCCGCTATAGGCCGCAACCTTGAATGCCTGAATCCGGTTTTTTGTGGCTCCGAAACTCGGTGCAAGGGCATCGATCACGGTCGCAAGGATAAAGACCCCGACCAGCGCGATGACGTAACTTGTAATTGCGGTGCCGACCGCCTGTACGACGGTGGGGCGATAGGTGATGCCCAGCGCCGAATAGCCGAACAAGATACCCTTGATCATTCCCGCCAGTGGCCCGATCGCTGCGAGAACCATGATGTAGTTCTTGTAAAGTCCGCCAATTTCGGCAGGCTCCTTGTCGATCACGTCCCATTCAGCTGATGGCGTCAGGATGATATTCTTCACGCGCGTAATCAGGTTTTGCTGAAAGCTGCCAGGCGCACCTTGTAGATCCATCGTCGTACCTCCTGATTGAAAACCAGATTGAATGCGTATCGATAGTCGCGCGAACCGATTTTTTTGTGATTATGCGCACACTATCCCCAAACAGGGCGGGCGTGCAACAGCCGTGCAACGATGGGATGTTCAGGCGTTGCGCGCCATCAATCCGCCGTCCACCGGAATCACCGCACCCGTGATATAGGAAGCGGCCGGCAGACACAGGCTGACGATCATATGCGCGACCTCCTCCGGTTCCCCATAGCGGTTCACTGCGGTACGACGCTTTGCAAAAATCGCCTTGGCCTCAGCGGGGATGGCTTGCGTCATGCCGGTATTGATCGGGCCAGGGCAAATGCAGTTGACCGTGATCCCGGCTCGCCCGAATTCGACCGCAAGTGAGCGCGTGAGGCCCGCGACCCCGGCCTTGGCTGCGCTGTATCCGCTGTGTCCGGCCGTCGCTCCCAAGGCTTCGGTCGACGCAATGTTGACAATGCGCGCCGCATCGGACTGCCTGAGATGGGGAAGCGATGCCCGAACCATCTGCTGCGTTCCTGTCAAAATGACGGCAATCAGGCGGTCCCACGACTGGCCGTAGCGGGGATCGTCAAATGGTAACGCATCGGAAATGCCAGCATTGTTGACCAGAATGTCGAGACCGCCAAAGGCCCGCGCGATATCTGCAACCGTTGCTTCAACCTGATTGCAATCTGCCACGTCGAGCGCCCAAGCCTGGGCTATGCCGCCACCAGCGACGATATCCTGCGCGACAAGCGTCGCACCGTCGAAATTGAAATCCGTGACTGCAACCTTTGCCCCCATTGCCGCGAGAAGCCGCGCCGTCGCCCGTCCCATCCCGCTGGCAGCGCCAGTGACCAACGCGACACGCCCGGAAACCGAACGCAGGGCTATCATCTCATCGGTTTCCATAATTCCCCCCTAAACCTCCAATCGCGCCGTAACGGTATCGCCCTCCGAAAGGCCCTCCGACCGTCGCACGTCGGCCTTGAGCGGCAAAAGGAAGCCGCCCGACGATCGATGCGGGAAAAGCGATGTGTGCCATCGGGTTTCGCCGATTGCGACTGCGACCTTGACGCTGCCAAAGCCGCCTGTGCGGCCCAGCGCCTCATAGCGGATTTCAACCGAGGTCTGTGGATCGATCGTCAAAAAGTGCCACGATCCCGTGGCCGGTGGAGCCGCCGTCCAAAGCCATACCGGGCCAGTCGCTTCAAATATGCAGGTCATGCCTTTGTCCGCTTAGCGGCGTCAGCGCTTCTTCACAAACTCCGCGCGCAGGACGAGGCCCTTGATCCCCTCATATCGACAATCGATTTCCTGCGGGTCACCGGTCAGGCGGATCGACTTGATCAGCGTCCCGCGCTTGAGTGTTTGTCCTGCGCCTTTGACGGTCAGGTCCTTGATCAGCGTGACCTGATCGCCATCGACAAGCAGGTTGCCGACCGCATCGCGCACTTCAACGGCGCCACCATCCCCGGCGAGGCCCTTTGCGTCGGCCGCGCTGATCCATTCGCCCGACGCTACGTCATAGACATAGTCTTCATCGTCGGCAGCCATTTCAAACGTCCTTCAAATGAAAAGGGGCGCTGCCACGCAACGCCCCTTGGGAATTGGAATTTGGCAGAAATCCTTATGCGGCTTCGGCCAGATCGTCATCGCCCATCACGGGACCGGAGTCCTGACCCTTGGCACTCTCGTCGCGATCGACGAATTCAATGACGGCCATCGAGGCCGCGTCCGAAGCGCGGATGCCCGCTTTCACGATGCGGATATAGCCACCGTTGCGCTCGGCATAGCGCGCCGCCAGCACGTCGAACAACTTGACCAACTGCGTATCGTCAAGCAGCCGGGCATGGGCCAGACGACGGTTCGAAAGCCCGCCCTTCTTGGCCAGCGTCACAAGCTTTTCGGTGTAAGGGCGCAATTCCTTCGCCTTGGCGAGGGTTGTGGTGATCTGCTCATGCTTGATGAGAGCCGCCGCCATGTTGCGAAACAGCGCTGCGCGATGAGAAGAGGTACGTTGCAGTTTGCGATGGCCAACGCGATGGCGCATGGTATTTTCCTTCGTTCGTTAAGGACCCGTATCAGGTAGTCCAGACCAGGCGGAGTTGCGGGCCCGCCATTCTCCCGAAAACAGGGCGCGAGCGAAACGCCCGCGCCCGAACGTGCGCCCCTAAGCCGGATGCAGGCTGGAAAGTCAAGCCCGTCGTCCCGGTCATTCTTGACTCAGGCCAAAAACGGGCAGACCCTTCATCGGTTCGATGCTTGAACGTTGGAGGGGACAACACATGAAAATGCAATACGCCAAACATACCGCGATTGTCGTCGTCGGGGCCTTCACGCTTGCGGCCTGCACCAAGCCCGCAGCGACCGCTGATACCGCAAAGATCGCGGACGCGATCAAGGCAGATGTCACGCAACTGGTGGCGCATTTCAACGCACATGACGCAGAAAAGGCAGTCAGCCACGATGCGCCGGATTATGTAGGCATGTTCCACGGAATGCCCAATGTGGTGGGCCCGGCCGCTGACCTTGCGCTGACCAAGCTGCAGGTCGCAGACGCCGCGTCGAACATCGTCGTGAGCGATGAAACGGTCGATGTCGCATCCGCGGGTGACATGGCTGTCTATCGTGCGACCTATGCCTATACGATGACGGACCCGGCAACCAAGAAGCCGATCACGGAAAACGGCAACTGGTTGCTTGGATACAAGCCGCAGGCTGATGGTTCATGGAAGATTTCCTGGGGCGTAGTTTCCGACACTGGACCGGCACCAGCGGCGGCGGCTCCAGCAACTCTATAATCCTGGATCGATCTCCTCCTTTCCCGAAACATAACTTTGGGGAAAGGGGGAAGCGTCACTTGAGTTCGCTCGGGTCCGCCCTTAACCTTGGGCAATGCTGGCTGAACTCTCGCTTGCCACCCTTATGGTGATCCTGACCGTGGTCGTCCACGCCGTAGGTCTTTACGCAATTGTCCGCCTGTTGCGGCTTGAGGAGCGGGAGGAAGCGGTTGAGCACATCCATTCGATGTCGATGCGCGGTTTCTCGGTAACGCTCGGCGTCACGCTGAGCCTGATCGCTCTGCACGGCATCGAGATCTGGCTTTACGCGTTTGTCTATGAACTGATCGGCGCGGTCGATGGATTGCGCAATGCTGTTTATTATTCGACCATTACCTATGGCGCGATTGGATACACGGACGCGGCAATGGCCGAGGAATGGCGACTGGTCGGCGCGATCGAGGGAATTAACGGGATCGTCCTGATCGGCTGGTCGACGGCCTTCTTCGTCACGCTCGTCGCGCGGATGCGGCGGCGCTGAACCTTGCGAGGACAGCAGGGCAGCTGTCTCCAGTTGCCCTGCACATCCATTCGACCAATTTCAGTCGCTATGATGCGATCAATACCACGCTCCAGTGCCGCTCGATGCGGTCCCCTTGCCATGGCTCGTCACGCCGCCTCTGCGACCAGCATAGGCACCGCTTGTGCCAGCAAGCCCGCCAACACAGCCCATCTCGTCCGCAGACATGTTGTTGCAGCCAAAGGTCACGAAGAAATTGCCGTCAGACGCAGCGACATCGCACATCATGTGGGTCATGAAGATGGCGTCATGCGGCGGCTGGCTCATGCTGATGCATTTGTAGGTATATTTGGTCTTTTTGCCATCGGCATAGGTGGTTTCGCCGCTTCCGGTAACGCCAGCAGCGCCATAGGTCCGTCCATCGGGTGCCTTGTTCGACATGGCCATCGCAGGCGCGTTGGCCGTGGACTGGAAGGTGAAGCTCTGTGCTTGGGCAGCGGTAGCGGTCGTGGCGACCAGAATGGCCCCCAGCAAAGCGGTTGTTCTCATCATGCGGAAATCCCCTATCGTTGTTCGTTTGAAACGCTACGCAAAGTACACATCCGGTGTCGGGAATGGCCATGTGGTGCACGGCTTGCGACCCGGCACCTTATGAAGGAAGACTGCACGGAAATTAACCAAGAGTCGAGTCCCGAAACGGCTGGATTCTGGGATTCCGAGGAGGGGCCGCAAAAGCCCAAAGGTTAGAAACGGTTAGCCCGAAATCCCGTCATGCGCCGCTGTCCATTCCCGCTTGATCAACGCCGCAGGCTGAGGGCCTTGCCGCGTCGCAATCTCAAGCCCAAGCGAGAATCGTTCGCCCATCGGCATCTCCGGAGGCATCCTCCCACCCGACCGGTTTGTTGTGGAGTGCGGACAGGCAGCTTTTGGGCGCAAAAATGGGAAAGCAGACCTAGAGGAAGGGATGCCCGCCGAGACAGCTGCCGCTGCAAGCCTGACGTAGTCGCAATGCCATCATTCGTTTGGTCCTCGATGAATGGCGGGCAGCTTTCGGGTCTTGGCTATCAGAAAGCTGTCATTCCGGAGTGTCGTCGGCAGGAGAAATTCGGCTTTCAGTGGTCAAGCCGCCGAAGCTGCCAAGCAGGCTTCCGGAGCGCACCGGAGCGCTAGGAATGACTTGAGCCGGGGTCGAAAACGGATTCTAATGCTGAATTGGATGTCTGCGAAGGGGAGGTTGGAGCATCGCCCGTTAGTGCTGTGCCTGCTTCAACAAGGATGTTCTCGTTTCTCGTAGCGCGGCGGCGTGGTGCTTTCGCACTGGATTAGGAGTATGGAGTTCGCATTGGGGGGATTGCATGGGTGAACTACATTATTCCGGCATTGGCGAAGTCGCTGAACGGATCAAAAGCCAAGAGCTGTCATCAGTCGATTTGACACGGCATATGCTCGATCGGATCGACTTGATCGACAAAGAGCTCAAGAGCTTTGCAACGGTAACGAGAAACAGGGCGCTCAAAGAAGCTGAACTGGCCGACCGTGAGATCGCCGCAGGAAATTACCTTGGGCCACTTCATGGCATTCCAATCGCCATCAAAGACTTGATCGATGCTAGAGACACTCCAACCCTAGGAGGGCTGGCTGTTCTCAATGGTAATGTCGCAGCTGATGATGCACCTGTATTGAAGAAACTCTCTGCAGCCGGAGCAATTCTGATCGGAAAGCTCAACATGACCGAAGGCGCGATGGCTGGCTACCACCGTGATTTCGAGATCCCAGTCAATCCATGGAATGCAGACTACTGGTCTGGGGCTTCGTCGAGTGGATCGGGCGTGTCGGTAGCGGCAGGCCTATGCTTTGCAGCACTCGGCACTGACACAGCAGGCTCGATCCGATTTCCGGCAATGGCCAATGGCGTTGTCGGATTGAAGCCGACGTTTGGTCTGGTCGGGAAGTCCAGCGTACTCACCCTGGGAGACAGTCTAGACCATATCGGCCCGCTAACGCGTCGTGTTGCCGACGCAGCGATCATGTTGGAGACAATGGCGGGATACGACCAGTTAGATCCACACTCGCTGGATCGTCCGGCGCCTGACCTGACATCCAGTCTTGATGCCGGAGTGGAGGGGATGCGTATCGGCTATGATGCGGCTTATACTGCAATTGGCGCGTCGAAGGAGCTAATCGCAGCACATAAAGCAGCGCTAGCGCAGCTGGAAAATCTCGGGGCGCAGATAATCGAGGTCAGCGTGCCTTCCCAGACAACCGAATTGATGGATGCCTGGTTTGCCATCTGCGCGTCAGAAGCGGTCGCAGCACATGCGAAAACCTATCCGGCAAGGGCCACAGAATATGGTGGTTACTTCGCAGATTTTCTCGCTCTTGGCGCAACAATTACGCAAGAGCAGGTCGATGCTGCATGGCAAATAAGGCGCGCATTTTCGGCCGAGTTCAACCAATTTCTGGCCAGTGTCGACGCGTTAGCGTTGCCCTCTGGAATTGGGCCCCTGCGGAACGACTATGATCTGTATCAGAACGCTGAAACGATACAGCCGCTCTTTGACAACGCGCATCTGGAATATACGGTGCCCTTCGACATGGCAGGTGCACCCGGCCTCACCGTGCGTTGCGGCTTCACCGCAGACGGGATGCCCTTGGTTATACAGTTTGGCGGCGCGCCATTTTCCGAAGCTACGCTATGCCGGATCGGACATGCCTACGAACAAGCAACCAACTGGCACGAGAGAACACCGCAAATGTAAGTTTCGCCGCTGGCATGCAGTTTGCGAAACTTAGATATTGTTGCGCATTGCCGAGACGTATGCCCAAAGTCCGCAATGTCCAACTTTGCTGCCGCCAGGCGGCCAAACTGAACGAAGAGCCGCTTACCGCGATCGCCCACCTAAAAGCTGCCGTTCCGGAATGTCCAACGAAGCAGACATTATACCTTTCCGATTGGTGGCGAAATAAATGTCCGCTTTCGGGAGCATTTGCTTTGCCTCAGAATGGCGGCAATGTTTTCGGATGTCGCCATAGCAACGATCCGCTGCCGCCTCGACCGCTTCCGACCGGTGATCTCAACCGGTTATTGCTTCGAACGACGGAAAGGCGACTTGAATCGGCCCATCCCCAACCCAAGGGCACCTACCCAGACACCCAAAGCACTCCCATCCGAAAGCACGTGTATCAGCCAGTTAGGTTGGAACCATCTTCGCCAGTCAAATCCGGCCGATCCTGCTTAAAAGCCGTTGCGCAGTATAGAAAAGTGCCACCAACCCAACCCATCGCAAGCACCGGGACTTACGTTTGCCGAAACTCTGCTTCCATGATCTTGCGCATCTCGAATTTCTGCGCCTTGCCGGTCACAGTCATGGCAAAAGCGTCGACAATACGGATGTGGCGCGGTACCTTGTAGTGAGCGATCTGGCCTTTGCAATGCGCGATTACCTCGTCTTGCGTTACCGGTAAGCCGGGCTTTGCGATGATCCATACGCAAACTTCCTCACCATATTTCTCGTCGGCAACGCCAAACACCTGGGCATCGGCAATCGCGGGATGCGAAAGAAGAAACTCTTCAATCTCGCGCGGATAGATGTTCTCGCCGCCGCGGATGATCATATCCTTTATCCGCCCAGTAATGCGGACATAGCCCTTTTCGTCCATCGTCGCGAGATCGCCCGAATGCATCCATCCTTCACTGTCGATCGCTTCGGCCGTCTTTTGCGGATCGTCCCAATAGCCAAGCATGACGGCATATCCACGTGAACAATATTCACCCTGCTCACCGTGCGGAAGGGTCTGCCCGTCCGGGCCCACGATCTTGGCTTCGGCATGCGGATGCACACGGCCCACTGTTGACACGCGCTCGTCGAGCGGATCGTCGGTCGCTGTTTGAGTCGTGATCGGGCTTGTTTCGGTCATGCCATAAGCGATTGTCACTTCGGCCATGTTCAGTCGCTCAATGACACCGCGCATTGTGGCTACTGGACAGGGTGATCCCGCCATGATTCCCGTACGAAGCGTCGATACGTCGAAACGGTCGAGATCGGGCAGGTTGAGAATGGTGATGAACATGGTCGGCACGCCGTAGAGTGCTGTGCATCCCTCGGCCTCGATGGCCTCAAGGGCTTGTGTCGGATCATAGGCCTCTCCGGGATAGACCATCGCCGCGCCCGACGTGACAGCCGCCAGATTGCCCAGCACCATTCCAAAGCAATGGTAGAGTGGAACGGGAATGCAGATCCGGTCCTTTTCGCTCAACTTGATCTGGCGCGCATCGAAATAGCCATTGTTGAGGATGTTGCGGTGCGTGAGCGTGGCCCCTTTGGGGAAACCGGTCGTCCCGCTGGTGAACTGGATGTTGATCGGATCGTTGCGGTCGAGCGTCGCGCCAATCGTCCCCAGCCTGGCCATGTCGACGGTCGAGGCAAGCATTTTCCACGGCATGAATCCGTCATGGACCGTGTCGCCCAAGCTCACGAGCACCCGCAGTTGAGGAAGCTTCTCCGGTCCGAGTTCACGCAGCATGCCGATATAGTCGCTCGACTTGAACGACGGCGCAGTCACGAGCGCGATACAGCCAACCCTGTTCAACGCATATTCGACTTCGGATAGGCGATAGGCGGGGTTGATCGTCACCAACACAGCGCCGATCTTTGCTGTGGCAAACTGAATCACCGTCCATTCGGCGCAATTGGGCGACCATATACCAACCCGCTCGCCCTTCTTGATTCCTTGCGCAACAAGCCCGCATGCGATCCGGTCGACCTCGGTATTGAGTTCTGCCCAAGTCCAGCGAATGCCCTGATGCCGCGATACCAGTGCCAACCCATCGGGCCAGGCATGCGTCGCACGCTCAAGTGCTTCGCCAATTGTGTACTCAAGTAACGGCGGCTCGGTTGCGCCTTTCGAATGGCTCAAACTGTTCGTCATCTGGCCTCGTTGATCACCTGGATCTGGGTGAATTCATGCAACCCTTCTTCTGCAAACTCGACGCCAATCCCCGATTGTTTGGCGCCACCAAAGGGGATGTTGGGACCGAAATCGAGATGTTTGTTGATCCAGACTGTGCCAGATTCCATCTCACAGGCCATATCATAGGCCTTGTCGCGATCATTCGACCAGATCGACCCGCCCAAACCCCAAGGCGAGGCATTGGCACGGGCAAGCGCGTCATCATTGTCGCTGAAACGGATCACCGGAAGGATCGGTCCGAATTGTTCCTCATCGACGATTCTTGTTCCGTCGGTGACATCGCGAACGATAGTCGGCCGGATGAAATAACCCGGCCGATCCTCAACCTGTCCCCCGGCGATGATGTTGCCATTGGCCCGGGCATCTTCAAGAAAACCCTTCACCTTCTCATACTGCATCTTGTTCTGGAGCGGTCCAATCTGCGCGCCTTGTTTGAGCCCGTCATCGACAATTGCAGCATCGGCCAGGATGGCCAGCTCGTTGCACAATTCGTCATAGATCGATTCATGGGCATAAACGCGTTTGACCGCGAGACAGACTTGCCCGGCGTTCATCGTTGCGCCGCCGAAGATGCCAGGCGCCACAAGCTTTGGATCGACATCGGCCAGAACGATCGCAGCATCGTTTCCGCCCAGTTCCAGCGTGATACGTTTGATCGTGGACGCGGCACTGGCCATCACTTTCTTGCCTGTCTCCGTCGAACCGGTGAAGCTGATCTTGGCAATGTCAGGGTGCGAGGTCAGTGCAGCGCCCAGATCATTCTGATCGGTGACAATGTTGACGACACCTGCCGGGAATATCTCTGCACAGAGTTCGCCCAGCCGCAGCGTAGTAAGCGGAGTGGTCGGTGCCGGCTTGATCACGATGGTATTGCCCGCAAGCAATGCGACCGGCGCCTTGAACGCGACAATCAGGACAGGGAAATTCCAGGGGATGATGCATCCGACCACACCCAGCGGCTTGCGGCGCATCTCGACCCGGCGATTGTCATTGTCCTCGATCAGCTTGTTCTCAAGATTGAGAGAGGCGAGATAACGAAGAAAGGCTGCCGTATAAGTGATTTCCGCTGTGGATTCGGAAAGCGGCTTACCCTGTTCCTGCGTCAAAAGCCGCGCAAACTCGGTCGTTCTGGCTTCGATGGCATCTGCCAGCTTCATTATACAGGCGCGACGGTCGGCCATTGGCGTCTTCGCCCAGCCCTTGAACGCGGCCTTGGCGGCAGCGACTGCTTCGTTCAACTGCCGTTCGCTTCCGCGCGGGCATATTGACAACACCTCCTCGGTTGCCGGATTGATGACATCCATCGTCGCGTCGCCATCAACCAGCTTGCCGCCGATCAGCAGTTTGTATTCAGACATGACCTTCTCCTTCGACCGGTTGCTCCCGGTCAGTATTTGACACCAACTGTGATACCATAAGATCGTGGCGCGCTGATATGGTTATAGTCGAACCCGAAACCGGCGAGCAGGTCGACCCGCGAGGTGAAGTAGAATTTGTTAGTCAGGTTCTTGCCCCAGATCGATGCATTCCAGCGACCATTGGATGATTCCCAATCGATGTGCCCGCTCAGCAGGGCATAGGATTTCTGTTGAAGACGCGAAATGTTGAGCACTTCGAAATACTGGCTGGACGAATAGGCAAGATCGCCGTGCAGGCTGAGTTTGCCCGCGCCGCCGTCCATGACCGTCGCATCGACTCCGCCATTGAAGGTCAGCGACGGGGCATTGGAAAGTTCATTTCCTGCAACATTGACGCCGCTCACTATGCCTTGCTGGATCTTCGTATCAAGCAAGCCCACGCCGGCGCGCAATGTCAACGTGTCGCTTGCCCTTGCCGTCAGTTCTGCCTCGCCACCCATGATGCGTGAACGGGGAATATTCTCGAGGGTCTGCGCAGCATTAATCGGACTGATATTGATGAACTGCTGATTCCTGTATTTGTAATAAAAGGCCGCCATGTTCAGAGTCACGCGACGATCTGCGAACTGGGTTTTTGCGCCGAGTTCGAACGCATCGACGCTTTCCGGCTTGGCTACCGAGAGCTCTGACGGATCGAAAAAGGCCTGGGCATTGAAACTGTTGGCGCGGTATCCCCGGCTGTAGTTGGCATAAAGAAGATTGCCGCTACTCAACTTGTAATCGAGACCGATCTTCCCGGACAGATTGTTGGTCTTGTAGGCAAGCGCTGAATTGGGGATCAAGTTCACGACGAGTACACGGTTGGGACCAAGCGCGTCCGAACGGAAGTTGGTCTGGTCGCCGGTGTCGTGCGTATAGCGCAAGCCACCGCGTAGCGTTATAGCATCAGCCACATCGAACTTGACGTCGGAATAGACCGCAAAACTCTTTTTCAGCTGGTCAAAGCTGTTGTCGAACAGGCAGCCCAACGGCAGTCCGATGGCGCAATCGGCATCTGTCACGCCCGGCAGGCCGTCGGAATCAACGTCCTTGGCGATTTCTAACGTGGTCTGGTTGAACACTTTTTCGCGGTTGTAATAGGCCCCGAGGATGAAATTGAACGGCCCGTCAAAGTCGCTTGTCAGGCGTAAATCCTGCGCAAACTGGGTCGCGCGATCAATATAAGGAATTTCCAGAAGCTGGTTGGGTTGGCCGTCGGTATCCTCATAGAAGCGAAGGCGTCCCTTGTCCCAGGACGTGATACTGGTGATCGTCAGCGCATCAGACACGTCGATATCTCCGGTGAGAGCCAAGGAATAAGTCCGGGCGCGACGCTTGTCGGTTACGTTTGCCGCAATCTGGCGGCGAGAAAGTCCGGGGCGATTAACGGCTTCTGGCTGTGCGTAGATGCCGTAGTTACGGGGATCCTGATTGCTCATCGCGCCACGTAAAACGAACTTGACCCCATCGGATGGCTCGAACAACAGTGATGCGCGCACACCATATTCGCTGACACTGGCGAGATCGGGCTTGCCAGGCAGCACATTCTTGAACCAGCCATCGGCATTGGAAAAAGTTCCTGCAACTCGCAGCGCCATCGTGTCGCCCAGCGGTAGGTTGACCGCACCATTGACATCGATCCGGTTGTAATTGCCGTATCCCAGGTTGAGATAGCCGTTGGCCTTGCCCAGTTCCGGCGCGCTACTGATCAGGTTGACCGCGCCGCCGGTCGTATTCTTTCCATACAAGGTCCCTTGCGGTCCGCGCAGCACTTCGACACGTTCAAGATCAAACAGCGCAATGCCGAGGAAGGCAAAATTGCCCTTGTAGACTTCGTCATAATAGGTCGCGACGGGACTCGACTGATTGAGGCTGTAGTCCGACATGGAAACACCGCGCAGCGCGAAGATGGGGGTGTTGTCACCCACTGTCGATGTCAGTTGAAGATTGGGTATCTTCGTGACCAGTTCGTCGGCCTGTGTCACCCGGCTCTTGGACAACGAGTCGCCAGTAATTGCGGAGACCGAAATCGGCACGCTTTGGAGGTTTTCAGATCGCTTGTTTGCGGTCACGATGATTTCATTGGGATCCGCTTCTTCGGTTGCAGTCTGCGCGAGCGCATTGGTCGCCGTTCCGGCCATCAATATTGCCAAGGCGCCCCTTATCATGTTGCGGATCTGACTGGTATTTTGCATGTGTTGCCTCCCCTTAGGCTGTTCAACAAAAGTGATTAGAGTGTCCCTCCGGGCATTTTCGCAATGAGCCGGGCCCTTGTGGCCGCTGCTTCAACGCGCAGTGGAGATTGCCGCAAACGCCGGATTTCCGACGCGCCATATGGCTTGAAGCCGGTTGGCAGGTTTGCCCGGTCGAACCGGTAAAGCGTCCAGTTCAACAAATCGGCGAGCCGCGCATCGTCCAGATCCGTTGTTGCGACTCCTGGTACACGGCCAAGATACTCCCTGCCCCCGGGCACGCTGAGAAAGCGTGCAACAACACCGCCCATCGGCGGGTTCGAAAACCTGTCGCCTCCGCCATCCGGGCGGTGGCACCCCTGACACTTCAGAATATAGTCAATATGGGCCTGACCGGAATTTCTGACGCCCGGCATGTCTGTCGATGTGCCGCTCGCGTGTGCACCGCCCACCACCAAAACAGCCCCAACGACCGGCAGCAAGGCGGAAACGAACCTCATTTTCCGCCCGCTGCGCCGTGCAATTGGCCCACGGCTGCAGAATTCAGGCTTGCACCGCTTGCGCGCACCTTTGCGACTTCTGCTGGCGTAAACGAGACGAAACCCTTGCCAACCTTTGCAATCGTCAGGGCAACATGATTGAGTACGACCGCCACTGCATCATCATCGAGACCTGACTGTGCAGGCATATTGCCCCGAAAGGGTTTGCCACCCACTGTGACAGGCCCGGAAATGCCTTTGATTACGCCCAGAATGGCATAGCGCCTTCCCGCTGGCGCTTTCACCAGCGTCGCGAAGTCGGCACCAAGGGGCGGAAAGGCGCCCGGCACTCCCGCTCCTGTCGGTAAATGGCAGGCAGCACATCGTTTGTAGATCGTGGCGCCATCGGCAGTGGCAAGAGCCGATGAAGACACCAGCACAGCAAGGGCCAGCAAGCAGCGCATTACCGAGGATCGGTCGCGACGCCGATGATGACGGCAGTCGAGCAGTTATAAATTTGGCTTTCGGTGCCTAGGCACCAATTGGTGTCGTTATTGGCTTGCGGCCTAACCGGCGGACGATCCCCCTCATTGCGGTTGCAAAGGCACTGTCCACATGACGATTTGCCACAGCAGTCATTGTAGCTGACGATGTAGGCCCGCTTGTCGGCCGGATTGGTGCAGGTGCCAATCCAGGTAATGGGCGACATTTCGGTACCCGGCGGGCAGGTATTGACGCTCCCGCCGCAGCAGGTGCACAAAAAACCATCAATCGCGCAATAGCGCCAATAATCGCATTGTGTCCGATCACCGGGGTCTTGCGCATTGCCCGACAAGACAGGTGCGCGATCAGCGCTGCCCCCGCCATGCCCGGCAGACTGGGCATTGGCCCGTGATACCGGAAGCACCGGAAAGACAGCCGCGCCAGTCGCCGCGCCGCCAAGCCAGGCAAGCAGACTGCGGCGTGATGTGCCGCGTGCAACACCGCGTGTCAGCTTTTCGGCAAATTTGTCAAAATCAGCCATTGGTCATGCCTCCCCTTCGCGGCGCGCGAGATAATCCTGTATGGACGCCACACCGCGCTCCTTTGCTTCAAACAGACTTTCAAAATGTTCGCGGCTATTGATCAGTCCCAATGACGCAACATTTCCGCCTTCATCGATGAGCACTGCGTAGGGCAGCTTGGACACACCAAACGATCGGCCCAGCGCTTCCGAAAGCACGAACGGGTGTCCCGCCAATCCCTGCTCCATGATCATCTGTCGCTGTCCGGCCTCATCGCCATCGCTGGCCAGGACTGTGTCCAGCCAGTCCCTTTCCGCGCGCGATGCCGACTTGAAAACGGGCAGCAAGGATTTGCACACCGGACAATCGGGCGAGACGAAAAACACGAGCTGACTGCGCCCATCGCGCATACCCCCAATCGTAACGGCCTCGCCCCCCAATGCAGTCAGCACCATGGGCTTTACGGACTCGCCGATATTGATTTTCTGATGCAGCGTCAGGGCCCCTGCAGGCGCGATCCGTTCATGCAATATGCCAACTTGCCGGGCGAGCGCCGCAACAAGCGCCCCAAGAACAATTACGGCAATCCAGAGCAAAATTTGTGAAACGAGCATCAGCCATGCCTCCATGCCGGTTCGGGAATTGCCAGGAGCTCATCAAGGGCGAGATAAAGCACCAGAAATCCGGCAGCCGCGAAGAGTGACTGAATGGAAAAGGGCGCCGAGGGCAAGAGGCCCGCCACGACTGCAATGACGGCCAAACCTGCTGCTCTTGACGCGATCCCATGCGTGACCGGCTTCTCGCCGCGCCCAAAAGAACAGCCGCAATCAAGTCGCGTGCCAATACGCCTCGCCAACAGAATCGCATAAGCAGTCCACAAAAGGGCGGCAATCGCACAACCGATCAGGCGCGATTCCGCAAACAGCAACGAAATGGCCGCTACCGTCTCAAACGCCGCCGCACCGAAGCTGAGCACCGGACCAAATACCGGCTGGACACCGACAAGCTTGGCCGCCGCGATCCCCAATCGTTCAGGGGCAAGCAGCTTGTGCGCGGCAGAAATCGCCAGCAGCAGAGCTAGGAAAAAGGGCAGCGCGAGCATGCCTACATCGCTGTCAATGTAAGCGGATTGAATGCTGCCGCTTTGCCTAGCGTGCGAACAAAAGCGCCCGTCGCCGCATCGTAGACATCGATTACACTATCGCCACGTGCGACGATCAAATGTGGTGTCGTCTCGCGCGTTACCTCGATCGAGGCGCCCACGCCTTTCAGGGCGATTCTTGCGATACGCATCTTCTTGACCGTGTCGAGCACCCACACTTCAGTACCGCCATCTTTGTGACTGCCTTCTTTGCCTGACGGATTCATCAGCACATAAAGCTTGCCACCGGCATCGCTGGCAATCACCTGCCATCCGCCAGGACGCCATTCCGGCGTGCCGCCTTCAGCAGACCCGACCGAAAAATCGGCATTCAACGGCCGTACGATATTTCCGGCAAGGTCAAAGCCACGCACCATGCCACGATAGGTGACAAACCACGCAACCTTTCCAGCCATCGCCGGGCCTGCGAACATTGCCTGTTTATCGATATCGTGGATTGATTTGGTTGTTTTGGTGGCGGCCACTTTTCCGGCGGGATCAAGCGTGATGCTGGTCAAGGTACCGTCCGCACAGAAAGTGGTAAAGCCTCGCTCGCCAGTCGGATAGACCATCGAGCAGCCCGGCAATTCTATATCCCCGAGCACCTTGCGTCCGTCCAGATCAACGACAGTTACCGAATGGGCAGGCGTGAAATTTGTGACAAGCGCCCATTTCTCGCCATTGGTAAACTGGAATGTATTCTTGTATGTCACGATCTGCTGGCGTTTGCCGCCCGGCAGAATGATCTCACCCTTCGACTTGAGCGTGGACTTGTCCCAGATCGTGATCGCGTCTGTTTTCTCGCCTTCGGACAGACGTGTAAAAAAACTTTCCGCCGTATAGATTTCAGACTTGGTCGTCGCACTCAATATGCTGGCAAACTGGGATGCACGGAACATGCCCTTGAACGGCTCACTTTCCGAACTCGTATCGACCACCACCCCGCGACCATCAATAATTGCAGTAAAATTGAAATCGCTGACGATGATCCAGCTTGAAGGATAGACTGCGGGCAAAGTAGCGACATTGGGAACCGGTTCCTCCGCCAAAGGTTTATCGAAAGGCTGGGCTGCCAGTGGATGGCACAGAATCGATGCTCCAGTCGCAACTGCCAAGAATATCGCGCATTTCGCCATAACTGCCTCTCCCCCGAGATGACACCTGTCTTTGGAAACCACAGGCTCGGCCATTTGATTAAATTTGTCAAGTGTCCTAATTTTGTCGAACGACAAAGATTGCTTTTTGGCGATTTTGCAGCCATCCTTCGCGCATGAAGCAGTCCAGTCCAGCCAAGTTTTCCGTACCCGACCTGCTCATTCGAGAGCGGGAAGGTGGCTATGCGCGTGGACGCGAGGGCCACGAATCCATTTTGCGTGCGGCGCTGCATTTACTGGTGGAAGAGGGCTATCGCGCCATGAGCATGCGCCGAGTCGCTGCAGCTTGCGATATAAAACTCGGCAATCTGACCTACTACTTCCCGACCAAGGAAGATCTCGTTCGCGAACTTCTGGACGCAGTGATCAGCAGTTATGAGGTCGAGTTCGAAGCCATCATACACGAGGAAGATGTTAGCCCTGAACAGCGACTGGAAGAGATCTGCACCCTGATACTTGAAGATATACGCACCAAGAAGACAACGCGCATTTTCCCTGAACTCTGGGCGCTTTCGAACCATGATCCGTTCGTGCTTGAGAGGATTCAAGAACTTTACGCCCGCGCTCGCGCACCTCTCAATTCAATCATTGCCGAGATCAATCCTGCTTTGTCTGTGGATCAGCGCGAAACGCTTGCCTTGTTCATCTCGGCGTCCATGGAAGGCCTCACTGTCTTTGCCGGGTATGATAAACCCTTCGAAAATCGGATGCCATGGCTGGAACGAATTGCGGCGAAGGGATTCGTCCAGTTGGTCAAGACCATTCGACAGTCCGATTTCGAGTGAATCAGACTTCGGATCGCAAGGGCACATGACCCGAATGGGTGCTTTCCGTCCTATCGCAAAACACCTCTACAGGCATGCGGATCCCTTCAGCAACTCTCCTTTCAAACACAAGGCTGCGTGACGGGTCTCGGCCAGATCACTTCGCTAGTGGAATGTCCGCTTATCCTAGATTCGCACCCAAAAGCGGACAGTCCGCTCACCACAACTTTGTTGTCGTTTAGCCATTAAATCTCGATGCCTGAAAGCGGACATCGCTTTTCGTTTCTCTACCGGGACGGCTACTTCTTCCGCACCGGCCGCCAAAGCACCCCCGGCCATCCCTCCCAGGTGCACTGACAGGGAACCGCTATCGGCACCCCTTCTTCGACACCCATAATGAGCCCCGTGCCGCCACAAACGGGGCAGCCAGGAAGATCTTCGTCGGGCTCTTCGTTTTCCGTCGTCATGACTGGCTTCTATCTATCAGCGGGAGTTTCGAAGTCCAAGGTTTTGCACGGCCGCTGATTGAAGCGGAGCGCGGTGAGTTGCTGTTGGTTCGTCGTCGATTCGCGAGACATCTTGTGAGCCTGGAGATTTTTCCCGCAACCTAGTCAAATTTCAGGTCATCGCGCCAGGCTATGACTTCGAGTTCTCCGCGCATAGCATCTTCGATAGGAATCACAGGCCGCACTTGAAATTCGAACGCTGGAAGCATTGAACACAGCTTGTGCACGGCAACCGGCTCGTCGCAATCCACCAGCATATAGCCGCCCCAGTCGCCCACACGGATCATGAACATCTCTATCTTGAAATTGGCTGGCTGTTCCCAGCGCCGAAAAACGTCAAGGATGCGCTGCTGTGCTCGTTCGTATTCAATTGCCGAACCCTGAGGACGTTCGTTCCAGGTTATCATGTATTTCATGCCACTCTCCTCGTTTGCAGGCCCAATTCTTTAGGTGCACGGGCCCAGCAAGTAAAAGATTGAGCCGACGACGGAAAAACACAACTCAAATTTGAGGCGGGAACCGGAACGGAGCACAAGGAACCTATGACGACTTTAAGGGCGCACTGCTTGTTCGTCATTCGACCGCATTAAAGGCGATAATCGACTTAACCAAGACGGGTATCGCCTACCGCCCATTTGAAGAGTACTGCCATAGCTAATAGGTGACGACGCGCCTACAGCCGCACCAATCGCAGCCTCAACGCGTTGGTGATGACGCTAACCGACGATAGGGCCATTGCCGCCGCGGCGATCGCAGGGGACAGCATCCAGCCGAACGCCGGGTATAGCAAGCCGGCCGCAATCGGTATGCCCGCGACATTATAGGCGAAGGCGAAGACCAGGTTCTGGCGGATATTTCGCATCACCGCACGCGAAAGGCGGCGCGCTCGCACGATTCCGGTCAAATCTCCTTGAAGCAGCGTGACACCGGCGCTTTCTATGGCAACATCGGCCCCGGCACCCATTGCGATGCCGACTTCGGCGGCGGCAAGTGCTGGCGCGTCATTCACGCCGTCACCTGCCATCGCTACGCTGCGGCCTTCGGCTCTGAAATTCTGCACGACGCTCGCCTTGTCCTCGGGCAGCACCTCGGCCTCGACATTATCGATGCCGAGCCGCGCCGCGACGGCAAGCGCGGTGGTGCGATTATCGCCAGTCATCATGACGATGTGGATGCCGTCGGCCTTCAGGTCTCGGACGGCCTGCGCGGATGTCTTCTTGATTGGGTCGGCAATCCCTAGCAGACCAGCCAGCTTTCCGTCTAAGCTCGCGAAGATCGCCGTTGCGCCTTCTGCCCGCATCGCCTCGGCCGCATCATTGAGCGCAGATGTGTCGATGTTGTGCTCCGCCATGATCCGGGGGCCGCCGAGGATGATATGCCTTCCCCCCACTGTGCCGGTCACGCCGCGTCCGACGGGGGAATTGAAGTCGGCGGCGGTTTCAAGATCGAGCTTGCGGTCCTTGGCGGCACGCAGGATCGCATCGGCCAGCGGATGCTCGCTGCCGCGTTCGAGGCTGGCGGCAAGGCGCAGTACCTCATCCTCCTTCCAGTCACCGACGGTCTTGATGCCGGCAACAGCCGGGCGTCCCTCGGTCAGCGTGCCGGTCTTGTCGACGACCAAGGTGTCGATTTTCTCGAGCCGTTCCAGCGCCTCTGCATTCTTGATCAGCACGCCCGTCTGCGCCCCCCGGCCGACGCCAACCATGATTGACATCGGGGTGGCAAGGCCCAGCGCGCAGGGGCAGGCGATAATCAGCACCGAAACGGCAGCAACGAGCGCATAGGTCAGCCGCGGTTCGGGTCCGACCAGCGCCCAGATGGCGGCCGCGATCAGCGCGACCGCGATGACGGCTGGCACGAACCAGCCCGACACCGTATCCGCCATGCGCTGGATAGGCGCGCGGCTGCGCTGCGCATCGGCAACCATCTGCACGATGCGCGCGAGCAGGGTTTCGCTTCCCACCCGTTCGGCGACCATCACGAAGCTGCCTGTCTTGTTGATTGATCCTGCAATCACCTTGTCGCCCGCTTCCTTGGTGACCGGCATCGATTCACCGGTGACGAGCGATTCGTCGATCGAGACGCGTCCTTCGGCGATGACACCGTCGACGGGTACCTTCTCGCCGGGGCGGACGCGCAGGTGGTCGTCGATACCGATCAGGTCGAGAGTAACCTCTTCGTCATCGCCCGCAGCGGTTATGCGCCGTGCGGTCTTCGGGGCAAGGTCGAGCAATGCCTTGATCGCGCCCGAGGTGCGTTCGCGTGCGCGCAGCTCAAGCACTTGGCCGAGCAGCACCAGCACGGTGATGACTGCGGCGGCCTCGAAATAAACTGGCACGGTACCCATCGCATCGCGGAAGGCAGGCGGAAAACGCGTCGGCGCAAAGTGCGCAACGAGACTGTAGAGATAGGCAACGCCCACGCCCATCGCGATCAGTGTGAACATATTGAGGTGGCGCGACTTGATCGACGTCCAGCCGCGCTCGAAAAAGGGCCAGCCCGCCCACAGCACAACCGGCGTGGCAAGCGCGAACTGGATCCAGTTCGACATCTGCTTGCCAACCAGCATCATCAGGCCGGTCAGATGTCCTCCCATCTCCAGCGTGAAGACCGGCAGCGTAAGGACCAGCGCGACCCAGAAGCGTCGGGTCATGTCGACGAGTTCGGCGTTTGGCCCGGAATCGGCGGTGACCGTTTCCGGCTCAAGCGCCATGCCGCAGATCGGACATGCGCCGGGGCCGACTTGGCGGATCTGCGGATGCATCGGGCAAGTGTAGATTGCGCCGCTGTCGACCGGTTGTGACTGCGCCAGAGGCTTTGCTCCGATATAGGCCTGCGGGTCGGCGACAAACTTGTCGCGGCACTGCGCGCTACAGAAATGATAGTCGCTGCCAGCATGCGTCGCATGATGGCTGGTCGTGGCGGGATCGACCGTCATGCCGCAGACGGGGTCTGTAACGGTCGCGGCGCCATCTTTAGCGTCGATATGTTCGACATGTGTCGCCATTTGATTTCTCCTTCAGCGACACAGGTCCAGGTCAGCGATCGAGCAACGCCGCTGGCTTCCCGGCGTTATCGCTTCACTTTTTCAAACAAGTCGATGAGCTCGCCGAACTTGACACGCTGCTCGGCAACATCTCCCGACGCGATCGCCTCGGCAACGCAACAGGCCGCATGGTCTTTAAGTATCTCGTTCTCGGCTTTGGCGAGCGCGGCTTTCACCGCCTGAACCTGATGCAGGATGTCGATGCAATTGCGGTCATTCGCCACCATCTGCGTGACCCCGCGCACCTGCCCCTCAATCCTCTTCAGGCGATTGAGGATATCCGTCTTGTGTTTTCCCATCAGACATTTCCCGCTTGAATACCCATGGGGGGTATAGTATCAGTTTGAGTAAGGATAAGCAATAGCATGACGAATCATATCTCCCGACGATCTATTCTGAACGGCCTCGGCATCGGGGCATCGATGCTTGCCGTTCCCGCTTGGGCGCGCGGCGAGAGCATGCATCGCGGCCATTCAACCGGCCACGGTGGCGGCAAGACACTCATCCCCGCAGGCTTCGACGAAGTGTCCGGCGACGTGATCGACCTGAGCATCGGCAACGGCTATCGCATCGTCGAAGGGCGGCGCGGTCCCGGAGTGGCTGTCAATGGCAGCGTACCCGGCCCCCTCATCCGCCTGACCGAGGGGCAGAATGTCCGGCTGAACGTCACCAACAATCTCGACGTCGACAGCTCTGTCCACTGGCACGGCCTGCTGCTGCCGTTCCAGTATGACGGCGTGCCGGGCATCAGCTTTCCCGGCATCCGCTCCCGCGAGACGTTCGCTTACGAATTTCCGATCCGGCAGTCGGGCACCTATTGGTATCACAGCCATTCGGGGCTTCAGGAGCAATCGGGCCATTATGGGCCGATGATCATCGAGCCGCGCGGTGGCGATCCGATCCGCGCGGACCGCGACTATATCCTGCTGCTCAGCGATTTCACGACGCTCGACCCGCATTTCATCATGAACCGGCTGCGCACCGGCGAAGGTTATTTCAACCGCCAGCAGAATACATGGACCGACGATTACCCCATGTCGGCCGAGGAACGGCGGATGTGGGCCGAAATGCGGATGATGCCGACCGACATCGCTGATATCGGCGCGCCGACCTATACCTTCCTTGCGAACGGGCGCGGGCCGACTGAGGAGATGGAATATCTATTCAAGGCGGGCGAGCGCGTGCGGCTGCGCATCATCAACGGATCGGCGCAGAGTTTTTTCAACGTCCGCATCCCCGGCCTGTCGATGAGCGTGGTCGCGACAGACGGTCAAGCGGTCCGCCCGGTCGATGTCGATGAATTCCAGATCGGCACGGCAGAGACCTATGATGTGATCGTAGAGCCGGGCAGCGCCGATGCCTATAACATTGTCGCTGAATCAATGGACCGGTCGGGAATGGCGCTTGCGACGCTGGCGAGCACGCCGGGTGCGCGCGCCGCCGTCCCTCCCCTGCGCGATCCGCCGCTGCTGACGATGGCGGACATGGGGATGAACCATGGCGACGGGGGCATGGGCCATGGAGAAATGGATCATGGATCAATGGACCACAGCAAGATGGACCATAGTTCGGTACAACCCCCCAAGACCAATGCGCCAGCCGAGATGAGCATGGAAGGTATGAACATGCGCGATACGGCGCTGCTGCCGCCCGACGTCAAGATCGGTCCGGGTGTCGACATGGTTTCGATGGCCCCGGTCGACAAAATGGGCGATCCCGGTCTTGGCCTGCGCGATGTCGAGCACCGCGTACTCAACTACCGGATGTTGGTCGCGCGCGATGCCAATGACGATACGCGCGAACCATCACGGCTGCTCGAGCTCCACCTGACCGGCAATATGGAGCGCTATATGTGGTCGTTCGACGGGCGCATGTATTCAGCCGTCAGCGACGTGCCGATCCGCTTCGCCTGGAATGAACGGGTGCGGGTGAAGCTCATTAACAACACGATGATGGCGCATCCCATCCATCTGCACGGTATGTTTTTCGAGATGGTCAACGGCCAGTCGGCAGCGCTTCAGCCGCGCAAGAACACGATGATTGTTCAGCCGGGTGCAAGCGCGCAGTTCGATCTGACCGCGAACGAGCCCGGCGACTGGGCCTTCCACTGCCACCTGCTCTATCACATGCACGGCGGCATGATGCAGACCGTGACCGTGATGGGCCCCGGAGCGGCGAAATGATCCGCGCGCTGCTGCTGTCGACGGCGCTGGTAGCAACACCGGTGCTTGCACAGGACCATGGCGCGCACGAGGGCCACACACCGACCGGACCCACGACAGCTCTCGAGCCCGTTGCCCCGCAAGCCGATCCGCACGCGGGACATAGCATGCCTTCCCCCGCGCCGACGGAGGTGCAAGATCCTCATGTAGGTCACACGATCGCAGACGGAGATAGTAGCGAATCCGCATCAACGGGACCGGATATGGAAACCCCTGCACCGCCCGAGGCAGGCAGCGGACCACCGCGTGCCGCCGACGCCATCTGGGGTGCCGACGTGATGATCGCTTCGCGCCGCGAGTTGCAGGAAATGCACGGTGATTATCCGCTATTCTGGTTCCAGGCCGACCGCGCCGAAGTGCAGGCGCGCGAAGGCGCGGATGGCTATCTCTGGGATGTGCAGGGCTATTATGGCGGCACCACCAGCCGCTTCTGGTTCAAGAGCGAGGGCGAAGGCAGCTTTGGCGAGCGCGTCGATGACGCCGAGTTCCAAGCGCTTTATGCGAAGGCAATTGCTCCCTTCTTCGATATGCAGGCGGGCGTCCGGCAAGATGTTGCCGGACCAGATACCACCTATGCCGTGCTCGGCATTCAGGGGCTTGCGCCCTATATGTTCGAGGTGGATGGCGCGCTGTTCCTGTCGCATCGAGGCGATCTGACGGCAAGGATCGAGGCCGAACTCGACCAGCGCATCACCCAAAGCCTAATCCTGCAACCGCGCGCCGAAATCAACCTCGCCGCGCAGAACGTGCCGCAACTCGGCATTGGAGCGGGCCTCGACCGCGTCGAACTCGGCGTGCGGCTGCGCTACGAAGTTTCTCGTGAGTTCGCGCCCTATATCGGCGTCGAACAAAGCTGGCGTATCGGAGATAGTGCCGATTTTACGCGCACGGCAGGCGAGGACCCTAGTGTCACCAACTTCGTCGTCGGCGTCCGTTTCTGGTTTTGAAGGAAAGGAAAACATCATGCATATTCGTTCAATTATTGCTGCAGTCACCATGAGCATCGCCACCCTCGCGATGCCGACCATGGTAACGGCGCACACCCGCGTCACTGCCTCCACCCCTGCAGAGGGGGCGAAGGTAAAGAGCCCTCGCGTCTTGACCTTGACGTTCAGCGAGGCCTTGCTCCCACCCACCGTGAAAACCTCTATCGTCATGACCGCAATGCCCGGCATGCCGAACCATGGCGAAATGGTAATCCGCAACTTCTCCCCGAGTTGGTCGAACGGCAACCGGATGCTGAAGCTGACGCTGCGCAAACCGCTGCAAGCAGGCGGCTATGACGCGCGCTGGCAGGCTGCGGGTGCCGACGGCCACCGCATGAAAGGAACGATCAGCTTTACGGTCAGCTGACCGTTTCGTGGCCGATTGGCTTCACCCCGGCGTGCGTTTCCTGCACTATGCCCTGTTGCTTTGGCTGTTCGGGTTGACAGCGTTTCGCGCCTTTGGACTCCGAAAGATCGCGCTCGGGCCTGGCAGGGGCCGGGGGCTTGCTTTGATCGCATGCGCGCTTCTGGTCCCGCTTGTTTCAGCGGCATTGATGCTGGTGAGCATGGCAGAAATGATGGGCCAGCCGGTATCCATGCTTGATTGGGCAACCATCAAGGTAATGGTGCTTTCGACCGACCTGGGCCGGGCCTTCATCGCGCGCATCGCGATGCTCTCGCTGGCGGCTCTCTTTCTTGTGACGAAAGCGCAGCGCGCCTTGCCTGCCGCCGCTCTGTTCTATGGCCTTGCACTGCTGACCCTTGCCTGGAACGGACACGCAGCGGCGACCGAAGGCACGCTCGGCCTGCTTCATCGCATGAATGACGGGCTGCATCTGCTGGCGGTGGGGCTATGGATTGGTGCGATTGGTTGGTTCCTCAACCTAGTGATTGCCGCGCACCGCAACCCCGACGAGATTGCGCCGGAGCCGTTGCTGGACACCATCCATCGCTTCGCGCCGCTTGGCAAAACTCTGGTCGCGGTGGTTGCCGCGACCGGGCTGATCAACGCGCATCTTATTTTCGGGCTTGGCAACGGCGTCCAAGTGCTGACGACCGACTATGGCTTTTTGCTGGCCGCCAAAACCACCTTGTTTGTCTTGATGCTCCTGCTCGCCGCGCGCAACGCATCGATCGGGCGGCAGAGCGCCCGCACCGGCATCAACCAAACCGCGACAACTCTGGCTGCTTTGCGCGCCAGTCTGGCTGCCGAGCTGTTGCTGGCGGCAGGGGTACTGGCTATCGTGGCGTTTCTCGGACTGGCATCGCCGATGGGCTGATGGTTGCGTGTAACGGTCATCGGCAGACATTTGATCGCCGCAAGCATCCGGTTTGCTTGTTGTGTAGCTGGATATCGGCATTTCAGCGGTCAAAAGTGGAAGCTGACGGTAAGGACGTGATTGAAAATCGGATCATGAACGAACAGCGGCTTTTGGAACCTTATGTGGACGCTGGAACGTCCGCAATGTTGTCGTTAGCTGCCATTGCCTTGCAAATAATTGATCCATCGAGTCTGGCCTTTATCCCCCTGTCTGTTCTTTTTATCTTGCGTAATAGGATTTTGGGTGCGAGCTGGACCGAGTCACTCGATCGGCGCGTCCAGGTCGCAAGGATAGGGGGACGGGACAGCTGGATGGGGTTCCTGGACCCTGTGCAGCAGCACGTGGTGCGAAAGCGGCTGGCGTCTGTCGCTGCCTCAAGGATGCGACCTTTGCGCCTTGTCATCGTGCGAACGCGTCCGGGCCGGGCGGAGA
>JANOFN010000011.1:0-19093 GCA_031413655.1 Sphingomonadales bacterium | reverse complement strand
TACCACGCAGCGAGGCTGTTCCGCAAAAAAGTCGAGCAGCTTGGTTCGGCGAATCTTCTTGCTGAAAAGCGCATGGCCACGCTCATCTGCACCATGTGCGTGAAAAACATGCTTGGCGATATCAAGGCCGATGGTGGTAAGCTGTGACACGGACGCCTCCTTCAGATGGTGATCAACACCTCCATCATGGCACATAAATGCCGCCGGGGGGCGTCCACCCCATCACAACATAGCGAACACTGTAGACCGGCGACCGATCTCGCTCTCTTAACGCCGCGTCAAATACCCTAGGGCTGCGTCGCCAGAAGATAGGTTTGCCGCAGACTATCAATCGGCTTGAGCCCGTCTTCCGCCTCATAGTGCCAAAAGGTCCAGCCGTTGCAGCTTGGTGCTTTCTGGAGCGTTGCACCAAGTTTATGGATCGAGCCGATCTCGGTGCCGACCGCCAGCGAACCGTCGGCGCGTACGGTTGCGCTCCAGCGGCGTTTTGCGTCCCAGACTTTCACACCGGGCTGGAGGTAACCGGTTTCGACCAGCGTGCCGAACGCCACGCGCGGTGCAGCGGTTGGCGATTGCATCGTCGTGATGGCGGATTCATCAAGCGGTAGGGCGGCGGCGATCCGCTCTTCGGCCACATCGACATAATCCTGCTCGCGCTCGATGCCGATGAAATGGCGCTGGAGGCGCTTGGCGACCGCGCCGGTCGTGCCTGTGCCGAAAAAGGGATCAAGAACGATATCGCCCGGCTTGGTGCAGGCCAGCAGGATGCGGTAGAGCAAGGCTTCGGGCTTCTGCGTAGGATGCGCCTTCGTGCCGTTGCGCTTGATGCGTTCCTGTCCGCCGCAGATCGGGAAGGACCAGTCGGACCGCATCTGGAGTTCGTCGTTGAGCGTCTTCATCGCGCGATAGTTGAAGGTATAGCGGGCGCTTTCCGATTTGGAGGCCCAGATCAGCGTCTCGTGAGCATTTGTGAATCGCGTGCCCTTGAAATTGGGCATCGGGTTGGCCTTGCGCCAGATAATGTCGTTGAGAATCCAGAAGCCTTCATCCTGAAGGACGGAACCGACGCGGAAAATATTGTGATAGGATCCGATGACCCAGAGCGTGCCATCGGGTTTCAGGATGCGGCGCGCTTCGGCCATCCAGGCATGGGAAAAGGCATCATAGACGGCGTTACTGTCGAACTTGTCCCAATCATTGTCGACGGCATCGACCCGCCCGCCTTCGGGGCGGAACAGGTCTCCGCCCAGTTGGAGATTATAGGGCGGATCGGCAAACACCATATCGACGCACGCATCGGGCAGGGCGCGCATCGCCGCCACGCAATCGTCACGCAGGATGCTGTCGAGCGGTAATTCCGCTGCCTTGGCATCCTTGCGGACCCGTTCCAGAACCCCCATTTATCGCTCCCTTTGACACACGAAAGACCAGCGTGAGTCATCCGGACTCTGCCGTCAAGTCAGAGGGTTAAGCAAAATGGTTAACAAAAAAGTTAAGATTCGAGAACACAAAGAGTCCTGCCACGAGATGCTGTGGCGCATTCGAACTCGGACTCAACCGATGGTGTGTTGCCTATTCGACTCACCAATCAAAAAAACCAAAATTCGCAACTCAAAGCCCAGGGTCAACGCCGGTCAGGCCTATGGATCGCGCCCATAATTCGGCGGCAAGGTCCGGATCGCGCGCCGTTCGTGTCGATGATGCCTTGCCCGAGCGGCCCTGCATTTCCGCAATGCCTTGCGGCCCGAAATAATCACCGCCCTTGACGTCCGGTCCGGTCGCGGCCTGCAGCGTTGGCCAGGCCCCTTGTGCTGCGGTGTTGAAGAACGGGCGGGAGAGCGGCATCAGCCATTGCATCGGTGCCGGCAAGTGGCGTGACAGTTCCGTGATCGCGCCTCCGGGGTGGCAACCGACCGCAATTGTTGTGCGGCCACTTGCCTTCAGGCGCCGGTCAAGCTCGGCGAAATGGAGCATGTTGGCCAGTTTGCTCATCTGGTAGCGAGGCCAACGAAAATATCCGCGTTCCGCTGCGAGATCGGACAAATCGATCCGCCCGCCCTTGTGCGCGAGGCTGGCGGTGACCACGATCCGCTCTTTCACATGGGGATGAATGAGACCCGTAAAGGCAAACGTACCGAGGTGGTTGACGCCGAATTGCAACTCGAAGCCATCCTTGGTCAGCGTTCGCGGGGGGATCATGACCCCGGCGTTGTTGACCAGAACGTCGATTGATGGCCCGGCAAGCACTTCGGAAGCCGCAGCGCGAACGGCGCCCAGATCGGAAAGATCAAGCGCCAGAAACTGAAGATCGGCTTTCGGCGTTTCGGCGCGGATCGCCGACATAGCAGCCTCTGCCTTGTCTTTGGAGCGGCAGGCAAGGATCACGGCCGCGCCGTGCTGCGCCAATACCTTTGCGGCCTCAAAGCCAAGCCCGGTATTGCATCCTGTGACGAGAAAGCGCCGCCCTTTCTGGCTGGCGACATCGTCTGCGGTAAATCCATTCATCGACTGGCGTCCTTATATTGCGCAACCGGCGCGAAGCTTTTGCGGTGGAGAGGACTCGGCCCATGCCGCTCAAGCGCGCCGATATGCTCGCGGGTGCCATAGCCCATATTACGCTCCCAGCCATAGTGCGGATGCATAGCAGCCGCCTCTCGCATGATCCGGTCGCGATGCTCCTTGGCAATGATGCTGGCAGCGGAGATGCAGGGATGGATTGCATCGCCACCGATCAAGGCTTCAGCGCTATAACGCCAGCGGGGGAGGCGATTGCCGTCAACCAGGACGCGTGATGGCTCGATGCCCAAAGCTTCGACGGCGCGGGTCATCGCGATGAGCGTGGCTTGCAGGATATTGATCCGGTCAATCTCGTCGACCGTGGCAAGGCCGATGCCGACGATGCAGCGTTCGAAAATCTTTTCTTGAAGCGCGGCGCGGCGGACAGGGGATAGCTTCTTGCTGTCATCCAGCCCGGCGATGCCATCGGGGCAAAGGATGACGGCAGCTGCAACGACCGGCCCGGCTAACGGACCGCGCCCGGCCTCATCCACACCCGCGATCAGATGCGCCACGGCGGGTACCGTCGGTTCTCGCCAGCACAGTAGAGGCAAACGGAGTTTCCGAATGGATCAAGCAGTCGCGCCTCGCGCCATCCCCATAATTCATCCTGCGGCATCTGTTCAAAAGCGAGGCCGAGGCTCGCAAGCTCTGCCACCCAGGCATCAAGCCGCGCGCTTTCAAAATAGATGGTGGAGCCCGAAGTGATCAGGTCTTCAGCATGGAGCGAGAGTGTCACGCCGTTGGGCGCTTCAAATCGTGCATAGCCGTTGGCCGGGCTATCGACGATCTGGGTCAGGCCCAATGTTTCATAGAAAGAGACAGATGCTGCATAATCATTTGATGGAATTGTGATCTGGTTGAGCGACGGCCCCGGAACCAAAGCATCCTCGCGCACCTGCCCATGGCCCATAGGCCCATGGCCTGCCCCTAGCCCGGGAGCATCGTGCAGGGCGAGCCTGACGAATAGTCGCGCGCGGTCGATTGCCGATTCAAGACCCATTCCTTGACCAAGGCCAGTCGCTATCGCGCTGGCCAATGTGCATCCCGTTCCATGGGTATGAGGCGTGAGGATGCGATCGCTTTCCCAACGGGCAAGCTCGGAACCATTACTGATGAAGCGGTCGATGATGGTGTTTCCGTCACCATGACCACCTTTGATTAGTGTGGGACCCGTAAATGCCGCCTCTCCCCCCAACGCCTCAAGTTCAGCTAGGTTTGGTGTCGTCAATGCAGCAAGCGCCATGAGACGCCCGAACGATTCTGCGGTTTGCGCGTCGGCCAAAACCGCGCCGCTTGTCGCAACCATCACCGGATCAAAAACGATCGGTGCCACCATCCCGATCAGACAGTCCGCAACGGCATCAGCTGTTTTGGCTGAACCGATCATGCCGATCTTGATCGCATCGACGCCGATATCGCGCACGACCGCGTCAATCTGTGCGATCACGATGTCGGTCGGGATTGGGTGCACCGCTTGTACCCCAAGGGTATTTTGTGCCGTCACCGCCGTTATCGCCGTCATCGGATGGCCGCCAAGCATCGTGACGGTCTTGATATCGGCTTGAATACCGGCCCCGCCGCCGGAGTCCGAACCCGCAATGATGAGGATACGGGCGGTCATGCCCTATGTTTACGGATTGTGCTGGCCGGAAACTTTTCCAGTTTTGCTTTGGCCCGGGTCGGGCGGTCGACCAGTTCCCCGCCGCAATTTGGGCATCGATAATCAAGGGCATCGGTACATTCGGCGCAGAATGTGCATTCAAACGAGCAGATGAACGCGCCGGACAAGTCGGCGGGGAGATCAACACCGCAGCGTTCGCAATCGGGGCGCATTTCCAGCATCAGGCCGCTGCGTCCTTCACAGCATCGCAGATGGCGTCCACTACCCGGGTTACCTGTGTTTCGTCATCACCTTCGGCCATCACGCGGATGACGGGCTCGGTACCCGAAGGGCGAATGACCAATCGCCCCTTGCCGTTCAGTTCTGCCTCGGCACTGGCAATGACGCGCTTGACGCTGTCCGCCTCGAGCGGCTTGCCGCCTGCAAAACGGACATTCTTGAGCAATTGCGGTACGGTATCGAACAAATGGAGCACTTCGCTTGCCGGTTTGTCCTGCCGGACGAGTTCGGCCAGAACCTGGAGTGCGGCGACCAGCCCATCGCCTGTCGTTGCATAGTCTGTCAGGATGATATGCCCGGATTGCTCCCCGCCAACATTGAAGCCACCGCTGCGCATCCGTTCCAGCACATAGCGATCACCCACAGCTGTCCGCTCCAGCGTTAGGCCGATCGAATGGAGGAAGCGTTCGAGCCCGAGGTTGGACATCACCGTCGCAACCACGCCGCCGCCTCTGAGCCTCCCCGCCGCGTCCCAGCTTTTTCCGATCAGCGCCATGATCTGGTCACCGTCTACGATGCGGCCCTGTTCATCGACGATGATCAACCGGTCTGCATCGCCATCAAGTGCGATACCGATATTGGCCCCCGCTGCGACAACGCTCTCCTGCAGAAGGGCAGGTGAGGTCGAACCGCATTTGTCATTGATGTTGGTGCCATTGGGGGTGACACCAATCGCGACAATCTCGGCGCCAAGTTCCCATAATGCGGTGGGTGCGACCTGATAGGCCGCGCCATTGGCGCAATCGATCACGATCTTCAGCCCGTCGAGCCGCAATTCTTCGGGAAAGCAGGATTTTGCGAAATGGGAATAGCGGCCCCGGGCGTCTTCCACACGGCGAGCGCGGCCGATCTTTTCGGATTGTGCCAACATCGGCTCAACCGTCAGCAGAGCCTCGATCGCTCGCTCGTCGGCATCAGACAATTTATAGCCGTCCGGGCCGAAAAGTTTGATCCCGTTGTCAAAGAAGGGATTGTGGCTGGCCGAAATCATCACCCCAAGGTCTGCGCGCATGGAGCGGGTCAGCATCGCGACAGCCGGGGTTGGCATTGGTCCGACCTGCACGACGTCCATCCCGACCGACGTGAATCCTGCAACCAGTGCATTCTCGATCATATAGCCTGAAAGCCGGGTATCCTTGCCGATGACAACGCGGTGACGATGGTCCCCGCGGACAAAATGTGCGCCTGCGGCCATTCCGACTTTCATCGCCATCTCGGCGGTCATCGCGCCTGTGTTGGTGCGACCCCGTATGCCATCCGTGCCAAAGAATTTCCGGCTCATCGCTGCCCGCTCCATCTACCGATACGCTCTGGCCTTTTGTCTTGCGACAATTGGAGCGTGAACGGAAGCCCATTTACCATTAAGAGTGTATTCAGAGCCCGGTTTCTAACCACGTAGCAGTTCTATCGACGAAGGGGATGGATGATGAAGAATATCCTGATTTCGAGCGCAGCGTTTTCGCTGCTGTTCACCGGCACAATGGCGCGCGCGATCGACGCGACTCCGAAGACGGTCAGCACCACTCCGACGATTCAGGCAACGGAAAACAGCGGTGGACGAAAGGTTGCCGGAATTGGTGGCATCTTTGGCTGTTCAGCCGATGGCAACAAGCAGACCATCGGCGCCGTTGCAGGCGGGGCGCTGGGCGGTTTGCTCGGCAATCGCATCGCAGGCCATGGCAGTCGAACGCTCGGTACTCTCCTGGGTGGAGCGCTTGGAGCGGCGGCTGGATCGGCGCTAGGATGCAAGCTCCAGAAAAATGACCAGAACAAAGCGGAGCGAGCGCTTGAACAGGCAGTTTTGACTGGAAAGGATCAGGATTGGCAAAGCGATGAAACTGGCGCTTCGGGTCGGGTCGAAATCGGGCAAGATATTCGTGGCGTTGACCTCGCCAATCTGAGGCTGGCGGCCGGTGTCGAGCCAGCCGAAGGCTATACGAAGGTTGCCAGCGCCTATATCTCGACGGCAAGTGCCAATATCCGCAGCGCGCCCGGAACGGGTTCGAGGATATTGGGGCAGCTGGCGACTGGCCAACGGGTCTGGGTTCCTGCTGCGGTCAAGGGGTTGCCTTGGGTGCTGGTGTCCGATCAAGGCGTGGCACAGGGCTATGTTTCGGCACCCCTTCTCAAACGGGCGATGAGCGCGACGACCACGAACGGCTGCCGTCTGGTAAAGCAGACAGTTTCGCAGCCCGGCGCAGCCGAGGAAACCGAAACGCTCCAGGCCTGTAAAGGAACGAACGGCGAATGGACGCTGACGCGCGTTTAATCGACTTGGCGCCATAGTGCGACAAAGGCCTTGCCCGCCGCTGCGTTCCGCCGATAGGGCGGACGCGAACAGACAGGATGGACATGGCAGATACAGAACAGGCCCCTTCGCCTGAAGCACTGGTTTTGGAGCTGACGCAGCTCCTCACCGTCGAACACCTTGGTAATGGCCGCTATCGCGGCACCAGGCGGCACGGAGGTGCGGGGCGGATCTTTGGTGGAGAGGTAATCGCGCAAGCCCTGATGGCGGCAACGGCGGCGGTTGACTCGGACCGGGCGGTTCATTCGCTGCACGCATATTTCTTGCGTGGCGGCAGCGAGGAGCATGACATAATCTATTTGGTGGAGCATGATTTCGATGGCGGCAGTTTTTCAAATCGCCGGGTGATTGCTCTCCAGCAGGATCGGCCAATCCTCAACCTCGCGGCCTCGTTCAAAAAGCCCGAACAGGGGGTGAGCCACCAGGATACAATGCCTCACGTTCCGCCGCCCGAGGAGCTCGAGGATGAGGCCTCGATACGTCGCACCGTGCTTGACCAGGTCCCTGAACGATTCCGCAACATGATGTTGCGCCCACGTCCGATCGAATTTCGACCGGTCGAGACACGTCATTGGATGAACAGCGAAAAACGGGCACCGCTAACGCATAGCTGGTTCCGCACCGTGGCCCCGTTGGGCGATGATCCGGCGCTTCACCGTGCCGTGCTTGCCTATGTTTCGGACATGACATTGCTTGGGACGTGCGCGCTGCCTCATGGATTGAGCTGGATGAAGGGTGAATTGCAAAGCGCCAGCCTTGATCATGCGATCTGGTTGCATGACGATTTTCGCTGTGACGATTGGATGCTCTATGTGACCGACAGTCCTTGGGCAGGTCATGCCCGAGGTTTCAACCGCGGACGAATCTATACGCGCGACGGGCGTTTGGTCGCGAGTGTTGCGCAGGAAGGGCTGATCCGGAAAATTACGCCGAAACCCTGATCGTTCAGACCGCCCTTAGTCGGGAATCGCCGAGTTCGGGAAAATCCTTCGCCACTCGGGCCGCGATATCCTTGGCAGCGACGGGCCTTGAAAACAGCCAACCCTGGAGCTGGTCACATCCGGCAACACGCATCATGTCTGCCTGATCCGCGGTTTCCACACCTTCAGCAGCGACCGCAACGTTGAGCGCCCGCGCGGCTGCAATATTTGCCTGGACAACCGTGCGCGCCTCTTCGCTCAGCCCCGCATCAGCCACCAGAGACCGGTCAAGCTTTGCCTTGCTGAAAGAGAATTTTCTCAGAAAGCCGATCGATGCATAGCCAGTTCCGTAACCATCAAGAGAAACTCCAACGCCGATTGCGCGAATCTCGTTGAGGACTTTGCACGCAGCATCGGGATCGTAAATCAGATAGGCTTCGGTAATTTCAAGTTCCAGCCGCTCGGCCGGAAAGCCGGTCTCCAAAAGGACGCGACCCAATTCCGTTGAGAATTCAGGATTGCGAAGTTGCGCCGCCGAAACATTGACAGCCAGGCGCACATCGCCCCAGCCAAGGCCTTCGCTGCAGGCGCGACGGAGGACGATCATCCCGATCCGGTCGATCAGTCCGGTCTCTTCGGCAATGGGTATGAATTCGGATGGGCTCACTTCGCCGCGCGTAGGGCTCGACCAGCGAAGCAATGCTTCTACCCCAACGATTTTCCTGTCGTTGATGCCAACCACCGGCTGATAGACGAGGTCAAAATCCTGCGCATCGATCGACGCACGCAGCTCCAGTTCAATTGTCCGTGCCTGGACTTGCTTCTGGTCGAGCATTTCATCGTACCAGCAAAGACGCATCTTGCCTGCTCGCTTCGCTGCATACATGGCAACATCCGAACGCCGCATCAATTCGCTTGCATCGAAATCGTTGAGGCTGACGGAAGCCAGCCCGATACTTGCTCCGACCAGGACCGTTCGTTCATCGATACGGAACGGGCGCGACAATTTGTCCAGCACTGCTCGGGCAATGTCCTGCAATTCGATCACAGCAGATGACCCTGGCACCATGATAGCAAATTCGTCGCCGCCGAGCCGGGCGACCATTCCCCGCGTCCCCACCTGCTCCTTGAGCAACTCGGCGACGCATTTTATCAGGCGATCACCGACCTGGTGACCGTAATTGTCGTTGATCCCCTTGAATCCATCGAGATCGATAAGCGCGAGGGCCAGCTTCTCGCCACGCTTCAGTCGATGATCCAGGTCACGACGCAGAGCCCGACGATTGGGCAGGTTGCTGAGGCTGTCCATCAGGGCCTGTTCAGCCAGCGTGGCAACCGAACGCAACGCTCGACGACTGACAAGAATACCGATCAGGAGGTGAAGAGCCGCAGCAATCGCGATCCATGGCAGTGCGAGCTGAAGGGCTTTGAAGCCTGTCCGCGTCGGTTTCCAGTTCAGGCTTGCGATTGGATTTCCGGCAGCGTCACGAACGGCGATTCCGGTTTGGCGAACGGGCCGATCTGACAGGACCATATTGTCGAGCAGCAAGTTCCGGCCGATCGTATCGGCAGCGGCCTGTCCGAACGGTTTGGTGAAAACCAGCCAATAGGGGCCAGTGCTCGGTATCATGTGATCGAGCGAACTGCTTGTCGGTGTGATGTTGGCCAAGCCAATCAGGACGGGGCCATCGGGCGAAGCGACGATACCGCCAACCGCGTGTTTCTGGCGACGAGAGCGGTCCTTCAGGATCGCAAATGCTTCGCCATATTTTTTGGCAGGATCTATGCGGACTTGCCGACCGCGGCTGTAGCCGAGGAGGGGGCGGCCCTCCTGATCGAGAATGAGCGCAGTGTCGAAGTTCCTGGCGTCTGCCGACGACCAGCCCCAATTGCTCCAGAAGAAGTCGGATTTCTGAAGTTTCGGATAAACCGCGGTCGTTGCATCGTCCCACATGGCATTGTCGTCTGCCATTGTGACGATTTGCTGGACTTGTGACTGAACAGCAGCGGCAACTGAAAGGCGCGTACGTTCGATATCGACCAGATCGGCTTCGCGCGCGGTTTCGAACAGGCTGAAACCGAGCACAGCCAGAAACAGCATGACCATCACGATGATGGGTGTATTCGGCCTTATATGAAATTTCTGCCGCACATTTGGTCCCTTGGCTCCCAACGGTGGAAACTAGGGGTAAAGTCCTGCAATTCAGTTAATTTGAAACCGGAGAATGACGGATTTCCGGGACATTTCATAGACAAGGCACAGACAAAAATCTACTTTCGAAAGTAATTCTACGGTCTTTTAAAATGATTTTCATCCAGCCATCGACGAACCTCGGCACCAATATCGTCCCGGTCAAGCGCGAGTGCAATATTTGCTGTAATGAAGCCGGCCTTGTCACCGCAATCGAAGCGTCGACCATCAAACGCAAAAGCGTGAAACGGTTGGGTGCCTATCATTTGGGCCATGGCGTCGGTAAGCTGGATTTCATTACCGGCACCGCGCGCCTGTCCTTCCAGAACACGCATGACCTCGGGCTGTAGGATATACCGCCCCGGGATCATCAGATTTGAAGGCGCCGTTCCTGGGGCAGGTTTTTCCACCAAAGCCTTCACCTCGACCAGTTTTCCGTCGATTCTCCCCGGCGTGATGATACCATATTTGTGGGTTTCGCTGTCTGGCACTTCATAGCCACAGACAATGTTCCCGCCGACTCGTTCATAGGCCTCAACCATTTGCTTCATGCAACCCGGGCTGCTCGCCATCAGTTCATCCGGGAGGAAGACGGCAAAGGGTTCGTCACCGACAATGTGACGCGCACACCAGATCGCATGACCAAGCCCAATCGGCTCCTGCTGGCGGACATAGATGACTTCGCCGGGCCTGAAACGCGTCCCTTCAATGGCTTCCAGCGACTTTCCACGTCCGGCCATCGTCGTCTCAAGCTCGTAGGAAATGTCGAAATGATCTTCGATGGCCGATTTTCCGCGGCCGGTGACGAAAATCATCTGCTCGATCCCTGCCTCGCGCGCCTCGTCTACGGCATACTGGATCAACGGCTTGTCCACGACGGTCAGCATTTCCTTGGGCATGGCCTTGGTGGCCGGCAAGAAGCGAGTGCCGAGACCCCCGACGGGGAAGACTGCTTTGCGAAGCTTTTTCATGGGGGTGTCCCCTATCAGCCAGATTTGAAAATCTCCAGCCACCAAACGATCAACTGGTCAGATTGCAACCAACTCGGCCAGGATTCTGTCGAGCACGGGCATGCCCTTGTCTGTAACAGCCAACCGACCGCTGGTGATGCGGATCAGTTTATGCTCTTCAAGCGTCTTTGCCTTTCGCGCGTCGATCAGCTTATCTTCACCGACTTTGCACCGCGCGGCAATGCGAACAAGGTCTACGCCTTCCACAAGTCGCAATCCCATAAGCAGGGCTTCGCGGGCGCGGTCGGCGGGCAGAAGCTTGTCCTCCGTTTGCAGTCCGTGGCCATTACGTTTGGTCGCTGAGAGCCAGTTTTCAGGCTTTTTGTGACGCACTGTTGCAAGCCCGCCTCGTCGGCCATGCGCGCCTGGCCCGATCCCTGCATAGTCGCCATATCGCCAATAGGTCAGATTATGATGGCTTTCGCATCCGGGGCGGGCGTGGTTGGAAATCTCATAGGCCGGACGCCCTGCCGCTGCTGTCATTTCTCGGGTCAGCTCGAACAGGTCGGCGCCATGATCCGGATCGGTTGGCATTAGCTGCCCTTGCGCGACCAAAGTGGCAAAGCGTGTTCCGGGCTCAATCGTCAATTGATAGAGCGAAATGTGTTCGGTGCCAAAAGAAAGGGCACGTGCGAGTTCGCGCAGCCAGCTTTCGAGAGATTGATCCGGCCGGGCATAGATCAAATCAAAACTTACGCGGGCAAAATGCCGTTGGGCCGTGTCGAGCGCGACCAGCCCTTCTTCGACATCATGTGCCCGACCGAGGAAGGCCAACGCATCATCGGCAAGCGATTGAAGGCCAAGCGAAATGCGATTGACGCCTGCCGAGGCCAAGCTGTCAAAACGTGCAGTTTCGACCGAAGAGGGGTTGGCTTCGAGTGTGATCTCGATATCCGGGGTAAACCCCCAATGTCTATCGGCTGCCTCGATCAGCGCAGCAACTGTCTGAGGCGGCATCAACGACGGCGTGCCGCCGCCAAAGAAGATTGATCCAATCGGCCGGCCGGCCAGCAATGTTGCTTCGTGTGCCAGATCCTTCAGCAACGCATCGCGCCAGGCGTTCTGGTCTATGGTCTCGCGGACATGGCTATTAAAGTCGCAATAGGGGCATTTCGAAACACAAAATGGCCAATGAACATAGAGAGCGAGCGGTTCGCTCACGTCTAAAAGACCGCTGCGACAAGTTTGGCAAAGGCATCGGCTCTGTGGCTGATTGCGTGTTTGGCCTCGGGTGAAATTTCCGCAAAACTCATTTCATGACCATTGGGCACAAAAACAGGGTCATAACCAAAGCCAAGTTTTCCGCGCGGCGGCCAGATCAGGGTGCCTGCAACCGAACCCTCAAACAGCGCTGTCTCGCCATCCGGCCAGCACAATGCCAATGTGCACACGAACTCTGCCGAGCGATCGACGTCCGGCCCCATCGCCTTCAGCTTGGTTTCCACTTTGTCCATGGCATGATCCCAGTCACGGCCATTGGGTGTTTCGGCCCAGTCCGCAGTGTAGACTCCCGGATCGCCACCGAGCGCGGTGACGCAAAGTCCGCTATCGTCAGCGAGCGCAACCAAGCCTGACCCTTCGGCGCTTGCACGTGCCTTGATCAGTGCGTTTTCGGCAAAGGTTGTGCCGGTTTCCTCCGGTTCCGGCAGCCCAAGATCGCCAGCCGAAACTGGCTCGATCCCGTAAGGTGCAAGCAGCGCCCGGATTTCGCGCACCTTGCCCTGGTTATGCGAGGCGATGACCAGCTTTCCGGGCTGGAGCTTGCGCACTAGCGGCCGACCGCTTTCAGCTGGGCCTCGAAGACCGATTTGCAGCCGATCCGTGCGAGGCGGAGCAGGCGGAGCAGGGCTTCTTCGTCATAGGTTTCTCCTTCCGCCGTAGCCTGTGCCTCTGCAATATTGCCATTTGAGAGCAGCACGAAATTGGCATCGGCACCGGCGTTCGAATCCTCGTCATAGTCAAGGTCGAGCACCGCCGTGCCCTTGTAAATTCCGCAACTGATTGCGGCTACCTGCTGCTCAACAGGATCGCCTTCGATCTTGCCCTCTGTGATCAGCTTGTCGACCGCGAGCCGCAGCGCCACCCAAGCGCCGGAGATCGCGGCCGTTCTCGTTCCTCCATCGGCCTGGATCACGTCGCAATCGAGCGTAATCTGTCGTTCACCCAAGGCCTTGAGGTTGACGACCGCTCGCAGTGAGCGCCCAATCAGCCGCTGGATCTCCTGCGTTCGTCCCGACTGCTTGCCGCGCGCTGCCTCACGGTTTCCCCGCGTATGCGTGGCGCGCGGCAACATGCCATATTCAGCAGTGACCCACCCTTCGCCTTTGCCGCGCATGAAGGGCGGCACGCGTTCCTCAACACTTGCTGTAACGAGCACGCGCGTGTCGCCAAAACTGACCAGGCAGGACCCTTCTGCATGCTTTGTAAAGGCAGGCTCGATTGAAATGGCGCGCATCTGGTCTGGCGCGCGTCCGGATGGGCGCATTATGCTTGTCCTTTGTGAGTGTTTGGGCGCATCTATACGTGAGGGGCCGATATCACCAGCCCCCAAAGAGGAGAGGAAAGACAATGGGATTCCTGAAGGTCGTGGCCCAGGTGCTGGGCGTTTTGATGCTGCTGATGGGTGGCTTGTGGATTGGGCAGGGGCTGAACATCATTCGGTGGCCCGCCGACAGCTTCATGATCGGCGTCCCGCAATGGAGTTGGAACGGCATGTTCCTTGCGCTCGGCGGTGCCGTCATTGTCTGGCTTGCGCGCCGGAAATAGCCAATCGCGACATCTGTGATTGCCGATCGCGCCTGGCTTGGCTAGGCGCGCGGGCATGAAATATGCATCGATCAAGTTCAAATCGCGGCCGGCCATTCTTTTTCTGGCCGGCCTTCTGACATCCCTGCCATCCCTTTCGGTGCTTGCCGCGCCGCAAGAATCGAAGATTGTGGGACAGTGCGCGCTTAAGACGGCGTCTGGTTTGGGCTTTACCATATTGAACGCAGGAACAGGCGCAGCACCGCGCGATTCCGATACAGTCAGCGTAAAATACGCGGGCATGCTGGCTATCGATGGTACGACCTTTGACCAATCGGAACGAGCCGATTTCGGCGTCACCCAAGTCATTCCCGGCTTTACCGAAGGTCTGAAGCTGTTGAAGGTTGGCGGGAATATCCGGATCTGCATACCGGCTGCGCTGGGCTATGGCGCCGCCGGTGCGGGCTCAATTCCCGCCAATGCCGATCTGGTTTTCGAAGTGGCACTGCTCGATATCAAGAAGGCCCCCGAGCCGCTCGGGCTGGCGGACCGTCAATGCACGACCCGCAGTGCATCCGGGCTAGGCTATACGATCCTGAAGGTGGGCATGGGCGAAAAGCCGACTGATAGCGATATCGCGCTCATCAACTACAAGGGTTTCCTGGCAGCAACCGGCGCCCCTTTTGACGATGCCGGGCCGGCACCAGTTCCGGTCAGTCGGGTTATCCCGGGCTTTGCCGAAGGGCTGAAGCTCATGCAGCGGGGGGGCAGCTACAAACTGTGTATCCCGTCCGTGCTCGGCTATGGGGACAAGGTCACGGGTCCCATTCCTGCAAACTCGACCCTGGTCTTCCTGATCGAACTGATCGATTTCAAATCCCTTGCGGAAGTACTGGCCATGCAGACTGAGGCGCCTCAATAGAGTTGCCTTTTGATGGCCGTTGAGATGATCGGGCGGATGCCCTACATCCTGCACGATGACCGCGCCCGTCCATGAATTGACTGACCGCGCGCGAGACGTTTTTCGCGTGGTGGTCGAATCCTATCTCGGCTCTGGTGCACCGGTCGGTTCGCGGACGATTTCAAAACTTGCCGCAATGAACTTGTCCCCTGCGTCGATCCGAAACGTGATGCAGGATCTTGAAGAGCTTGGACTGCTTGCTGCGCCACATACTTCGGCGGGACGGATGCCCACCGAAAGTGGCTTGCGGCTCTTTGTTGACGGCATGATGCAGGCCGCAGAACCAACCGCGGATGAGCGTGCGGCGATCGAATCGAGGCTGACCCATTCGGGGCCAATCGAAGAGGCATTGACGGCTGCGACGTCAGCCTTGTCCGGTCTTTCGGCCTGCGCAGGGCTGGTTCTTGTACCAACGCGCGCGCCGCGGTTGAAGCAATTCGCCTTTGCACTCCTGTCATCCGAACAGGCACTCGCAATCTTGGTCGGGGATGATGGGTCGGTCGAGAATCGGGTCATTGATCTGCCGCGCGGGATGACCGCATCCGCCTTGACCGAAGCTGGAAACTACATGACGGCAACGCTTGCAGGATTGACGCTTGCCGAGGCTTCGGCCGTCATTGCTCGACAGATTGGGCAGGAACGGGCGGCGCTTGATGCGGCGTCCCAGGACCTGATCGTCAAGGGGCTAGCCGATTGGGCGCGTGACAACGCCCACCGCCCGGTGCTGATCGTGCGCGGTGCAGCGAACCTGATTGATGCGCACGCGGCCGCCAATCTTGATCGGGTTCGCCTGCTGCTCGACGAGATTGAAGGCAAGGAGGAAATTGCGCGGCTTTTGGAGAGTGCCCAGGAGGGCGCATCAACCAAGGTCTTCATCGGTGCGGAAAACAAACTCTTCGCATTGTCGGGCTCTTCGGTTATCGCCGCGCCCTATCACGGACGGGATGGGCAAGTGGTTGGCGTGGTGGGGGTGATCGGCCCGACCCGCTTGAATTATGCCCGCATCGTTCCCATGGTTGATTTCACCGCACAGAGCTTATCGAGATTGATGTATAAATGACTGAAGAAGAATTGCAGGCCGAAGACGAAATGATTGCCGAAGGCGCGCCTGCCGTGCCGGATCCGGAGGCCGATCCGCTGGGTGCATTGCTGGAAGAGCTTGAAGAGGCGCGCCAGCAGATCCTTTATGCCCAGGCTGAAATGCAGAATGTGCGCCGCCGCCTTGAAAAAGATGCGCAGGATGCACGTGCCTATGCCGCAACGGGCTTTGCCCGGGACATCCTGTCGGTCGCGGACAATCTTGCCCGTGCACTTGATGTGATACCCGAAGCAATGCGTGCCGATGAAGCGTCCAAGGGGTTGATCGCCGGGCTTGAGGCAACCCAGCGCGAACTGGCTGCGGTGTTCGACCGCAACGGCATCAAGCGCATCGAGGCGATCGGCCAGGCGCTGGATCCCAACAAGCATCAGGCCATGGTCGAGATTCCCAGTGCCGACGTTGAGCCTGGCACGATCGTGCAGGAAATGCAGTCGGGCTATATGATCAAGGACCGGTTGCTTCGTCCGGCGCTGGTCGGGGTTGCCAAGGCTGGCGCTTGAAGCACGATGACAATCTGACGGCACATCGCCCGACTTTTGTCACTCATCTCGAATGCTCGCTGACTGGCGAGCGTTACGAAGCCGATCAGTTGCAGGGGCTTTCAAAAGCAGGACGCCCGTTGCTTGTCCGGTATGATCTGGACGGGGTCGGCAAGGTGCTGACCAAGGAAGAACTCGCCCGGCGGCCGATGGACATGTGGCGATGGCGCGAACTCTTGCCCGTGCGCCGCACCGCAAATGTCGTGAGCCTTGGTGAGAATGCGACACCTATTGTCCCTCTTTTCGCAACAGCTATGCGGCTTGGCGTTGGTAAATTGCTGGTCAAGGATGAAGGACGCCTTCCGACGGCATCGTTCAAAGCGCGTGGGCTGGTCATGGCGGTGTCAATGGCCAAGGAACTCGGCGTGACCCGGATCGCGATGCCGACCAACGGCAATGCGGGCGCGGCGCTGGCCGCCTATGGCTCAAGGGCCGGAATTGAAACAATCGTATTTTGCCCCGATGACACGCCAGAGGTCAACGTGCGTGAAATCGCGGCGCACGGTGCCCGGGTCTATCGGGTCAACGGTTTGATTGACGATTGCGGTGCGATTGCCGGGGAAGGCGCAAAGCGCACGGGATGGTTCGATTTCTCGACGCTCAAGGAGCCATACCGGATCGAAGGCAAAAAGACGATGGGGCTGGAGCTGGCCGAACAGCTTGGCTGGACGTTGCCGGACGCCATATTTTATCCGACCGGCGGCGGGACCGGACTGATCGGAATGTGGAAGGCATTCGAGGAGCTGGAGGCATTGGGCTTTATCGGATCCGAGCGACCCAAAATGTTTGCCGTGCAAGCTGAAGGATGCGCACCGATCGTGAAGGCTTTCGAAGACGGGCTCGAACATGCCGCACGGTGGGAGGGCTCGCACACTGTTGCCTCCGGTATCCGCGTCCCCCGTGCCGTTGGAGATTTTCTCATTCTTCGCGCCGTCAGCGCGAGTGGCGGACGTGCCATCGCCGTTTCCGATACCGCACTTCTCAATTCGGTAGAGCGTGTCGCACTGGAAGATGGCCTGCTTCTTTGCCCCGAAGGTGGCGCAACGCTGGCCGCATATGAAACAGCCTTGGCCCAGGGGTGGGTAGGCAAGGAAGAAACTGTGCTTCTCTTCAACTGTGCTTCTGGCCTGAAATACCCTCTCGAAGACCGTTCCATCCACCTTGATCGTCATCTCGAGATCGATTTCGGGTCTCTTTGAAGCGGCCACACAGGACGCCGGGTTGCCCACATTTTCGCGCGCCAATTTCAATATCTCGTTTACTAATTGGGCGTAGTTTGTGGCCTGCCACTCAAGTGGCCCCCTTTTTGAGCTGGAAAGGCTCGGTCACAGTCATGGCGCAAACAGACATCACGGCAATGGATTGGAACCGGTTCGAACAGGCCCGCGCATCTTTGGGCGCAAATTTCTTTCGCGTTCTGAACTACTTCCGCGATGATGGCGGAAAGGCCGTGACTGCCATTGAAAATGCGATGCGCGCTCATGATACGGTTGCGATGATCGGCCCGGCGGACGTGCTCAAATCAGAGGCCATCGAATTGGGCGCGCTTGGCGTTGCAGAGCTCGCAGAGGAAATCGAGGTTCAGGCGCGCGATTGCCTCGAATGGCACCAGTCGCCGGAAAGCCTTCTCGAACAGGTCGTTCAGCTTCGCTCCGTATTTGAAAAGACTGTCGCGGCCTTTGACTACGAAATCAATCCGTTGCGTGTGCGCAAGCCCGGGGCAGTGCATGGCGGAGAACTGGTCGCCGGACGTTCGGCCTGAGCGAGCCTCAGCTTTCGCCAACCGCGCTTGATTGCAGCTGGATGTAATTCTCCAGTCCCATCTGCCGAATCATCTCGAACTGGGTCTCTAGCGTATCGACATGCTCTTCCTCATTCTCAAGGATATGGGCAAAAAGATCCCGGCTCACAAAATCACGCACCTTTTCGCAATGGACGATCGCTTCGCGCAAGGGGGGAATCGCCTCCTCCTCAAGCGCGAGATCGGCCTTGAGCACCTCTTCTACCGATTCACCGATTCGTAGCCGTCCAAGCATCTGGAAATTGGGCAATCCATCCAGAAACAGGATGCGTTCCGCCAGTTTGTCGGCATGCTTCATTTCATCGATACTCTCGCCATATTCGAACTTGGCAAGCCGCTTGACGCCCCAATTGTCGAGCATGCGGTAATGCAGGAAATACTGGTTGATCGCGGTCAGTTCGTTCTTGAGCGCCTGATTGAGGAATTCGATGACCTTGGGGTCGCCCTTCATGACTTGATCCTTTTATGCCCTGAGCGGAGCATCATAGCGCCGTGTTGCGGGCTCGAACAGTCGGAAAATGGCGGAAAACAGCGAATGATTCGCTATTGAGACTAGCAAGCAATCGCGTGTTCAGCCTTGATGATCTCACGCGCAAACGGGATGCACTGGCCACATTGTGCCTTGCAGCCCAAAGAGCGATAGGCCTTGGCCGGGCTGCGCGCACCGCTGCGCGCGGCGTGGCGGACATCGCGTTCACGAATGGCATTGCAGACACAGACGACCATGGGCAGTTCTCGCTATTGCGAATCGTTCGCTAAACTATATGCGAGCGCTTCGCAATAGTAATATGTTGTGTCGCTCGCATCGCTCCACCGCCTCGCACGCCAATCGAATCACGCAGGCACACGAATGCGCCCTTGGGAGGAAGGGGGGACGGGACACATGGTGCGGACGCGGGAGCGTCCGGCGTGTTTTGCGTTGGTGGGTCAAAGCTGCAGGAGTGCGTAACCGGCACCCCCGTCTCCTGCACCGCCTTTGTGCCCGGCGCCGTCCTGCAGGAGAAAGGCCCCAAAGCCCCTGCAGGGTGATGACGGAGCACTCTCCGCCCGGCCCGGACGC
>JANOFN010000010.1:0-2322 GCA_031413655.1 Sphingomonadales bacterium | reverse complement strand
CGGAGGATCATAGGTTTTGATGCGTCGTCGATTGTTGCTCCTGGCCCTCTTGTTTGCGCCCTTCACCACACTGACACTCGCCCATTCATCGTTCGCGCAGACGTCTGCGAACCAGCCGCCCTCAGTGATCGAGTCCCCTCCGCCGTCTTCCGAACCAGCGCCTGCTCCAGTGCCGCCGAATGAACAGGCCTCCCCCGAACTCTTACCGCGCGAGCCCCCCTTGCCATCTTCCGAAGCCCCGCCTGCTCCTGTGCCGACCGATACGCACCAGCTCCCCACCCTCTTGCCGCTCGAGCAGGAGGATGCCGTGATGGCGCTGGGCGAGTTGCGCAACGCAGTCCTGGCGTCGCCGGACAGTGCTGACGACCGGCTGAAGCTGGCCCAAGGGCTCTATCGCGTGGGCGATCTCGATGCCGCCATCGATGAATGCCGCGCAGCGCTCAAGCTCAAATCGAACAACGCCAGAGCCTATCTGCAACTCGGTATCACACTGATGGCCAAACAAGATGGGCATGAGGCAGCCCTAGCCTTGATGGAAGCCATCATGCTCGATCCTGAACTCACACAGGCGCATTACAGCCTGGGCAGCATCCAGTATTCGCTGGGCAATCTCCCCGCCGCGATCCAATCCTATCGCCGGGCATTGGAACTGCAACCGAGCTTTCTCGACGCCCGCTATCGACTTGCGCTGGCCTTGAAACTGACGAATCGGCATCAGGACCTGACCGCCGGAGAGTTGTCGCGGGTAATGGTCGTAACGGTCCATTAGGCCGACGCCTTCCAATGCGATTTGCACGCGCTTCCGTCGTTCGCTTCGTGAGAACGGCAACAATAGCAGCGGCAGCTCCACGTTTTCAAACGCGTTCAACACGGGGATCAAGTGATATTGCTGGAAGATGTAGCCCACGTGCCGTGCTCGCCATGCCGCCAACTGACCGCGCGATAGTTTGGCCAACTCCTGACCGTCCACGCGAAGCAGGCCGCTCGTCGGCCGGTCGATGCCGGCGATCAGGTTGAGCAGCGTGGTTTTGCCGCTTCCGGAAGGACCCATGAGCGCGACGAATTCGCCGGCCTCGACCTCAAGACTGACCCCGCGTAGCACGGGCACTTCCTGGCTGCCCTTCCAGTAGACCTTGGTCAGGTTGTCGATTTCAACCAATGGCTCGCTTGATTCTCTCATCGTTCTTCCCCCGTGACTTTGACACGAAGGCCGGGTGACATCTGTTCCAAGCCCGACGCGATCAACTTGTCGGTCGGTTGTAGACCGGACACAACCTCGGCTACGTCGCCGACCTGCGGGCCGGGCACAAGTTCAATTGTTCGTTGCATGGCTCGACCTGTGACCGCGTCCACGATCCAAATCTTGGCCTGTTCGCCTTCCATGCGAACCAGTCGACGTGGCACGATCAAGCGCCGGACAGTCTCCGACTTGGGCGCATCTGCCGTGCCCTTTGGCGAAATGAAACGCACCGAAGCGATCATCTCGGGACGAAGCTGGGCGGGCGGGCCTTCCGGTAGCGCGACTTTCACCGGCACGCTGTTGCGCGCGACGTTGGCAAAATGCGTGTCGCTGAGTACTTGGCCTTGTAACTTCACGCCTGGCAAAACATCTTCGATTTCGATGACGGCAGGCTGGCCGGGCCGAACGAGCGCAAACTTGCTGATCGGCACTTCAACGCGCACCTGCAATCGCGCTGGATCATAGAGTGTCACGGCCGCATCTTTGTGTTCGATCGCCGTGGATTTTCCGCCCATGATACTACCGACGCGGACGTTGAGTTGCATGACCACACCATCGACAGGCGCTGTCAGCCGGGTGCGACTGAGTTCTAATTGTGCCTTGGATACGTCCACTTCGGCGTCGGCGGCTTCGTGGCCGGACTCATCAACTTTGGCTTTAAGGCTCACGGCATCGGCGGCGGCCGAAGCCTTTGCTAATTCAGCCTGTCGGACGCGCACGGTGGACGTGATCTGCGCTTTTTCAACTTTGGCTTCCGCTGATTTTGTTTCCGCGACAGCCACATCGAACTGCTGCCGCGCCTGAAGGAGTATGATATCCGAGTTCAGGCCGCCCGATTGCCGAAGTCGTTCTTCGACTTGCACCGTAAGTTCCGCGGACTTTTGCATCGCCACCGCACGGGCCACATCCGCATTGAGTGTCTTGACCTCCGCCGCGCCTTCTTGAGTGGCCAGCGCAATTGTCGCTTCCGCATTGCGCACCGCGACTTCCGCGCGAGACAAGTCGGCCTGAGCGGCACGCTGCGCCGCTTTTCGTTTGTCAAGCCGACGTTGTGATGTCAAATAATCAAGCTTGGCACGCTC